>DATKCF010000001.1:0-25604 GCA_035513345.1 Longimicrobiales bacterium
CGGTGTCGTGATCGGGATTCCCTCGAGGGCCGTCACGTCCCCGGCCTCGAGTGAGGCGACACGGTGCACGCGAATACCTGGCCGATGGCCGCAGTCCCTGCCGCAGACCGCCACGTCGACGAGCACTTCCTCCACATCGACGCGCAGTTCCTCGCCTGCGAGCGGAGTTGGGTGCAGGCCGATGTCGCGCGACGGCCGGCCGCCACTCGCTGTTTTCATCGGCCGCAGGCCGGCGGCCGTGAACAGAACGCGCTGGCGTTCCGTCCCGCTCGGCTCCGCCAGGTGGCGCCACAGCACCGCCGCACTCACGTGGCTCAGCGCCGCGCCCTGCCCGCACGCCAGCACCGCCGCCATCTGCTCCGCCCGGGGCATCCGGACCGGCCCGACCACGTACACACCGCGATGAACGACGCAGAGCCGTCCGGCCCGCACACGCGCGGCCACGGCCGTTGGCGGGACCCCGCGCGCTATCAGCTGCGCGCGTGTGACAACGCCGTGCTGGTGCTCGGCCAGCGCCGCAATCAGTTCGTCTGCGTGCGATGTCATGGTCGAATTCGTTGCCAAGTCCGCAGTCGTTGCATGTTGCGAGTGCGCGTGCGGCATTGAGAGCGAATAGGACACCCAATCCCGCAGTCGTGAGCGCGCGCCACCCGCGTGTGCGGAAATCGGTGTCCCATGATGTTCGAATCCCGCTATCAGCGTCGCAGGTTGCCGCGTCTGCGATGTTCGCAACCTCGCGCGGCCGCGACCCGCCGTTTGCCATGTGCGCAACCTCGCGCCGACGCGACCCGCCGTTGCCATTGCGCATCCGCGCGCGGCCGCGACTCGCCGTTGCCACGTGCGCAACCTCACGCCGCCGCGACTCGCCGTTGCCATGAGCGCATCCTCACGTCGACGCGACCCGGCGTGCTCGCCCCGCCGATCGCATCCGTGAGCCGAGTGAGCGCACTACGTACCTCGTGATGTGGCGTGATTGTCGGGGCGATGCCATAGCGGTGTCGGTCATTCGTCCGCCCGTGCTCGCCTGGCCGATCGCATCCCGGAGTCCGGTGAGCGCACTACGTGCCTCGTGATGTGGCCTCACGCGGTGATCGCAGAGGCGATCGTCGCCGTGGTTGTCCGGGCGATGCCATGGTCGAAGTCGTTGCCAGGTCCGCAGTCGTTGCATGTTGCGAGTGCGCGTGCGGTATTGAGAGCGAATAGGACACCGAATCCCGCAGTCATGAGCGCGCGCCACCCGCGTGTGCGGAACTCGGTGTCCCATGCGCATCGAATCCCGCAATCGGCGTCGCAGGTTGCCGCGTCTGCGATGTTCGCATCCTCGCGCCGACGCGACCCGCCGCTCGCCATGAGCGCATCCTCGCGCCGACGCGGCCCGCCGTTGCCATGTTCGCAACCTCGCGCCGACGCGGCCCGCTGCTCGCCATGTGCGCAACCTCGCGCCAATGCGCCTCGGGAAACGTGAGTCTTGCTCTATTTCCAGAATGGGCATATTATGCCCGATATGAATAGAAAACGGATTCCTCACGTCGATCGCTGGCTGCCACTCCAGCCACGCCAGTTCTGGATCCTGATCGTCCTCTCGGAAGCCGACCGTCACGGCTACGCGATCCTGAAGGCGGCGCGCGCGAAGGCGGCGTCCGGGCTGGGTCTGGGGCCGACGACGCTGTACCGGATGCTGTACCGGCTCGTGGACGAGGGACTGGTCGAGCCCACGGCGGCGCCGGACACGGAGCTGGATGAGCGGCGCCAGTACTACGGGCTGACGGAGCTTGGCCGCGCGGTGCTGGAGGCGGAGGTGAGACGTCTGGAGCGGATGGTGGAGCTGGGTCGGACGGCGGTGCGGCGTGCCGCGACGGGTGGCCAATGATGTACCGGTGGCTGCTGTGGCTGCACCCGCCGGTGGCGCGACGCCGGTACGGCGAGGAGCTCGAGGATGTCGCACACGCGATTCTGTCGGAGGCGAGTGCGGCTGGCCGCCTGGCCGTCATGCGCGCGTGGCTGATGCTGGTGACGGATGCGCTGCGCGGTCTGCCGGCCGCCTGGCTGGCGGAGCTTCGCCGGGTGCAGGGGCGTGATCGTGCCGGTGAGCAGGCGGGCAACGTGTCGCCTTCAATCGATGAGCGTGCGTGGTCCGCGCACCGTCCATGGAGGAGGGTATCGGTGATGGAGTCGATGGTGCGGGAGCTGAGACACAGTGTGCAGCGCCTGCGTCGAGCGCCGGGACTGACGTTGGCGGTGATCGTGACGCTGGCGCTCGGGATAGGCGTGAACACGTCGGTGTTCAGTGTGGTGTACGGCGTGCTGCTGCGGCCGCTGCCGTATCCGGAGCCCGACGAGCTGGTTTCGGTGTGGATGACGAACCCGAGCGAGGGCATCGATCGGGACGTCACGTCATATCCGAATCTGCAGGCGTGGCGCGAGCGGCAACGGTCCTTCGAGCATCTGGTGGGGGTGCGGGATGCGCGGATGAACCTGGTCACGGCGGGCGGGGATCCGGAGGAGCTGCGCGGGCAGATCGTGACGGAAGGCTTCTTCGAGATGCTGGACGTGCCGGCGAGGCTGGGCCGGACGTTCACGGTGGAGGAGCAGTCGCCGGACGGTCCGGGCGCGGTCGTGCTGAGTCACGGATTGTGGGCGACACGATTCGGCTCGGATCCGGCGGTGATCGGACGTACGATCGATCTGAGCGGTACGACGTTGCCGATCGTGGGTGTGATGCCGCCGGATTTCGGCGAGGCCGCGTTCTGGGTATCGCAGCGGTTCGATGGCAATGCGCAACTGCGGGAGCAGTGGGGCGCGTTGTGGCTGCCGGTGGTCGGACGGCTGGCGGAGGGTGTTTCGATCGAGCGCGCGCAGGAGGACATGTCGCGCATTGCCGCGCAGGTCGAGACCGAGATCGCCTCGATGGAAGGCAACGGCGTGTTACTGGAGCCTCGCCGTGAAGCCGCGATCGGCGATGTTCGCGCCGGCCTGCTCGTGCTGCTGGCCGCGGTGGTGGTCGTGCTGCTGATCGCGTGCGCAAACATCGCGAATCTGCTGCTGTCGCAGGCGTCTGCGCGGCGTCGCGAATTCGCGGTGCGTGTCGCGCTGGGCGCGGGCCGTGCCACTCTGCTGCGGTACGTGCTGGCGGACACCATGATTCTCGCGCTGGTGGGCGGCATTGCGGGGTTCGCGATCGCGGTGTCGGGCACCGATCTGCTGGTTGCGGTGGCGCCCGCCGACATGCCGCGGCTCGACCAGGTCGGTCTGGACGGGCCCGTGCTGCTGTTCACCCTCGCAATGACGGTCCTGGCGGGCGTGCTGTTCGGTCTCGCGCCGGCGCTGCATATCACGCGGCGTGACCCGGCGCAGTTCCTGGCCGAGGGTGGCCGGGGCGATGTCGGCGGCAGGGACCGCGTGCGACCCGCGCTCGTGGTCGGACAATTCGCGCTCGCGTTGGCGCTGCTGGCCGGTGCGACGCTCCTGATGCGGAGCTTCCGCAATCTGCAGAGTGTGGATCCCGGCTTCACGACGGAGCGCGTGCTGAGTGTGACGCTGAATCTGCCGGCGAGGAGCTACGGCACACCGGATCAGCGTCGGATCTTCTGGGGCGGTCTGACGGAATCGGTGAGTGCTCTGCCGGGCGTCGAATCGACGGGGCTGATCTCGAATCTGTTCCTGTCGCGGCTGCCGCAGTCTTCACCGGTTTTCGTGGAGGGCGGTAGTCCGTCGGAGCAGGAGGCTCAGTTCCCGGTCGCCTACGATGCGGTGACGCCGGAGCTGTTCGAGACGATCGAGTTGCGTCCGGCGGCCGGCCGACTGCTGTCGTCGACGGATCATGCGGAGGCGCCGACGGTCGGCGTGGTGAACGAAGCGTTCGTAAGGCGCTACCTGCCTCGCGACGAAGCGGTCGGGCGCAGGTTCGCGTTCGGTACGCAGGCACCGGAGGATCAAGACAACTGGATCACGATCGTCGGCGTGGTCCGCGATGCGCGGCGCTCGGGGCTCGACGTTCCCGCCCGGCCGTACGTCTTCTTCTCGACCGGACAGTACCTGCCGAACCGCATGACACTGCTGGTTCGAACCGCAGGCGATCCGATCGGCATCGTGGCCGGTGTCCGTGAAGCGGTGCGCAGGATCGACCCGGTTCAGCCGTTGTCGACCGTCCGCACCGTGGACCAGCTCATGCTCGAAGCGGTGGCGACACGTCGCTTCGTGATGCTTCTGCTCGGCGTGTTCGCCGTGTCCGCAACGCTCCTTGCCGCGGTCGGCATCCATGGTGTGCTCGCGTATGCAGTCGGCCGTCGCACCCGTGAGATCGGCGTTCGCATGGCTCTCGGCGCGCAGCGTCGCGGCGTGCTCGGCATGGTCGTCGGCCAGGCGATGAGGCAGGCGCTGGCCGGTCTCGTCATCGGCGTCATCGTCGCCCTCGCCGCCGGCCGTTTGATCCGCGGCCAGCTCTTCGGTATCTCCGCGGCCGATCCGCTCACGTTCGTTGCGGTAGCGCTCGTACTGCTCGGTGTGGCGGGCGCCGCCGCATGGATACCGGCATGGCGAGCGGCCAGCATCCAGCCTCTGGAGGCACTGCGAGAGGAATAGAGACATCGCGGTCATTTCTTCCGCGATGAGATCCGCTACGCCGGTATCGGCCTTCACAACCTGCACTGAGTCGCCGGCCGGCATCAGAAGTGGATGCGGGCGCCGACCCCCAGAAACGATGTCCTCGCGCCGAACGCGGTCGATGCCATAAACCCATGTGCCATCAGATCGAACTGCTCGCTGATTGGAATCGCGGTCTCCATGAAAACGCCCACATCGCTCTCGAACACCGAGCAGAGGGGGCACGCCGACAGGCCGGCGTAACCGCTCCACCCACGGACACGCCCCTGGCGCCAGGCGAGGCCGAGGCGGCCGTCACCCATAACGCGATGGGCAACACCGGGCGCGTTGTAGTCAGCCCGCAAGTGCAGCTTGTCTTCGTTGCCGATCCGAATCGAGCCGAGGAATACGCCATTGCTCTCCTGCAGTGTGTCGACCGGCGAGCGCGCCGCGCCGAACTCCAGACCGAAGTATCGGGTCTGCAGGCCGAGCGCCCCGCCGACGAACCAGTCTTGCTCGCCTTCCAGGGAAGACACCACGACCGTTCCGTGCTGCGTTTCCCCTGTGTATTTGCGAAGACCCGCGAACGCCGTGAACCGACCCGGGCCCGTAGCGGGCACCATGTCTGCCCGCACACCGATCGTCCTATGCTTGACAGCACGCTGGACGTATTCGTCGCCGGCGCAGGACGCAATCTGCTGGCTCGCAAGCTCGCCCGCGCCGAAGCCCAGCGAGAGCCGGTACGACGCGCGGTCGTCCACGGTCATGGGCGCTGCCTGCCACACCATGATCGCGAGCGGCGCACCGATCTGACGGATCCCGAATGCCATGACGGCCTCCCCTGTCTGGTGGATGAGACGGAGATGAAATGATGTCATTCCCACCGGACAATGGTGATCGGATGGACTACGTATGCGCCGCTCGTGTTCCACGTAGACGGCGCCCTGGCCGGGGCCCATCGGCCGGCTGTCGGTCTGCCCGGTTGTGCGGTCCTACGGCAGGATGGCTCCGAGCCTCAGCGACAGCGCGGGGATGAACCCGTCGCCGACCAGCAGCAGCGTGCGGAAGCGCACGTCGAGCTGCGGGCGCAGCCGGACGAACCCGGGAGACGGGAAGCCCAGCCATGCGCCGACCCCCAGCTCCGGCGTGATCTCCCAGTCGACGAATTCGCCAATCGGCGTGAAGATGCCGGGCACCGCACCTTCGCTGGAGATCGTGATATGCTCCCGCATCAGACCCACGCCGGCGCTCGCCACGAGGAGCACGTCGGTCGTGCCCCGTCCGACGCGGCGGCCGGCATGCAGCGAAAGATAGGGGCCGGCGGTCTCGGCCGTCTGGATCTCCGTGAACGTGGTGCCGTCTGGATTGAATGTCCGGAACTCGGTGCGGGTCTCGGGGAACCAGAGCGCACCCACGGCCGCGATGACCTCCACGAGGGGCGTCTGCTGCCGTCGGACGATGAGGCCGGCGTCCAGCCCGGCCGTGGATAGGCCCGGCTCCCGGTGGAGCACCGTGCCGGCCATGATGCCGGTCTGCCAGGGAGTCTGCCGCTGGCGGTCGCCGGAACGGACAGCACGAGCAGGACGACCAGGACGCGTCGGACGAGGTCGCTCACGGAAACTCCCGCTGCCACGTCAGAATCCATGAGCCCGCCACGACCCCGACGACGGACCCGCCGGCGGCGCCGACGGCCCCGCCCAGCACGAATCCCGCGGCGAAGTCCCCGGCCCCTTCACAGTCGGACCCGCACAGTGCGGTAGCGAGCAGACCGGTCATGCCGCCGAGCACCACGCCGCCAATGACGCCGCCCAGGATCGCGCCTCGCCGGGCATGGGTGCGCCGCACCCAGAGACCCTCGATCGAGCCGGCCGGGAACGTGCGCAGTGAATCACTGATGGAAAGCCGTACCTCGATCGCGCTGGATCCGGCCAGGGTCCCCTCGAACGTGCCGTCGACCGTGCTGAGACGGACCCTGTAACCTTCGCGGAGCAGGTCCAGCGCCCGCGCCCGCTGCTGCCCGGACTGCGCGGAGAGGTCGGCCGGCATCAGCAGGGTCAGCAGAAGGAACAGGAGTGACGCGAGCTTCATGGTCAACGGTCCGGAGTCGATTCGCCTTCGTGCGGAGATCGCGCCCGCGGAACGGTCGGGGCTCCTGCGCTTTCGCGCCAGTGCGGCCGCCACGGGAGGGGCGCCTGTCTGTATGCGGTTCGCGACGGTGGATAGCGCGACCTCGCGGCCGGTAACGAGCACGTCGCGCGCATGTTTGACGGCTCCAGCGGCACACGCCATCATCAGTCGTGATGCGACGCGACCGATGCCTCCGTTCGTCTACGGCCCTCTGCCTCGTCGCGCTCCTCGGAGCGCTCGGCACGGGTCTGCCATCGCATCACCACGACGACGCACCGAAGCCATCGGATTCACTGCCGGGTGTTTCGTCGGCGGACCATCACGCGCACGGCACACAGCTCGTCGACCTGGACCAGCGTGTTCCGGCGGCAGGCGTGGAGTTCGTTGCTCCAGCGGCGCTGACCGATCTGCTATTCACGATACCTGTGGCGGCCGTCGACCTGCCGCGGTCGGACGTGCCTCGTCCGATGGAGCGTGCGCCACCGGCCGTCGCCCCCCGCGCCCCGCCCTTCCCCGTCTGATTCTCCGGCCGACCGGCCGGCTCGTTCCCGTACATCCTGAATTCGTCCTGACGCCCGGCGTAAACGCGGGCGCGAACCGTACATGCGGGAGATGTGCCCGTGAACATTCCCCATCGAGGCATCCTGCTGGCAATGGCGGGCCTGCTGGCTGGCGTCGTGCCTGTCGCGGCCCAGGAGGCGCGCAGGGTCACGCTCGAGGAGGCGATCCGGCTGTTCGCCACCAACAACATCGAGCTTCGGCTAGCCCGCGCGGACGCTGCCGAGGCGGCCGCACTGGCAACGCAGGCGGCGGCATGGCCGAATCCGGCCCTCGTCGCAACGCACGAGCCGCTCTCGGCCGGCGGATGGAGCTATTCCGAAACGTATCTGAACCTGAGCCAGCGGCTGGAGTGGCCGGGCACGCGAGCGGCGCGCCGCGAGTCGGCGGAACAGGGCGCAACGGCGGCCGCCGCGGGACTCGCGGCCGACAGCGCCCGCCTGGCCTTCGAGGTGAAGCGGGCGTGGACCGGAGCGGCCATGGCCGAGCGCGCGGAAGCCGTGCTCGGCCGCGTGACCGAGGTGTTCCGCGAAGGGGAGCGGAGCGCCGACGAACGGTTCAGTGGTGGCGACATCTCCCTTTACGACCGTGGTCGCATACGCGTCGAGCGGCTGCGCTACGAGACCCGCCTCGCGGAGGCCGCGATCGAGGCGGCGGCGGCCCGGAGGCGGCTGGCCCAGCTGATCGATCCGGCCGGGCAGACGATCGAGATGGGCCCGGCTGATTCGCTCAGCGGCTCGCCTGCCGCTGTCGCGGCAGACCGGGTCCTGGCTAGGGCCCTGGCCCGACGCGCGGAGATCGCGGCTGCGGAAGCGGCGCTGGCGTCGGCACGCGCAGGCGCGAGCGTCGCCCGGGGTGAACGGATTCCCGATGTCACGGCGACCGGCGGGCTCAAGAACCAGTCGGACGGACTCACTGGCGCCTTTCTCGGCCTGTCGATCCCGCTTCCGCTCTGGGACCGGCGAGACGGCGCGATCGACGCGGCGGACGCCCGTGTCGCCGCCGCCGGGCACCGGATTTCTCTCATCCGCCGGCAGGTGGAAAGCGATGTACGCCGGGCCCTCGACGTCTACACCTCCCTCGCCGAGCGCGCTCGGCTTTACGGACCGGCCGATGAAGCAGTTGACCTGCTGGACATCGCTCGCGTCGCCTACGGCGAAGGCGAGATGGAACTGATCGACCTGCTCGACGCCGCGGAGGCGCTGAGCGATGCACAGATCGCGGAAATCCGGCTGCGTGCGGACCTCTGGACCAGCTACTACGACCTGGAGCGGGCAGTCGGCGGATTCGACGGCCCGATGAACGGGAGAGACGAACGATGAGATCAACGATCCGATGCCTGGCGGGCCTTTCGATGCTGCTGGTCCTGTCCGGCTGCTCGGCTCCGCCGCCCGAAGTGGAGCGCGAGCACGGCAGCGTCGTCGTGACGCAGTGGAACGACTCGACAGAGTTGTTCCTCGAGTATCCTCACCTGGTGGCCGGGCAGGCCACGGGGAACTGGGCCATCCACCTGACGGACATGGGCGACTTCAAGCCGATCCGGTCCGGCACGCTCACGGTCCGGTTCATGGCCGACACGCAGGTTGCGCAGAGCTTCACGATCGACGATGTGGCGCGCGACGGGATCTTCCTGCTCGACCCGGTTATCGAGCGGCCGGGCGTATATCGCGTCGAACTCGCGCTCGAGAGTCCGCAGGTCAGCAGCCTCCACGTCCTTCCGGCGGTCACCGTGTTCGCCACGGAAGCGGAAGCGCCCCACGCCGAGGAGGCAGATGGCGGCGGCATCGCGTTCCTCAAGGAACAGCAGTGGCAGATCCCGTTCGACGTGACGCCAGCACGACAGGACTCCGTCCAGCGCACGGTCACGGCGCCAGCGGAAATCGTCGCACCGGATGGCGCGCTCGTGCTGGTCAGCGCGCCAGTGGACGGGCTGGCCCCGGCCGACGCGAATCGCAACGCACCCTCCGTCGGGCAGGCGGTGCGCGCCGGCCAGTTGCTCGTGACGCTGGCGCCGACGACGCAGGAGGGCGGATTCGCTCAGATCCGCGCACAGGCGGATCGGCTGGAGCGTGAAGTGGCGAGGGCGGAACGGCTTCTCGCCGCGGGTGCAATCCCGGAGAAGCGGCTCGAGGAGGCGCGTCACGATCTGGAGGTCGCGCGGGCGCAGGCCGCGGCGCTCGGCGCCGGTGAGGGCGACGACTTCCGGCTGAGGCTGACGTCGCCGATTGCGGGCGTCGTCGCACGGCGCACGTTCGTCCCGGGCGGCCGGGTCGAAGCGGGCGAGCCACTGTTCACGATCGTCGATCCGCGCACCGCGTGGTTGCGCGTTCAGGTGCCGGCGGGTGTTGCCGGTTCGATTCCGCGGGATGCACGCGCCACGTTCACGATCGCGGGCTCCGAAGAGGTTCACGAAACGGGCCGCCTCGTTTCTGTCAGCAGCGTTCTCGACCCGCAGACGCGCACCGTGCCGACCGTCTTCGAGATCGCCCGCGGTAGTCGATACACGTTCGGGCAGCTCGCGCAGGCCGCGGTTCCGGTCGGCGGCAGTGTCACGGGCGTCGTCATCCCGAACGATGCGATCATTGATGACAACGGCACTCCTGTCGCATACGTGCAGGCGGGCGGCGAGACCTTCGAACGCCGCGTCCTCACGCTCGGCGCGAGCGACGGCAGGCGAACGACAGTCATCGCCGGGGTCCAGCCGGGTGACCTGGTCGTCACCATCGGCGGTTACCAGGTCCGTCTCGCATCCATGTCCGGCAACGAGTTCGCCGGCGGCCACGCGCACTGAGGAGACCGGACAATGCTCGATGCCGTCATCCGCTGGTCCATCCGCAACCGGCTGCTCGTCGTTGCCGCCGCCGCACTGCTGCTCGTGGCAGGCACGATCACGGCGGTGCGCATGCCGGTCGACGTCTTCCCCGACCTCACGGCGCCGACCGTCACGGTCCTGACCGAGGCGCACGGCATGGCGCCGGAAGAAGTCGAAACCCTTGTGACGTTTCCGATCGAGACGGCGGTGAACGGCGCGACGGGCGTACGCCGTGTGCGCTCGTCGACGTCGCAGGGCATCAGCATCGTCTGGGTCGAGTTCGACTGGGGCACCGACATCTACCGCGCCCGCCAGATCGTCAACGAGAAGCTCCAGCTCGTCGGCGGCGCGCTGCCGGGCGGCGCCGGTCCGCCCGTCCTCGCGCCCATCTCGTCGATCATGGGCGAGATCATGCTCATCGCGATCACGGGCGAAGAGGGCGTGTCCGAGATGGAGATGCGCTCAGTCGCCGACTGGACCGTGCGCCGGCGGCTGCTGGCCGTGGCGGGCGTGTCGCAGGTGATTCCGCTCGGCGGCGAGGTGCGCCAGTACCAGGTGCTCGTGGATCCAGCGAGCCTGGCCGCCTACGACGTGACGCTCGAGGACGTCGTGCGCGCGGCGGAAGGATCGAACATCAACGCGTCGGGCGGCGTGTTCATGGAAGCCGGACAGGAGTACCTGATCCGCGGCACAGGCCGGATCCGCACGCTCGACGATCTCGGCTCGACGGTCGTCGCGACGCGTGAGACCACACCTGTCCTCATCAGCGATGTAGCCGACGTCCGCATCGGACCCGGTGTCGCCATCGGCCGCGGCTCCGCCAGCGCGACGCCCGCCGTCATCCTCTCGGTGCAGAAGCAGCCCGACACGAATACGCTCGAGCTGACTGAACGCATCGACGAGACGCTGGCAGACATCGAGACGACACTGCCCGACGGCATGCACGTGAACCGCGGCATCTTCCGGCAGGCCAGCTTCATCGAGTCAGCGGTCGACAACGTGCTGGAAGCGCTTCGCGACGGCGCGATCCTCGTTGTCGTCATCCTCTTCCTGTTCCTGTGGAGCTTCCGCACGACGTTCATCTCGGTGATTGCGATCCCGCTGTCGCTCGTGACCGCGGTGTTCGCGCTGAAGCTGTTCGGCATCACGATCAACACGATGACGCTGGGCGGCATGGCCATCGCTATCGGCGCGCTCGTCGATGATGCCGTGATCGATGTCGAGAACGTGTTTCGCAGGCTGCGCGAGAACCGGCACTTGCCCGCCACGGCCCGCACGTCCGTCTACGAAGTCATTTTCAGCGCTTCGAAGGAGATCCGGGCGAGCATCGTCACCGCCACGTTCATCATCACGATCGTGTTCGTGCCGCTCTTCTTCCTGAGCGGGATCGAGGGTCGCATGCTCCAGCCGCTCGGCCTGGCGTACATTGTCGCCATCATGGCGTCGCTTGTCGTGGCGCTCACCGTGACGCCAGCCCTCGCCGCCTACCTGTTGCCATCATCGAAGGCGCTCGAAACGGAGACCGAGAGCTGGATCGTGCGTAAACTCAAAGCGGCATACACGTCGACGCTCGGCCCCGTGCTTCGCTGGCCCGTCCCGGTCATGGTGGGCGCCGCTCTGCTCGTCGCTGGCGCAATCGCCGTCGTGCCCACGCTGGGACGTTCGTTCCTGCCCGAGTTCCAGGAAGGCACGCTCGTGATAAGCGCGATCACGTTTCCGGGCACGTCGCTGGATGAATCGGACGCGCTGGGCCGGCGCATCGAGCAGATCCTGCTCGCGCATCCCGCGGTGATCGAGACCGGTCGCCGTACCGGGCGCGCCGAGCTGGACGAGCACGCGCAGGGCGCGAACGCCGCCGAAATCGACGTACGCCTCGACCTCACGGATCATGTGTACGAAGCCGTCGTCGAGGAGTTGCGCCGGAACCTGCTTGCCGTGCCGGGCACGCAGATCACGATCGGCCAGCCGATCGGCCATCGCATCGACCACATGCTGTCCGGAACACGCGCCAGCATCGCGGTCAAGCTGTTCGGTCCGGATCTGCACGAGCTGCGCCGACTGGCGAGAGAGATCGAGACTGTCGTGAACGGCGTGCCCGGCACGGCAGACGTCGCCATCGAACAGCAGGCCGACGTGCCGCAGGTGCGCGTGGATATGAACCGCGCGGCCATGGCCCGCTACGGCATCACGCCCCGACACCTCGCCGAGTCCATCGATGTCGCGTTCGCGGGCGAAGCAGTGTCACAGGTGCTCGAGGAACAGCGCAGCTTCGACCTGGTCGTCCGTTTCGCATCGTCGTACCGCGGCAGCATCGATGCGATCCGGGATGCACGCGTGAATGCGCCGACTGGCGGACAGGTCCCGCTCGCCACGCTCGCCGATGTGCGTCGTGACGTCGGGCCGAACATGATCTCGCGCGAGAACGTGCAGCGGTTGATCGTCGTGCAGTCGAACGTGGCCGGCCGCGACGTGGGCAGCGTAGTGGAAGACATCCAGGCTGGCATCACACAAGCCGTATCGCTGCCGCAGGGCTATTACGTCGAGTATGGTGGCCAGTTCGAGTCAGCCGAGCAGGCGACACGGCAGATCACGCTGCTCTCGCTCCTCTCGCTCGCGCTGATCCTCCTGCTCCTGTACATGGAGTTCCGGTCCGTCCGCCAGGCACTGCTCGTCATGGTCAACCTGCCGCTCGCGCTGGTCGGCGGCGTGTTCGCGATTCTGCTCACGGATGGCGTCCTGAACATTGCGACGCTCGTCGGATTCATCACGCTGTTCGGCATCGCGGTCCGCAACGGCATCCTGATGGTTTCGCACTACAACCATCTGCTGGCGGAAGGCGAGCCACTGAGGGAAGCGGTGTGGCGAGGGTCGATGGAGCGGCTGAGCCCGGTCTTCATGACGTCGCTCACAGCCGGACTCGCGCTGCTGCCGCTCGCGCTCGCGGGCGGCGAACCCGGCAACGAGATCCAGAGCCCGCTCGCGATCGTCGTGCTGGGTGGACTGCTCACCTCGCTCGCATTGAACATGGTAGTCGTGCCGGTGCTCTACATGCGGTTCGGAACGACGGATCGGCCGGACTCCCCCGGAGGAATGGCCACGGCATCAGGACCCGACACCGGGTGATCCGGGGGCATCGCCATCCGGAGGCACCGCTGACTCACACTTCGGCAGGACCGCCCGGTACCGCATGGGCCAACCAGCGGACTATCGGCGAACGCCAGAAATGTGCCGACTCACACGTGTCCAGATCCCGCTGCGAACGGGCCGCGGAACATGGGCAGCGCCACACCCGCTCGCACGACGAGCCGCCCGACCCGAAGCTTCGCTGCGCCGATGACTGATCCCAGAACTCCAGCATTGCAACCACGGTTCGTGCGAACTTCCAACGCAGCCTCAACAGCCAGCGCAACGGAACGAGTACCGGTGATGCGTCGTGATCCAGGGAACTGGCTGCGGACCGGTGAAACTGCCGGTAAACGATTTGCCATCCACCGCGAGGTCGTCCTTATCGCCATCGGTCACGAAGAAGCCGATCGCAGCCATGAACGTCATCTCAGCCGACTCGTTGGGACAATTGACCGTATAACGCGGTATGTCGCCCGGCCACGGACCGCTCGTGCCGGAATGATGCATCGTGCCGTTCTCCTCCCAGACTGTCAGCGTCGCCACGTGGTCACCCGTAACATTGGGGATGGCGATCACGCCCTGCGCCGCGCCCGAGCAATCGCCGGTCACCTGCACGTGCCACGTGATCTGACCGCCGGCCGTCTTCCAGTATTGATGCGGCCGACCGGGCCGGATGAGCGCCGAATCGAGCACGAACTGCATGTTCGTATGCACGGATTCCACGATCTTCACGTTCGGATCCGTGCTGACGATCGTGTTGGTCATGTCGCTCGTGCCGACCCAGCCGCTGCAACCGGTGGGGTAGGCGCTCAGCAGGGGCAGGCGTATGCCCGGATCGACCTTGAGCGTGGTGTCCTGCCACTCGCGGTTCACGAAGATGATGTGCAGTTCGCTCAGGTCTTCGGAATCGCGACACCACGTCTTGCCCGACTTCGCCGTAAATTCCGCGGGCGTTTGCCACTGGCCGCCGATCTTCTCGATGATCCACACACTCGCGTACGGTATCGGCACGAGCGTGTTGTCGAATGTTACTGTGCGCACGCTCGAATTAAAGCCGAACTGTGCGTACTTCGTGGCCAGATACGGCATCCCCATGGGGATGGCCTTCTCATAGACACTCGTGCCCGGCTGCAGGTTGACGCTCTGCCGCACCTCGAATATTGGTCGGCCGGGCACGCCGTCGGCCTTTCTGTAGTCGTCGACCGGATCGAGGTTCAGATTGCGCACCGCGAACTCCGGAAACAGCTTCGTCAAATCGGTACCCTGCGTCTTCAGTCCGGCGTCGATACCGCTACGCAAGTCGTTCGTCGCAAACGCCTGCCACATCGCGGGGATCGCTCTCTCTTTGCGCGTCAACTGGAGGTAGAACGGGAAGATGTAGGCGGCGTAACCATTCTTCTCGAGGTCACCGGGTGTCGGTTCGTCCAGCGACCGCGCCGTGCGGCCGAAGAAGTCGTGTGCCCAGGGCTGTTCGGAATCCGCATCCTCGTAGACGAAGTGCTCCGACCACTTTCCGGTCGCTTCGGTGAACCAGCGGTAGTGGCGACACGGCTGCTGGAGCGGCATTCTCATCGTGATGGCGTGGGTCAGCTCGTGCGCCACGGTCTGAAGCAGACCGGGCGCGGTTGCGCTGCCGAGCGGGTGCACGCTGTTGATGAGGATGGTCGCGGGCACCGCCGCGCACTTGCCTGGTTCAGTGCTGCGCGCCAGCCCGCCCCACCCGCCCGCTTTGCCGTACATCCTCGAATTGTGCGCCGCATTCTGATCGCTGAAGTTCGGCCGCACCAGCACCATGTCGAGTTCCGGGCCACCGCCGCTGTTGGGAGTGTTCGCGTCGGAAAGCGGCTCCCAGAACAGCCCGGTGAGCTTGGGCCAGATGGTAGCGGTGATGGCGCGTGCGATCCCCTCCGCTTTGGCGGAATCGCCAGCAATCTGTTTTTGCGCCCACACCTTGACCTTGCCACCAGCGGCGAGGACCGTGTGCCACTGAATGGTGCGGAATGTCGTTGTATGCGACGTCGCATGAGAAGCGTCGTCGTCACTCCCTTCGTGCGGTGCGGACTCATCGTGCTCCGGTGATGGTGCCGGCAGCTCGTTGCTCACGGTGGTGAGGTGCAGCCAGCTGCCGGGATCGACAGGGGAAAGGAAGAAAGGCGCGAGCTCGGTTTGGGTCTGGGCCGAAAACATCGGCAGCAACGCACCGACTTCTTCCACGGCTGGAGGCACTTCTTCGACGGTGCTGTCATCGCCGCGGTACTGCAGCGGCAGGCGCGTATCGGTGAACGCGGCGAAGACGCGGTACGTGTGCGCGGTCTCCGCATCGATCTGGCCGGCCGCGAGCGCCCGACTGATCAGCTCGTAACTCGTCGGCTGCTGCTGCTGCGCTTGTGCTTGCGCGATCGCCGGTCGCGGCGTCGACAAATTGCCGATCGCAAGCGACAGTGCGGCGAGCAACACGAGCTGTTTGTAGTTGGCGTTCACAATGCTCAGCAACCGTGACGGCAGCCCGCTCATTTCCTCAGCTCAACCACCGCGCGCGCCCTGTTGCGCCGGACGTCGAACACGTTGCGCAGAATGGTCAGATAATTGAGCGACTGTTCCAGTGCCACAGTGGAACGGTACTCGCCGCCCGGCACGTCCATCGCGGCCATCTGCATGACGAGCGCAGCGTCGACGGATTCGCCGTGGCCGATGAGCTTTTCGAGCACGTCGGTGCGGTAACTGTTCAGCCATTTGTGGAACGTGCCACCGGCACCGAAGTACGGCGCGCAGGCCTTTTCGTACGCCGCGTTTTCCTCCGCGACCAGCTGCACGTACCGGGCGTGATCCGCAGCTGCGGTGAACATGCTGATTTGCGCCTCGCCGACCAGCACCGTTTTCGCGTCGATCAGCTGCTGCTGTGTCGCCTGCAATGGCTTCACCGCCTGCTCCGCCGCCGCGCGGAAGCTCGCCTGCTCGCGCGCCAGCTCCGCATCCAACCGTTGGGCGCTCTCGTTCAATTCCGGGACGGACGATGACGCCGCGGCGCCGGCCGCCTGTTCCGCCTGCAACATCTTCATTGCCTGCTGCGGGTTCTTCATCATGAACGCCTGCATGCGCTGCGCTTTCTCCGTCATGTCTATGTTGTCGAACTTCTCCTTCGCCGCAGCGTTTACAATCGTCTGTCGTTCGATCTCCGCCTGGATTGTCGTAGCAGCCGCGCTCAGCTTGTCATTGAAGCCATCATCCGGATAACACGTGGTGGGCGCCGCCGGCACCGTCGTCCAGACGTCTGCGGGCGCAGCCTGTGCCGCGGCGTCGGTTACGACGCCGAACACGGTGAAGAAGGCCGCCGCGGTGAAGCGGATCGATGCTGGTGTAAACATGAGAGCTCCAGTGGTCAAGTGGTGACCGCGCTCAACGCGGTACATCGAGCAATTTGTTGAGTGCAGTCCAGTTGATTTTGTCGAAGCTGTTCAACAGCGCGTTGTGGACGGCGGGCACCAGGCCGGTTCCACCCGTACTGATGCTCACAAGAATGGCGCGCACCTCGATGGGTGATCGGCGCGCGCGCCAGAAGTCGTAGTCCGGGGTAAGCACGCGCCACGCGGTCGGCGAATCATGACTCGCCATGCGCCAGCCCGTGGCGTTCGGTCCCTCGGACAGCGTGTTGTCTATCAGTGCAGGCATGTTCCGCTGCGCGGCGGTCATGGCATCCAGTTCCGTGCGCATCTTCTCCGTGATCGAGTACGACAGCGCCAGTGCATTGTCGTTGCTTTGCCTGTGCTCGGCCTCGGACGCTTTCAGCCGCTCCGTCACTTCGCGTTCCGTGTCCTCCATGGTCCTGCGCAGCCTGGCGACTTCGGCAGCGGGCTGCATCGCTGACATTGTCCTGAGTGTTTCCTCCCGGACCTGTTTGCGTTGCGCGGCACCTTCGGTCCACTCCTGATACGGCGTTTTTGCGAACGCCTTACGCACTTCGGCCACTTTTGCACCGTCTTTGCCCTCGAGATCGTAGATCATGGCGTTGTAGTACTCGGCCCGCGTCACCGTCTTCCACGGCAGCGCGCCGCCGGATGTGTGCAGCACGTAGACAAAGCTGCGGTCGCGCGTGCGCAGCAGCCCCCCGTAGACCTGCGTCGCGAGGGGCAGCGGATCGCCGCGCGCCATTTCGATGTTGATCGTTCTTCCATGCTCGTCGCGGATCCCGCCAGAGCCGAGGTCCTGCACATGGTTTATGCGGATCGAGAGGCAAGTGCAGCCTTCACCTGCGATCGCCCGCGTTGGCGCGAAGAAATACAATCGCAGGATGTACTCGATCACGTTGTTCGGCTGCTCCGTCTGCCCCGGCCCGAGCCTTCGTGCACCGCCGTAGAAGCTGGGCAGGATCTCGAACCCCTGCGGGTTTGCCAGCTCCGGCACTTGCAGCAGGATGCGCTCGATCTGCTCGAGATTCGCGATGGCCGTGGCTCGTTGCGCCGCTGTAATACCACCCTCGATTTGTACCTCGCGCGGCAGCCAGCCGGGTCGGGGCGTGGCCGCAGCTCGCTCGCTTTGCGCCGCCGCCGGATTCCGTGCCGCTATCAGCAGCGTGCTCGCCACGAGGGCGCCGATCGCGACACGTCGAGCACGTCCGGCGGTGCGGCTCATTGCTTCACCACCTCGACGCGACGGTTCTGGGAGCGGCCCTCCGCGGTTGTATTGGGCACGGCCGGCCTGGTGTCCCCGAGACCTATGGTGGTGATGCGGTCGCCGTCGGCGCCAAAGTCTCTTACCAGCGCCTCTTTCACCGCGGCGGCGCGCGCTTCGCTCAACGTCAGGTTCGATGCGGCCACACCGACGTTGTCGGTATGTCCCTCGATCAGAATCTTGAGGTCGGCATACTGCTTGAGTGTCGAAGCGATCTCCTTCAGCACTGGCGTCGATTCCGGCTTGAGGTCCGCTTTGCCGGTCTCGAACAGGATGCCCTGCGTGGCCCAGCGCCCGTTGGCAGCCAGCGCATCGTACAACACATCCGTATCACTCTCCGCGACGCGGATGCTCGTGAAGTAGACCGGACTCTCTTCGTCGCCCGTGGTCAACACACGAATGACAGAGTCGCGCCGGAACGCCAGCTCGGGGATGTTGTAGATGCGGCGCTCGTTGACGTACATCTTGAAGTACGCGCCATCCATCAACACGCGCAGGTGCGTGACGTTGTCGATCAGGCCGGGTTGCATCGCGTCCGGGAGGTCGATCGCGCCGTTCCCCATGTGCAGGCCACTGCCCAGGATGAATGCGCCCGTGGTATTCCAAGTGACGTTGGCCGATTCGTCGCCCCGATTCAGCTCGCGCCCGCCCTCGAACGAAACCATGTCGACTTTGCCGTTCCGGGGCGCGATCACATCGATCTCGAGCGTGAACCGCTCCGGCAATTTGCTGCCGATCGGGATCAGAAACGTCGACCGGTTGGTGACGCGCAGCACTTTGACATCGTCACGCTCGACTACGTCCATCGCGCCGCCCACGAACTTCAGCCGGCCCGGGAAATTGCCCGTGCGATCCTCCGTGAAGTCCGTAAAGAACAGCACCTTGCTGCCCGGCACGAAGTCGTAGTTCTCCCAGATCTTCGGATCCTGCTTCGCCGCCGCTTGCGTGGCGGCCTTGGCGCTGTCTTCGGCCAGCAGCTTTTGGGCTGCTTCCCTGGCGCGCTTGATGCCCGCCAGTTGGGCGGACGCGGGCGCCGCTAGCAGCGCGGCGAGGCAGAGCATGAGGGCAACGTGGCGACGCATGAACCCCTTCCTGTTGGTTTGCAGGAAGGGTAACGACGCGGCGTCATGGCCGGGTCAGGCGCTATCAGGGGCTATCAGGTCGTTGCGGCACAAGGGAAGAGCGCGACTGCGCCACACGGTACCGCTCCGCGAACTGCGTGTCCGCGCGACGCCACGCACGCTCGACGGCGGCGTAATGCGCGGCTGCGCTGTCGCGTTGGCCGGCCGCGTAAAAGACGTGGGCTATCGCTTCGTGCAGCTCGGTGTGGGTGAGGTAGGTGTTGCTGCCGTCGACGCCGCCGCGCAATGCAGGTTGCAGCACCGCAATCGCTTCCGGGTAGCGGCGCAGCGTCGTCAGGCTTCTGGCCAGCTCCAGGTTGATCCGCGTATAACCATCGGTGAGCGAGAAGATCGCACGGTGAAACGCCGAGACTGCGTCTGCGTGCCGGTTCTGTCGCTGCAGTAGCAGTCCGTGCAGGAAGTGGTGTGAACGGTAATCGCGCGCGATGGTGCTCTGCGCGCCGATGCGCTCTACGCTGTCGGCGAGCGCGCGGACGGCGGCGGTGTCGCCGGCCGCCGCGAGCGCGGTGGCGCCCAGGGTTGTGTACCATGCGATGCCGCGAGCGCGCAAGCCCGACCGCTTCGCGTTGTTGGCCCGTTCCGCGTCCGCCAGCTCGAGAAAGCGGCGCGCCGATTCGCGGGGCTGACCGCTTTCCAGCGCGGTGATCGCAGCCATCACGCGGTCGTGATGACCCTGCAAGCGAGCATCACTGTTGGGAACGACGCCGTTTACTGCCAGCTCGAACGCCTCGCGCATACGGCCCTGGTTGCGCAACGCGAATGCGAGCAGCCACGGCATTTCTCCGCGTGCATCCGGCGACGCGGTGCGCAGCTGCGCGAGCAGCCGTGCCTCCAGCTCATCCAGGCGTCCCGTGCGAATCAGATCTCGATCCAGGATGTGACCGAAATCCCTGTGGACCGTCGTCACCCGATTCCATTCCGTAATCGCCGCCTCCGCGTCTGCCCTGCGCCCCTGCCGTAACATGGCCTCGATCAGACTCGACCGGTCGGCGTCGGTGGGTCGCATTCGGATCAGCCGGCGAAACGTCCGCTCCGACGCCGCCACCGAATCCCACCACGTATACGAATTGGAGGTGTGATAAAGCGCCTCGCACACGCGGCAATGCGTCGTCCTCGTTGCGCCGGCCGCGGAATCGATTGCGATCGAGCGGTCGAAGGCGGCAACTGCTGCCGCCCAATCGCCGCCGGCCGCCAGCGCGAAGCCGAGCAGGATGTGACCGTCCGGATCATCGGGAAAGCGACTCGTCAGCTCGCGGGCGATTGAGAGAAACTCGGTGAGTGGCGCCCCGGCGTGTGCGACCATGCCCTGGATCCAGAGCCGCTCGCGGTCTCCGGTTCGTGCGGCCAGTCGTTGTACGACGGGCAGCAGCCGCTCCGCTTGCGCATGACGCACCATGGCCCGATTGGCGAGCCAGGCGTACGTGGCGGCCATCGCAAACGTCGAGTCGCGTTCCAGCGCCGCGCTCATGAAACGGAGTGTGGCGGGAAAGTCACCGCCATAGTACGCCCTCAGCCCCTGCTCGTACAACGCGTACGCCACTTCGGAATGCGTGCGCACGGTCGCCGACGCGTCCGGCGGCGCGTCGAGCTCGAAGTCGCTGGTGATGGCTGCCGTGGCGCTGTCGGTCAGCGCGAACAGGTCCGTTGCGCGGAAGGTATAGCCCTGCAGTACGAGGCCGCTGCGCAACGCAACCCGGCGTAACGTCAGCACGAGTCCGCTCTGCGTCACGGCCAGCTCGCCCTCCAGGATTTGCTCAGCGCCGGCTCGGCGTGCGGCGTCGCTGGTCGTCGCCGACGTCGGGTTCGTACCGACCGGCAGGAGCTCGAGCAAGCGCGAGTTGGCCACCACACGAATGCCGTGCACACGCGCCAGGTTGGTCGCCAGCATGTCGCGCAGGACCGGCCCGGGCGCAATCGTGTCTCGCGCCTCGATCGCACCCACGGCGAGAAACGGTGTGGTGGAATCCGTGCGCACGCGTGAGCCGTTGAGCTGCCATGCGACCGCGGCGATGGCCAGTCCGGCAATCATCAGTGCGGGCGCCAGCAGGCGTGGTCGTGAACGCGTTGCGGTTTCTGGCGGGTCAACCGGGACGGTGCCCTGCCGTTGGGAAGAGACCGCAAGAGGCGGCGGCTCCTGAACGGTCGAGCGAAGCTGCACCAGCAATTCCGCAATGACCGGAGCCGGCTCGACGTCGAGCTCGCGACGCACCCGTGAATCGTATTCGCGCGCACTCGTCAGCGCCGTGGCATGCTCACCGCTGGCGATGAGTGCTCGGATCCGGTGCGCGGCATACCTGGCATTGAACGGATCCATGACGCCCAGGCGGCGCCACCACTCGGCCGCTTCCCCCCACGCGCTGTTCTCGAGGGCACGGCGAGCCAGCGTCTCGAGCGCCTTCACCGCCGCGGACTTCAAATGCGCGCGCGTCTCTTCTACCCACTGCTCGAACTCGGCTGCGCCCGCGAGATAGAAGCCATCGAGGAAGGGCCCCGTATAAAGCGCCGCGGCGCGCTCCAACTGGTCCGCGTTGAGGGCGTCGCGGAACTGACCAATGTCGGATTTGACCGTCGGATCGAGCCTCAGCTGCGTGGTGCCCGTTGTCCAGGCGCGTCCCGTCTCGCGCCGCAGGCTGTAGAGTGTCTGTGAAAGCGCGTGGCGCGCGCCGTCCTCATCAGATTCGGGCCACAGGATGCCGAGAATACGGTCGCGCGTAATGCCGGCCGGCCCGGCCGCGGCAAGCACGGCCAGGAACGCGAGGCGCCGCGGTCCCGCGGAAGGCACCGCGCCATCGCCGGGTTCGGCCTCGATCGAAAGCCCGCCAAACGTTCGAAGCAGCAAGAGAAGCGGAATTGATGGGAAGGTGGGCGTTTGCGCGCTCGCCGCGAGCATCGCTCTGCCGAAGCTAGGCACGCGCACGCCCCCCGAGCAAGCGTCGCGCACGCCAGGATCGAGGCTCTCGCGCATCGGAACCCGGCCCCTCGACAGCGAGCGCTGGCGACCGTGACACTCCGGTTGCAAATCGTTTCCGCCTCAGCCGTGCTCCAGGACCCCGTCTCGCTATGATGACCCGCAGCCGGAGGTAGCCTTGCCGAAGTGCCGAAAATGGTGTTCGGGATTTCTATCCCTGATCACGCTGCGGCGGCGCAGTCCCGCGTCGGCTGCACACCGGATCGTCCCACCGCGACCCGCGGGGCCGCCCCGCCATCCGGCCCACGAACCTTGCACGCTCATGCCCACGGCATGAAAGGTGGCGGCTCAACGGGTTGGGCGACTGCGCCCGCCCAGCCCACCGCCTCCCTCGGAGAAGCTCGCCATGTCGAACGGCCTGAGAATCGCGCTTCGCCAGTTCCGCCGCACGCCGCTCACGGCACTTCTCGCTGCCTGCACGCTGGCGCTCGGCATCACGATCACGGTGGCGATCGGCAGCGTCGTCCGGAGCGTGCTGCAGGGCTCGCTTCCGTATCCGGATCCGGACCGGCTGGTCCTGGTGTGGCAGGGCACGCGGACGGAGGCCGACGCCCGCGGGCCGCTCTCGCCGCCGGACCTGCTCGACCTGGCAGGCGCAGCGTCCGCCTTCACGGCCGCCGGTGTCAACTCGTTCGGCACGAGCTACGTGCCCGAGGCTGGAGACCCGGAGCAGATCCAGCTGGGTGTCGTGATGGGGGATGTCTTCACGGTTCTCCGTGTACCGGCCCTGCACGGTCGTGTGCTCGAGCCCGCCGATGACCGGCCCATGAACACGCGCGACCCCGAGCTCATCGCGCCGGTCGTCCTCGATCACGGATTCTGGACGCGGCGGTTCGGCGCCGACCCCGACGTGATCGGCGAGACGATGCGCGTCGGCGGAAGCCGCATGCGCATCGTCGGTGTTCTGCCCCCGTGGTTCCGGTTGCACATGCCCGCCGGTGCCGGCATGAGCACCGACCTGGCGGGGTGGACGCCGCTCGGCATCGATGCCGCCACAGCACCGCGAGACGGCGCCTACCTCAAGGTGATCGCACGCCTCAGCGAGAACGCCTCGCTGGAACAGGCACAGGCCGATGCGGATCGAATCGCCGCGGGGCTGAGGGACCGCTTCACGCCGCACGCCGAGGCGGACCTGCGGCTGCGCGTCGTAGCGCTGCACGACGACGTCGTCGCCCACATCCGCCCCGTCCTGCTCGTCCTCGGCGTGACGGGCGTCCTCGTGCTGCTCGTCGCGTGCAGCAACGTGGCCGGACTGCTCGTCATCCGCTTTCTCGACAGGCGCGACGAGATCGCGATTCGTCTCGCCCTCGGCGCCGGGCGCGCCCGCACGGTGCGTCAACTCCTCCTGGAGAGCGGGCTCATCGCGCTGCTCGGCAGCGGCATCGGTGTCGCTCTGGCGCTGCCGACTGCCCGGGCGCTCCTCCGGCTCGAGCCCGGCATCGTCCCGCGCACCGGCGACTCACTCGAAGTCGACGCGACGATCCTCGGCTCGGCCCTCGCGATCGCCGCGCTCACGGCCCTGCTGTGCGGCCTCGGCCCCGCCCTGCTCACCGCGCGCGAAGCGCCCGGCGGGCTGCTGCGTGCACAGCGGAGCGGCGCGTCTCCGGGCATCCGTCACCTGCGCGCCGCCATGGTCGTCGTGCAGGCCGCCGCGGCCTTCGCCATGCTCCACGGCAGCCTGTCGCTGACACGCACGCTCCTTCGCCTGAACAATCAGGAGCACGGCTTCCGCGCCGAGCCCGTCATGACGTTCGCGCTCTCGCTCCCCTTCGCGCGCTACCGCGGTCCCGACGCGTGGGTGCCGTTCTTCGACGATCTCACCACACGTCTCGCCGCGACCCCCGGGGTCGCCTCCGCCGCCGCGTCGTCCGACCTGCCCATGCGCGGCGACCTATCGCTCGAACCCATTGCCGATCTCGCCGCGACCGATCCGGGCGCGGCCGACCGCCAGCGCGCGCTGCACCGCATCGTCACGCCCGGCTACTTCGAGACTGTCGGCATTGCCGTACTCCAGGGACGGGCCTTCAACGCCTCGGATCGGAGGGGCGCGCCCGATGTCGCCATCGTGGACGAGACGCTCGCCCGTCAGCTGACGTCGCTCGCGCCCGGACCGGTGGTCGGAAGAGCCATCGAGGTGACAGTCCACGGCTTCGAGGGCGGATACTCGATCGGCCGCCGCACCGTCGAGATCGCGGGTGTGGTCGGAACCGTTCCGCACGAGCATCCCGACGCTCCTCCGCCGGGAACGGTATACCTGCCACACGCGCAGTATCCGCTCTGGACGATGTACGTCGTGGTGCGCGGGTCCGGCGGACTCACGGATGCGGCCACGCTGGGCGGCGTGGTCGGCTCCATCGATGCCGAGCTGCCCATCCAGATGCTGCGGCCACTGCGGGCAATCCTGGCCGAGGTGCTGGCGCCGACCCGCTTCGTGCTCGCGCTCATCGGCACGTTCGCCGTGGTCGCCATCGGCATGACGGCCGCCGCACTCTTCGGTCTCGTCGCTGAATCCGTGCGCCAGCGCCGGCGCGAGTTCGGCATCCGGCTCGCCCTCGGCGAATCTCCGCGCTCTCTCGTCTCCCGCGTGCTCCGCGGCGGGATGATCCTCGCCGCCGCCGGCGTCCTCCCTGGCGCCCTGTTCGCGCCGGGCCTCGGGAGGCTGCTGCACCGCGCCCTCGACACCTCGGGCCCGGTGGACGCGCGGGCCCTGGCGGCCGGTGTCCTGCTCCTGGCCGCGGTCGCCCTCACGGCGAGCGGGCTGCCCGCGACGCGCGCGGCGCGGGCCGATCCGATGGAGGCGCTGCGCGGCGATTGAGGCAGCGCCGGCCGCGTCGCAGGACCGCGTTTCGCCGCGAACGCCGGACCGTTGCCGGCCGCGGCTGAGCCGCGCCCTCCTCACGGCATCGCCCGTTCCACGCGTGCGCGGATCCCTCGGCGGATTCGTTCGAGCTCCGCGCGGAAGCGCGGGTCGGCCCGCACGCGTGCGTACGTGGCGGTCTCCGTAACGATGAACTGGTTGGTCGGCGAGAGCGCCGCCGAGCGATCGAGCCAGTGGAGCGTGCGCTCGACGTCACCGAGCCAGGCGTGGTATTCCGCGAGCTCGCCGGCGAGCGCTCCGGGGTGGAGCGGCAGGTCGGCGGCGCCGGCGTTCACGGCGGCGGCGAGCGAGTCGATGATCGCACGCGCCTCGGCGGTGGCGCCCGCCGCGTGCAGGCACATCGCGCGGAGCGGCAGATACGGGCCGACGTCCATGGCGGCGCACTCGTCGTGGCGGCCGAGCAGCAGCAGCGCACGCGCCTCCTGCCGGAGCGGACTCGGGAAGCCGGGCTCGAGCGCCCGCGTGATCCGCGCCTCGCGGACGGCCTCGTCGTAGCGGCCGGCGACCGTCAGGCTCAACGCGCGGAAATCGTGATGCCCGGGCGAGAGCGGGTCGAGCAGCACGGCCGTCTCGGTTTCGCGCACCGCCTCGTCGAAGCGGCCGGCAACGGCCAGCGCGACGCCGTGCAGCAGGTGGTACTCGGCGGTGTTGGGCGCGAGGCTCAGTGCCCACTGGACGTCGCGCAACGCCGCGTCGATCGGCTGCCACGACCGCATCCGCGCCACGCCGCGCACCGCATGGGCC
>DATKCF010000002.1:0-92303 GCA_035513345.1 Longimicrobiales bacterium
CATCGCGATGTCGTGTTGGTCGGCCGCGGCGATTACTTCATCGTCGCGCACGGACCCGCCGGGCTGAATGACAGCCGCGATCCCGCTCGCGGCAGCGGCATCGACGCCGTCGCGGAACGGGAAGAACGCGTCGGACGCCAAGGCGGCGCCGGCGAGAGGCAGGTTCTGGTCGTTCGCTTTCATGACCGCGATGCGGGAGGCGTCGACGCGGCTCATCTGGCCCGCACCGATACCGATGGTAGCGTTGGCGCGCGCGAGCACGATCGCGTTTGACTTCACGGACGCGGCCGCTCGCCAGGCGAAGCGCAGATCCGCCCGTTCCGCGTCGGTCGGCGCACGCTTCGTTACCACTCGCCACGCGTCTTCGGGGAACTCCATGCTCATACGGCTCTGCACGACGAAGCCGCCGCGTACGCGTTTGAAGTCCAGCTCTGCAGGTGTCGGCCGTGACAGCGGCAGCGTGATGAGGCGCAGGTTCTTCTTCTGCGCCAGGATCGCCAGAGCGTCGGGGTCGAACGCGGGCGCAACAATGATCTCGAGAAACAGCTCGCGCAGTCGTGCGGCGCTCGCTTCGTCAACCGCGCAGTTGAAGCCCACGATGCCGCCGAACGCCGATACCGGATCGCACCGGAGTGCGCGCTCGTACGCCTCGACCGCGGTGTCACCGAGGGCAATGCCGCACGGCGTCGTATGCTTCACGATCACGCAGGCCGCGGTGTCTTCACCGTGCCATGCCGACACACCCATCGCGACCGCCTCGACATCGAGCAGGTTGTTGAATGACAGTTCCCTGCCATGCAGCTGTCGCATCTGTGGCAGCGAACCGGCGGGCGGCGCTGGCTCCCGGTAGAACGACGCTGACTGGTCCGGGTTTTCGCCGTACCGAAGCGACTGAACGCGCCGCAGTCCCAGCACGAGTGCATCGGGCAGGCCGCTGGCGGCCTGTGCGGCTTCCTCGAGGTACGCCGCAATCGCGGCGTCGTACAGCGCCGTGTGGGCGAAGACCTTGCGCGCCAGCTCGCGCCGCAGGGCTTCGTGCCCACCGCCGGCGCGCAAGGCGACCAGCACCCGATCGTAATCGAGCGGGTCGGCCACCACGATCACCGAAGGGTGGTTCTTGGCCGCCGAGCGCAGCATGGACGGACCGCCAATGTCGACCTGCTCCATGGCTTCCGCGATCCCGGCCCCGCGCGCGGCCGCTTCGTGGAACGGATACAGGTTGACACAGACGAGATCGATCGTCGAATAGCCCTGCTCGGCGAGTGCCGCTGTGTCGCCGGGCATGTCCCGCCGGGCGAGAAGGCCCGCATGGATCGCCGGGTGCAGCGTCTTGACGCGGCCGTCCATCATTTCGGGGTGACCGGTGACTTCGCTGACGTCGGTCACGTCGAGGCCGCCTTCGCGCAGTGTGCGGGCCGTGCCGCCCGTCGACAGCAACGTCCAGCCCAGCTCGACCAGGCCGCGGCCGAACTCGACAATGCCCGACTTGTCGGAAACGCTGATCAGTGCCCGTCTCTTCACGTCATGTCTCCCTCGATGTCGAGCAGGCGACGCACCTGCGCCGCGATCCCTTCGCCAGTACTCCATTCGAACGCCGCCGGGTCATCGCCGCGAAAGCCCGCCCGGCTGGCCGTGCGGGCCGGGACTGCCGATGCGTCAGCGCCGCCCGCGGGAACCCGCCGTGCAATCGCCTCGACCGCCAGCGGGTACACCACGTGCTCCACGCGCAGCACCCTCACCGCCAGGGACTCCGCAGTGTCGCCGCGCAGTACCGGCACAGGCCACTGCACGATCGCGCGGCCCTCGTCGTAGCGCTCGTCGACCTCGTGAACGGTCACGCCCGTGACCCTGCAGCCTGATTCGATCACCGCTCGATGGACGTGCATTCCGTACATGCCGGTGCCGCCGAACGCCGGCAGCAATGCCGGGTGCACGTTGACGATCCGGCCGCGGTAACGCCGCACGACCGCGTCCGGGATGAGCCGCAGGTATCCGGCAAGCGCTACCACGTCGATTGTGTGTTCCGTGAACGCGGCGAGCGTGTCCGACGCAATGTCGTCCACGTTCCGTCCCTTCACCGCGATCACGCGCGACGGTATGCCGGCGCTGCGCGCCCTTGCGAGTGCGCCTGCGTTCTCGCGATCGCTCACGACGAGCGCGACTGTCGCCGCGCGGTTGCCACCGGTGTGGAAGTGATCGATCAGGGCCTGCAGGTTGGTACCGCCACCGGACGCAAGCACCGCGATCCGCTGCATCAGGCCAGACCGCCGCCGTATTGCGGGATGAGGAACGGGTTCGTTGCGCGTTCGTGTTCCACCGTGGTGGGCGCACCGTGACCGGTATGCAGAACGGTCTCTGGCGGCAGGGAGAAGACCTTCTGGCGGATGCCGTCGATGAGTTGCCCGAAATCACCACCCGGCAGGTCCGTGCGGCCGATCGAACCATGGAAGATCACGTCGCCCACCAGGGCGGCTGCCGCTTCGGCGATGTAGAGAATCACGTGGCCCGGCGAGTGGCCTGGCACGAAGCGAACCTCGAAACTCACGCCCGCAAGTTCGAGTTGCTGACCGTCACTCAGATCGTGGTCGATCTCCGGCAGCGTGCCGACACGCAGTCCGAACATCGCCGCCTGCTCCGCCGCCCGGGAATACAACGGCAGGTCGGCCGGGTGCATCCAGATCGGCGCGTGCGTCGCGTTCCTGAGCACCGGCAGTCCCTCGACGTGATCGACGTGCGCGTGCGTCAGCACGATGGCGACGATCTGGAGGCCGTTGCCATCGATCGCGCGCAGCATTTCCGGCACTGCCGCGCCCGGATCGATGGCCACGGCTTCGCTCGCGCCGGACCGCCTCACGATGTACGCGTTCTCGGCGAAACCGGGCGATTCGAATGGCGTGATTTCGATTGAACTCATCAGGAACGCAATCTACTTCAGGCGCAGCCGCAACCGCTGCGCTGGAGACCGGCCTCTTCGAGCTTCCGCTCGTCGGCGGTCGGCGCGGTCCAGCCGCCGGACAGGTCGAGCATGCGACGCAATGCGGTCTCCGCACGGGTGCGCACCTGCTCGTCGAGTTCGATCGGGTACTGCTCGTGATCGAGGCACCATGCCAGCTTCGCGAGCGTATTCACTTTCATGTTGCCGCAGATCGCGGCGCGGGAAAGCGGAACGATCGTCTTGTCGGGATAGATGTCGTGCAACCTGTCGATCAGGCCTCGCTCCGTGCCGATGATCAGTTCATCGTGCTTCGCGGCCAGGTCCGCCATGGCGGAGGTTGACACGATGTAGTCGGCCTGATCCAGGAGATCGCGCCTCGCCTCCGGATGTATGACGACGAGCGCATTCGGATGCTGCTTCCTGGCCGCGTCCAGTTCTTCCAGGACGAGATCGTCGTGCACGTAGCAGTAGCCGTCCCACGCCACGATCTCGCCCGGATCACCCGTCTCCGCCTCGCCGCTCGACATGCTGCGAAACGCCCGGCCCGTCCGGTCCGCGACGTACTGCGCCAGGTTGCGATCCGGCACGAACAGGATGCGGCGGTTCCGATCGATCGATTCGGCGACTCGCACTGCGTTGGAACTGGTGCAGCAGATATCGGACTCGGCCTTGACCTCGGCCGTCGAGTTCACGTATGAGACCACGGCCGCATCCGGCATGCCCGCCTTCGCGCGCCGCAACGAGTCGCCCGTCACGAAATCCGCCATCGGACAGCCCGCCCGCAGATCCGGCATCAGCACGGTCTTTGCCGGCGAGAGGATCTTCGCCGTCTCGGCCATGAAATGGACACCGCAGAACACGATCACGTCGGCATCCGTCGCCGCCGCCTCCTGCGACAGACCCAATGAGTCTCCGACGTAGTCGCTGACCTGCTGGATATCGCCGCGCTGGTAGTTGTGTCCGAGGATGACGGCGTTCAGATCCCGCTTGCGGCCGAGTATCCGCTCCACGAGCTCATCGGTCGTGAGCCGGGCGTAGTGAAGCGGCGATTGCATGAGCTCTGTCGGTCTCGGAGCGATCATCGAATCTGCCTGTGAGAGTCGCGCCGGGTGGGTATCGGAAGGCCCGCGGTGCGCTGCCCGCGGACCCTTCGATTCAGTTGGACAGCGGGTTCGAGCCTCAGGCTGTGAACGAGCTGCCGCAACCGCAGCCGCCCGAGGCATTCGGGTTCTTGAACGTGAAGCCCGCGCCCATCATCGTCGTCACGTAGTCGATCTCGACGCCGTCGAGGTACTGGCCGCTGAACGGATCGACGAACAGACGAACGCCGTTCGACTCGAGGATGTCGTCGTCGTCCTGCGCCTCATCCTCGATGTTCAGTCCGTACTGGAAGCCCGAGCAACCACCGGGCAGAACGGCGACGCGAAGCCCCGCGGCGTTTGTTGCGCCCTGCTCATCCATGAACCGCTGGACTTCACCCGCCGCCGTATGCGAAACCGTAATGGTCATTGACACTCCTCCGATCGAGCGTTCCACACGGATATCTACACCCGCTGTGCCCGCCGGGTCCACTCGCGTTCGGCTCTGCGGGCGTGGCTGAAACTGACGGGGATTCTATTCGGACGATCCTCCCGTGTCAACCATATCCTGCTGTGCCAGAACACGTTCCGCCGCATCGAGGATGTCGTCGGCGACGACGGTTCCGGGCGGCAATTCGACCGTGACGTCCTGGCCGTATCCTGTGCGCACGAGGACGGGTGTACCGCCCAGTTGTGTGGCCGGCAGGATGTCCTGGATCCGGTCACCGATGAAGACGGAACGACCGAGGTCCAACCGGAGAGTATCGGCGGCTTCGTGGAAAAGCCGCAGCGCAGGCTTGCGGCAATCGCAGGGTCCGGTGAAGTCGGGATGGTGTGGGCAGTACCAGACGCCGTCGAGTTTCACACCCTCGGCGTCGAGCAGTGCGGTCATGCGGGCCTGCACGGCCAGCAGATCGGCCAGAGAGAAGTAGCCGCGCGCGATGCCGGACTGGTTCGTGACGACGACGAGTGCGTACCCGGCGTCGTGCAGCATTCCCAGTCCTCTGACCGCGCCGGGGAGGAGCACGACGCCGGCGGGGTCGGCCAGATAGTTCCGTTCCTCGATGAGCGTACCATCGCGATCCAGGAACGCCGCGGGTCGCCGGCTGGCATCAGCCATGGCGGGGGCTGGAGGCAAGAACCTGGCCGACAATGGCCGGGAGCCGTGCCAGCGCATCGGGCGCGAGCGTCCGCGGATCGAGAACGACACGGTCATCCACGATCCGTGCGATCACGGGCGGATCGGCGGCGCGCAGGGCGTTCTCGACGGATGCGGCGGTCCGGTCAGGCGGGTCGATGCGGACCAGGCTGGTCGGCAGCGAAGCCGTCGGGAAGGCGCCCCCGCCGACCGCCGATTCGCCGGGGACCACAGTAGCGGGCACGCCAGCCAGGCGCAGCGCCGCGGCCAGTCGTTCGGCGCTGGCGGCGAGATCGTCCGCCGTGGCGGTAAGCATCCGGAGCACCGGGATCTCGGCAACGGCGCGTTCGGGATCGAGATACAACGCGAGGGTCGCCTCGAGCGCGGCCAGAGTCATGCGGTCGACACGCAGGGCGCGACACAATGGATTGCGCCGCATGCGGTCGATGTAGTCTGCACGCCCGGCAATGATGCCCGCCTGCGGACCGCCGAGCAGCTTGTCGCCGCTCATTGTGACGACATCGGCGCCCTGGCTGACGGCGTCGGCTGCGGTCGGTTCGTGCGGCAATCCCAGCGAGACGCTGTCGAGAAGCAGGCCCGAGCCCAGATCGTGGATGAACGGCGTGCCGTGTTCCGCCGCGATGCGCGCGATTTCCTCTGCCGGCACATCGGCCGTGAACCCGGTGACCCTGAAATTGGACGGATGGACCTTGAGGATCGCGCCTGTTTCGAAGTTTGTGGCGCGGGCGTAGTCGTCCGCATGGGTGCGGTTGGTGGACCCGATCTCGCGCAGGACGGCGCCGCTTCGCTCGAGGATGTCGGGTACGCGGAACGAGCCGCCGATCTCGACCAGTTCGCCGCGGCTGATCACGACCTGCCTGCCATACGCGAGGGTGTTGAGCGCGAGAACGAGAGCGGCCGCGTTGTTGTTGACGACGACTGCGGCTTGCGCGCCGGTCAATCGTGTGATGAGTGCGGCGCAATGCGTGTAGCGTGACCCTCGCCGGCCGTTGTCGAGGTCGTACTCGAGGTTCGAGTACCCGCGCGCCGTTCGCTCGATGGCTGCGGCCGCGGCGTCCGCCAGCGGCGCGCGGCCGAGATTGGTGTGCAGGACTACACCGGTCGCGTTGATGACTGCCCGCAGAGATGGCTGCCGGATCCGCCCCAGCAGATCGGCGGTACGGCTGGCGTACCACTGCGCATCCGCGGCAGGCTCGGCGGCGGCGCCGTTGCCGAGTTCCGTTCGGAGGTCGGCCTGCACCTGCTGAAGTGTCTGTACCACGAGCGCGCGCGGCTCCGTGGCCAGCAGGCGCGCGAACGGCTCGCTGGCCAGCAAACGGTCGATGGATGGGATGTCTCGACGTGCGTCGACCATGGGCCTCAGCGCTTGCGGGTTCGCACGCTGGCGGACGTATCCGGCCTCACCGGCGGCGATTCGACTGGCGGTGGCGGCGGCCGAATCTCGAATTCCGCCTTGCCGCCGCCGCCGGGCCGCATCGAAATATTGAGCAGGTTGCTCACCGTGACCTCGTATCGGCCGGGCAGCAGTGGCCGGGCGGGCACGAGCACCAGTTCCTGGAACGGCGAGGGCCCGATGGACGGCAATGCTCCGGCCGGCCCGGCGCGCGGTTGGAGTGGCGGTGGTTGCGGCGCTTCGAGCCGGCGTGCCGCCGCGGTGTCGCCGGCGGCTGCCGCGGTGCGCAGGGAATCCAGCCGCAGCGAATCCGTCCGCGCCCGCACCAGTTCCGCGAAACTGTCAGCGCGGACGAGTTGAAACGGCCCTACCACCGCTTCGCTGTCCGGCAGCATCATCAACTGTACCTCGATGCCGTTCAGCGACCTTTCCGGGTCGATATGGTCATCCGTGAAAAGCCGGACCTGGAGTGAATCGCGGCCTTCGGCGCGGATCAGCCGTGCGGGCGTGGTGTCGTTCGGCACGACGGCAAGGTCGAGGTCGACCGTGTCGCGTTCAGTGTTCAGTGTCACGACACGAGGCGAAGTCAGCGGCTCACCCGGGTCGAGCCTGCGGTTGCGGTTGCGATCCGCGTACGCGACCAGGTTGTAGATGCCGAGCGGCAGGTTGCGGTACGCGAAGAACCCGAGCGAATCGACCGTAGCGACGTACACGAGCGAGTCCGCTCGCCGCGTCGCTTCCACCATGGCCAGCGGTTCGGGCCGTCCCGTGATACGGTCGCTGATCAGCCCGCCAAACGCTGTGTTGACGATTGCGGGTCCTGTCGAGAACACCAGGTCGACCGGCGAGCGACGTTCGTTGTTGAACAGGTCCCGGATACCGGGCAGGAGCAGGACCCGGTAGACCACGCCTTCCCGCCAGCCGCCGTCGATACTGACGCGCAGCTCGGAGCCGTTCCTCGACACGTGCACCTCGCCCGTCGCCGGCGACACGATGACGGCGCCTTCGATGTTGCGTTCGCTCAGTCGCTCATCGAACTCGAAGACAACGGCACCATCAAAGGGATCGACGACGCTCAGTTGCTCCGGCGTGGTGGCCACGACCTGTGGTGGCGACTGGTCGGGCTCGCCACCCGGCGGCGGCATCGCGCGGGCGCACGCATTCATGGCTGCGATGATGGTGGCGGCGGCCACCATCCGCGCACCGAGCCCGAGTGACGTCACCCGAGCGCGGCCAGCTTGGCGGAAAGGCGATCGCGCTGGTCCTTGAAGTTCTCCGCCTTCTCACGTTCGCGTTGCACGACCTCGGCCGGCGCCCGGCCGGTAAACGACTCGCTGGCCAGACGCGTGTACGTCGCCTGCAACTGACTCTCGAGCCGATCCAGTTCCTTGCCCAGGCGGTCCCGCTCACGGTCGAGGTCGATCAGGTCCGCGAGCGGCACGAACAGCTCGGTCCCGCCGCGCAGCACGGCGTGCGCGCCGGCACCGCCATTCGTCTGGCCCCTCACGGCTGAGACGCGTGCGAGCCGTTCGAGCGCGCGTGCTTCGACGGCGAGCGCTCTCGCGAGTCCGCCGGCCACGTTGGTCAGGTGGATCTCGACCGCCGAGGCGACCGGCACGTTGTACTCGCTGCGCAGTGTTCGCACCGTGCCGATCAACTCGATCAGTGCGGACAGTTGTGCTTCGGCATCTTCATTGCGCCACTCTCCGTACGCCGGCCACTCGGCGATGATGAGCGATTCGCCGGACCGTCCCTCGAAAGGCAGCCGTCGCCACAGCGCCTCGGTGATGAACGGCATGATCGGGTGCAGCAGCCGCAATGCGCCATCCAGCGCGGTGGCCAGTGTCGCGCGAGCCGCCGCGCGGCTTGCGGGATCCGCATCCTCGCGCAGCCTCGGCTTGATCAGCTCGACGTACCAGTCGGCTAGATCACCCCAGAAAAAGTGGTACGCGGCATCCGCCGCCTCGTGGAAGCGGAACGCTTCGAGCTGCTTCGTGACGTTCTCGGCCGCCGCCTCGAGGCGCGACAGGATCCACCGGTCCGCCAGCTCGAGCGTATCGCGCAGTTCGGCCGGCGACGCTACGGCTTCGTCGCCCATGTTCAGCAGCGCGAAACGGCCAACGTTCCAGATCTTGTTGGCGAAGTTGCGGCCGGGCGCGAACGTCTCCTCGAGGTTCGACGGATCCATGTACAGATCCGTGCCGAGCCCCTGCCCGCTCGTCACCGTATATCGTAGTGCATCCGCGCCGAACAGCTCGACGACTTCGAGTGGATCGATGCCATTGCCGAGCGACTTCGACATCTTGCGATGCTGGAGATCGCGCACGGTGCCCGTCAGGTACACGTCGCTGAACGGAACCTCGCCCATGAACTCGATGCCGGCCATGATCATTCGAGCGACCCAGAAGAACAGAATCTCCGGCGCGGTGACCAGTGTGTTGGTCGGATAGAAAGCGCGCAGATCATCCGTCTCGTCCGGCCAGCCGAGCGTCGAGAACGGCCACAGCCACGACGAGAACCACGTGTCGAGAACGTCGGGATCCTGCACCAGGTCGCCGCCGCCGCATTTCGGACATGGACCGGGGTCCTCCGTCGACGCAATGACCTCGTTGCAGCCGTCCGCCTGGCAATACCACACGGGAATGCGGTGGCCCCACCAGAGCTGCCGCGAGATGCACCAGTCGCGGATGTTCTCGAGCCAGTTCTCGTAGACCTTGCGATGCCGTTCGGGCGTGAAGCGGACTCGCCCGTCGCGCGACGCGGCGAGGGCCGGCTCGGCGAGCGGCTTCATCTTCACGAACCACTGCTCGGACTGGCGAGGCTCGACCACTGTGCCGCAGCGGTAGCAGTGTGGCACAGTGTGCACGTAGTCCTCGATGCGTTCCAGAAGGCCCTGCTCCTCGAACGCCGCGACCACCTGCTTCCTCGCCTCGAAACGGTCGAGGCCGCGGAACGCTGCAGGCGAGTTCTCGTTCATTGTCGCGTCCGGCGCCATTACATCGAGGCCGTCGATGCCCGCGCGTCCCGCCATCTCGAAGTCGTTCGGGTCGTGCGCCGGTGTCACCTTCACCGCGCCACTGCCGAATTCCGGATCGACGTACTCGTCCGCGATGATCGGGATACGGCGGCCGGTGAGCGGCAGGTCGACGGACGCACCGATCAGCGACGCGTATCGTTCATCGGACGGATGCACGGCCACCGCGGTGTCGCCCAGCATGGTCTCCGGACGCGTTGTCGCGACCGTGATGTATGGGCGTCCGTCGGGCAGCTTCGGCAGCGTCGTGTCGCCCGGAGCATCCGCCATCGGGTAGCGCAGGTGCCAGAGGTGGCCGTTCGTTTCCCTGCCCTCCGCTTCCTCGTCGGAGAGCGCGGTCATGCAGCGCGGACACCAGTTGATGATGTAATTGCCGCGATAGACCAGGCCCTTCTCGTACAGGCGGACGAACACGACACGCACTGCGTGCGACAGTGCCGGTTCGAGAGTGAATCGGGTGCGACTCCAGTCGCACGAGCAGCCGATCGCCTTGAGCTGTTCGAGGATGGTCGAGCCGGTCTCGTCGACGAAGCTCCAGACGCGCTCGACGAACGCGTCCCGCCCGATTTCGTGCCTCGAGGTGCCCTCCGCCGCGAGCATGCGCTCGACCACGTTCTGTGTCGCGATGCCGGCGTGGTCCGTACCGGGCAGATAGAGCGCTTCGCGGCCGCGCATCCGTTGCCAGCGCGTGAGCACGTCCTGCAGCGTATTGTTGAGACCGTGGCCCATGTGCAATACGGCGGTCACGTTGGGCGGCGGAATGACAATGACGTACGGCTTGCGGCCTGCGGCCACGCGGGCGGGGTCGGCGCGGAAATAGCCGCGCTCCTCCCATTCGCGGAACAGCGGGCCTTCTATCGCGCCGGGCTCGTACTGCGGCGAAAGCGGTTCGGCCATTTCTCTGATCGTCTCTTGGAGTAGCTGAATACGGTAGTGCCCTGCGTTCCGTTGCGTCAACGGCACGGCGGGCCGGAGGAGGAGTCATCGCCGCCCGATTCAGCCGCCTCCGCCGCGACCCCGGCGAGTACTGTCCATCCGCGCGCGGATTGCCTTCGCACGTTCCTCGATCGCTTCGAGGACGGCGGCCTGGCCGGCCTGTCGCTGGATGGCGGTCCAGCCATCAACGCGATTGTTGTACTCGTCGCGGCGGCCGGGTGGCGGTGAGAAGCCGAACGGCAGTGGCAGCGTGATCGATCCGAGATGGATCTTGCCGGGTGAGAACCCCCATTTGTTGCCGTTCTCGTCTGTCACGGTCCAGTCCAGCGCGCGCTCGGCCGCGACACCGGCGGCGTACATCGAGTCCGCGATTGCGCCCAGTCTGGCGTAGAGTGGTGCAAGCGCCGCGTCCAGCTCGGACGGCAAGTGCACAAGTGGTGCGGGCAGGTTCCAGAGCCGCGGATCGTCCGAACGCGGCCGGGTCCGCGCGCTGAGCGACCCGGGATCACGACTGTCCGATCGGGGGGCGAACGTGATTGTCGGTGGCACGATCGGAACCGGCAGCAACGACCGTGACGGCTCGAGCTGCGGCGCTGGATCGTCCACGCGGATTATCTCTGCCGACGCATCCGCCGTCGGCAGAACGTGCACGACGCGCATCCCCGGCGCGGGCGTGCTCGCCCGTTCAGCCCGGGCATCCTCGATCGCGTCCGCCCAGTTCGGCGCCGTGAAGCGGAACAGCAGGAATGCGACGACATGGAGGAACAGGGAAGCCGCGATGCCGGCCAGTCCGAGCCAGCGCGGATCCCGCGGTCGCGGCCGGAGCGGCGCCGGACCGGCCGTTCGCGGCGATTTCGCCGTAGATGGCCCGGGCGGATCCAGCAGCGTCTGCATCATTCTGGATACTAACCTGTCCCGCGCGACGCGGTTCCCCTCAAAGCAGCGTCGCGAGTCGCCGTGCCGCTTCTGCCAGCCGGTCGGCCGGCTGGGTCAGTGCGGCCCGCAGCCAGCCTTCTCCCCCGGGTCCGAGAGCGGCGCCCGGCATGATGACGACGCCCTCTTCGAGCAGCGCTCGTCGCGCGAAGGCGTGCGAGTCCGTCCCCGGCGGTATCGGGAACCAGACGTACATGGTTGCCTTCGGTGACGTTGCTTCGAAGCCCGTGTTCTGCAACTCGGCCACGAGCGAATCGCGCCGGGCGGCAAACTCCGCGACGTTGCCCGGCACCCACTCGGCCCAGACACCGAGCGCCGCTCGTGCCGCGGCCTGCACACCCAGGAACTGGCCCGTGTCGATGAACGACTTGACGCGTGACAACGCCGCAATCGCCTCTGCGCCGCCCGCCGCCCAGCCGATCCTCCAGCCCGTCATGTTGTATGTCTTCGAGAACGAGTGGAACTCGACGGCCACGTCGATCGCGCCATCGATCTCGAGGATCGACGGCGGGCTGTACCCATCGAAGGCGATCTCGCTGTACGCATTGTCGTACGCCAGCATGATCGCGTGCCGGCGGCAGAACGCGACAACGTGCTCGAGGTACTCACGCGGCGCGATCGCCGCGGTCGGATTGTTCGGGTAGTTCAGGTACAGGATCCGGGTACGACGCACGATCGCTGCCGGAATCGCGTCGACGTCGATGAGGAATCCGTTGTCCGCTGTCAGTGGCACGGCGAACGGCTGGCCGCCCGCCAACAGAGTACCGCCGACGTACGGCTGATAGCCCGGGTCCGGAAGCACCGTGGCATCGCCGGCATTGACGTAACACAGCGCAAGGTGCGCGATGCCTTCCTTTGAACCGATCAGCGGCAGAATCTCGCGATAGGCGTCGACGCGCACGCCGAATCGTGTCTGCATCCAGGCGGCAACCGCCTCGCGGTACTCCGGCAGGCCGAGCTGGAACGGGTACCGACTCATGGCCGGGTCGTTCGACGCTTCGCGCAGCGCCGCCAGTGCTGCGGGCGGCGGTGAAAGTTCGGCATCGCCGGCGCCCAGATCGATCACGTCGACGCCTCTGGCCCGAAGCTCGCGCCGGATCTGCGGCACATCGGCCAGTGGATAACCCGGAAAACCGTCCAGCCGGCTCGCCAGCGGTACTGCCACGTGTTCGGCGGTCGATCCGTTCATGATGCCTCCGTGATCCTGCGACGGACCGCGTTCTCGACGCGCCCGACCTGTGTAATCTCGACGCAGACGGTATCGCCGTCGTCGAGCGGCCCCACGCCTTCAGGCGTGCCGGTCGCGATGATGTCGCCCGGCTCGAGCGACATGATCGAGCTGATGTAGGCGATCAGGTACGGCACACCGAAGACCATGCTGTCCGCACTACCGCGCTGCCGCACCAGACCATTAACGGTGCAGGTGATCTCGAGCGATCGCCAGTCCACACCGTCCGCGGGATGCAACGCGCCGACCGGACAGAAGGTGTCGAAGCCCTTCGCCCGTGTCCACTGGCTGTCAGTCTTCTGGAGATCGCGCGCGGTCACGTCGTTGAGAGGAACGTAGCCCGCGACAGCTTCCAGCGCCTCGCCTTCGGCCACCGCACGGGCCCGCCGTCCGATCACGACGCCGATCTCGCCTTCGTGTTCGACACGTGTCGACTCGTCCGGCAGCACGATCACATCGCCATCGCCGATGAGTGACGATGGCGGCTTGAGAAAGAGCAACGGGCGATCCGGCACCTGGTTGCCCAGCTCTCTGGCGTGAGCCGCATAGTTGCGACCGACGCAGACGATCTTGCTCGCTCGTGGCAGGCTCAAGACTCGCTCGGGTCAGCGGTACGTGGCGTTCGCGTTCGCGCCGACGCCGATTGAACGATCTGTGGCGACAGGGTCACTTCGCAAGTAGAACTCGCGGAGCTGCTCGCGGATCTCGGCCCACGTGCCGGCCGTGACCGGCGCCGGCGCGAGCGTTTCCATGAGGTAGCGGCCGTACCCGCGCTCCATGACGCGCCGGTCGAGAATGACGACGGCGCCACGGTCGGTCTTCGAGCGGATCAGCCGGCCGAATCCCTGCTTCAGTCGCAGCGCGGCAAGCGGCAGCATGTACTCGGCGAACCCGCTGCGGCCGTTCTTCTCGATGGCCTCGAGCCGGGCGGCGGTGAGTGGCTCGGTCGGCACCTTGAACGGCAGTTTGGCGATCACGAGTCCGCGCAACGGCTCGCCGGGCACGTCCACGCCCTCCCAGAAGGATGACACGCCGAGCAGCACGCCGCGCGCCGAGTCGACGAAGGCGGCCAGCAGTTTCGCGCGCGGCGCCTCGCCCTGTACGTAGAGCGGCCAGCGGCCCTCACAGCCCCGCCGTCTCAGCTCGACCGCAACCGCCCGCATCGACCGATACGACGTGAACAGGACGAACAGGCCACCGTCGGTAAGCCGGGCAAGATCCTCGGTCACGACCGCGATGGCGCGTTCGTGGCGGCCATCGCCATTCGTGCGTGGCGACGGCAGGTCGGTCGCGATCGCCAGCACCGTCTGCCGCTCGATGTCGAACGGCGTCGGATGCGACGACTCGTTTACGCGCAGGCCCGCGCCCAATCCGAGTCTCGAGCGGACGAAGCCGAACCCATCGCGTGTCGTCATTGTCGCGGACGTCAGTACGACCGTGTTCATGCGCTCGAACACGCCCTCGCGCAGTGCCTCGGCCAGGTCGATGGGAGCCGCGCGTATCGCGACATTCGGCTCGCGCGCTACGCCCCGTCGCTCGATCCAGCGCACGAGCGCATCCCGATCACCGGGCTGAAGCGCCAGGCGCAGCCCCGCGCTGCTTTCCTTCAACCTCGCCTGGGCGCCCTGAAGCTCGACCAGATGCTCGGCCAGCTTGCCGGCCCAGTGCTCATCGATCGTAATGCGGTCGCGCAGGCTGACAACCCCGCGCGCCAGCTCGTCGAGCAGCAGCAGCAGGCTCTCGAGCGCCGTGGCCGGGCCTTCGATCCATGCTGCATCGCCCGTGAAATCATCCGCGAGACGCACGAGCCCATCGTCGGTCGTTCCGCACAGCGTCGCGAGCTGGGCGAAGAAATCGGCTGCCGCTTCCCTTGCCCGTTCGACGCGTGGCCGGACGCGGGCGCCGATGTACTCGAGCGCGTCGTCGCGCAGCAGGTCCTGGTCGCCTGTCGCGAGCCGCTGCTCGATGCCAGCCAGCAGACCACGACCTCGCCGATCGAGCCGGGCAAGGATGCGCATCACGGAACGGCGCGAGACGTTGACGCCGAGATGAGATGTCGCGGCGTCCTCGAGGTTGTGCGCTTCGTCGAGCACGAGTCGCCGATACGGAGGCAACACGGCCGGCGAGGAGTAGTTGTCCTGCGATCTGCGAACCGCGATGTCGCTGAACAGCAGGTGATGATTGACCACCAGGATCTCGGCCGCCGATGCGTCGCGCCGCGCGCGCTGGTAGAAGCATGCGTCGAAGTGCGGGCAGCGCGTTCGCAGGCATACATCCGAATCGGACACGACCTCGTCCCACACTTCGTCACTCGGCTGGAACGACAGGTCCTGCAGCGAACCGTCCCGCGTATGAGCGAGCCACTCGACGATTGCCTCGACCTCCTTCTGCGGCCCGTCATCGAGCAGCAGTTGCGCCTGTTCCGCCGCAAGCCGCGCTCGCCGGATCGAAACGTAGTTGTTGCGCCCCTTCACGAGCGCGAATCGGAACGGTTGGCCGAGTGCTTTGCGCAGAAACGGAAGATCCTTGTCGACCAGCTGCTCCTGCAGGTTGATCGTGTTGGTCGACACGATCGTGCGTTCGCGATTGCGCAGGCTCCAGAGTATGGCCGGCACGAGGTACGCGATCGATTTGCCCGTGCCCGTACCCGCCTCTGTCAACGCCACGCCGCCCTCGTTGTATGCCCTGGCGACCTCGCGCGACATGTCGCGTTGTGTGGGCCGGTCTTCGTATGCGGGGTGCGCCAGGCTCACGGGACCACCCGGTCCGAGCAGTGCTTCGATCTCGTCCGGATCGAGCAGATCGAGCGACTCCGGCAGCATTGGCTCGACGACGATGTACAACTCGGTCGCGTTGTTGTCGACGATGGCCATGCCGATTCCCATCGCGTACAGGTCGGCTGCCACGCGGAGGTCGGCATCGGACGGCGTCAGGTCGCCTGACGGGTGGTTGTGGATGACGATCGAGCCGGGCGGTGCATCGCGGTATGCGGCCAGCACGGCGCTGCCGTGGCCCCGGGCGACGGTGCGCGGGTCGTCGATCGTGCCCGCTTTGACGGCCGCCACGAAGCAGACTTCGTGGGCGCGCGCGCGAGCGACCTCTTCGCGAATGTGCCGCGCCGCGCTGACTGCGAGCTGAAGTGCCGAAGACTGTCCCGGTTCCACAGCCTGCTCAGTCCGTCTTCAGCGTTTTCTTCCTGGCAGCCGGGAACAGTACGTTGTTGAGGATCAGCCTGTAGCCCGGCGAATGCGGGTGCATGGCGAGGTCGGTCGGAGCATCACCGATCTGGTGCTGCGGGTCCTCCGGATCGTGTCCGCCGTAGAATGTCCATGTGCCCTGTTCGTAGTTGCCGTGGATGTACTTGACCCATGGCACGCCCTCCTCCTGCGCGAGCACGACGACGCCCGGCTTGAGCCGGTCGCGCCGGAAGCTGGTCGTAAGGCCGAAGAAGTCACCGATCACGGACTCGTGGTTCTGCACGAGCATGGACGGCACCGGATCGAACTTCGCGCTGAACTCGAACAGCTCGAACGCACCGAGCGGCTGGCGCCAGGGCGTGTTCACCTGGTGGCCGTCGATGTCGCTGAACGCGTTCACCGAAGGATTCGTCTGCACCTGTGCATCGCGGAACGCCATCGTCCGGTTCCACTGCATCTTCGACGTCGCCTCCGAATCGATGCCCGTCCCGTCGCTGAACGCCGCGGCAATATCGACACCCAGGGCCGCCAGCGCGAGTTCGATCGTTTCCGTTGCGGTACACATCGCGAAAAGAAACCCGCCTTCGGCAACGTACAGCCGGATCTGTTCGGCGACCGACTTCTTCAGCGCGGGAACGTTCGGCTGTCCGAACTGTCTGGCCGTCGCTTCGTTCTGGCGGACCGCCTCCTGCAACCACGGCGAGCCGGAGTAGCTGATGAAGAACTTCGAATACTGGCCCGTGAAGTCCTCGTGATGCAGGTGCAGCCAGTCGTATTCGTTGAGACGGCCCTGCATCACTTCGGCATCCCAGATCTTCTCATACGGGATGTCCGCGTAGTCGAGCGCCAGCGTGACCGCGTCATCCCAGGGATTGGCGTTCCCGGGCGTGTAGACGGCGATGCGTGGCGCGCGCTCGAGTACGACGGTTTCCATGTTACTGTCCTCGATCGCCGCGCGGATCTCGCCGACCCCGATCGCATTGAGCGGCTGCGTCGAAACGCCGCGCAGTGCCGCCTCGCGGCGTGACTCCGGCGTATCGGCCAGCAGGAACGAGCCATCCCGGTAGTTCAGCAGCCATTCGGCGGTATGACCCTGCTCGATCGCCCAGAACGTGAGGCCGTACGCCTTGAGGTGGTTGTTCTGGTCGCGATCCATGGGCACGAGCAGGAACTGCGCGCTCGCTGGCGGGGCAAAGGCGAAGACAGCAAGGATCGCGAGGGTCAGGCGCATTGATCCGTTCCGTTCGTTACGGTTGGCGTTTCTGTGAGCCCATCCGTTCCAGCTCGCGCCGGGCCTGCGGCGCGAGGGCGCTCCGAGGATACTCGAACAGCAGGCGTTCGAGCAACAGCCGGGCCTCGTCGGGTGACCTGCGGTCGATCTCTCGCCGGGCCAGCGCGAGCAGCGCGGCGGGTGCTTCCGGCGAGTCGGGCGTCTGGCCAACGATATCGCGCCGCACCTGATCGGCCTCGGCGTGCAGGCCGATCCGCTCCGCCAGGCTCGCGGCGAAATCGAGGATGGCGGCGCGTTCGAAGTCGTGCAGCCGCTCGGATCCGTCGTACAGTAACATCACGCCGGCCCGCCTGTCGCCCGCGGATATCTCGGCCAGGCCCTCGCCGATGAGGGCGCCACCATCCTCGGACAGGCGTCCGAGCAGCGCGGCGAGACGGATCGCGTCGGTTGCCTCCGGTCCCGCCAGTTGCGGTGCGGCCGCCAGGATCTCGGTCCGTGCACGGTCGACATCCCCGAGCGTCATGAGCACGCGACCGCGCGCCAGGCTGATGTGCGGCCCGCGCATGCCGTCCAGCGCACGCCCGGCATCTGCCGCTCGACCCGCGTCGACCAGTGCGTTCGCCAGGACCGCCCCCGCCAGGTCGGCTTCATTTCCGGACCCCGGCGCCGCCGCCAGCGTCCTCAACTCGACCAGTGCTTCGTCGAACGACTGCTCCCTGGCCAGCCTCTGCACGCGCAGAGACTGCGCCTGACGTCGTTCTGGCGAGCCCGGCTCGAGCTGGTCTTCGACCTCGCGGTACACCGCCGCTGCCCCCGCCGTGTCGCCGAGCGAAAGAGCCAGCTCCGCCATCCGGGTGCGGACAGGCAGCATCGGGTCGGCGCCGGCGCCGTCAGCCACGATTCGGCCGTACGCCCACAGAGCGAGACGGCGCAGGCCGGCACCATCGGCCCGCCTCCCGACCTCGACGAGAAATGCGCGACGCTCGGCGTCTTCCAGTTCTTCGACGAGTCTGGCGGCCAGAGCCTCGGCGCGACGGTCGAGGCCCGCATCGATGGCGAGTTGGACGGCAGCCCTGCGCCTCGCCGGAGTGGCATCCTTGTCGACGAGGGCGTTGACAAGGCGGGGTATCACGGAAGCGCCGGCGTCCGGCAGGTTCGTGAGTCGCCGCCGCACCAGCAGGAAGGCTTCGCCGCGCGAACCAATGGCGCGTGCCCACTCGCGGGCGACGGCCCGGACATCGCCGAGCTCCGCCCAGACGTCACCAAGCTCGAGCGCCAGCGCATCGGGACGTTTGATCCGGTCCCGGCCGCGCTCCAGCGTCGTGATTGCGCGCTCGTACTCGCCGCGACTGCGCCATACCCGGGCAATCTCACGGTACGGCGCCTCGATCGTCGGCAACGCAGCCATCCATTCGGTCGCGGCAGCCTCGAGTTCCGCCGTTCGGTCCAGGCGGGACAGGGCCCGTATGCGCATCTGGTGCGCCACGATCGATGCCGGTTCGATCGCCAGCAACGCATCGACCACAGGGACGATCTCATCGACCCGTCCGCGCAGGGCGGCGATGCGCTCGAAAGTCAGGAGCGCCGCAAGCGACCCGGGATTGCGATCGAGGACGGTGCGGAGAAGGCTGTCGGCCGGCTCGTATTCGCCCGCCGCTTCGAGCAGGCCGACGGTCCGCAGGACCCGACCTTCATCATCCTGCGTCGCAGTCGCCGCACCGACCGGACCCGGATCGACGAGTCCGACGAGCGCGGCAATGGCCGCCGCGCGGCAGGCGGCGCGGGCGATGCTGCGGCTCACTCCCGTCGCCGTGCCTCCGCCCCTGGCGATACCCGGTTGATCCGCTCGAAGTACTCCAGGATCATCTTGCGATAAGCCGGCGGCAGACTCCTAAGTTCCTCCGGCGTCGGCACCCGGTACCTCACGGACGTGTCCAGCATGGCGGCGTCCAGCGCTGGCGGTACCGACGGCGTGTACTGGCCGGCGCGTTCGGCAACGCGCTCCTCACTCGTCTCGTCCCTCTCGAGTGTCCGGCCCGCATCCAGGAGCCTATGGAACAGCCGCTCCTGTCGCGCAAGCACGTCCGCGGGAAGCCGTCCGCCCTCCATCTCCCGCGCGATTCGCGCCGCCTCCTCCGCCATCGCCTGGACATCACCCAGCACATCGTCGCGACGCCCCAGTGATTCGTTCACGCCATCGAGCTTCGTCGCGATATCGCGCTGCTCCTGCGCCATCCGGTCAAGTTGTTGCGACATCGCCTGCGGTTGCAGGTTCAGTGGCATCAATGAACTCGATCGACCATTCAACTGGCCCTGCTGCTGTGCGAGCTGCGAGAGCTGCTGCATGGCCTGCTCGGTGCCGCCCGCGTTCTGTTGCTGGCCGCCCTCCTGCTGACTGTTCAGCAGCGAAAGCGCCAGCCGGTTCAACGCTTCCACCGTCTCGGACGCCTGCTGCGTCGGCATCTGGCCCTGACCCTGCTGCATCTGCTCGAGCGCCTGCGCCGTCTGCTGCATGCTCAGATTCGCGCGGCCAAGCGCGGCACCGACATCCCGGCTCATCGAGCCCGTCTGATCGGCCGCCTGCGAAAGATTGCGACCCAGCTGCTCAAGACCCTGCTGCAGCGCGGCCTGTTCCTGCCGCAGGCCCTGTGTCTCCGGGGAACCGCCCTGACCGCCTTGCTGCTGACCGCCCTGCTGTTGCTGACCGCCCTGCTGTTGCTGGCCACCCTGTTGCTGCTGGCCACCCTGCTGCTGCTGGCCGCCCTGCTGCTGCTGGCCGCCCTGTTGTTGCTGACCGCCCTGCTGCTGCTGGCCGCCCTGCTGCTGCTGACCTGCCTGCTGGCTTGCCGCTGAATCAGCGGCCGCCTGTGCCAGCGAGTCGGCCTGCGCCTGCTGCTGCTCCATCCGGTCCTGCAGCGCCTGCTGGCGCTGAGCGAGCGAAAGCGCCTCGTTGGTGGCGCGCTCGACGGCCTCGCGCATTGCCTGCTCGGAGGCGTCAGCCATCTGACTGCGGGCTTCCTGGAGCCGGTCGGCGGCCTGTTCGAGACGCTGCGCGGCCTGGTCGCCGGCCTGCGCCGCCTGTTCGGACTGGCGTGAGTCGGCGCTCTGCGCCGCGTTCCGCATGTCCTGGCGCGCGGCTTCCACGTCCTGGCGAGCCTGCGCGGTCTGGCCGGCGGCTTCCTTCCGGTCCTGTGACTGGAGATCGCGTCCCAGTTCGTTCATCTGCGACGCAAGCTCACCGGCCCTACGTTCGAGCTGGCGCTGCGTTTCGGTCTCGCTGGTCGGTGACTGCGATCGAAGGGACTCGGCGAGTGCCTGCTGCTGGGTTGCCAGCTCGCGTGCATCCTGGGCCAGCGCGCCGGTACGCTGCTCGACGGCGTTGCGTTCGAGATCCTCGAGGCTGTCCTCGAGGCGCTGGCGCAGCTCTTCCTGATTCTGAGCGAGCTGCTCGAGCGCTTTCTCGAGCTGTTGCGGATCCAGGCTGTCGAGGGCCTGCTTGAGCTGATCCATCTGCTGGCTGGTCTGCGGATCCAGCATACGCTCGTACATTTCGCGCAGCTCGTCGAGCTTTTCGCGTGTGCCCGGATCCTCGAGACCGGCGTCGGCGATGGCGCGCTGGATCGCTTCGAGCCGGTCGCGCATGGCTTCGATGTCTTCGGCGACCTTCCTCTGCTCGTCGAGGATCTGGCGAGCCTGTTCGGACTCGCGGAATCCGAGCGAACCCTGGGTCGCGGACGACTCGCCTGCACTGGTCGTGTTCGCCGGATCGTTGCGCCGCGAATTGGCTGCCTCGGTCCGGCGCTCGAGCGTGCGTGTGGCTTCGTTGAGGTCGCGTGTTCTGTTGGCGAGGTCCTGCGCTTCGCGAACGAGATCGTCCGCTTCTTCCGTCACGCGGCTGCGCAGTTCGGACGCGCCGGGCAGGTACAGCGAGAACGTCGTGGAAACGGCCGTCTGCCCCCTGGGCGAGTTGTCGGTGACACGAACGAAGTAACGGATCGTATCGCCAGGCAGAATATCCCGTTCGCGCAGGTCCAGCATGCCGCGAGCGAGAACGCGCTCGTCCTGGCCGTCGACCGGCAGAGTCTGCTCGGTCGGGGGGTCAGCGCGGCCGGCCGCGCTGATGCGCCAGCTGACGAGCGTCGCCTGCGCTATCCCGTAGTCGTCGCGTGCGTCGGCGGCGATCGGGTGCAGCCGTGTCGCATCGATCAGTGTGTCGCGGCCGGGGAACGTGATCTCCACCTCGGGCGGCGAGTCGGGCAGCATCGTGATCTCAAGCGGCGCTGGCGGCGACAGCAGCGCCGACCCGTCGGCGCCGGTCAGGCTCCACTCGTAGACGCCATCCGCGCCTGGTGTCCAGTTCGTGCGGAACCCCGCACCGTCGACATCGAGTCGGACGACGCTCCCACTTCCGTCCTCCAGCGAGCCGCGGCTCAGCTCGCGGGTCGTGCGACCTTCGATCAGCAGCGACGTCCCCTGCGGTAGCTCGAGCGGCGGCAGATCCGTCGAGTAGCGGTCGGGCGAGCGGCCCACGTAGTCAGGATACCGGACCACGACCGTCAGCTCGGTCACGAGCAGCGGATCGAGCGGCGTAATCGTGAACTGGCGGCTGCGTGCGCCGTCGGGCGCTTCGACCCAGTACACGGTCGGCGCGTCGACGCCTTTCACCAGCGCGACCGCCCGGTCTTCCAGGACCGATACCGTCTCGCGCCGTAGAATGTCACCTTCCGCTCGCCACGCCACCGTCACCGCGAATCGGCCCTCGGCGTGAACCCGCACTTCCAGATCGCCGCCACGCAGGACTTCCGCATCGCCGGGCTGGACGTCCAGTGGCGGCAGCGGTGGCGACGACAGGTGCGCCAGCGGGTGGAGCAGCGGCGTCCATGCCGCGCCGCTCCGATCCGGTGAAGTGAAACCGAGGAGCGCGGTGATTGCCGTCAGTCCGGCCAGGCCGGTCCCGAGCAGGGCGGCCCTGCGTCGTGCGCGCTGTCCGATCGACCCGGTCACGGCCGACGGCCTGACGCCGACGAACCGGCCGTCTACGGCGACGCACTCGCGCTGGTACAACGCGGCCGATGTGCCGGAGGGAATCCCGCGACCCAGCTCGAGCATGCCGAGGACGGAACCGGGCGCAAGACTGGCGTGCGTATCGGCGACCGACGCCAGATCCCGCTCGTCCGTACCGGCCTGCCAGCGACGCCACGAGTAGTACGCAATGCCGACGATAGCGGCGAAGCCCAGACCTTCGAGCACAAGGGGCACGGGGCTCGGCGCCAGCCACTGCGTGACGTCGGCGAGAAGCCAGGCCAGAGCGAGCGTCGCCGGCACCACCAGCATCGCCGCGAACGCAACCGCGATCGCCGTGTCGCGCCGAACGCCTCGTCTGGCGCGCCGGATCAGATCGTCGAGCGATATCGAGTGCGGGCTCATGAGGCAACCTGCGCTAGCGCGTACAGGAATATGTTGACGCCCATGCGGAACGCCTGTTCACGTACCGCGGGCGTATCGTCGTACGTCTTCGGATCCTCCCAGCCGTTGCCGAGGTCCGACTCGAACGAATAGTAGACCACCATCCGGCCACCGTGAAAGATGCCGAAACCCCGGGGCGGCTCGCCATCGTGTCGATGGATCTTCGGCAGACCGTCCGCGAACTCGTACATCACATGGTACACCGGATGGTCGACCGGTACCTCCCGCAGCTCGGCGTCCGGGAACACGCGGCGGATCTCGCGGCGGAAACTCGCGTCCATGCCGTAGTTGTCGTCGGCATGGAGGAACCCGCCCGCCTCCAGGTATCGCCGCAGAATCCCAACCTCCTCATCGGAGAACCGCACGTTGCCGTGGCCGGTCATGTAGAGGTACGGATAACTCCACAGCGCCGGGTCGGTCAGCCGGGTCGTCGCCGGCCGTTCCGAAACGCCGATACCGGTCCGCGTCCGGATCTCCTTCAACAGGTTCGGCAACCCGGACGGGTTTGCGTACCAGTCGCCGCCGCCGTCGTACTGGAGCTGTGCGATCGTGATGACGCCGGTCTCCTGCGCCATCACGTTGGCGGCAAAGAGCGGAAATGACAGCAGCAGCAGGGCGGCCGGTCTCAAGGACTCACTCCTCACCGCTCTCCGTTACACCGAGAGCGAGCCGGTAGGCGTCGCGACGGGCGATACCGAGCACTCGTGCGGCTTCGCGCGCCGCTGCGCTCGGCTTCAGGCCGTTTTCCAGAAGGGCACGCACGACGCGTTCCGCCTCCGCGGGGTCCGTCGACGCACCGGCCGAGGCAGCACCGGCAACAACCACGACGATCTCTCCGCGAACCGCCGCATCCTGATAGTAGGCGCGGGCTTCCGACAAGGTTCCCCGGAACGTCGACTCGTGGAGTTTGGTCAGTTCCCTCGCCACCGCCACACGCCGGTCTTCGCCGCACGTCGCTTCGAGGTCACGGAGCAGCTTCACCAGACGACCTGGCGCCTCGAACAGGATCGTTGTCGAACGCGACGCCGCCGCGGCTTCGATCGCGCGCGTCCTCGACCCACCCGACCGCGGCAGGAACCCGACGAACGTGAACGGCTCCGGTTCGATACCGGACGCAACCAGTGCTGCCAGCGCCGCGGACGCGCCCGGGATCGGGATCACCTCGTGACCCGCGTCCAGAGCCGCGCGCGCAAGACGGGCGCCGGGATCCGAGATGAGCGGTGTGCCCGCGTCCGACACGATGGCCACGTCTTCGCCAGCGCCCAGCCAGTCGACCATCTGCGCGGCTCTCGACTCCTCGTTGTGCGCATGCGCCGAAACGGGTCGACCCTCGATGCCATAGTGCCGCAGCAGAATCGACGTGCGCCTCGTATCCTCGGCCAGGATGTGCGGAACGCGCGACAGTATCTCGACAGCCCGGTACGTGAAGTCGCCCAGGTTGCCGATCGGCGTACTCACGATGTACAGCGACGCCACCGAATGGCCTCCCGCTGATGCGAAAACGGGGCAACGGCCACGTGCCGTCACCCCGCAGTCCGGTTGCGCACAGCCACCGCGATCAGAGGTGCTCCTCGATCTTGCGTTCGAGGTGTGCCTTCGGCACCGCCCCGACCACCGTGTCCACGTGCTTTCCGTCCTTGAAGAACAGGATGCTCGGAATCGAGCGGATACTGTATTTCACCGCCGTCTGCTGATTCGAGTCGACATCCAGCTTGCCGAACTGGACGCGCCCTGCATAGTCCTTCGAAAGCTGTTCGATCAGTGGCGCGATCATGCGGCACGGGCCGCACCAGACCGCCCAGAAATCGACGAGCGAAAGCCCCTCATGCTCCTCGATCATGTCGCCGAAGTTGGCATCCGTCACCACCACCGGCCCGCCGTTCTCCTCCATTCACCGTCTCCTTTGGTTCCTGCCGCGCGTGCCATCCGTGCGGTCCGGTCCTATCTTGTGCGACGCGACGACCACCAGCCGACGGAGCCTGACCTGGAATACCCGCTCGACCATGTGGCGATCGCGGTGCCGTCCATTCGCGCCGCGCTGCCGGCCCTTGAACTCATCTCCGGCGCTCCGGGTTCCCGGCCCGAAGCCGTCGAGTCCCAGGGCGTCAACGTCGTCTTCGTCGGTACCGCCGGCTGCCGTGTCGAACTTCTCGAGCCGACCGGCCCCGATTCACCAGTCGCCCGCTTCCTCGATCGGCGCGGACCCGGGCTACATCACATCGCCTATCGCGTCACCGACCTCGCGGCCGTTCTCGAAGACCTGGGCATGCGCGGCTTCGAACTGATCGACCGCACTCCTCGAGCCGGTGCGCACGGCCGCCTCGTCGCCTTCATCCATCCGCGCAGCGTCGGCGGCGTCCTGATCGAACTCGTGCAGGACGCCGGTTGAACCTCGTCGCTCAGCGACCCATGATCCGGTTGATCTCGATCTGCTCGATCATCCAGGTACGGTCCTTTGACCAGACCAGAACGTACGGCACGTCGACGTTCCGATCGGAGAATCGCATGTTCACGATCGCGCGCGTCGCCTCGTCGCGCCGGCCGGGCACGACCTCGAACCGCTGGATCGTGAACCCCTCGTGTCGCAGGATTGATGCAAGCGCGAACATCTGCTCGTCCACGAGCTGACGGGGATCACGGTTGAGAATCGAGCCGTCGACCGTGCCGAACAGCCTTGCCATCGTATCGAGGTCGTTCGAATTCGCCGCGCGCAGGAACTGCTCTATCACGAGCTGCGTTGCAACTTCGGGATTGGTCGGCATCGGGTTGGCCGGCTCCGGTCGGCTCGCACCGCCACACGCCGCCAACAGAACCACTGCGATGAGAGCCATACCGGCTCCACTCGGGCATCCTGGCCGCATCTTGTCTGCTTCCCTTCCTGGAAGATGCTGAAAGCTCACGGGCTGCGCGGGACATGTCAAGCGACTACCACGCCCTGTTCCGCCCTGGTGAACACGAGTTCGTTGTCCGCGTTCCGCTCGATATGGATCGTGTCTCCATCATCGAACTCGCCTTCGAGGATCCGCAGCGCCAGCGGGTTCTGGATCAGGCGCTGAATCGCGCGCTTCAGTGGACGCGCGCCAAACGCCGGGTCGTAGCCTGCTTCGGCCACGAGGTCCTCGGCCGATTCCGTGATTTCGAGCGCTATGCGACGTTCCGCCAGCAGTTCCCTGAGCCGGTCGAGCTGAAGCTCGACGATGCGTCGAAGCTGCGGCTTCGTCAGCGGCCGGAACACGATCACGTCGTCCACTCGATTCATGAACTCCGGTCTGAAGTATCGGCGCATTTCGCCCAGTACCACACTAGCCACGGCATCCCAGTCACCGCCCGCGTTCTCGAGGATGTACTGGCTGCCTATGTTGGACGTCATGATGATCACCGTGTTCCGGAAGTCGACCGTCCGACCTTGCGAGTCCGTCAATCGGCCGGCATCGAGAATCTGCAGGAACAGGTTGAACACATCCGTGTGCGCCTTCTCGATCTCGTCGAACAGGAGCACCGAGTATGGCCGGCGCCGAACGGATTCCGTCAGCTGGCCACCCTCTTCGTAGCCCACGTAGCCGGGCGGCGCGCCGATCAACCGCGCGACCGCGTGCTTCTCCATGTACTCGGACATGTCGATGCGGACCATCGCGTCCTCGTCCGCGAACAGGAACTCAGCCAGCGCTCGAGCCGTTTCCGTCTTGCCCACGCCCGTCGGACCCAGAAAGATGAAGCTGCCGATCGGACGATCCGGATCCTGCAGTCCCGCGCGGCTCCGCCGGACCGCGTCCGCCACCGCTTTCGTCGCTTCTTCCTGCCCGATCACGCGCTCCGCGAGCGCATCCTCGAGCCGGCTCAGCTTCGCCTTTTCCGACTCGAGCATCCGCGATACCGGGATGCCCGTCCACCTCGCCACGATATCGGCGACATCGTCCGCGTCGACCTCCTCCTTCAGGAACTTGCCCCGTGACTGCAGCTCCCGAAGCCGATCCTCCGCCGCTACGAGATCCTTCTCCAGACGCGGCACTTCCCCGTACTGTATCTCCGCCGCGCGAGTCAGATCGCCCGTCCGGGTCGCCCGCTCCACCTCGACCCGCAACCCGTCCATGCGCTCCTTCAACTCGCGGATCCGCGCAATCGCATCCTTCTCCGACTGCCACGCAGCTTTCAGCGCACCAACCCGTTCGCCTAGCTGCGCCAGCTCCTTTTCTATACCCGACAGGCGCTCCTTCGCCTCACGTTCCGTCTCGTGCTCGAGCGCCGTCCGCTCGATCTCGAGCTGCATGATGCGACGCTCCACCTCGTCGATCTCGACCGGCATCGAGTCGATCTCGATCCGCAGCCGCGACGCCGACTCGTCGATCAGGTCGATCGCCTTGTCCGGAAGGAACCGCCCCCCGATGTAACGGTCCGACAGCTTCACCGCGGCCACGATCGCACCATCCGTGATCTTCACGCCGTGATGAACTTCGTAGCGCTCCTTCAGCCCGCGAAGAATCGCGATCGCGTCCTCGACGCTCGGTTCGCCCACGAAAACCGTCTGGAACCGCCGCTCCAGGGCCGGGTCCTTCTCGATGTGCTTGCGGTACTCGTCCAGCGTCGTCGCACCCACCAGCCGCAACTCACCCCTCGCCAGCGGCGGTTTCAGCATGTTGCCCGCGTCTACCGCACCCTCCGCCGCACCCGCGCCCACGATCGTGTGCAACTCGTCGATGAACACGACGTACCGGCCCTCCGCCTCGTTCAGTTCCTTCAGCACCGACTTCAGACGTTCCTCGAACTCGCCACGGTACTTGGCGCCGGCCACCATTGACGCGATGTCGAGCTGGATCAGCCGCTTGTCCTTCAGTGATTCCGGGACATCGCCGTTCACGATCCGCTGCGCCAACCCCTCCACGATCGCGGTCTTGCCCACGCCCGGCTCGCCGATCAGCACCGGGTTGTTCTTCGTCCGCCGGCTCAACACCTGGACCACCCGCCGGATCTCTTCGTCCCGGCCTATCACCGGATCGAGCTTCCCTGCACGCGCCGCGTCCGTAAGATCCCGCGTGAACCGCTCCAGTGACCGATACTTCTCCTCCGGAGACTGGTCTGTCACCCGATGCGAACCCCGCACGGATTCCAGCGCTTCTTCAAGCGCTTCCCGCGTCCCACCCTGCTCCGTCAGGAGGTCCCGTGTCGTCGATCCCTTCTGAATCGCCAGACCCAGCAACAGGTGCTCCGTCGACACATACTCGTCCTTCAGCTTGCCCGCCGTCGCAGCCGCCAGGTCGAAGATCTGGTTCAACTCCCGGCTGATCGTCGGATGTGAACCGCCCGTCTGCTTCGGCAGCCGCTCCAGTGCCTGCATCAGGCCGTCGCTCAGTCGGGCCACGTTCACGCCCACCTTCTGCAGGATCGGGACAACCACCGTCTCGTCCTGGTCCAGCAGCGCGTGCAGTATGTGTACGTCCTCCAGTGACGGATTCCCGCGTCGCGTCGCCTCCGCTGCCGCGGCCTGGATCGCCTCCGCGGCCTTGATCGTCAATCGGTCCTGATTCAACACCTGGCCTTCCTTGCTGGCGGGGTTCACAGCCACGTTCGCTGCCAACCCCCTGCAGGGGCAAGCCGCGTACCCTCCCGGGCTGCCGATCTGGCAGCTGACGCCCGTTACGCCGGCCGTCGCTTGTTCGCCCGGTCCATCATCGGGATATTCGGGCGCATGGGACCTGGGTCAACCGATCAGCGGAGCGGGCATTGAGGATTCGTGGATACGTAGTGGCGGCGCTGGTGCTGCTCGGCGGCGCGTGCGGCGAGGAGGAGCCGGAGGTGATGGACCGGGGCGTGTTCATCGCTGTGATGATCGAGCTGCGTCAGGCGGAGCTGGAGACGGATGAGGCGACGTTTGCGGCGAGGCGTGACGAAATCCTGGTGGGCGCGGGCGTGACGGACTCGATGCTGGTCGAGTTCGCGCGGGTTCGGGGAACGGACGTGACGTTCATGGCGGCGGTGTGGGACAGCATAGACCGGGTCGTAAACACGGAAGCGGAGGCGGGACCGGAGCTGGCTCCGGACACGGCGGTTGTACGATGAGGCGCATGGTTGCGCTGATCGCGATTCTGTCCGGCTGCGCGTTCGACCGGGACCGTCCCTCGCCGGTCGAGCCGGATGGTGAAGCGAGCCTGAGTGTCGAGGTAGTTGCACCGCTGGCGGGCGCCGTACTGGGGTCGGGCACGGGTGTGACGGTGGAGGTGTCGGCACGCGATCTGACGGGCGATCGGCTGTACGGTGTCGGCTTCGTGGCTCGTCGCGCGGACGCGGCGGGCAATGCGGCGCTGGATTCGGCGGTGGAATCGACGGGCGCTCAGTCGCAGGCGGTCCGCGAGTTCACATTCGTTGTGCCGGCGGGTCTGGTGAATACGCAGGTGGACGTATTCGGTCTGGCGTTCGGTCCGGGGACGCAATCGCTGATGTCGAGTGCGCGGTCGGTGACTGTTGTTGCGTGTGCGGCGGGCGTGCCGGGCTGCTGAAGCTCACTCCCATTCGATGGTGGCTGGCGGCTTCGAGCTGACGTCGTAGCAGACGCGGTTCACGCCGGGCACTTCGTTGATGATCCTGGACGAGATGCGTCCGAGCACGTCGGGCGGGAACGGAAACCAGTCGGCGGTCATGCCGTCGCGGCTGGTGACGGCGCGGAGCGCGACGACGTTCTCGTAGGTTCTGGCGTCGCCCATGACGCCGACGCTGCGGACGGGCAGCAGCACAGCGAACGCCTGCCAGATGTCGTCGTAGAGTCCGGCCGCCTGAATCTCCTCGAGATAGATCGCGTCGGCATCGCGCAGCACGGCGAGTCGTTCCTCGGTGACCTCGCCCAGTACGCGGATCGCGAGGCCGGGTCCCGGGAACGGGTGTCTGCCGACCAGTTCCTCGGGCAGGCCGAGTTCGCGACCGACCTGGCGCACCTCGTCCTTGAACAGCTCGCGGAGCGGCTCGACGAGTTCGAACTGCATGTCGTCGGGCAGCCCGCCCACGTTGTGGTGCGTCTTGATCACGGCGGATGGACCGCGAACGGAAACGGACTCGATGACGTCCGGGTAGAGCGTGCCCTGCACGAGGAACCGTGCGCTGCCAGCCCCGGCGGCGGACTCCTCGAACACACGGATGAAGACTTCGCCGATGGTGCGACGCTTCAGCTCGGGATCCTCGACGCCGCGCAGCCGTGACAGGAACCGTTCGCGTGCATCAACGACAGCGAGTCTGATGCCGAGGTGTCGCCTGAACGTCCGTTCGACGCTCTCGCGTTCACCCTTCCTGAGCAGGCCGGTATCGACGAAGATGCAGGTGAGCCGGTCCTCGATCGAGCGATGGACCAGCGCTGCTGCGACCGACGAGTCGACACCGCCCGAAAGGCCGCAGATAACATCCGCGTCGCCGACCTGGTCACGGATGCGCTGCACGCCCTCATCGATGAACGAGCCAGCGGTCCAGTCGGGGACGCACTCGCATATGCGGAACAGGAAATTCGAGATGATCTCGTCGCCGCGCGGCGTGTGCGCCACTTCGGGGTGGAACTGCACACCGTAGATCGGGCGGTCGACCGCGCAGAACGCGGCGACCGGCAGGTCAGCGGTCGATGCGAGCGAGCGGAACCCGTCCGGTGCGACTTCCACGTGGTCGCCGTGGCTGGCCCATACGGTTGCTCGCTCGCCCGCTGCGAATCCATCGAAAAGAGCGTCCGGGTCCTCGACGACTAGTTCAGCGCGGCCGTACTCACGGCGCCCGGGCACGACGCGGGCACCGCTGGACTGCGCGATCAACTGCATGCCGTAGCAGATGCCGAGCACGGGTATGCCGAGGTCGACGATGCCCGGATCGGGCTTGGCGACGCCCTCGTCGTAGACCGATGACGGGCCGCCTGAAAGCACGATGCCGCGCGGCGCCCATTCGCGGATCCAGTCGAGCGAAACGGTTGGCGGATGGATCTCGCAGTAGACGCGTTCTTCGCGAATGCGTCGTGCAATGAGCTGTGTGAACTGGGATCCGAAATCGAGAATGAGGATGCGGTTGCGCATTCAGTCGGTCGCCGGCCGGGCAAGGGCCGCGTCGCGTTCGGGTTCGATGAGGTCGTTCAGGGTTTCACGGCGCCGTATGAGGCGGGCGAGATCGCCATCGATCATCACCTCGGCGGGTCGCGGTCTCGAATTGTACGTCGATGACATGGCGAAGCCATACGCTCCGACCGTGCCGATCGCGAGCAGGTCATCGGGTTCGGGCAGTGCGATCGTGCGGTCGAGACCGAGGAAATCGCCGCTTTCGCAGACCGGGCCGACCACATCGACCTCGACCTCCGTGCGGCCCGCGGTCCGGCGCACGTGATCGATCCGGTGCCAGCTTGCGTAATGGCTCGGCCGCAGCAGGTCGTTCATCCCCGCGTCGGTGATCACGAATGTCTTTGCGCCCATGCGCTTCACGTACAGCACCCGCGTGAGCAGCGTGCCGGCGGGCCCGACAATGTAGCGGCCGGGCTCGAGCACAACGCGCAGTCCGCGGTGTGCAAGTTCGGGCACGAGCAGACGAGCGAAGTCATGCGCTGACGGACCGGCCTCGCCGTCGTAGGCAACGCCATAGCCGCCGCCGATATCGACGAACTCGAGCGCAATGCCCTCGCTTGCCAGAGCGTCGGCCAGGTCGAGGACACGTCGCACCGCCGTGCGGTACGGCTCGGGATCAACGATCTGACTGCCGATGTGGACGTCCACTCCGCGGACATCGATACCCGGCAACGCTGCGGCCTCACGGTACAGCCCGATCGCTTCGTCGTACGGCACACCGAATTTCGTCGTGCCATGACCCGTTCGCGTGTAGTGATGCGGTGTCGCCGTCTCGATATCCGGATTCACGCGGATCGCGACGCGCGCAACGCGACCCGTCGCGGCCGCGAGTCCCGCCAGTGCGCGGAGTTCGCCCGCGCTCTCCACGTTGAATGCGTGAATGTCAGCGTCCAGCGCGCGCTCCATTTCCGGCCGTGTCTTGCCGACACCGCTGAACACGATGCGGTCGGCGGGAATCCCCGCTTCGAGAGCGCGGCTCAGTTCGCCGCCGCTCACGATGTCCGCGCCGGCACCCATTTCTGCCAGGATCCGCAGCACCGTGAGGTTGCCGTTGGCCTTTACCGAGTACGCGATGAGCGGATCGAGGGGGGCGAACGCGTCGAGGAACTCGTGGTACCGCGATTCGATAACGGCGCGGCTGTAAACGTAAAGCGGCGTACCGAACTCGCGGGCGAGCCGGTCGGCCGGCACGCCTTCGCAATGGAGGATGCCACCCTTCCAGTCGAAGCCGGGCCTGAGCGTGTCAGTACGCACGAGCCCAGACCGCTTCATGCTGTGCCGGCCCGGCGCACACGACGCACTTCACGGGTGCGTCCGGCGAACGGAACTCAGGATCGGGCAACACGCGAATCGTCGCTTTCGTCTCAGCCTTGACGCGTTCCTCGCAGGTCTCACCGCCGCACCAGCCGGCGTAGACGAAGCCGCCGTCTCCTTCGATGATCTCGCGGAACATCGTGAAGTCGGTGATGCCGCGATGCGAGTTGTCCTCGCGCCGCTGCCGTGCGTCCGCCAGCAGCGACGCCTGGAACGCTGCCAGGCGTTCGGCCAGCGCCTGTCCGACGTTCGCCTCGGCCACCGGCTCCTTGCGCGGCGCATCGGAGGGCGTCACACGTGCAACGACCATCACGTGGCCCTGCTCGACGTCGCGCGGGCCGATCTCGACCCGCAGCGGTACGCCCTTGCGCTCCCACTCCCAGTACTTCGCGCCCGGCTTGAGGTTGTCGCGGCGGTCGATGTGCGGGCGGAGCCCGCGATCTCTCAGCATGGCCGCCACCTCGTCAGCCTTCGAAAGGACCGTGTCCCGTTCCTCATCCTTTCGGTAGATCGGCACGATCACGACCTGGATCGGTGCCAGCTTCGGCGGCGCCACGATGCCCGAGTCGTCACCGTGCGTCATCACCAGTCCGCCGACCAGACGCGTTGACACGCCCCACGACGTGTTCCATGCGTACTCCTCCGTGCCCGTCTCGGACTGGAATCGCAGGTCGAACTGTTTCGCGAAGTTCTGGCCGAGGTTGTGTGATGTGCCCGCCTGCAGCGCCCGGTTGTCCTGCATCAGCGCCTCGACCGCGTACGTCCGGAGCGCGCCCGCGAACCGCTCCGAGTCCGTCTTGCGCCCGGTCACGGGCGGCATCGCCATCCAGTCTTCCATGAAGGTGCGATACACGCCGAGCATCTGCAGCGCTTCCGCTTCCGCCTCCTGTTCCGTCGCGTGCGCCGTGTGGCCTTCCTGCCACAGGAACTCCGCCGTTCGAAGGAACAACCGCGTTCGCAGTTCCCAGCGAACCACGTTGCACCACTGGTTGATCAGCAGAGGGAGGTCGCGATAGCTCTGGACCCACTTCGAGAACATGTCGTAGATGATCGTTTCCGACGTCGGCCGGATGACCAGCGGCTCCTCCAGCTCCTTGCCACCCGCGTACGTCACGACGGCCACCTCGGGCGCGAACCCCTTGACGTGCTCCTTCTCGCGCTCGATGTAGCTCTGCGGGATCAGCAGCGGGAAGTACGCGTTCTGATGACCTGTCGCCTTGAACATGTCATCCAGCGCGCGCTGCATGTTTTCCCATATCGCGTAGCCGTACGGCCTGATGACCATGCAGCCGCGCACGGGCGAATAGTCTGCCAGCTCCGCGCGCAGGACCACCTCGTTGTACCAGGCGGCGAAGTCGTCGGCCCGGCTCGTCAGTCCCTTGTCGTCCGCCATCTCGTTTTCAGTTCCGTTCGTCTGCGGTGCCGTTGGCCGGATCCGCCGTCATCGAAGCGCTGCCAACCTCCGGCCGATCGCGCAATGCCCGCCACACGATGCCGATCAATGATGGCACGAGCACGATCGCACTCATCGTGAGCCACGCCTCGAGGAAAGGCAATCCCGCACCCGTGAGCACCCACGCCGCGAGTGCCGCGCCGCCGAGTGCGACAGCGAATGCGAGCGCCAGGAAGCCCCACGCGTAGAGTGAAGCCTTGCGCAGGATCGCGCGGATCCGCCGGCGTGCCGCTTCCTCACCCGGCCGCCCGTTCCTCACGAGCCCGGCAGTTGATCGACGGGAACGCGCCGCTCAGCACCGTCCTTCATGTCGCGTACGACAACCTCGCCTTCGGCAACTTCATCGGGTCCGATCACAATGGCGAGTGCCGCGCCGCGCGCACCGGCTTCCTTGAACTGTCCGCGCACACCCTGCTGGCGCAACGCGTACGCCACCGATTGGCCTGCCCCTCGCAGGCGGGTCGCAATGCGCCGGGCCAGTGGCCGTTCGGCCTCACTCACCGCGATGATGAACCAGTCGATCGACGGTTCGGCTGCGGGCAGCAGTCCCCGATCCGAGAGCAGCTCACCGAGAACCACGTCGCCCATCCCGAACCCGACAGCCGGCAGGTCCTCGCCGCCGAGCGCGCCGAGCAGGCTGTCGTAGCGGCCGCCGCCGCAGATCGCGCGCAGAGCGCCCGCCCGGTCGAAGATCTCGAATACCGTGCCGGTATAGTACGCCAGTCCGCGCACGATGCGCAGATCGAACTGAACGGTGTCGCCGTGGCCGAGGTCGTCCAGGCATGCGCGGTACGCGTCGAGCCGGTCGATGTCCTCGGCGACGGCGGCGTCAGCGCCGAACGAGGACCGGATCGCGCCCAGGTCCCTCGCCTCGAACAGAGCGAGAACCCGATCCGCGACATCGCTGCGGACGCCGCCGGCGGCAAGTTGCTGCTTCACGGCCTCGACCGACGCCCGGCCGAGCTTGTCGACCGCGGCATACGCGGCACCCAGTCCGGCCGGCTCGACGCCCGACGCGACCAGCAGTTTCTCCATCAGCCGGCGGTCGTTGAAGCGTGCGACGATCGTGTCCGCGCCGAGACCCAGTACGGCAAGCGCGTCGAGACCCGTCGCCAGGACTTCCGCGTCGGCGCTCACATCGGACTCGCCGATGATGTCGACGTTCCACTGGAAATGCTCGCGGAGTCGGCCGCGCTGCGTTCGCTCGTAACGGAACAGCTGCGGTATCGAGAACCAGCGTATCGGCTTGCGAAGGCCGCCCGCACGCGCACCGACCATGCGTGCGAGTGTCGGCGTCATTTCCGGCCGCAGCGCTACAGGCCTGCCGCCCTTGTCTTCGAAGTTGTAGAGTTGGCCGACGATCTCTTCGCCACTCTTCTCGATGTAGAGTTCGAGCGCTTCGAGCGGAGGGCCGTCGTACTCCTCGAACGCGTGACGGCGCGCGGACTCTCGCCATGCGTTCGTAATGTTCGTGCGGACGGCGAACTCGGGTGGGTAGAAATCCCTGAAGCCTGTCAGGCTCGCGTGTCTGGACATTCGCGCGAATCTAGGCCGCGAACAGTGGCACCGGCAAGTCGGCGTCCACACCGTACGGCGCTTTGCCCAGCGCGATCAGTGCATCACCGACCGTGTGGAACGAACCGGTGACCACTACCGTGCCATCCGGTGCCGCAAGCGACCATGCGCGAGACATCGCCGCACCGAAGTCCGCGACTGCCACGGCATGCGGCGCAGCCGCTCCGGCCAGCACCGTGTCCGGATCCCAACTCCGCTCCAGTGGCGCCGTGGGCGGCAGTGTGAGGACGACCGCGTCCGCCCCGTCGTAGATCGGTTCGAGCATGCCTCGCCAGTCCTTGTCACCGAGGACGCCGACCAGCGCAACGATCGGCCGTGGCGGCGCCAGGTCGCGAAGCGCGCGGCCCAGCGCCTGCGCACCCGCAACATTGTGGGCCACATCGAAAAGCCATGTGCGACCGTGCGCTCGCTCGACCTCGAGTCGTCCCGCCAACCGGACCGACGCGACACCATCGATGATCGCGGCCGCATCAGGCAGCAGCTCCGCCGGCAGATCTTCCAGCGCCAGCACTGCCAGCGCGGTGTTCCCCGCCTGGTGCAGACCGGGCAGCGGCGATCGGAGCGACAGTTCGCCCCAGCGATCCGTGCGCACCCGGAACCGGTTCCCCGCCAGCGACGTCTCGACGTCGGCAAGCACATCGGCGGTGACAACGCGTAACGGCGAATGCCGGTCCCGCGCTACTTCACGGAACACGCTCAGCGGTCCCTCGCCCGTTTCCGCGGTGATTACCGGGACGCCCGGCTTGATGATGCCGGCCTTCTCGCGCGCAACGGACGCGAGTGTCGGGCCGAGCAGGTGGACGTGATCGAAGGCGACGTTCGTCAGCACGCTCATCAGCGGCGTGATCACGTTCGTCGCGTCCAGCCGGCCGCCCAGCCCAACCTCGATCACGCCGATATCGATTTCAGCGTCCGCCAGCGCCAGGAACGCGATTGCCGTCGTCGCCTCGAAGAACGATGGCGATTCCCGACGGATCGACGGCCACAACCGTTCCGCCGCGTGCACCATCGCCGTCTCGGTCACGGGCCGGCCGGAGATCTCGATGCGCTCGCGGAACGTGCACAGGTGCGGCGACGTGTAGAGGCCGGTGCGCAGCCCGCTGGCCCGCAGAACCGACGCCAGTGTAGCCGACACCGATCCCTTGCCGTTCGTGCCGCCGACGTGAATCGAGGGGTAACGCAGATGCGGATCGCCGACGCTCGCGAGCATGCGCAGTGTGCGGTCCAGGCCCCAGCGGATACCGCCCGTCAGGCGAGGAAACAGCTCGCGGACGATCTCGGTGTACGTGAGTGCGCTCAACCCGTGGATCCGCCCGCCGTCCCGCCGTTCGCAGTGCCGCCGATCGCTGTGCCGCCGTTCGCATTGCCGACTGCCGCAGACGATTCGACCCGCTCCGGCAGGCCGAGCATGTGCCGGAGCAGGCGAGCGAGGGTCAGCTTCATGACGCGACGGTTCACGATCATGTCGACCATGCCATGCCGGAGCAGGAACTCCGACCGCTGGAATCCGTCGGGCAGCGCCTGCTTGATCGTCTGCTCGATGACACGCGGACCGGCGAATCCGATGAGCGCACCGGGCTCGGCCACATTGACGTCGCCCAGCATGGCGTAGGACGCTGTTACGCCGCCCGTCGTCGGGTCCGTCAGGATCGAGATGTACGGGATGCCGGCATCGTGCAGGTCGGCCAGCGCGCCGGCCGTCTTGGCGAGCTGCATCAGTGACAGTATCCCTTCCATCATGCGGGCGCCGCCGGACGCGCTCACGATCAGCAGTGGCTCGCGCGTCTCGAGCGAACGGCGGCCCAGTCGTGCGATCTTCTCCCCCACCACCGAGCCCATGCTGCCGCCAATGAACTCGAAGTCCATGACGGCCAGCCCGACCGCGAGTCCGTCGAGCGTGCCGGTCACCGTCTGCACGGCGTCGCCGTGTCCGGTCCTGCCTTCCGCTGCCGCAAGCCGCTGCACGTACGGCTTCAGATCCTCGAAATCGAGCGGGTCCCCGCTGCGGAGGCCGGCGTAGAGCTCATCGATGCTGCCCTCGTCGAGGAGCAGATCGATGTAATCCTCCGCCTTCATCCTGTGATGGAATCCACACTCCGGACAGACCCAGGCGTTCTGTTCGAGCTTCGCGGTGTACAGGATGACGCCGCATGATGCGCACTTCTCGAACACATCCGGCGGCAGGTCGCGCCGGTCCTCGGGCTTCAGTTTCTGTCTGGGCTTCTTGAACCAGGCCATGACTCTCCAGTCGCCGTTTCGCGGGGCGCCGGCGGCCGCGTTCAGATCCGGCCCTGCTCGGATGCCACTCGCTGCGCGACACCCAGAGCGATGAACGTGGCCAGCAGGAACGATCCGCCGTAGCTGATGAACGGCAGCGGGATGCCTGTGATCGGCATCACACCCGCCGTCATCCCGACGTTCACCAGGATATGCGTGAACCAGGCGCCGAAGATACCGAACGCGACGATACCGGCAAAGGGGTCGGTCGTCCGCTCCGCCAGTCGCGCCAGCCTCCACAGAATCGCGCCGAACGTCGTAACCACCAGTGCGGCACCAATGAACCCCAGCTCCTCGCCGATCACCGCGAAGATGAAGTCCGTATGCTGCTCGGGCAGGAACGCGAGCCGTTTCTGCGAACCCTCGGTGAAGCCCTTGCCGAACAGACCGCCGCTGCCGATCGCGATCCTCGACTGGATCAACTGGTATCCCCGGCCGCTCGGATCGATGTACGGATCCAGGAACACCGTGAACCGGGCCCGCTGATACGGCGCCAGCGAGTTCCACAACGGCAGCGCGATCGTGCCCGCCGCAAGGTTCGCGACCACGATCAGCACGGACTCCCACAACCGGAGCCGGTAGAAGTACACGAACGCAATCAGCACGAACATGTAGATCGCGAACAGCTGGACATTGATCGACAGGAACAACGCCAGCAGCGGGCTCACCAGCAGGAACAGGATGCCGAGCGGGACGCCGCCCCAGAACAGCGTGGCCAGCATCATGCCACCGAACACCATCGCCGTTCCGATGTCCGGCTGCGCCATCACGAGGAGCATGGGAACGGCCACGACGAGCAGCGGCTGCCATAGCGCCGTCAGTCTGCGCGGCGCTTCGCCCCAGCGCGACATCACGCGTGCGAGCATCAGGATCGTCGCGATGTTCGCGAACTGCGACGGCTGCACCCGGGCCGGCCCGATACTCAGCCAGCTCTTCGTGCTCGCCGCCGTGCCCGCTCCGGTTCCGATGACCAGCGTGAGAACCAGCGCACCGACTCCGATCAGCCAGGCGATGGGTGCGATCCACTCGAGCCACCTGACCTGAAGCCGCATGACGACGAAGAGCGCCACCAGGGAAATACCGAGCCACGCCAGCTGCATGCGCCAGGCACGCTCGACCACCGAGTCCGACGTGTCGATCTGGCCGGCCGAGTAGATCATGGCCACGCCGAACAGCGACAGGCCAAGAACCAGCAGTAGCAGGACCGGGTCGCCGAACGTCGAACGCAGCTTTCGTATCAGTGACATGCGTTGATCGGAGTCCTTCCGGATCCGCCTTGTTCCGGCTTGCGTGTCGCCGTCACCATCATCCTCATGCGTCCCTGCCCGCGATGATCCGGAACATGGTCAGCGCGACCGTGCCGGCCAGCGCGGACCACGCCGCTGCGATCGGCGCCGTCGTCACGAGCGGCAACCACAGTTGCTGATCCGGCGCGGGCCCCTGTCGCAGAACCGCGACAGCCGCGTCCGCCAGCCAGGTTCCGAGGAACAGGTAGAGCACGATGAAGAGCGGGCTCTCACCTTCGACCAGCTGCCGCGTCCACGTACCCGCCAGGCCGGCAAGTCCGAGGCCCAGCGAGCGTGCACCCAGGTTGCCAACGCCCATGGCGTCATCGATCAGGCCGATCGCGAGCGCGAGAACCGCTACCTTCACGGCCGTCGTGCGTCTGGCCGTCAGCAGCACGGCAACGGCAAGGAGGTCCGGCGCGACGCCACCCATGCCGAGCCCGGTGTGCAGCATCAGGTCGAGCAGCACGAGAAGTGCGACGAACACGCCGAAAGCAACCGGCCGCACTGCGGATCCGACCCCGGACGTCGCCCGCCTCAATGGAAGTACCCGGCTACTGCGGCAGGCTGTCGGTCGGCACCGGCGGTGTCGGTTCCCGCGCCGCCGGCTCCAGCTCGAACGCCACAGACAGGTCGGTGCCGCCGCTTGTGGCCAGGCCGACAAGCACCTGGGCAGCCGCTTCCGGTCGCACCGACGGCCGGATCACGTAGCTTTTTCGCCAACCTGTGTCAGCGCTTTCGATGTTGGCGATCTCACCGATCGGTATGCCGCGCGGAAAAATCTCGCCCCGACCGGACGTGACGATGCGTGTGCCCGGCCGAACGTCGCTGTGGAACGGGGCCCCCGCCATCAGCAGCAGATCCTCTTCGCGGAATCCGCCCCGCCTCGGCCCGATCAAGCCGTACACCCTGCCGTCCGCTGTCATTCCGCTCACGCGGAAGTCCGGGTGTGTCCAGTCGATCGCCTGCGACGTGTGCGCGTACACTTCCCGCACGACGCCGACAAGGCCACCCACCGTGAACACCGGGCTGCCCACGGCAACGCCTTCCTCCTCGCCGAGGTCCAGCAGGAACGTGCCTTCCGCGGCGTTCGCGCCCAGACGCAGCATCTGAGCGGGGCGGTACAGCCGGCCGGCACGTTCGCCGAGCCCGAGCAGTCCGCGAAGTCGCGCGTTCTCCTCCCCGAGAACTGCCTGCGCCGCGGCGACGGCCGCCAGCGAGTCCCGCTGCGCACGTACCACCACGAGGTCCTCCCGTTCCGATCGCCGTTCCGCGACCCAGCCGCGAACGGCAACGAACGGGCGCATCACCGTCGCGAACACGGATTCCCGGATCGGCCGGCTCCACGACGCCGGACCGAACAGCAGAAAAAAGGCGAACAGCAGTATGCCGATCGCCAGTGCCGTGTCGCGACGCCGCTTTCGCCGGGTTCCGCCGAAGTCCGGCACCTTACGAGTTCAGCACGCTTTGGAACCGCTCGAAGTCATCCAGGATGCGGCCCGCGCCACGGACCACACACGTGAGCGGCTCCTCGTCGACGTGGATCGGAAGGTTGGTCTCGTGCGTAAGGAGCGCGTCGAGGCCGCGGATCAGAGCGCCGCCGCCCGTCATCACGATGCCACGATCCACGATGTCCGAGGCCAGCTCCGGCGGCGTGATCTCGAGCGCGCGACGAACTGCGTCCACGATCTGCTGGATCGGCTCCTGGATGCACTCGCGGATCTCCTGCGAGTGTACGCGCACGGTCTTCGGGATGCCGCTCACGAGATCGCGGCCCTTCACTTCCATCTCCCGCTCATCGCCTATGTTGAACGCTGAGCCGATCTGGATCTTGATCGCTTCCGCCGTCGGCTCGCCGATCAGCAGATTGTAGTTCTTGCGCAGGAACGTCACAATCGCGAGATCGATCTCATCACCGCCCACGCGGATCGACGTGTCCGCCACAATGCCGTTCAGCGCGATCACCGCGATCTCCGTCGTGCCGCCGCCGATGTCGATCACCATGTTGCCCGTCGGCGTGTCCACAGGCAGCCCGACACCGATCGCCGCCGCCATCGGCTCCGCCACCATGTAGACTTCCTTCGCACCCGCCGCGATCGCACTCGACCGGACCGCGCGCCGCTCCAGCTCCGTGATCCCCGACGGCACGCCCACGATCACGCGCGGCCGGATCCGGAAGATCCGTTTGCTCGTCACCTGCTTCAGGAAGTGACGAAGCATGATCTCCGTCAGGTCGACGTCCGCTATCACGCCATCCTTCAACGGGCGTACCGCCATGATGCTGTCCGGCGTTCGACCCAGCATCCGCTTCGCTTCCAACCCGATTCCCTTCGGTCGGCCCGTCCCGCGTTCCAGGGCGACAACGCTCGGCTCGTTCATCACGATGCCTTCGCCCTTCACATACACGAGCGTGTTCGCCGTCCCCAGGTCGACCGCGATGTCGTTGTTGGGAAATAGCCCGGACTGGAAAAAACTCCGAAAACTCATATACCCCGGTACCCGGGCCCCTCGAGCGCCCGGCGTCTGGATTCCGTTCCGCCGGCGTATCCCACTGCGGGATCTGATTTTCCGACCCTCGGAATAGTAACGGCGCCACTTTGGGGCAGCAACAAGCCCCTGCACGCAAGTTTCGGCCTCGAGGCGCCGGAATTTCAGCGTCCGGTGCTGCCGAAGCCTCCCTCGCCTCGTTCGCTTGGCGGCAGCGTCGTCTGCGCCTGCCACTCGATCCGGCTCACGCGGGCCACCAGCAGCTGCGCGATCCGCTCTCCGTGCTCGATGTGCTGGACACCGCTGTCGAAGTTGATCAGCGGGATCCGGATCTCGCCGCGATAGTCGCTGTCGATCGTGCACGGCGTGTTGATTATGCTGACGCCGCGATGGAGAGCCAGGCCCGAACGCGGCCGGATCTGCGCCTCGGTCCCCTGCGGCAGTGCGATGGCGAGGCCTGTCGGCACCAGGTGGCGGCCCATCGGCTCGAGATCGAATGCCGGGCCCGCATTGCGGAGGTCGACCGCGGCGGAGCCCTCCGTACCGTAGGCGGGCAGCGGCCAGTCGGCCGGGTAGTCCGACAGTCGCTGCACCATCACGCGGATCGTGTCCATCGCGGTAACTCCGCCGGCCTAGAGGATCTCGCCGAGCGAGACGCACTCCAGACCGAACGCTTCGGCTACACCTGGATACGTGATCCTGCCACTGACAACGTTCAGCCCGAGAGCGAGCGCCGGGTCCGCCCGGCAGGCGACCTTCCAGGTCGCGTTCGCGAGCTTGAGCGCGTACGGGAACGTCGCGTTGGTCAGGGCGAGTGTGGATGTGCGCGACACGGCGCCCGGCATGTTCGCGACGCCGTAGTGGATCACACCGTCGACCACGTAGATCGGATCGTCGTGCGTCGTGGCCCGTATCGTTTCGACGCAACCGCCCTGGTCGACGGCAACGTCAACGATGACCGAGCCCGGCTGCATCCGCTTCAGGTCCTCGCGCCGGATCAGGTTCGGTGCCTTGGCGCCCGGCAGCAGGACCGCGCCGATCACGATGTCCGCCTTTGCGATCTGCTCCAGAATGTTGACCCGGTTCGAGTACAGCGGCACCACGTTCGCCGGCATGACGTCGGCCAGGTAGCGCAGGCGGTTGAGCGACAGGTCGAGGATCACGACCCGCGCACCAAGACCCGCCGCCATTCTCGCCGCGTTCGTGCCCACGATGCCGCCGCCCAGCACGACCACGGTGGCCGGCTCCACGCCGGGAACACCGCCCACGAGGATGCCGCGGCCACCGAAGAACTTCTCCAGGTACTTGGCTCCCTCCTGCACCGCCATCCGCCCGGCCACCTCGGACATCGGTGTGAGCAGCGGCAGCTCGCCGTTCGGCAGCTGAACCGTTTCGTACGCAACCGCAATGCAGCCCGACGCCATTACCGCACGCGTCAGTGATTCCGACGCAGCGAAATGGAAGTACGTGAAAACGACCTGCCCCTCGCGCAGCATCGGCCATTCCGGCTCGATCGGCTCCTTCACCTTCATGATCATGGCGGCCCGCGACCAGACCTCCGCCCCTTCAGCAACGATCTCCGCACCGACCTCCCGGTACGTGACGTCCTCGAAGCCGGCGCCCACGCCTGCGCCGGCCTCCACCAGCACCGCATGCCCCGCATGGACCAGGGCCTCCGCTCCGCCCGGTACGAGAGCCACGCGGTTCTCGTTCGACTTGATTTCCTTCGGAACGCCGATGATCATCATGCCCATTCGGTCAGGGTTGTCATATCACGCCGCGGGCCCCAGCCGCGTCACAGTCTGCCGCTCCGGACGCATGTATTCGGCGGCCAGTGAGGCCACGTCCTCCAGCGTCACCGCGTCCACTTTCTCGATCACCTGCTCCACCGTGCGGAACGGTTCGTCATAGAGTTCCGTCCCGGCCAGCCGGTGCAGGCGAGCGCCTGTGCTTTCCAGCGACAGTGCGATCTGTCCCTTCACCTGCCCCTTCACATCGTCCAGTTCGTCCGGCGCCAGGCCCTCGGTTGCAAGCCGGGCCAGCTCCGTCTCGACTTCTGCCTGTGCGCGGTCAGCCGACTCCGGGCGAGTGCCCACGTACACACCCGCCATTCCGCCCGACTGGTAGAACGACTGGAACGAGAACACCGAATAAGCCAGGCCCAGCTCCTCGCGGATCCGCTGGAACAGCCGGCTGCTCATGCCGCCGCCGAGCGCGGCGGACAGCAGGACGAACGCATACCGCCTCGGGTCCGCGTGTTCGAACGTGCGGGTCCCCACCACGATGTGTGTTTGCGCGCTGTCGCGCGGGACGGTGGTCCTCACCGGCTCGTGCGTTGGCGCCATCGGCGGGCCGCCATTGCGGCCGCCCCTGCCGGCCGGCGCGAACAGGTTGGCCACACGGTCCACGAACCAGCCGTGATCCACGTTGCCGACCGCGGCCAGGACCATGTTTTCTCTGCGGTAACTCGCGGTGTGACGCCGCTTCAGCGCCTCAACCGTGACGCCACCCACCGTGTCGCGCGTGCCGAGCACGCTGTAGCCGTACGGATGGCCCCGCCACAGGTGGTCGGAGTGAAGCTCGAACACGAGGTCATCGGGGGTGTCCTCGACCGTCGCAATCTCCTCGAGCACGACCTCCCGCTCGAGTTCGAGATCCTCCAGCCGCAGGGCCGGGTGAACCACGAGGTCGGACAGCACGTCCAGCGCCAGGTCGCCGAACTCGTCGAGCACCCGGGCCTGGAAGCTCGTGTGCTCGCGCGTCGTGTACGCGTCCAGAGCGCCGCCGACCCGCTCGATCGCCAGCGCTATGTCGCGGGCCGACCGCCGACCCGTGCCCTTGAAGACCATGTGCTCGAGGAGATGGCTGATCCCCATCTCCGCCGGCTGTTCGTTCACCGACCCCGACCGGACCCAGACCCCCGCCGATACCGAGTGGACGCCCGGAATCCGTTCCGTCAGCGCGACCAGACCATCAAGTTCGGTCCGCTCGAAGCGATCCGTCACTCCCCGCCCGCCGTACCTTCCTCGGTGAGGAGCGCTTTCCGCGACAGGCGAAGACGGCCCTTGTCGTCGATCGAGATCAGCTTCACGCGCGTGACGTCGCCCTTCTTGACCACGTCCTCGGTCCGCTCCGTCCGGCCGTTCGCCAGCTCGGAAATGTGGCACAGCGCCTCGACGCCCGGAATGATCTCGATGAACGCGCCGAACGATGTCGTCGACTTCACGACACCCTCGTAGACAGTGCCGATCTCGGGCTCCTGCGTCATCTCCATGATCCGCTGCCTCGCTCGCTCGCCGCCCTCGCCCGACACGCTCGCGATCTTCACGATGCCCGAATCCTCGATGTTGATCTGCGCGCCCGTGTCCTCCTGGATCGCTCGGATCGTCTTGCCCTTCGGACCGATGATGTCACCGATCTTCTCCGGGTTGATCTGGATCGTGATGATCCGCGGCGCCCACTTCGCCAGCTCGGCGCGATGCGTCGGCATGGCTTCGTCCATCCTGTCCAGGATGTGAAGCCGGCCGCGATGCGCCCGTTCGAGCGCGTCGCGCATCAATTGAACACTCAGACCCTCGCTCTTGATGTCCATCTGGATCGACGTTACGCCCTTGCGCGTGCCGGCGACCTTGAAGTCCATGTCGCCCAACGCGTCCTCGACTCCCAGGATATCCGTCAGGATCGCGACCTTCTCGCCTTCCTTGATCAGACCCATCGCAACGCCCGCGATCGACGCCCGGATCGGAACACCCGCATCCCTCAGCGCCAGTGATGCCGCGCACACCGACGCCATCGACGACGAGCCGTTCGACTCGAGCACTTCGGACACGATCCGGATCGTGTACGGGAAATCGTCGTATGGCGGCAGCAACGGCTGAATCGCCCGCTCCGCCAGCGCGCCGTGACCCTGCTCGCGGCGCGACGTGCCACGCAACGGCTTCGCCTCGCCCGTCGAGAACGGCGGAAAATTGTAGTGCAGCATGAACGACTTCGTCGTCTCGCCCTGCACGTCGATCGAGTCGATCCGCTGCTCGTCCTGCTCCGTGCCCAGCGTCACCACGCCCAGTGCCTGCGTCTGCCCGCGCGTGAACAGACTCGAGCCGTGCGTCCGCGGCAGCAGCGATGTCTCGCACGTGATCGGCCGGATCTCGTCCAGCCCGCGGCCGTCCGAGCGGACCGACTTCTCAAGGATCATTCGCCGCATGGCTGACTTTTCACCCTCGAACAGCAGCTCGCGGATCTGGCCTTCCTGGTCCTCGAAGTCGTCCGCCAGTGACTCCATGACCTCCTGCCTCAACTCGCTGAGCGCTGCGCCCCGCTCCGCCTTGTCACCAATCGCCATGATCGTCTCGATACGGTCGCCGATCACATCGACCACTCGCGTACGAAGCTCCGCCGTCGCCGAAACAGGCGTCCACTCCATCTCCGGCTGCTGCAGCCCCTCGATCAGCTCACGCTCCAGGCCGATCAGTTCCTTGATCCCCGCGTGCGCAACCTCCAGCGCCGCCACCACGTCGTCCTCGGAGATCTCGACCGCGCCGCCTTCCACCATCTGGATCGCGTTCTCCGTCCCCGCAACCACGAAGTCGACGTCGCTGAACTCCAGCTGCTGGAACGTCGGGTTCAGGATCCACGCACCCTGAATCCGCCCCACACGAACCGCCGCGATCGGCGTCCGGAACGGAATCTTCGACATGACCAGCGATGCCGACGCGCCGACCACTGCCAGCACGTCCGCATCGTTCTCCTGGTCCGCCGAAAGCACGTGAATCATCACCTGTGTCTCGTGCATGAACCCGTCAGGAAACAGCGGGCGAAGCGGCCGGTCGATCATCCTCGCCGACAGCACTTCCTGTTCACCCGGCCGACCTTCCCTCTTGAAGAAGCCGCCCGGGATCTTGCCCGCCGCGTACGTCCGCTCCCGGTACTCGACCGTCAACGGAAAGAACGGCAGTCGGGTGGGCCGGTCCTGCGCTGTCACCGTGCACAGCAGTACCGTCTCGCCGTATTGAATCAGGCACGCGCCGTGCGCCTGCCTCGCCATCCGGCCCGTCTCCAGGATCAGCTTCCGACCCGCGAATGTTCGTTCGATTCTCTTCATTGTCTTCTCGCTTTGTGTCTCGCGCGCTCACCAGCCCGGCTCACGCATCGTCTACCTGTAAACGGCCGCAGCGCCCCGCTCGACTCGAGCGTGCGCTGCGACACGGATTGATCCTTCCGAACGGCCGCCGCCACTGCCATCAATGGCGCAATCCGAGATCTTCGATCAGCTGGCGGTACCGGTCCAGGTCGGTTCGCTTGAGGTATTCCAGCAGACGACGCCGCTTGCCTACCATCCGCAGCAGACCGCGACGGCTGTGGTGATCCTTCTTGTGTGTCCGGAAATGGTCGGTGAGCTCGTTGATCCGCTGCGTCAGCAACGCCACCTGCACGGCCGGACTGCCACGATCGGTCTCGTGCAGCCGGTACTTCTGTATGATCGGTTCCTTTTCGATCGCCACCTGGGCAGCCTCCTCGAGAGTCAATTGCTGGTCGGGAAGCGGGCTCGCTTCGGCATGGTGCCGAGCCAATAAAAGTAATCCCGCCTTTACGCTCGCCGCAAGCCTCGCCCCTCATCTCCGGACACCGCATGCGCCCGCCCCCGATGCGTGGATCACGCGCGCCGTACGCACGTCCTCTTCGATCGCACGGATCAGGGACTCGACGTCCGCAAAACGGCGGACCTCGCGGATCCTTTCACAGAGCGTGAGGGCGAGGTCCGTGCCGTAGAGGTCCTCGTCGAAGTCGAAGAGGTAGAGTTCGACCGTCGCCTCGGTGCCCGGAAACGTCGGGCGAGGTCCGATGTGCACGACGCCATCGACGGCGCGGTCACGCAGGAGCGCGCGGGCCGCGTAGATGCCCTCCGCCGGGATCAGCTTGGCCGGGTGCGCGACCCTCAGGTTGGCGGTGGGAAAGCCGAGTGAGCGGCCCCGACCGTCACCACGCACGACGGTGGCACGGATCGCGTAGGGCCGTCCGAGGGCGCGGCCGGCGGCGGCGACATCGCCGCGTTCTAGGTGGGCGCGGATGCCGGACGAGGACACGGCCCGGTCCCCGCTCTCGACGGCATCGACCACGTCCAGACTGAAACCCTTCTCGGCGCCGAGGCGACGCAGGGTATCGACATCGCCGGACCTGCCGCGGCCGAAGCCGTGGTCGTGTCCGATCACGAGATGACGCATGGCAAAGCGGCCGATCAGGATCTCGCGGACAAATCGCTCCGGCGGCCACGAGGCGAGCTCCTTGTCGAAACGCAGGAGCACCATGTAGTTGATGCCGGATTCCGCCAGAACCTCGATCTTCTCCGCGGGCGTCGTGAGCAGTGGCGGCGCATGGTCGGGGCGCACGATGGCAAGCGGGTGCGGATCGAAGGTGACCAGCACGCTCGGCAGGCCCACGGCCTCCGCCGTTTCGCGAACGCGCTCGAGCAGCTGCCAGTGGCCGCGGTGTACGCCGTCGAACGTGCCGACCGTCACCACCGTACCCGAGTCAGCGCCCGCGAGCGGGCGGGCTGCTGACCGGTCGCGGTCGATCACCCGACCAGCACCTTTCGCGGCCGCAGCGAGCCTGCCTGGACATCGCCGATCGCAACCAGTTCACCGTGTCCGAGTGCCGCGGTCGTGCCGGCACCCATTTCCGGTGGCACGGCAATGGACCGGCCCTGGACCAGCGCGGTTGTCTCATCGTCGTCGATGTCGATTGCCGGCAGGTGCGCCAACGCCCGCGCCGGCGACACCCACACCTGTCGGACAGCATCGAAGTCATCGAGGCGATCGAGCGTGACCGCGTCCTCGACGCGATGCGGCCCGATTGCGGTCCTGCGCAACTCGAGCAGGTGTGCACCGACTCCTAGATCGGACCCGATATCTCGTGCTATGGAACGAATATAGGTACCAGTACTGCAAGTAATTTCGAAGGCGACATCGGGGCCCTCGATCCGCCTCACCTCGAGCGAGTGAACCGTGACTTCCGTCGCCGCGCGTTCGACCTGCCGGCCCTCGCGCGCGATGGCGTACAGACGGCGGCCGCCGACCTTCCGGGCCGAATACATGGGCGGGACCTGCCGTATGACGCCGGCCATCGACGCGAGCGCGTCGCGTATTGTTTCCGGCTCGAGTTGGCGCCAGTCGTCGGTACGCGTAACGACCTGGCCGGCCCGGTCGTCGGTATCGGTTGTCTGCCCGAGTCGCATCACGGCGCTGTAGGACTTGGGCAGATCGGACAGGTATTCGGCCAGCCGTGTCGCCCGCCCGATGGCAAGAAGCAGCAAACCGGATGCGAACGGGTCGAGGGTGCCGGTATGGCCGATCCGCCGCTGGCGGAGCGCACGCCTCGCCATGGCGACGACGTCGTGTGATGTCGGACCGGCCGGTTTGTCGACGGGCACGAACCCGGCGGCCGGCAGCTCAGGCATCGACATCTGCGTCGTCGTCGTCCACCGCGTCGGAGTCGTCGACCGTGTCACTATCGGCAGGCATGACCTGGGCGAGCAGTTCTTCGATGCGCCGTGCGTGGTCGAGGCCTGTGTCCCATTCGAACAGCAGTTCGGGCACGCGGCGGAGCTGGATCCTCTGCGCGAGGCCGGTCCGTAGAAATGCACGGGCGGCCAGGAGCCCCTCCATGGTGGTCTGGCGTTGCTCGTCTCCGGCCAGCGTCGTGATGAAGATGCGGGACTGCTGGAGATCGGACGTGGTCTGGACGCGGGTGACGGTTACGTCGGACACGCGCGGGTCCCGTAGCACGTTGCGCAGAATGTCGGTCAGCTCGCGCTTGACCTGCTCGTTGAGTCGCTCGATACGGTGTGACGTCATTGGCGGAATCCAGCGGGCACGTTGTGGTACAGGGCGGCCGGCATCAGAGGAAGAGGCGGCGGGCGGTGATGACACGAGCCCGCGGATCGGAGTTGACGAAGCGGTCGGCGTTTTCGAGAACGGAATCGACAAGGCCGGCTTCGTTGGAGACAGCGCAGGCGGTGATTTCGGCGCGCTGCCAGAGATCGTTGTGACCGGTTTCGGCGACAGCCACGTTGAAGCGGTTTCGCAGGCGTTCCTTCAGGCTGCGCACGACGCTCCGCTTCTGCTTGAGCGACTGGCACCCGAAGACCTCGAGTTCCCACGTGACGACGCCTACGACCATTGCGATGGCTGCGCGGCTCAGGTCGACTCGCCACCCGTCGTGCTGGCCAGGGTGCGGGCGAACTCCTCGACGCGGTAGCACTCGATTCTGTCGCCGACCTTGAGATCATTGTAGCCGGCGATGTTCAGGCCGCATTCGAAGCCTTCACGTACTTCGCGGACATCGTCCTTGAAGCGCTTGAGGCTGCCGAGTTCACCCTCGTAGACCTGGACGCCGTCGCGCACGACGCGGACACGACTTCGCCGATCGATGACGCCTTCGGACACATAGCAACCGGCGACGGTGCCGATACGCGGCACACGGAACAGCTGGCGGACCTCGGCCTCGCCGAGCATGACCTCGCGTTCCTCTGGCGAGAGCAGACCCTCGAGCGCGGCGCGCACATCCTCGATTGCTTCGTAGATAATGTTGTACGTCCGGATATCGACGCCTTCGCGAGCGGCGATGTTGCGCGCGTTCGCATCCGGCCGGACATGGAATCCGATGATGATCGCGCTGGACGTGGTGGCCAGGAGCACGTCTGATTCGTTGATCGCGCCGACGCCGCGGTGGATCACGTCGACCTGGACCTCGGGCGTGCTCAACTGTGCGAGGGCGTCGGTGAGGGCCTGGACCGAACCGTCCACGTCGCTCTTGATGATCAGGTTCAGGTTCGCCTGTTCGCCCTTGGCCAGCATCTTCGAGATATCGGTCAGCTTGACGCCACGGCCCTTGATGCGGAGCTGCTTTTCGCGGTCGAGCCGCTGCCGTGTCGTTGCGATCTCGCTGGCCCGATCTGCCTCCATTGCCACCAGCATGTCGCCCGCCTGGGGCACGCCGTCGATGCCGAGTACAACCACCGGAATGGCCGGGCCGGCCTCCTTGACCACCTTGCCGCGCTCGTCGAGCATGGCGCGCACGCGGCCGTCGAAATGGCCGCAGATGAAGGAGTCACCGACGCGGAGTGTGCCGTTGGTCACGAGTATCGTGGCGACCGGGCCCTTGCCGACATCGATCTGCGCTTCCACGACCGTGCCGCGAGCGGCCCGGTCCGGGCTCGCCTTGAGGTCGAGCATCTCGGCCTGCAGGAGGACCTTGTCGAGCAACTCGTCGATGCCCGTGCCCTGCTTAGCGCTGACCGCACTGGACAGGACCTCCCCGCCGAACTCCTCGACGACGACTTCGTGCTGAAGCAGATCCTGCTTGATCTTCGACGGATTCGAACCCGGCAGATCCACCTTGTTGATGGCGACGACGATCGGTACGCCCGCGTTCTTCGCGTGGCTGATCGCTTCGATCGTCTGCGGCATCACGGAGTCATCCGCCGCCACGACCAGAATCACGATGTCGGTCAGCTCGGCGCCGCGGGCGCGCATCGCCGTGAACGCGGCGTGGCCCGGCGTGTCCAGGAACGTGATGGCCTTGCCGTTGGCGAGCCGGACATGGTACGCGCCGATGTGCTGCGTGATACCTCCGGCCTCACCCGCGATCACGTTCTCCTTGCGGATGTGATCGAGCAGCGACGTCTTGCCGTGGTCGACGTGACCCATCACAGTCACGACCGGCGAGCGGAACACGAGGTCGGCCGTCTCGTCCGTGGGCGTCTCGTCTTCGACTTCCGCCGCGTACTCCTCTTCCTTTACGGCGCGGAACCCGAACTCGTCGAGCAGCAGTTCGATCTGATCGAAGTCCAGCCGCTGGTTGATCGTGACCATCATGCCGAGGTTCTTGAACGCGCTGCCGACGATGGCGGTCGGACTCACGTCGATCAGCTCGGCCAGCTCGGCAATGGTCAGGAACTCGTTGACGCGGACCGTCTCCGCGTCCTCCTTCGCTCGCCTCTGCCGTTCCGCTTCCAGCTCGGCCCGGCCCGGCGCCTCCTCCCTGCGTCGAGTACGACGCTTGCCAGTGCCGGACCGGATCTCCGACATGACCCTGGCAACGTTCGACTGCACCGCTTCCTGGTCGACCCAGCGCTGTTTCTTCTTCTTCTTGTCCTTCTTCCGCTTGCCGTCGCTCGTGAAGCCCTCGGCCTGGATGCGGACCTGACCGCCCGGTCCTGCGCTGGCTGCTGGCGCTGGCGCCGGCTTCGACGGCGGGATCTTGCCGAGAACCTCCGCGGCCCGCCGCAACCGCGGCCGCACCGACGGATCCTGCGCCCTCGGCGGCGAGGGCTGCGGCGCAGCTCCTTCGATATCCGCTTCCGTGGCCGCGGCCTCGATCGGTTCGGTTTCGGCCTCGGCCGCAAGCTCGGCCGGCTCATCGTCGACTTCGCCGGCGACCGCCTCTTCCTCGTACTCTTCGTCTTCTTCGTCCTCGAGCGGCGAGTCCGCCGTCCCGGCAACCGGGGCGACCACTTCGACGACTTCCTCGACCGGCTCGGCGAAGAGCGGCACTTCGAGTTCGGCCGGTTCCTCCTCGATGACCTCTTCTACCTCGACCTCGACGGCCTCGCGCGCCGCATCCACCTCCGCCTTGCTGCGGCGGCGGCGGCGAGGTACTTCGGCCTTCGTGTCCTCGACCAGCGTCGCGATCGTCTCGACAGCCTCGCCGTGACCCGCACGTCGCTCGCGCTCGAACCGCGCACGCAGTTTCGCGATTGTCGCGTCGTCGACCGTCGAGCCCTGGCTCTTCACGCGCACACCCATCGCGTGAAGAAGCTGCAGCAGCTTCTCCGATTCGATCCCGAATTCCCTGGCCGCTTCGATTACCCGCATTGCTCCTGCTTCAATCCCCGGTCCCGGGCCCGGCCGCGGCGTCGGCCGCTTCCGTCACCTCGCCTATTCGCGCGGCGAATTCGCTGCCCGTCACTCCGATGGCGCTTACTCCCGCCTTCCCTATGGCCGCACCGAGCGAATCCCGATCGTATCGCTCGACGTACGGCACGCCGCTCGACTCGAGCAGCGGCAACAGCTTGTCCTTCGTGTTGGCCGACGCGTCCGCCGCGACGATCGCAAACCTGACTTCGCCGCCTCGTACCGCGTCCCGCACCCGTTCAGTACCCCAGACCAGCGCGCGTGCTCTCGCGGCCAGTCCGAGCAGGCCCTCTACCCGATGGGCCCGCGGACCCTCGCCTGGCGTCACTCGGAGGCCGTAGCCTTGCCGGCCTCGACATCGCTGTCGTCGTCCGCCGCGTCGAGTTCCGACGCGGTCTCGACCTGATCCGGCTCATCAACGGCCGGCTGGTCAGCATCAGGTTTGAGGTTGAGGATGTCGGCGGCCAGCTCGCGCGCTTCGGCAAGCTCTTGCTCGGACGGCGAGTCCGGGTCGTCGCTCGAGCTGTCCTCTACGGTCAGCGACTCGATGAGCTTGACGACCTGTTCGGCCTGCTCCGCGGTCAGTCCCGGTATCCGGAGGAGATCCTCCTTCTCCAGGTCGATGATATCGAGAAAGCTAGTATACCCGGCCGTCTCGAGAGCCGCCAGAGTACCGAGCGGCAGATCGAGTTCGCGCAGCGGGAAATCGGCGACCTCGTATTCGGGCTCCGATCCACCGAAGAGTGCGGCGTCTGCGCCGCGCTCGAGCCACTCCCTGCTGCCGTAGAGGTCGATCTGCCAGCCGATGAGCTGGCTGGCGAGGCGCACGTTCTGACCGTTGCGTCCGATAGCGAGTGAAAGCTGGTCCTCGTCGACGATCGCCGTGCTGACGCGGCGAGCGGAGTCGCTGAGGACTTTGGCGACGCGGGCAGGCGCGAGCGCTCGCCGGGCGAAGATCTCCGGATCCGGGTGCCACGGCACGATGTCGATGCGTTCGCCGCCGAGTTCGCCGACTACGGCCTGCACGCGCGCTCCCTTGAGACCCACACAGGCGCCGACCGGATCGATCGAGTCATCACGCGAGTAGACGGCGACCTTCGTACGCCCGCCGACCTCTCGCGCGATGGCCTTTACTTCGACGATGCCCTGGTAGATCTCCGGCACCTCGAGCTTGAAGAGCGCTTCGACGAACAGCGGATCGGCGCGCGACAGCACGAGCCGGGGGCCCTTCGGCGTTTCCTCGACCTTCTTGAGGACGGCGCGGATCGACTCGCCCTGGCGGAACCGTTCGCGCGGGTTCTGCTCCTTCCACGGGATGATCGCTTCGGCGTCGCGGGCCTTGTTCAGCATCACCACGATCTTGCCACGCTCGATCTGCTGTACTTCGCCGCTCAGCAGGTCACCGATCTTGCCGGCGAACTCCTCGCGGATCTTGTTGCGCTCACCCTCGCGCACGCGCTGGATGATGCGCTGCTTCGCGGCCATCACCGCGTTGCGGCCGAACTGCTCGAACTTGACGGGAATCTCGAGCACGTCACCGACCTCGAAGTCGGGGTCGTCCCACCGGGCCTCTTCGAGCAGGATCTGGCGAGCCGGATCCTCGACTTCGGCCACGACTTCCTTGAGCACCGTGATGTGGATGTCGCCGGCTTCCTCGTCGACCTTGATCTCGCCTTCGACCGTCGGACCGTAGCGGCGCGCGAGCGCGGCCATGATCCCGTCCTTGATCAGATCATGAAGATCCTCACGGGACAGGTTCTTGTTCGCGATCATCTCGCGAAATGCAGCCAGGACCTGCATCGCATTGCCCATTGGTGCTTCTCTCCGCCCGTCCGTCATGCGGGTGCTGAACGTCAAGGCCAGCGAAACACGAGGTGCGCCCGTTGCAGCTCGGACCGCGCGACCTCGACCTCATCACCATTGCCCAGACGTATCGCGATTGTCTCGTCCGGCGCCTCGCCGGAAATGCCGATCAGTTCGCCTTCGAGCCTGCGGCTCCTGCCGGCGAGCGGCGACCGCCCGAGCAGCGCGACTTCCTGCCCGGCGAAGCGCTCGAAGTCCGACCGTCGCACCAGGGGTCGTTCGACGCCGGGCGACGACACTTCGAGCACGTATCGTTCACTCACCTGCGGATCCGGGTCGAGCGCCTGCTCGACCTCCCGGCTCACTCGCGCGCACTCCTCCAGCGAGATCCCCGCGCCCGGCTCCGAACCGGGCCGGTCGATCCGCAGACGCAGGATCGGCCGGGACCGCGAGCCGGCGCGCTCCATCTCGACCAGCTCGTAGCCGAGGCGGCCGACCCGGTGCTCCAACTCCCGGATCAGGTTGTCTTCGACCATGGCTTCCGTCGATAAAAAAAGTGGGGGTACGTCCCCCACTTCCGCCGATCGCGCGTACGACCGGCCCGCAACGTGTAACGATAGCTCTGCCGCCGTGAAGGCACAACCCCTTCCGGTTACGAAGCTTCGGTCACATCGGCCTCCCATTCGACCGCGACGGCGCCAACCAGACTCTGTGCCGTCGGACACTTGTCGCGGTGACGCGAGAGCGCCCGATCCACTGCATCGCGCGTACCCGCTGGTATGCGCAACCGGTACCGGACATCGATTCGCGTCAGCCTGATTATACCATCGACGAGTTCGTTGGTGCCTTCGACAGCGGCCTCGATATCGTCGGGTGCAAGCCGGATCCCGCGCACCTCCAGTGCGCCGTTGAGGGTTCCCAGCATTCAGGCGCCGGTCGCGGCCACCAGGAAGTCGACGGGCAATGGCAGGTCGGGCTGGTCGTCGAGCTTGAAGTGACGCTTGATCGAGCCGTGCACGCCCGTATCGAACTGGCCGCCGGCCTCGAGGAACGCGCGGCGGTGCGTCCCGGCAACGATCGTTATCCTGGACTTCGAGGTGTAGGCGGGCTCGCTCATCGGGTATCTTCCCTTTCCTCATCGCGGTTTCGCCTGCCGGACCACGGCTCGAAGCCGCGGCAGGCAAGAACGGGCAACGCAGGATACCGCGCAAATGCCGGATCGGTACGGGACCGCTGGCAGAACACGAAGGTCGACGTCCGGGTCACGATGTCACGACGGTGCAGGCACCGGTGGCACAGGCCGGGCGGGACGGCCGGCATCGGATCACCCGGTCCGGATCCCCAGCACGGCCATCTGGCGCCCGGCCTCGCCGGCGCGGTGCGAGTAGAACGGCCGGCCGGACTCGCACCGCGTGCACAGCTCCGACACGGTGATGGCCGCGTTCAACACGCCCGCGCCGACGGCGCGAGCAACGCCCACCTCCCGCGGATCGACGGGTTCCGGCGACGCGGGCACGGGCAGGCCGAGCTGCTCGTGGACCTCCGGCCCGACTTCGTAGCATTCGCCGCAGATAGCGGGTCCGAAGTGAACGTGAAGCCGGGCCGTGTCGCCATCCGCGGCACTCGAGGCGATCGTGATTCCGCGTTCGATGATGCCGGCGGCAACGCCCCGCCAGCCGGCGTGCAGCAACGTGACGGTTCTGGCCACGGGATCGACGATCGAGACGGGAACGCAGTCGGCCACCGAAACGGTGAGCGCGAGGTCGGACGCGGCGGTGTGATGGCCGTCGAACCCGTCGAGGATCGCCAGCCCCTGTGTCGCCCGGGCGTGCAGCCGGACAGCGGCGCGGTGCACCTGTCGCGAATGGACGATGCCGCCGGTTCGGAGCGATCGCTGGAGCGACCTCCATCGGTCGAGCACGGCGCCCACGGGTTGCCCTCCGGACAGGCCCAGGTCGAAGTCGCCGGCAGCGCCCCGCCATGTCGTGCCCTGGATCAGCCAGTCCCAGCGGTCCGCCCAGTCCGGATGCATGCGCAACGGCGCATCGAGACCGGCATCGATCTCGCGGATCCGGGAAGCCGCGCCGGTTCGGACTCCCTTCACTCGACTTCGAAGCGGAAGTCGGCTCCGTCGTCAGGACGGTCTTCGGGCTGCGGTTCCGCTTCGCGCACGGCATTGACGCGCGCGGCCAACTCGTCGACCTGTGCGCGCAACGCGTCGAACTCCTTGCGTGTGATGAAGTCGAGGCGTTCGCGGACGTCCTCGACGGCTTCCTGCGCGGCCTGGAATGTCGACTTCGCGGCGTCCTGCGCGTCGGCGGGCGTGGCTTCGCCGCCGGTGCGCAACTCGTCGAACGTCTCTTCGACGGCGTCCTTCAACGCGCCGAGGATGCCGATGACCGATCGCACGCCTTCGCGTACCGCGTCGCCGGGGTCCCGTCGCTTCTCGTCAGTGCTCATGGTCAGTCCAATCCCTGGTCGTGCCGTTCGATGCGTGCGCCGAGCTGGCGCAGGCGATGGTCGATACGTTCGTATCCGCGCTCGATCTGGCCGATGTTGTGAATCCGGCTGCGACCGCGAGCGCACAATGCCGCGATCAGCAGGGCCATGCCGGCCCTGATGTCGGGGCTCTCCACGACACCGCCGTGAAGCCGCGAGGGTCCAACGACTACGGCGCGGTGCGGATCGCACAGAACGATTCGCGCGCCCATGCTGATGACCTTGTCGGCAAAGAACATCCTCGACTCGAACATCTTCTCGAAGATCAGGACGGTGCCCTGGCACTGGGTCGCGACGACGAGCGCGATCGATGTCAGGTCGGCCGGAAACGCCGGCCACGGCCCGTCATCGATCTTCGGGATGTGGCCACCGGTGTCGGTCCGGATCTCGAGCTTCTGGCCGGCCGGCACGAACAGATCCTTGCCGCGGATGTCACAGGTGATACCGAGCCGATCGAAGCCGAGCAGCGTCGAGTCGAGATGCTGGACGGCCGCATCGGCAATCGTGAGTTCGCCACCGGTCACGGCCGCGAGCGCGATGAACGAGCCGACTTCGATATGGTCGCTGCCGAGCCGGTACTGCCCGCCGCCCAGCCTGTCCACCCCTTCGATCGTGACGATATGGGTTCCGATGCCATCGATCCGCGCGCCCATGCGGACCAGCAGGTGACACAGGTCCTGTACGTGAGGCTCGGCCGCCGCGTTTCGCAGACGCGTCGTGCCGCGGGCCAGGACCGCGGCCATGATGGCGTTCTCGGTGGCGGTCACGCTCGGCTCATCGAGGAAGATGTCCGCGCCGGTAAGCCGACCCGCGCTGATACGGAACGGTGGCCCGGACTCGACGGCCGCTCCGAGGCGGGTCAGCGCAAGCAGGTGTGTGTCGAGGCGACGCCGTCCGATCACGTCTCCTCCCGGTGGCGGAAGCTCAAGGCGTCCGGTCCGGGCCAGCAACGGGCCGGCCAGCAGGATCGATGCGCGGATTCGCGCCGCGAGCTTCGAATCGAGAGTCGTCGCCGACAATGACGCGGCCCGGACGCGGACGCGGTTCGGACCCGTCCACTCCGCGGCGGCGCCGAGATGTGCGAGCAGTTCGACCATCGTGCGCACGTCGCCGATCTCGGGCACGTTGTCGAGCGTCACCTCTTCCTCGGTGAGCAACGTGGCGGCCAGCGCCGGAAGCGCCGCGTTCTTGTTGCCTGCCGGCTGGACCGTCCCGGAAATCGGGTGGCCGCCTTCAACGGCGAATACGGGCATCGGTGATCGAATCCTCCATGGCGGCGCGCAACAGACGGGGCGCCAACTTATCCGGCGGTTTCGCGCGTCGTCAAACGGCTCCGGCCACCTTGACCCCGCACCCGCGCACGACCTAACCTCCGACGCAAGCCGTCGTGCCGGCGTTCCCGTGGGTGTGTCCCGACTTCCGATCCGAGGTGTCCGCGTTCGCGACGTGACCAGGTTGGTGCTCGATTTGTGCCAGTTCGACTGCGTGCTGGCGGACGTACCGGCCAATGCGCGGCGCATCGCAGCGTACGCGGCGAGGTCGAACGCGACCCTGCTCGTGACGCCGGAGCTTTCACTGACCGGCTACGACCTCGGCGATGCCGCCGCCGAGCTGGCCCGGCCCGTATCCATCGGCGAACCGCTGGCCGGAACGGAGCCGATAGCAGCTGTGGCGCCCGCCGTCGTCGTCGGGTTGCCGGAGCTGGACGGATCCGGGATCGTCTACAACACACTCGTCGTGCTGGACGGCGGCACGATTCGGTTCCGGCATCGCAAGGTGTATCTTCCGACGTACGGCATGTTCGACGAGGGCCGGTTCTTCGGGCGAGGTCAGGAGACCGAGCCGTTCACGATCTGCGGCTGGCGTATCGGTTTTCTCGTATGCGAGGATTTCTGGCACCCGGGTCTGGTATACGTGCTGGCCGCCTCGCATATCGACCTCCTGGTCGTTACGGCGTCCTCGCCCGGACGAGGTGGTCCGGCGGACGGCGATGCCATGCGATTCGCGTCGATGGATGTCTGGGAACGCATTGCCCGCACGACCGCCCAGTTGTACGGCATGCACGTGGCGCTGGTGAACCGGTGCGGCGTCGAGGGCGCGGTCACGTACGGCGGCGGCTCGCTCGTGGCCGGACCCGACGGTGAGATTGTCGCGCGCGCGCCGGCGTTCGAGGAGGCATGCCTGACGGTCGAGCTGGAGCGCGACGTGGTGGTCGAGGCGCGCAGGCCGTTCGCGCACGCGCGGGACGAAGATGTCCGCCTGATGCGGGCGCTTCTGGACCGCCTCGATGCCTGAGGCCGCTTCGTCGCCTGAAGCGCTGCACGCGGCCACCATTACGGGCAACGTGATACTCGGTGCGGTCCGGGATGCGGGCGCCACGGGCGTCGTCATGCTCGACGCAGAATCGCCGGAGGGCCGGCTCGCGCGTACGTGGCTGGCCCGGACGCTCGGGGACGACGCTGTCGTGCCGGCTCCGGCACCCGCACACGCGACGACCGGACCGATCGATGCCGACGAGTACCGGCGCGCCGCGGGCCGGATTCACGCGCGCGAGTACGGCCTGCTCCTCGCGCATCCGGCATGCAAGACTGTACTCTTGCTGGCGTCGGACGTGCCGCCCGAGCGGATCCTGCCTCTGGGCGACGTCTACGCCACCGAGGTGGCGGACTGGGCGGGTGGCGTGTTGCTGCCCGATGACGTGCGGGCGCTCGCGGACCTGGCCGGCGGCCTGTCGCAGCTCGACAGAGCGCTGCATGCCTGGCTCGAGCGACGGCGCCCGCTGGAGGCGGCGCTCTCGGAGCTTCCCGTGGAAGCGCGCGCCGCCGTCTCGCGCAGGCTGCTGCTGAACCGTGCGGTGAGACGCTGGCCGCGCTGCGTACCGAAGATCGGGCGGCGCACATTGTGGATCGATGTTTTCGCATGATGAAAGGCGGGTGGACGAATCGGTGACAGTTTTCTTCGCAGTGCTCCAGCAGACCGACCTGATCGCGGCCCAGCTCGACCGCATGGCCACGATGATGATGGTGCTCGCGATATCCGCTGTCATCGTCGGCCTGTTGAGCGCGATCACGTTGATCGTCAGCCTCATGACGATGCGGTCGGCATCGAAACTGATGAAGACCATCGAGTCGCAGATCGAGCGGCTCGCGCCGAAAACCGATCCGCTGATCGAGAAGCTGACGCGTCTTACCGATGACGCGCGCGGCGTGACCGACAGCGTTCGCCGGCGAGTCACCGACCTGATGGACACCATTTCGGATGTGAACGAGGCGCTCCGTGGCGCACACCGCGCGGCGGACACGCGTGTCCGCGAGTTCGCGGCCGTCCTCGACGTCGTGCAGTCGGAGACGGAGGAAGTGCTGCTCGATGGCGCGGCCACTGCACGAGGGGTCCACGCAACCGCGGAAGCGCTGCGAGGCGCGGCCCACCCGAGCCGCCACGGCGTTCCCCGGCATGCCATGGATCCCCACGCGCAGGCTGGGGCACAGCCGGACGGTGTCGATGATGATGACGATGCCGAAGCCGCCGAACCCGAAGGCGCACCGGCCATCGCGGACACCGCAACGGTGTCCGATCGCGAACCGAAGGATGACTGAGCGCCGATTCGACCTGCCGGATGCCGGCTGGGCGTTCCTGATCGGCGCCATTACAGGCGTGGGTGCTGTGCTTCTGCTGCGGGGCGGTGAGGATGATACGGATCTCGTGATCCGGAACCTGCGCGATCAGGGGGTCCCGGCGCATCGCATGTCCGATCGGCGCGCCCGTGAGCTGGGCGACGTCGTTGCAGTCTCGCGCAGGATCCGGAGCCGGGACGGATTGTGACCGTGAACGCCGGGCGGCGGGCTCTGCGGATCGGTACAGCCTTCGTCGTGGCCGTCATCCTGCTGGGCCTGCTTCCCGATCAGGCCTGGGCCTTCGGTCCCGCGACGCACGTGTTCCTGGGCAGCCGCCTGCTCGACAACCTGCACCTGCTGCCCGCGGGCATGGCCGAACTGATCCGCGTCCACCCGCAGAGCTTCCTGTACGGGTCAATGGCCGCCGACATCTCGTTCGCGAAGAAATACGTGCCGGCCGGCAGGCATTGCCATTTCTGGCACGTCGGCGAGGAGATCCTCGCGTCGGCGGACAACGACCGGCTGCGCGCTGTGGCCTGGGGCTATCTGGGCCACCTCGCCGCCGACACCATCGCACACAACTTCTTCGTGCCTCGCCAGCTCCTGCTCACCAGCAGCAGCAAGGCGCTCGGCCACGGCTACTGGGAACACAGGATGGACGTGCACCTCGGCGAGACGTGGACTGCCGCCGCGCGCGAGGTCGTTCTCGAATACGACCACTCCGAAGCCGACAACCTGTTCGACCAGGTACTGAGCGGTACGATCTTCTCCTTCGAGACGAACCGCCGGATATTCCGCGGCATGATCCGCGTCCAGGACAACGACCGCTGGCGCGCCGCGTTCGACCGCGTGCTCCAGAGTTCGCGCTGGGATCTTTCCGACGCTACGGTCCGGGCCTACATGTCGATCGCGTTCGACTTCCTGGTCGACTATTACCTGCGCCGCCGCGAATCGCACCCGGCGGGTCTCGATCCGATCGGCGAGTTCAATCTCGGGCTGGCCAAGAAGGTTCGCCGGCTCGCCATCCGCGAGGCAGCCATGGGTCAGCAGCCGCCGCTGCTGACTCTCGCCGATGACTTCTTCCCGCTTCCGACCGTCGACCTCGGGTACTGGAGCAGTACGCTGGCGAACGCGAACGGCGCCGGCGTCCTGCCGTAGTCGATACCCGGCCTGTGGCTGCTGATCGAGGCGACCCGACGATGTCAGCCGTCTTCCATCGCTTTCTTCCGGATCCGTTCTGATGCAGTGCGCGGATCGGCTTTGCCGCCCGACAGCTTCATGACCTGACCCATCAGGAACGCGAGGATCTTCGACTCGCCGTTTCGCAGGCGAGCGACCTCATCGGGGAACTCCGCGATGACACGGTCGACCCATGACTCGATCGCGTCCGTGTCGCGGATCTGGGCCAGGCCATCGGCTTCGACGATGTCGGCGGCGTCGCGGCCGGTCTCGATCATGCGCGCGAAGACCGTCCTCGCCAGTGTGCTCGAGAGAGTGCCGTCGATGACCAGGCGAATGAGGCCGGCCAGCGCGGCTGCCCGGATCGGAAACGCATCGATGCTCAGGTGCCGCTCGTTGAGCCAGCCGAGCACATCGGTCATGACCCAGTTGCTTGCCGTCTTCGCGTCGCCACCGGTCTCGGCGACGCGTTCGTAGTAGTCGCCCACCGCGCGACTTGCGGTGAGGACGCCGGCATCGTAGGAGGGCAGGCCGAACTGTTCGCAGAATCGTCGTTCGCGGGCGGGCGGCAACTCGGGCAGGCCTTTGCGCAGGAGTTCGATCTTCGCGCCATCGATCACGAGCGGCGGCAGGTCCGGCTCCGGGAAGTAGCGATAGTCGTGGCTCTCTTCTTTCGACCGCATGGGCCGGACCTCGGCGCGGCCGGCATCCCAGAGGAGCGTCTCGTGAGTAACCACGCCGCCGGTCCGCACGATTTCTGTCTGCCGTGCAATCTCGAACTCGAGCGCTCGTTCGACATTGCTGAACGAGTTCATGTTCTTCATCTCGGTCTTCGTGCCGAGTCGTGTTTCGCCCGGCTGACGGACGGACACGTTGGCGTCGACCCGAAGGCTTCCCTTCTCCATGTCGCAGTCGCTGACTTCGAGGTAGGCAAGGATCTGCCTGAGCCGTATCAGGAATGCACGGGCATGCGCGGGCGACACGACGTCGGGCTCGGTCACGATCTCGATCAACGGCGTGCCCGCGCGATTGAGGTCGATCGCGGTCCTGTGGTCGAGGCGGTCGTGCAGCGACTTGCCGGCATCCTCCTCGATGTGGATGCGCCTGAACCGTACAGCGCTCGGTCTGCCATCGCCGTCCGGCGCTTCAAGCGAACCGCCCGTAGCGAGCGGCCTCTCGAACTGCGTGATCTGGTAGCCCTTCGGCAGATCAGGATAGAAGTAGTTCTTGCGCGCGAACACGCTCACTGCGTGAACGTCGCAACCAAGTCCGAGCGCAGCGATGACGGCGAGTTCGACCGCGGCCGCATTCGTTACCGGCAGTGCGCCGGGCAGACCGAGGCAGACGGGGCATACATGCGTGTTCGGTGGTGCACCGAATTCGGCGACATCGCCGCAGAACAGCTTGGTCCGCGTCGCGAGCTGAACGTGCACCTCGAGACCGATGACCGGTTCGACGGCCTGACTGTTCATGCTGTCAGTGCCGCTTCGAGCCCGGCGGCCGCGCGGACCATGAGGTCTTCGCGCCACACGTCGGCGATGAACTGGCCACCGACCGGCAGGCCGGCAGCTTCACCGATCGGCAGAGACAGCGCCGGCGTCCCCGCAAGGTTCGCAGTGACCGTGTACACGTCGGACAGGTACATGCGGTACGGATCGTCGACACGTTCGCCGATCCCGAACGGCGGCGCGGGCGCTGTCGGAGTGAACAGCACATCGACACCGTCAGCAAAGACGCGGCGGATGTCGCCCGCGATAGTGCGCCGGACCTGCTGCGCGCGGTGGTAGTACCGGTCCTGATAGCCGGCCGAGAGGACGAACGTGCCGAGCATGACACGGCGCTTGACTTCGGGCCCGAACGCAGCGCGCGTCATCTCCCACACGTCGGCCGTCGTTCGCGCGCTATCCGGCCGCGGTCCGTAACGAACACCGTCGTATCTCGCGAGATTGCTCGAGGCCTCCGCGGGCGCGATGATGTAGTATGCGGGGATCGCAAACCGGCTGCTGGGCAGGCTCACCGGCCGGATGATGGCGCCAGCGGAGCGCATCGCCGTGATCGCACGGTCGCACGCCGTCCGCACGGCCGCATCAAGACCCTCGCCGTAGTACTCGCGGGGAACCCCGACCGTGAGTCCGTCCAGACCGCGTTGCAAGGCATCGGCCAGTACTGGCGCATCGCGCCGGTCACTGGTTGCATCGAGCGGATCGTGACCGGAAATGACGTCGAGAACGAGCGTCGCATCCGACACCGTCCTGCCGAACGTGCCGACCTGATCCAGCGATGACGCGAACGCGACCAGACCGTAGCGACTCACGCGGCCCCACGTCGGCTTGATGCCGACGACGCCGCAGAAGGATGCGGGCTGCCGCACCGATCCGCCCGTATCGGAGCCGAGTGCCACGGGCACGAGGCCGGCCGCCACGGCGGCAGCCGAGCCGCCCGACGAACCGCCCGGCACTCGCGTCCGGTCGTGCGGGTTGAGCGTCGGTCCGTACGCCGAGTTCTCCGTCGACGAGCCCATCGCAAACTCGTCCATGTTGGTCTTCGCGACAACGACAGCGCCCGCTGCGTGCAGCCTGCGCACGACCGTCGCTTCGTACGGCGACACCCAGCCTTCCAGGATGCGCGACCCGCACGTGGTCGGCATGTCGAGAGTGCACAGGTTGTCCTTGACGGCAACGGGCACACCGGCGAGTCGTCCGACGCGGCCCTCCCGGGCCAGCGCATCGACTTCGCTCGCACGCCTCATGGCGGCATCACCGCCGACCGAGAGAATCGCGTTGAGGCCGCCGGTTCGCGCGGCTTCACCGACGCGCTCGAGCGCGCCGGCGATCGTCGACCTCGCTTCCCGCGTTCCGCTGGACACGGCCCGCGCGATCGCCGCCGCGCTCTCCTCTGTCACGGCCGCGACGCGTTCGCGTCGTCGTCCAACGCGGCCAGACGCGGAACCGTGAAGAAGCCATCAGCCCATGCGGGTGCAAACAGGGACGGAGCGCTGTGCAGCGGATCGGCTGACGGTACATCGGTCCGCAGAAGGACGTGAGCGGCGGCCGCACCCTCGCCGGCGTCAGCCGTTTCCGCCTGACCCAGCGATTCGACGTGTTGCAGTATGTCCGACAACTGTCTGGCGAACGTGTCCGCTTCGTCGGCGTCAAGGCGAAGCCGGGCGAGTGCGGCAATGGCAAGGACCTGATCGCGCGAAACGGCCACCGCGCTACAGTTCCTTCTGCAGGTTGGCGTACCGCACGACGACCTTCTTCCGGCCCGCGTTGTCAAAGTCGATGGCGGCCTTGAGGTCCTGGCCGAAGCCGCTCAGCTCGCGGATCGTGCCTCGTCCGAACTGCGGGTGGCGGACCCGCTCGCCCTTGACGAAGCGAGGCACGTCCTGCGCGTCGGTGTAGTCGATGTAGAAGCCACTGCCGTCATCGCCTTCGAACGGCGATGTGCCGGACGATGCCCCGGCTGAGCGTGACTCGCTTCGCCGTCCGCCGAACGAGCCACGGTTGCCGTAATCGCGGATCGAGTGGTCGAGACGCCTGCGTTCGAGCTGGGGTGTCGTGCGATACTCGACCAGACGCTCATCGATCGGTCTCAGGAACCGGGACGGGATGCAGTCGATGAATTCGCCGCCCCGGCGCCGACGCCGGGCATGCGTCAGATACAACTTTCGTTCGGCGCGCGTCACGCCGACGTAGAACAGTCTGCGTTCCTCCTCGAGCGTATCCGGATCATCGAAGGAACGAGACATCGGGAACAGCCCGTCTTCGAGACCGGACAGGAACACGAACGGATACTCGAGGCCCTTCGCGTTGTGCATCGTCATCAGCGTGACGGCTTCCGCGTCCGGTTCGTGCCGGTCCACGTCCGTCAGCAGCGATACCTTCTGAAGGAACAACTCGAGTGATGTCGCACCGTCCGCCGGCCGGTCTTCGGGTTCGACGTCATCATCGATCAGGAATTCCTGCGCGCCGGCCAGCAGTTCGCGGACGTTCTCCATGCGGTCTTCGCCTTCCGGCCCTTCATCGCGCAATGCCTCGATGATGCCGACTTCGTCGAGCAGCCTCTCGAGCAGATCGCCTACCGTCAGATGGGATGCGAGTGCCGAGTATCGCTGGATCAGCGCGCCGAATGCCGCGAGCGATGCGGGCGCCGGTGCGCGCAGGTCGCTGCATTCACTCGCGCGAATTGCCGCATCGAGCAGGCTCACGCCCAGGGCCGCTGCCCATTCGACGAGCTTCGTCTGCGTCGTAGGGCCGATGCCGCGACGCGGGTAGTTCACGATCCGGTCGAACGCACCCGCATCGAGCGGATTCGAGATCAGTCGCAGGTACGCCAGCACATCCATGATCTCGCGCCGCTCGTAGAAACGCGTGCCGCCCACGATCTGGTACGGTACATCGATCCGGCGGAACGCCTCTTCGAAGGAACGGGACTGAGAGTTCGTGCGATAAAGAATGACGAAATCGCGGAACGACCGGTCGGGCTGTGCTCTGCGGCTGACGATCTCGCCGGCGATCCACTCGGCTTCATCTCGATCATCGACTGCTTCGACACGGGTCACGATCTCACCGCGCCCCGCGTCGGTGCGCAGTGTCTTTCCCTTCCGCTTCGTATTGTCGGCGATGACCATGTTCGCGACGTCCAGGATCGTTCCGGTCGAACGATAGTTCTGCTCGAGGCGCACCACGGCGGCACCCGGAAACTCCTGTTCGAAGTCGAGGATGTTGCGAACGTCGGCACCCCGCCAGCCGTAGATCGACTGGTCGTCATCGCCGACCACCATGAGGTTGCCGTGCGCGGACGCCAGCATGCTGAGCAGACGGTACTGTGCGCGGTTCGTGTCCTGGTACTCGTCGACCAGGATGAAACGGAACCGGGAACGATACCGTTCGAGGAGCGCCTCGTTCTCCTCGAACATGCGGATCGGCGCAGCCAGCAGATCATCGAAGTCGAAGGCGTTCTGCTCCTTCAGTGACTTCTGGTACGCGCGATAGATCTCGGCGACGACGCGCGAGAAGGGATCCGCCGCGAGCCGCTCGTACTCGGCGGTCCCGACCAGTGCGTTCTTCGCGGCCGAAATCGCGCTCTGCACTGCTTTGGGGTGCCACGCCTTCTCGGATATGCCGAGCGTCTCCATCGTGCGCTTCACTTCGCGCAGCGACTGGTCGGCATCCGTGATGCTGAAGTTCGACGCCCAGCCGATATGACTGGCGTGACGCCGCAACCAGCGTGCGCCCATCGAGTGGAACGTGCCGATCCACATGCCGGCCGGCTCCTGGGCGAGGAGACGCCGCACGCGTTCGCGCATCTCGCCTGCCGCCTTGTTCGTGAAGGTCACCGCCAGAATGAGCGACGGGTCGACACCGTGCTCCTGGATCAGTTGCGCAATGCGCGTCGTAAGGACTCGCGTCTTGCCCGAACCCGCGCCCGCCAGGACGAGAATCGGACCTTCGAAATGCTCGACCGCCGTGCGCTGCTCCGGGTTCAGCCGCACGAGCGGCTCCGCGATCCGATCGGCCGACAGGCTCATGCGACCGCCGGCGGCAACGTGATGTCGAAGACAGTGCCGCGATTGCGCCGCGCGTGCGCGACGATGCGGCCACCGTGCAGGTCCTGCACGATCCGCCGCGTCAGTGACAGGCCCACGCCCCAGCCACCCGACTTCGTCGTCACACCCGCATCGAAGATCCGCTCCCGCATGCCCGCCGGAATACCCGGTCCGTCATCGCCGACGTGGACGTGCACGTTGCCGTCATTGCCGGTGTGCGCGAGCACGAGGATGTGGCCACCCCGCCCGGCCAGCGCATCGATGGCGTTCTTGACGACGTTCTCGATCGCCCAGGCCAGCAGCACGCGGTTCGCGCGCACGTCCGGCAGCGATCCCTGCACCCGCGTCCGGATCGTGATTCCCTTCCCGAACTTCGGTAGCCGCGGTCCGAAGTAATCCTGCAGTTCGTGCACTACTTCCTCCACTGAGACGACATCGAGCGCCGGCGGCTTCCCGATCAGTTCGAACCTGCGTGAAACGCGTTCGAGCCGTTCGACATCGGCGCTCATGACGCGGGCTATGTAATCGTCTTCGGCGAACGTTTCCCGCTCGCCGGACGGCAGCGCCAGCACTTCGAGCCAGCCTTCGAGAGAGCTGAGCGGCGTTCCCATCTGATGCGCCAGCTCGCGTGCCATCGCCAACCACAGCCGTTCCCGCTCCGCGCGCGACTCGGACCGGACGACCACGACGGCAACCAGGACGAGCAGCCCGACGCTCGACAGCTGCAACCACGGCAGCCAGTCGAGCCACCGTCGCAGCGTCGTATCACCGAACGCGATCGCGCCGCTCGGTCCAATCGTCACGTTGGCGGGTCGTGTCCGTTCCAGCTCGGCCATGTACTCGGCGAGCCGCCGCTGGCCCTCCGGCGTGGCCGGGTCGATATCGAACGGGAGGTTCGCGCCCGAGTATTCGCCTTCGACCCGTGCAACCAGCGGCAGGTCGAGCGAGTTCAGCAGGGCCTGGATCTCGAACAGGGCCTGGAACTCGTCGCTCGACAGACCATCGCCAGACGCCGAAAGAAGGCCGCGCTGGACGAGCGAGTAGATCCGGCCGTTGATTGCCGCCTGTTCGTTGAACCTGCCGACGAGATACTGCGTGTAGGCGAGATACGACCCGAAGACGGCGATCGCGGCCGCCGCCAGGAGTGCGGGCCAGAACCGCCGTCCCTTCAACACAGTGTCACCCCGCGATCCGGTCCATCCTCACATGATCCGCAATTGACTCCGGCAGCCTGATGCTGCCATCGGCCTGCTGCCCGTTCTCCAGCACGGCGATCACCGTGCGCGGCAGAGCCAGGCCCGACCCGTTCAGCGTCGTTACGAACTCCGGTTTCTCGCCCGGTGCTGGCCGGTACCGGATGTTCGCGCGCCGGGCCTGATAGTCGCCGTAGATCGAGCAGCTCGACACTTCGAGCCAGCGCCCGACGCCCGGCGCCCACACCTCGATATCGAAGGTCTGGGCATTCGCGAATCCCAGGTCGCCGCCCGCGAGCAGCACCACGCGATAGCGAAGGCCCAGCCTCCTGAGCACGGCTTCCGCGTGTGCTGTGAGCTCCTCGAGTGCGGTCATGCCGTCCTCCGCCCGCTCGAACCGGACAAGCTCGACCTTGTCGAACTGGTGTACGCGCAGAATGCCCCGCGTATCCTTCCCGTGCGCGCCCGCTTCCCGCCGGAAGCAGGGCGTGTACGCGACGAACCGGCGAGGCACGGACTCAGGCGGCAGAATCTCGCCGGCATACAGGTTCGTGACCGGCAACTCCGCGGTCGGCACGAGGTACAGGTCGTCGCCCGTCACGTGGTACATGTCCTCGCCGAACTTCGGTAGGTGACCTGTCCCGAGCGCCGCCGCCGGATTCACAACGAATGGCGGCGCCAGTTCCGTGTAACCGTGCTCCGTCGTATGCAGGTCCAGCATCATGTCGATCAGGCCACGCACCAGCCTGGCGCCCGCGCCGACGTAGACCGGGAACCCGCTGCCCGCGATCTTCGCCCCGCGTGGAAGGTCGATGATCCCGAGCCGTTCGGCCAGATCCCAGTGGGCCACCGGCTCAAAGTCGAATGCTCGCGCTTCGCCCCATTCCCGGACGATGACGTTGTGCGCCTCGCCGCCCGCCGGCACGACGTCCGCCGGAACGTTCGGGATCGACAGCAGCAGCGCCTCAACCTCGCCGTCGACCTCCGATGCGCGCGTTTCCTTCGACGCCAGACGCTCGTTCAACTCGCGCATCGCAACGACAAGGCGGTCCGCCTCCTCGTGCCTGCCCTCCTTCTTGAGCTGGCCGACACGCGGAGAGACCTCGTTCCGTTCTGCCCGCATCGTGTCCACGTCGACGATGAGCGCGCGTCGCTCCTCGTCGAGCGTGATGAGTTCATCGACAAGGCCGGGCAGTTCCGGCTTGCCCCGCACGGCCAGCCGTGCCTTGACCAGGTCCGCGTTGTCCCGGACATATCTCAGGTCGAGCACGGCGTCAGTTCTCGGGAGGGATCAGGTCGCGATTGTTGCAGAAGCTGTTGCGCACCACGGCCAGCTCGATCGAGCCGCCCGCCATGTCGACCGACAGGACCTGGAACTTCCCGTAGTACGGACCAGACCCGAATGTCGTGCAGGTCGCCACGCGGGACCGGACAATGTACACCGCATCCTCGCGGACCGGCACCGGCCCCCGCGAATACTCCGATGTGTCCGCAGGCGCTTCTCTGGCCGCTGCCAGCGTTCGATGCGACGTTTCCGCGATCAACACCTCATCGCCGATGCCCGGAAAGAGACCTGCCGGCAGAAACACCATCTCGCCGTTCGTCTCACCCAGCGCCATGTCCCACCCGCCGGTTGCGCCGGGCGCCTCCACGATGACCCGCCGCAGACTCACGAAGTCGTACGCCGATGGCTGGCCGATCAACTCCGGACGGGACAGCGAATAGATCACGCTCGTAACGGGCGTCGCATTCCAGTTCGGAGGACCCAGTCCGTCACCGCATGCCGCCACCGCTGCCAGCGCTACCACGCTCAACGCGCGTACTGCTGTCATTCTGTCTCTCTGCACATACTTCGAGGGATCGCGAACCGCTCACAGTATCCGGCCGATTTCGACGCTGTCAACCCGGCAACACCGCCACCGGCGCGTTGACTTTGTACCCGGGCGGTGGTAAACATTTCCGCGGCCCGGCGTACCTCGCGCCGTCGAGCCCCGGCCCGGCCCGCCAGACCCGGACTCCGCCGGTTGAGGCCGTCCCCGCCCGGAACGACCGGGTGGCCCATTCCTCCCTCGCCACGATCGATGGATCCGGCTGAAAGCGTCCGTGTTCGGCGTATCCTCGTCGTCGATGACGAACCCCACGTCGGCCGCATCATCCAGTTCAAGCTCGAACAGGGCCCATACGACGTGCTGCTCTCCCATGACGGTATTGCCGCACTCGATATTCTGCGACGCGAGGATCCCATCGATCTCGTGCTCCTCGACATCATGCTGCCCCGCCTCGGCGGTCTTGAACTCCTCGCCCAGCTACGGCGTCTCCCGCACAGGCGAGACACTCCCGTCATCATGCTGACCGCCAAGGGCAACGAAACCGACCGTACCCAGGCCGAAGCACTCGGTGCCGATGACTTCGTCGTGAAGCCGTTCAGTCCGAAACGGCTCTACGCCCGCATCAACGAGATCTGCGGTGTCTGAACCTTCGCTGTGGGTGGTGATCCTGGCGGGCGGCGCCGGCAGCCGGTTCTGGCCGGTCTCGACGCCATCGAGGCCGAAACAGCTATTGCCTCTCGCCGGCCCCGACACTCTCATTCTGCAGACCGTCGAACGCGTACGACCGCTGGTCGACGATTCGCGCATCCGGATCCTGACCGGCGCCTGGCTCGAGCGGCCCATACGCGAGGCGGTGCCTGGCCTGGGCCCTGACAGCTTTCTGATCGAGCCTACCGCGAAGGGGACGGCCCCCGTGCTGGCGTGGGCGGCCGCCGAGATCGAGCGGATCGAACCCGGCGCGGTCATGGCATCGCTGCACGCGGATCACGTGATTTCTCCCGCGGTCGCGTTCCGCTCGCAGCTTGCGCGTATTGCGGCAGCATCCGCCTCACATCGGCGACTGTTCACGATCGGCGTCACGCCGACGCGGGCGGAGACGGGGTACGGCTACATCGAGCCGGGCCGGTCGCTCGGTGACGACGAGTCGTTCGTAGTGGATCGATTCGTCGAGAAACCCGATGAGGCAACGGCGAAGGCGTACGTCGAGCGCGGTTTCCTGTGGAACACGGGATTGTTCGTGTGGCCGGCTGCGCTGTTGCTCGAGGAGTTGCGTTCGCATACGCCGGAGATCGCCGTGCATTTGCCGCTGCTCGATGATGGCCGGGTCGGCGAGTTTTTCGCGAATGTCACGTCGATCACGATCGATGTCGCACTGCTCGAGCGGAGCGATCGAATCGCTGTGGCGAGGGCCGCGTTCGAGTGGGACGATGTTGGCGCGTGGGATGCTGTGGCGAGGACGCGCGAAGCGGACGCGGCGGGCAACGTGGCGGTTGGCGACGCGCACTTCGTCGAATCGGAGAACTGCATTGCGTGGTCGGAGGGCGGCTCGGTCGTGACGTTCGGCGCGTCGGACATGATTGTCGTGCACAGTGGTGGCATCACGTTCGTGGCGCCGCGGCACCGCGCACCGGAGCTGAAGAAGCTGCTGGACAGATTGCCGGCGTCGTTGAAGGCTCCGTCTGGCGGTGACGGGTGAGCGGGCTGTTTCTGTTCGACGACCTGGTTGCGGCCTCATGGAAGCCGTTCACGTGGACGCGGCCGGTCGGCGAACTCGTGTATGGCGGTTGTTCATTCCGCGAACGCGCGGAGCGCGTGGGCGGAGCCGTGTGCATCGGGCACATTGCGCCGCACCTGGCGGGGTTCGACGAACCGGACGCAGCAGCGGAGGTGAATCCTGCCGCGATCGACGCCAGCCAGCCCCGGATCTACCTGAGCGCTCGCTTCGTTCCCGACTGGGATGCGCGTATCGAGGTGCCTGACCATGACGCCGTGCTGGTAGCGGGCGGCGAACCGGTCGGCATGGCTGTGGTGTCGGGTTCGGCCGGCCCGCCGGCAGACTTCTTCGACGATCCTGCGGGCGTTGCGCTGCCGACAGCGAAGCGTATCGAGATAGCGGGCCGGCTGCTCACCGGTTTCTGGGAACTCGTGACGGGCCACGGCAGGCAACTCGAAGCGGACATGCGACAACTGGTAGGCGGCGGGCTGCCGGCGATGCCTGACGGCGTCACAGTGCTCGGTGCGAAGGGCGGCGGTGTGCGTCTGGGCGAGGGCGTTACGATCGAGCCCGGTGTCGTCATCGATTGCAGTGCCGGTCCGGTCTGGTTCGAGAATGATGTGCGGGTTCGCGCATTCACGCGGATCGCGGGTCCGGCCCGCATCGGTCGCGGCTCGACGTTGCTGGGCGGGACGTTCGACGGGGTAACGGTGGGTCCGCACTGCAAGGTTCGCGGCGAGCTGGAGTCGAGCGTGATCCTCGGGTATTCGAACAAGGCGCATGACGGCTTCATTGGCCACGCGGTGATCGGCCGGTGGGTCAACCTGGGCGCGCTCACGACGAACAGCGATCTGAAGAACAATTACGGTTACGTGCGCATCGCCACGCCGGACGGCGAAGTCGACACGAAATCAATGAAGGTCGGCTGTTTCCTGGGTGATCACGTGAAGACCGCGATCGGCACGATGCTGAACACCGGCACGGTGGTCGGGCCCGGCTCGAACCTGTTCGGTTCGAGCATGCCGGCAAAGCACGTGGCGCCGTTCTCGTGGGGCGGAGCCGACGAGTCGGTACACGGACTCGACCGGTTCCTCGGAACGGCCGCGACCGCGATGAGTCGTCGGGACGTACCGCTCACGTCCGGCGTCCGCGCCATTCTCGAGCGCGCCTGGAACGCCAGCCGGGGATCGGACCTGTGAACGTCACCGTTCTGGGCAGTGGCAGCGAAGGCAACTCGACGCTGATCGAAGCGGGCGGAACCGGGATTCTGGTCGACGCCGGATTCAGCGGTCGCGATACGGAAGAACGACTTCGTGCCACCGGCTTCGATCCACGGTGGCTGGCCGGCATCATCGTGACGCACGACCATGGCGATCACTCGCGGGGCGCCGGCATTCTGGCGCGCCGGTTCGGCGTGCCGGTCTACCTGACGAAGCGCACCGCGGTCGCACTCGCCGCGCTGTTCACGGGCGGCGAGTGCGTGCGCGAATACGCGTCATCGACACCGCTCCGCATCGGTCCGTTCACCGTGCATCCGTTCCTTACGGTACACGACGCGGTCGATCCAGTGGCCGTTACGGTTACGCATCCCGAGAGCGGATCGAAGGTCGGAGTCGTGACGGATGTCGGCCGCCCGACGACAGCGGTGCGCGCGGCGCTGGCGGGCTGCCATGCGCTCGTGCTCGAGGCAAATCACGATGACGCGATGCTCTGGCGAGGCCCGTATCCGTGGTCGGTGAAGCAGCGCATCGCGTCGAGTCACGGCCACCTGTCGAACCGCGCAGCGGCCAGCCTGGTCCGGGACCTCATGCACGCCGACCTGGTCGCCGTGGCCCTGGCCCACCTCAGTACGCACTGCAACGATGCCGGGCTTGCTCGCGCCGTTGTCGGCCGCTCCCTCGATCGCGTCGGATTCCGCGGCTGGGTCGAAGTCGCACCGCAGGCAAGACCCACCGAAACGATCGACATCCTCGCGTTGCGCCGCCGTCACGCGGCTGAGCAGTTGCCGCTGATCTGAAGCTCTGACGACCGGGTGCGAAGCTTGCGCACGCACCGGCATCAGAACCCGATCCACCTCACGATGTCGTTGCCGATCGCGAACGTCATGAGCGCCAGGATCATCACGAACCCGACCTTCGTCCAGCGAATGCGCTGCTCGACGGAGACGGGCCGGCCGCGCACGGCTTCCACGAGCAGGAACACGAGGTGGCCGCCGTCGAGCACGGGAATCGGCAGCAGGTTGAGCACCGCGAGGTTGACGGACAGGAGCGCCATGAAGTGGATGAGTGTCTCGACGCCCGCGCGCGCCGCTTCGCCGCTGATCTGCGTTATCGCGATCGGACCGCCCACGTTGCGGGCGGAGATCCGGCCGGTGAACATGCCGGCGAGAAAATTGACGGTGAGTGAGACCCAGCGGCCGGTCTCTGTGAAGCCGTAGACGACGGCCGCCACTGGTCCGAGCTGGATGCGGGGCACAGCGAGCGTCGCGGCGCGACCACCGACGCCGATGCGGCTGGCGGACACACCGTTCTCGAGCACGGTCGTTTCGGGCTGAACGACAACCTCGATCGTGTCGTTGCCGCGCGCGATGGTGAGGGGCAGGACCTGTCCGGCGTGCGCCTCGATTGCCGCTCCGAACTGCTGCCACGACTCGATCGGTTCGCCATCGGCGGCAACGATCCGGTCGTTCACGCGGAGACCGGCCATGTCAGCCGGCCCGCCCTCGACGATCTGGGAGAGGACGGGATCGGATTCGAGCACCGCCTCGAACACAGAGATCAGCGTTCCACGAGCCGTGTCCTGGGAGGGTACGTCGATGGTGATGGACGGCGCATTGGCGAAGCGCAATTCGGTCGGCCCCGATCGCACCGTGCTCAACGAGAGTTGCAGATCCTGGAAGTCCGTGATCGTGTCGCCACCGATCGCGGTGAGCCTCGCCATGTACGGCACATCGGCGAGCGCCTGCGTTCCGGGCGACAGGCCCTCCTCGAGAATGTTGCCGATCACGGGTTCGGGCGTCTGTGGTACGCCCCAGACCAGGCCGAGCGTTGTGAACGCGAACACCGCGAACAGCAGGTTCATGATCACGCCGGCCGATATCACGAGTGTACGCGCACCGAGCGACTTCGATTCGAAATCACGAGGCCCGGGCTTGCGCTCACCCGCGGGCCGGGCGTCGCCTTGCGTCGGCCCGCCCTCGATGTCCTCCATCTCCTCCATGCCCGCCATCTTGACGTACCCGCCGAGTGGCAGGAGCGATATCACGTATTCCGTCTCGCCCCGGCGGAACCCGATGATCTTCGGTCCGAAGCCGATCGAGAAGCGTGGCACCTCGATGTCGACCATCTTCGCCGTAATGAAGTGGCCGAACTCGTGTACGAAGATCAGGACGCCGAGCACGAGGGCCGCGGCCAGAATGGTTGTCATATGCCGTGTTTCCTTACCGCGTTCGCGGCTACCTCGCGGGCCTGCCGGTCCGCGTCCAGAACTGTTTCGAGCGAGTCGACGGCCTTCGTTTCATGGGCGGACAGCGCCGCGTCAATGACTCCGGCCAGGCCGCCGAACGGCAGCCTGCCCGAGAGGAACCCCGCGACGGCGACTTCGTTCGCCGCGTTGAATACCGCTGGAGCCGTTCCTCCGGTCCGTCCGGCGTCGATCCCGAGTCCGAACGCGGGGAATCGTGCCCGGTCGAGTGCCTCGAAGGTCAGGGTTCCGGCCTCGACCGGATCGAATGGTCGGCTGGCGGTGTCGCAACGTCTGTCGGGCCACGTCAGTGCATAGAGAATCGGCAGCTCCATGGTCGGAAAACCCATCTGCGCGACGATCGATCCATCAATGAACTCGACCATCGAGTGAATGATGGATTGCGGGTGAACCACGGTCTCGATGCTGTCATACCCGAGCCCGAACAGGAAATGCGTCTCGATGACCTCCAGCGCCTTGTTGGCAAGCGACGCGGAGTCGACGGAGATCTTGGCGCCCATCGCCCACGTCGGGTGACGCAGCGCCTGCTCCGGCGTCGCACCGGCCATTGCCTCCACGGTGGCGCCGCGGAACGGCCCGCCTGAAGCCGTCAGGATGACGCGGCGCACGCCACCGCGATCTTCACCTGCCAGGCATTGCAGGATCGCGCTGTGCTCGCTGTCGATCGGCACGAGCTGTCCGCCCGCCGACGCGAGTGCCCGGAGCACGAGCGGTCCGCCCGCCACGAGCGATTCCTTGTTCGCGAGCGCGAGCCGCCGGCCTGCGTTCAACGCTGTGAGCGTCGCTTCCAGACCGGCTGCCCCGACGACCGCGTTGATCACGATGTCAGCGTCCGGGTGCGCGGCAGCTTCGAGCAACGCGGCGCGGCCCGTCCGCAGCGTCACGCCGGCGGGTACGCCGTCGGATTCCACGCCCGCCACCGTGTCGTCTACGAGGACCGCCAGGTCGGGCGCGACCGCGCGGGCCGCCTCCATGAGGCCGGCGCTGTTGCGGTGCGACGCAAGCGCGACGATGCGGAACGCATCCGGATGCCGAGCGAGCACAGCCAGTGCGCTGCGTCCGATCGAGCCAGTGCAACCGAGCAGCGACACGCCTAGGGCCACGTGACCGTCACGATCCGCGGCACCAGCGCAGCCAGGTAGACATACGCGACCGGCAGCGCCATCAGGACGGCGTCGAAGCGGTCCATGACGCCGCCGTGGCCCGGCAGCAGCCGGCCCGAGTCCTTCATGCCGGCCTGCCGCTTGAAGAGCGATTCTGCCAGGTCGCCGACCTGCGCGGCCGGCGAGATCAGCATGGCACCAACGGCGCCGAGCGCCGCGCCGATGCCCGTGCCGTGCCACATGTCGAACACGAGCCAGCCGAACAGCGCGCCCACCGCCACGGATCCCGCGAACCCGGCGATGGCGCCTTCCACTGTCTTGTTCGGGCTGATCGCCGGGCTCAGCTTTCGCCGGCCCCAGCGCATCCCGCCGAAGTACGCGGCCGTGTCACCGACCCACGTGACGGTCAGCGGGTATGCCACGAAGGCCGCACCGAGCCAGGACGACCCGGCCGGGTCCAGTCCACGCAGCAAGGCAGCGAACGCCAGCCCGCCCCCGACGTAGACGGGCGCGAACAACGTTATCGACGCACACTCGAGTGGCCGTTCGTTCGCCTTGCGCAACGCCACGCAGGCCAGGCCCGCCACGAAGGCGACACCGACCACGGCACCGAACTGATAGGGTGCCGCGCCACGGAACCCGCCCTGATCCGTCGCGAACACAACGAGCCCCGCAGCCAGCGCGGCACCCAGCGGCCGGAACGGCCGGATCCCGAGAGCCTCGCCCATCGCGAACAGCTCCGTCGCACCGATCGCGGCCAGCAGCGCGAGCGTTATGCCCATCGGCCAGCCACCGAACCAGACCAGCAGCACCGCCACCGGAATGCCGACGGCCGCGACGCCAACCCGCCTCGCAAGATCGCTGGACGCCATCGATCAGCTCGCCGTCACACGGCCGAACCGGCGATCGCGCTTCTGGAAGTCGTGGATCGCGGCGAATAGATGCCCACGGCGGAAGTCCGGCCACAGGACCGGCGTGATGTACAACTCCGTGTACGCCAGCTGCCAGAGCATGAAGTTGCTGATGCGCAACTCGCCGGAGGTCCGGATCAGCAGATCCGGATCGGGCATGTCGCACGTGTACAGTTCACGGCCCAGCGCATCAGCGTCGATCGCCTCGGGCTCGAGTTCGCCCGCACGGACCCGCTCCGCCAGTCGCCTCGCCGCGCGCGCCAGCTCGGCGCGTGAGCCATAGCTGATCAGCAGATTCAGATTCAAGCGGTCGCACGCCTCGGTCGCTTTGTGGATCTCATCGATCGCTCGCCGCGGCCCGCGGTCGAGCTTCTCGATCTCGCCGAAGACCCGGACGCGAACGCCCTGCATCCGCAGCTCGTCGCGCTCCTTCGTCACGTATCGCTCGAGCAGACGCATCAGTGCAGAAACTTCACGCGCCGGTCGGTTCCAGTTTTCCTCGGAAAAGGCGAACAGGGTGAGATATGAAACGCCTGCCTCGATCGCGCCTTCGATCGTGTCCCGGACCGCTGTCATCCCGGCCGAGTGGCCGCGGAACCGCGGCAGCCCGCGCGCGCTTGCCCAGCGGCCGTTGCCATCCATGATCACGGCTACGTGTTCCGGGACCCGGCCTCCGAGTCTGATCGCCTGTAGCGGGTCTATCGACCCGGGCGCCGCGGTCAATTCTAGACCTCCATGACCTCCTCCTCCTTCGCCTTGAGGAGTTGGTCGATCCTGGCAATGTGCTCATCGGTCAGCTGTTGAATCTCGTCGATCCGCCGGCGAGCATCGTCCTCGCCAATCTCGTGATCGTGCTCCATCTGCCTGACGAGCTTGTTCGCTTCCTGGCGCGCGTGGCGAACCGCGATCCGGCCTTCCTCGGCGATCTTGTGTAGCAATCGGACCATTTCCCGACGGCGTTCCTCGTTCAATGGCGGGATGGGCACGCGGATGACCGTCCCATCATTTGATGGGTTCAGGCCCAGCTCTGCGCTCCGTATCGACTTCTCGACCTCCGCCATCAGGCCCTTGTCCCACGGCTGCACGATCAGCATTCGCGGTTCCGGCGCGCTTACCGTGGCTACCTGGTTGAGAGCCATCTTTGCGCCATACGCATCGACTCGGACCAGGTCCAGCAGCGTCGGCGACGCCTTGCCGGTCCGCACGCCCGAGAATTCGCGACGGAGCGCTTCGATTGCGTTGTCCATCTGCTGCCGCACTTCGGCGTGGGCCCCCATAACGCCTCCACCGCGGGTAAACCTGTGTTCGGACCGAAGATAGTCCGCCTGTCCCTAGCTGACCAGCGTGCCCGTACGCTCGCCCCGGACGGCTGCCGCGACTGCGCCCGTCGTGTTGATGTTGAGCACGATGATCGGAACCGCATTGTCCCGGCACAACGTGATCGCCGTCGTGTCCATCACGCGCAGATCCCGCGAAATCACTTCGTGGTAACTGATCGCCGGAATGAAATCGGCGTCGGGGTCCTTCTCCGGATCCGCCGTATACATGCCCTCGACCTTCGTCGCCTTGATCAGAACGTCAGCATGCACCTCGATCGCGCGCAGGACCGCAGCCGTGTCCGTCGAGAAGTACGGGTTGCCGGTGCCGCCCGCAAAGATCACGACGCGCCCCTTCTCCAGGTGGCGGAGCGCCCGCCTCCGGATGTACGGCTCCGCTACCGCCTCCATCCGGATGGCCGTCATCACCCGCGTCACCACGCCCTTGCGCTCGAGCAGATCCTGCATTGCCAGCGCGTTGATCACCGTGGCCAGCATGCCCATGTAGTCCGCACTCACGCGGTCCATGCCCTGCGCGCTCGCCTGCGTGCCACGCATGATATTACCACCGCCGATCACGAGCGCGATCGATACGCCCATCTCGTACAGGACCTTCACCTCGTTGGTCAGCCTGTCCACCACCGGCGGCGCGATGCCGAAACCCTGTTCACCCGCAAGAGCCTCCCCGCTCAGCTTGAGCAGGACGCGCCCGTACTTCAGAACGGGTGCCGCTGGTGCCTCGGGCGTCAGTTCACTCACCGATCGCGAACCGTGCGAAGCGCCGCACCACGATGTTCTCGCCCGTCGTCGCCGCCGCTTCGGCTACCAGGTCCCGTACCTTCCTGTCCGTGTCCCGAACGAACTCCTGGTCCATCAGCGTCCGCTCCTGGTAGAACTTCTTCATCATCCCTTCGACGATCTTCTCGTGCAGGTTCTCCGGCTTGCCGTCGCCCTTCACCTTCTCGAGCGCAACCGCACGCTCCCTCTCCACCACCTCCGCCGGAATCTCCTCCGCCGTCACCGCGATCGGATCCATTGCAGCAATGTGCATTGCCAGGTCCTTCACCAGCTCCTGGAACAGCTCGTTGCGCGCAACGAAATCCGTCTCGCAGTTCACCTCGATCAGAACACCGATCCGGCCGCCCATGTGGATGTAGCTGCCGACCGCTCCCTCACGCGCCTCGCGACCGGCCCGCTTCGCCGCTTTCGCCGCGCCGCGAACCCGCAGCAGATCCACCGCCTTCTCGATATCGCCACCGGCCTCCTGGAGCGCCTTCTTGCACTCCATCATGCCGGCCCCGGTCATGTCGCGTAGCTCCTTCACCCGAGCCGCAGAAATCTCCATTGCCATCCCCTTCCGTGCCGTTTTCGTTGTCTTCCTCGATCGCGCCTCGTGCAAACGGCGGTACCTTGCCGCCACACCTCTGTCGTTCGCGTCTCCGAAAAATGAGGCGAGCGCTGCAGGGCTGCGACAAAGCAGCGCTACAGCGCTCGATCAGGAACGCCGTATCCCATGCCGCCCCGCTCAGGTCTCCGAGTCGGTGACCTCGGCGCTGTCACCCGGTTCACCGTCCGGCGATTCCTCGCCTTCCGGAGTCGTCCGGATGGTCGCGATCACCTCGGGCCGTGGCCGGCGCCGACGACGTGGCCGCTTCCGACCACGCTTGTCCTCCGGCACCACCTCCTGCGCCAGACCGCCCTCCGACGAGTACGTTACCGCCTCACCCTCATCGGAACGACGCCGCGCATCAGCGGGCATCTCGCGCCTCGCCTGCTCGATAGCGTCCGCCGCCGCGCCCGCGATCAGCGACACCGAGCGGATCGCATCGTCGTTGCCCGGAATCGGGTAATCGATCAGGTCCGGGTCCGCGTTCGTGTCCGCGATCGCGATCACCGGTATCCCCAGCTTGTTCGCCTCGCGAACCGCGATCAGCTCCTTCTTCGCGTCCACAACAAACAGCGCGCCCGGCAGCCGGCCCATCTCCTTCACGCCACCCAGGTACTTCTCCAGCTTGTCCCGCTCCCGTTGCAGGAGAAGCTGCTCCTTCTTCGTGTAGAACTCGTACGCGTTCTCCTCGATACCTCGATCCAGCTCCTTCAGGCGCCGGATCTGCTTTCGGATCGTCGCGAAATTCGTCAGCATCCCGCCCAGCCACCGCTCCGTCACCCAGAACGAGCCGCAGCGCGCTGCCTCCTGTTCCACCACCAGCCGAAGCTGTCGCTTCGTGCACACGAACAGAACACGGTCGTTCTGCAGTGTCACCTCGCGCAACGCCGACTTCGCCGTCTCCAGCGCGTCGACCGTCTTCTTCAGATCGATGATGTGAATGCCGTTGCGGCGAGTGAAGATGAATCGCCTCATCTTCGGATTCCAACGGCTGCTCTGATGTCCGAAATGCACTCCTGCTTCCAGGAGGTCCTTCAGCTCTGCCTCTACCATTCGTGACTCTCTTCAGGGGTTGGTCTTCCGCCGCCTTCGTTCGCTCCGGTCACCCTTGCGGGACCCCGCCGTTGCGTCCAGCGACGTGATTCGTTGTCTTCCGTGCCAATTGCCAGAGACCGCACAACCGGCTGTGTTCTGCCCGGTATCAGCGCTTCGAGAACTGGAACCGCTTGCGTGCTCCCGGCCGGCCCGGCTTCTTCCGTTCGACCTCCCGCGGATCACGCGTCAGCAACCCACGCTCGCGCAGCTTGCCGCGCAACTCCGCGTCGTACATCAGAAGCGCGCGTGCCACGCCCAGTCGAACCGCGCCCGCCTGCCCCGTCTGCCCGCCGCCCGATACGTTGACCTTGATGTCGAACTGCGTCTGCAGTTCCGTCGCGATCACCGGCTCCTGCGCGTGCTGCAGCAGCGAGTGACGAGGAAAGTAGTCCTCGGCCGTGCGGCCGTTCACCTTCCACTCACCCGATCCCGGCTTCATCCATACGCGCGCGACGCTCGTCTTGCGCCGACCGACGCCGTGGTACTGTTGCTCCATTCTCAGATCTCCAGCACCCGGGGCTGTTGCGCAACGTGCGGATGCTCGCCGCCCGCGTATACCTTCAGCTTCTTCCGCACCAGCCGACCCAGATTGTTCTTCGGCAGCATGCCCTTCACCGCCAGATCGATCACACGCGTCGGATTCTTCGCGATCATCGTGCTGAACGGCGTCAGCTTCTCGCCACCCATGTAGCCGCTGTGCGTAAAGTACATCTTGTCCGTGAACTTGCGTCCCGTCACGCGCACCTTCGCCGCGTTCACGACGATCACGTAGTCGCCGGTATCGAGGTGCGGTGTGAACGCCGGCTTGTGCTTGCCGCGCAGCACTTCGGCGACGCGCGTCGCGAGGCGGCCGAGCACTTCGCCGTCGGCGTCGACGACGTACCAGCGACGTTCGACTTCGCCCGGTTTTGGTGTGTATGTCTTCATACGCGTTCCGTTTACGGCAGTTACGAAGCGGAATAGCTGTTAATGATACCCGACCCGACAGGGCCTGTCAATGGCCCGGCACCGGCGTTGCAGGCCGCTGGAAAACCGGACGCCGGCAGGTCGGGCGACCCGCCGGCGTCGCGTGCTCAGAAGGACACCCTGAGTCCGGCGGTCAGGCCGACATTGTGTGCGGTCCTGCCCCGGATGTCCACGAACACGGCTTCCCTGAAGTCGAACGAGCCGATGTGGTCCCGTGCCATGAGGCGGAGACCGAGGTTCGGCGTGATGGCCAGGTCGACGCCGGCGCCGATTACGCCCATGGCGCTGGTCGATTCCGTTTCCACGATCGCATTACGGATGCTGTAGTGTGTGACGCCGGCGCCGCCCTGGAGCACGGGCGTGATGGCGCCCGGGACCGGCACGCGGAGTTCGAGTCCGCCATCGAACAGCCATGCATCGGTCGATCCGATGCCGATGCCGCCGATAATGGGCAATCCGACGTTGAGGTCGGATCGCGCGAAGCCGCCGTTCGCGTAGATCCAGACGGGCCCGGCGAGAGAGAACGCGAGCTGTGCGCCGACGATCGCACCGTTCGCGTTCGACAGGGACGTGCCGAGCGGCCCTTCGAGGATGTCACCGAAGATCATGTAACCTGCATACGGCGCAATTGCCGCGTTCCCGCGGGACTGCGCTTCAGCGTGCCCGGCAGGGAGCGACCCGGCGAGCGCGAGCAAACCGACGATCAGGCGTTTCATGTGTTCCGTCCTTGCAGGAGTCCGCAATGGAACGGGGCAGGAACGGTGCCCGGTCGGCGCATCGGCGCATGTTGTTGGATACCAGCATGATAGGCGACAATGCGGCAGGCAGGTTCGCGGCGGGCGTCCCCGTTCCTGGACAGGGCTTCGTCCGCGCCGCCGGACCGGCGCGGCATCCCTGCGGAGCGAACGACAGAACTTAGTGGCCGACGAAGCTTTCGAGGAAGCGGGCGCGCGAAGCGTGGCGCAGGCGAACGAGCGCCTTCTCCTTGATCTGCCTTACGCGCTCGCGCGTGATGCCGAGCATCGCACCGATCTCCTCGAGGGTCATGGCATCCTTGCCTTCCTCGAGGCCGTAGTACAGCCGCAGCACCCTGGCTTCGCGTTCCTTGAGAGTGCCGAGCGCTTCCTGGATGGTGGAATGGAGTGCGTGGTCGTAGGTCTCGTCGTCGGGCCCGGCGGAGACGTGGTCGGCCAGATAGTCGAGCAGCCGGTTGTCCTCGCCGGGCGATAGCGGCGCATCGAGCGAGAGGTGGGACTGCGAGATGGCGAGCGTGCGTTGCACTTCGTCGTGGGACAGGTCGAGTTCGTCGGCGATCTCCTCGATCGTCGGTTCGCGTCCGAGTTCCTGAAGCAGTGTCGAAGAACGCTTGCCAATGCGGTGCAAGGCGCCCGCACGGTTGAGCGGAACACGCACGATGCGGCTCTGCTCTGCGAGCGCCTGGAGGATGGCCTGACGGATCCACCAGACCGCGTACGAGATGAACTTGATGCCCTTGGTCTCGTCGAACTTGTGAGCCGCCCGTATCAGGCCGACGTTGCCCTCGTTGATGAGATCACCGAGTGCGACGCCCTGGTTCTGATATTTCTTTGCGACGGACACGACGAATCGCAGGTTCGACCGCACCAGTTTGTCGAGCGATTCCTCATCGCCCTCGCGGATTCGCCCGGCGAGTGTGACCTCGTCCTCCTTCTTGAGGAGAGGGTACGCGCTGATCTCCTTCAGGTACTGATCGAGAGAGCTTTCCTCGAAAGCGCTCTTGTCCCGCGCGCTCAGACGCATGCGACGCTCCGGTGAATCCACGTCTATCCTGCCGGATCGTGAGTCGTTCCGGTGTCTATCGGATTCAGCAACATCTGCGTGAGCGGTTCCATTGCGACGGCGGTCCGGGCAGGCACCGACATGCGGCATCCTACGCATGATGCGGGCTGTGTGTCAAACGGGCGTGCGGCCCGCGTTGTGGCCGGCGAGCCGGGCATGGTGGCAAGTCCGTGTCGAGTCCGCCAGACAGGGCGTGAATCAGGGATCATACGTATCGATCTGCGCGCGCTGCAGGCGGCCGGAGAAGTCGACGTATCCGACCTTCGTTTCCGAGTAGAAGTGGAAGACTTCCCAGCCGCCTTCGCGGTGTCCGTTGCCGGTCTTCTTGACGCCACCGAAGGGCAGGTGCGCCTCCGCGCCGATGGTTGGCGCGTTGACGTAGGTGATGCCGTTGTCCATCTCCTGAAGTGCGACGAACGCGGCGCGCACGTCCTTCGTGTAGATCGAACTCGACAGGCCGTAGTCGACTTCGTTGTTGATCCGTATCGCATCTTCGAGGCCGTCGAACCGGATCACGCTCAGCACGGGCCCGAACACCTCCTCGCACGCGAGACGGCTGCCGGGCCGCACGCCGTCGAGGATCGTCGGCTCGAAGAACCAGCCGTCGTCCAGCGCCGGCCCTGTCGCGCGTGCGCCGCCGATCAGGATCTCATCGCCTTCGGCCCGCGCGACATCGATGTACCTCGCGACCTTGTCGAGCGCCTGTCCGTTGATGAGCGGGCCGACATCCGTTCCGGCCTCCAGGCCGTTGCCGAGCCGGAGCTTCTTCGTGCGTTCGACGAGCATGTCGATGAAGCGATCATGCACGGCATCGTGGAGCAGGAGCCGGCTGGTTGCGGTACAGCGCTGACCGGTCGTGCCGAAAGCACCCCAGAGCACACCTTCCAGCGCCAGCTCGAGGTCGGCGTCGTCCATCACGACCTGCGCGTTCTTGCCGCCCATCTCCAGAGACAGGCGCTTGTGCATGCGGCCACAGACCTCGCCGATTCTCGAGCCCGTTGCGGTCGAACCAGTGAACGAAATGAGCGGAACACCGGGATGCATGACCAAGTCCGCGCCGACTTCCTCGCCAAAGCCGTGGAGGAGCTGCACGACGTGCGGCGGCAGCCCCGCTTCCAGCAGGATCTCGACGAGCAGAGTCGCCGTGTGCGGCACGTCCTCGGCCGGTTTCAGGATGACCGCGTTCCCGCATGCGAGCGCCGGGAACACCTTCCACGTCGGGATCGCGAGCGGGAAATTGAAGGGAGTGATCAGGCCACACACACCGATCGGCCTGCGGTAGCTCATCGCCCACTTGTCGCGCAGTTCGCTCGGCACGGTGTGGCCGAAAAGACGACGCGTTTCGGACGCGGCGTAGTATGCGGTGTCGATACCCTCCTGGACATCGCCCGCCGTCTCCGCGACGACCTTGCCCATCTCGCGGGTCATTACCCGTGCGATTTCTTCCTTGCGCGCGCTCATCAGGTCGCCGGTCCTGCGCAGGACCTCCCCGCGCAGCGGCGGCGGCGTCGAGCGCCATTGTGCGAAGCCGCGCGCGGCCGACTCGACGGCGCGCTCGAGGTCAGCGGTTCCCGAACGTGGGAACTGGCCGATCACATCGTTCCAGTCAGCGGGGTTCCGGTTCTCGAACACATCGCCCGAAGTGGCACCGACCCATTCACCGCCGATACAGTTCGCGAACGTCCGTCCCATTCCCTTCCCCATCACGTGTCCTCGCGCACGAGATTGTACTTCTCGATCTTCTTGTAGAGGTTCGAGCGCGGCATTTCGATCACGCGCGCGGTCTCGCTCACGTTCCAGTCGTGCGCGCGCAGGCGGGCCAGGATGAACGCGCGTTCGGCGCCCTCCTTGAATGTGTTGAACGTGGCCGCATCGAGGAGTTCGCTGGAAAGGCCGCCCGCCGATTGTGCGCCGGTGGCAAGCCGCGTGACGTCGGACTCGTCTATGGTCTCGGTGCGCGCCAGGATGAGCAGTCGCTCGACCGTATTGCGCAGCTCCCGGACGTTGCCCGGCCAGTCGAGGCGAGTGAGGTGCTCGATCGCGCCCGGCGTCAGCTCTCGCCGCGGAAGCCGTTGCTCTTCCGCCGCCTTCGCCGCGAAGTGCCGCACCAGCATCGGTATGTCCTCGCGCCGCTCGCGCAGCGGCGGCACGTGGATCGGCACGACGTTGAGTCGGAAGTACAGGTCCTCGCGGAACCGGTTTTCCTGGATCTCGGTTTCGAGCTTCTTGTTGGTCGCGGCGATCACGCGGACATCGACCTTGATCGACTGCTCGCCACCGACCCGCGTCACGTAGCCGTCCTGCAACGCGCGCAGCACCTTGGCCTGCGCGGCCAGGCTCAGATCGACGATCTCGTCGAGGAACAGCGTGCCCGTATCCGCCTGCTCGAACTTGCCCGCGCGATCCTCGTGTGCGCCCGTGAACGAGCCCTTCCGATGGCCGAACAACTCGCTCTCGATCAGTTCCGACGGGATCGCGGCGCAGTTGACCTCGACGAACGGCTCGCCGTTGCGCGTCGAGAGCCGGTGGATCGCGCGCGCGACCAGCTCCTTGCCGGTCCCGTTCTCGCCCGTGATCAGGACGCGCGCGCCGGTGGGCGCAACCTTCTCTATCCGCTCGAGGAGCGCGCGGATCGCGAAGCTGGTGCCCACGATCTCGTAGTGAGTCTCGATCTCGTCGCGAAGCCGCGCGTTCTCCTGCTCCAGCCCCCGCCGTTGGAGTGCGTTCCGGATCGTAACCAGAAGCCGGTCCGTGTCGAGCGGCTTCTCCAGAAAGTCGAATGCGCCCCGCCGTGTCGCATCGACCGCCGTCTCGATCGTACCGTGGCCGCTGATCATGATCACGATCGCGGTCGGATCGATGGACCGGACCTCATCGAGCGCTTCCAGCCCGTCCATGCGTGACATCTTGACGTCGAGCAGCGTCAGGTCGGGTCGCTCCTGCTGGTACTGCTGAAGCGCTTCGCCACCGCTCCCGGCGACGATGACTTCGTGACCCTCGTACTCGAGAACCTGACGCAGGACCTTGCGGATCCCTTCTTCGTCGTCGACCACCAGTATTCTGGCCATGTTCCGCGGTCAGCGCTCGCCCGCGGCGAGAATGACGAGCGAGTCGGCGCGTATATACGCGCTGCGCGCGCCGACCGGCAACGGAATCCGGAGCGCATCGGCCGGCAGGCCCGGCACATCCTCGCGGCCGAACATGTCGAGGACGGTGGGCACGAGCCGGGCCGGGATCGGAATCCGATGCGCGGTGATCGCGTCGACCGTGAATGCAACGTGTCCCTCGTCGGAGGGCAGGAGCGTGCCCAGAATCTCGATGTCTGTCGTGTCCGGCAGGAGTGCGAGCATCTGGCCGAGTTCCCCGATTCGCGGCAATCTGTCCGCCGGGAGGCGGAGCGCGATCGCGATCTTGTCCTGCTCGAGCGTGATCCGTGGCGAATGCACGTAGTCCGGAATCATCTGGCGGTAGCGGAATTCGAGCAGGCTCTGGAGTTCGTTCGTCGTGAACGACTCCCGCCTCGACCCGTCCCGCAGGCGAGCGATCTTGTCCTCCGCCACCTCCGCCGTGCGCTGTGACACACCGCCCTGCGCGACCTGCGCCTCGGCGGTATTCCGGCGCAGGATGTTCCAGCGATCCTGCGCCAACGCGAGCACCTGGTCCGCCTGCGGCTGGAAAAAGATGTAGAGTACCGCGAGAACCGCGGCGACCGCTGCCAATTTGATGATGCGACCCATCATGTCCCTGCTTCCTGCCTGTCCGGTTTCATTGCCCCGCGCAGCCGGGGCCCTGCGATGCATTCGTAGCGGGCGCCGCCGCGGCCGACATGACTGCGCATGAGATCGACCGACTCGACGTCCACTGTTGCTGCGTACGTCACTGAATCAGCCAGCGCGGCCAACCCCGCGAACGATGCCTGCCGTGCGTGCGGTTCCGCCCGGCCCAGCGTCAGGTGCGGGCTCCAGGCTCTTCGCTCAGGCTCGAACCCCAGCGGCTCGATCGACCGTTCGACATCCGCCTGCAGCGCCAGCAGCGCAGCACCGCCATCCACACCGACCCAGATCACGCGCGGCCGACGCAGATGCGGGAACGCGCCCACGCCGCCGACCGCCATCGTGAGCCGTGCGTGCCGGCCTGCCACCGCATCGAGCGTGTCACGGATCCGAGCCGCATCGCTTTCCATCACCTGGCCCAGAAAGCACAGTGTCACGTGCATCGATTCCGGCATGACCCAGCGGAACGGGTAGCGTCCCGACCGCAGCGGCGAGGTCATGTCGAACAGACGTTGTCGTTCGGCCTCGGGAACGTTGACCGCGACGAACAGCCTCACGCTCGATGTACGCCGCCGGACACCGCCAGGGTCCTGCCGCCGGCGACGGCATCGACGGCGAGGACGGCGCGATCCACATCGTCCGTCGTTGTGGCCCAGCCCACGGAGAGGCGGAGCGCGCCTGTCGCGGCGGTGCCGAGCAGCCGGTGCGTCTCCGGCGCACAGTGCAATCCGGGCCTCGCCAGGACGCCATGGTCGCGGTCGAGCCGAGTCGCCAGTGTGGCGGGATCGACCGTGCTCGCCGTGATGGTCACGATCGGCGCGCCGTCGGGCGAGGGTGGCGACAGAACGCGAACGCCACCAATCGATGCCAGACCATCGCGCAACCGTTGCTTCAGTGCGGCCGCGTCCGCGTGGATCCCCTCAACCGTCCGATGCCGGATCCATGCCAACCCCGCACCGAGTCCGGCAATGCCCGGCCCGTTCAGCGTGCCGGCCTGGATGTGGTCCGGCCACGAATCGGGCATGTCGCGCAGCATGGAATCGCCGCCGGTCCCGCCGACGAGAAGGGGACGCACGTCGATGGCGGGCCGGACCCAGAGTGCCCCGGTACCCTGCGGCCCGAGCAGCGCCTTATGGCCCGTTACGGCCACCATGTCCGCGCCGCACGCCGCTGCATCGAACGGGATCTCACCCGCGATCTGCGCCGTGTCGACGAGCGTCATCGCGCCCGCCGCCCGCGCGAGCGCGCACAGTCGCGCGATGTCGAGGCGTGTGCCCAGAACGTTGGACGCGCCATTCACTGTGAAGAGTTTCGCACCATCGAGCGCACGTTCGAGGGCGACATCGTCGAGACTGCCATCCGGCGCACCCGGCACCATCCGGACCTCGACACCGCGTTCGATTGACAGCCTGTGTGCGCACCTGAGCACGGCGTTGTGGTCGAAAACCGTGACGACGACGATGTCGCCCGCATCGAGTGTGCCCGCCATCGCGGTGTTGATGCCGTGCGTCGCGTTGAACGTGAACGCGATGCGACCGGTGTCGCCGGGGATGCCGAGCAGCGACGCGAGGGATTGCGTGCAATCGAGCGCGACGCGGCCGGCCGCGATGGCCAGCCTGTGTCCGCCGCGACCCGGCGTCGCACCGATGTCGCGAAGGTAGCCGGCAACGGCATCCACGACTTCGGGCGGCCGGATCGCCGCGGTGGCGGCCCAGTCGAGGTAGGTGATCCCGTCCATGCTCACGCGGCGCCGCCGGCCACGGTTTCGAGATCGATGGTCACGTACCTGAATCCGAGCGCGCGGATCCGCTTCGCGATTGCGGCCAGCCGGTCCGCGTCCACATCGCGGGTCCGCACGACGGCCACGTCGTCGTGCGCGCCGGCCACCGCTACACCCTCGTACGCGATGCCTTCACGCTCGAGCAGTCCCGCCATGGCCGTCAGCCGCTCGTCGTTCGGCGTGTCACGCATCGCGCGCTCCTGCCGGCAGGAGGACCAGCGCCTCGTTCAATGCACCCCTGCGGTATCCTTCGATGTCGAGGAGCACGCGGTCGAATCCGAGTGCGCGGATCCCGGCAACAAGTGTTTCGGCCAGCGACAGCGCTCGCCCGATCTCTGCCGGCGCGACCTCGATGCGGGCCACGTCGCCATGGTGACGGACGCGGAACTCGCCGAACCCGAGCCGCCGCAGCATCGATTCGGCGTCCTCGACCTGGCGAAGCCGGCCGTTTGTAACCGCAATGCCGTACGGCAACCGACTCGCCAGACACGGCGACGCCGGCTGATCCCATGTCGGAAGACCGAGCGCGCGGGACGCTTCCCTGATGTCCCGCTTGGTCAGACCGGCTTCCTGCAACGGTGACCGTACGCCATGCTCGCGTGCGGCCAGCGCACCCGGCCGATGATCGGCGCTGTCGTCCGCGTTCGAGCCATCCACTACCGTGGCCAGGCCGCGTTCGCGCGCGAGTTCCACGAGCCGGCCCCACAACTCGGTCTTGCAGAAGTAGCAGCGGTTCGTCGGATTCGCTGCGTAACGTGGATCGTTCAGCTCATCGGTCCGCAGCTCGATGTGCGGAATGCCGAACCGCGCAGCCACGTCCAGCGCCGTCCTGCGCTGGTTCTCGGGATAGGATTCGCTGAGCGCCGTGACCGCCAGCACGTTGGCCTTGCCGAGCGTGCGCACCGCGGCAGCCGCGACGAACGCCGAATCGACACCGCCCGAGTACCCGATGCAGACGGACACAGCCTCACGCAGGATCCCATCGAGTTGACCGAGTCGCTGCTCGAGAATCTCGCTGTCCGCCGCAACCGGCCGATCGCTCTGCTTGCTCATTCCCTTCTCGATACGTGTGACCCGCGGTTTCACCACACGACCGCGATCCTGCGTGAAGCTAGGCGCGCCCGCCAGCGACAACAAGCGGCCGCGTCAAGGCGACCTTGCCCCGGATTCTCCCCGGGACACGCCGTTGCCGACGAAGCTGCCATCATCGCGCGGCAGCGCCACCCAGGACGCCAGCGCGTCGGTCCGGACCGGGTCCGGGACGATTGCATGCGACGACATCACGAACGCAAGCGACGAGCTGGTCCGCAGCGAACCATGCGTTCCCTGCATCCCGACGACGTGGTCCACCGCGACATCGCCGAAGTGATACCCCGGTGCGAGGCTCGCAATGACATCGGCGGGATTCTGCACCGACCGCAGGCCGTGCGCGATGCGTCGCAACGGATCGACGTACGGGCCGGAAAGCGTCTCGGCAAGCCATGCGGAATCCGGTGCGAGCCCGGCCGCGTCGGCCGCGCCCGACCGCTTCATGCGCTCGACAACGGGCGCCAGGCCGAGCGGATCGCCTTCCACGGGACGATAGAGATACGCAGAGTCGTCGCCTTCGATACGTGCATGACCATCACGACCGAGCACGTGGATCGTGCCCGTGCTGTCGCGCCAGGTCACGAAGTCGACACCATCGGCCGACACGATCGCGCGCGCAGCTCGCTCGCGGGACGCCGGATGCGTGTACAGAAACGCGCTCCCGACGAGCCCGAACCGGGGCATCGCGACATCGTTCTCATTGTGAACGCGGCCGGCCAGCTCGAGTCCGTCTCGCGCCAGTTCGCGCTCGATGTCGACACGCTCCGTCCGCACACGATCATTGCCGTGATCGGAGAACAGCGTGATCTCGAGGTCCGGACCGGCGGCGGCGCGAAGCTCGTCGACCATGGTCTCGATATCCAGCAGAAACGCGACGAGGTCCTCGCGCGGCGACATGTGCGCCAGCGCATCCGTCGACACGATGTACGCGACCAGCGTCGTGTCCGTCGACAGCCGCTCCGAGATCGCGCGTCGCACTCGCGTCAGCTCCGTTCGCGCCGTCGTCACGGGCACGATGTACGCCAGCCCGGCCGTCACACCATCCGCCATCACGTCCACGTGTCGATGAAAACTCGTCGAAGTCTCGCCCGCGAACACGTGGTCCAGCAGCCCGCCCGCAAGACGGCGCCGGTCGCGGTCGTAGTATCGGTCCTCGTAACCCGGCGTGTGGGGCTCGTGCCAGATATCGCGAAACGCGACGCCCGTGATGGACGGGAACGTGCTGATCAGGCGGGATGGTGCGTGGAAGCCGCCGAAATGCCCGGCATCCCAGAGCGAGTCCATGACTGGCCACGAAACGCCATCGAGCATCACGACGAGCGATCGCAATGTGACATGTTCCGGCGCCGGTCCGATGGGACGGGGCGTCGAGCACGCCGCAGAGAGTGCGAGTGCAGCCAGGCATACAGCCGGCGCGCTCCTGCCTGCGGACCTCGAATGATGGCCGGCACCGCCGCGAGCCAACCGACCTGTCGTGTCCTGCATTCCGCTCCCGGAGTGGTTTCTCAGATCAGATCGATCTGCTGGCCGTTGGCAGGATAGATCACGCGGCCTCGTTCATCCTTGCGCGCGGCCTCGTGCAGTTCGTGCGGCCGGGTCTGGCCAGCGCCCAGGATGTGGATGACACTGGTGCCGCGCAGCAGGAGCGCGTCCGCGAGCAGGTTGCGGTGACACTGGCACGGTACCGCCTCCGCGCACATCACGGCCGTCCCGTGGTCCGCCGCGTTCCGGATGAGCGTTTCCAGCGCGCCGATGAACGTGTCGGTCGCCATCCAGTCCGCGTAGCCGCGGAACCCCGAGTTACGCCACGCCGTGTTGTCCGAGTCGGGATTGACGCCTCGCCGGCCGCCCAGGTCGGGCGCATGCCGGTACGCGATGCGCTCCGCGTCCAGAGAGGCCTGAAGAGCCTCCCTGTTGAATTGCGGGTTCTGCCGGGACCCCGGGAACCGGCGCACGTCGACGAGTGACGCCACGCCGTTCTCCTGCAGGAGCGCAATGAAGTCCTCGATCGGCCGGGTCGAATGCCCGATGGTACGGATGGTCACACCCAAACGGTCGCGACGCTGCCTCCGCCGCACAAGGCCCGCAACGCGTGGAACTGCACTGGGCATGCGCGGAACTGCACTGGGGATGAGGGGATCGGCACGGCGATCGGGAGATGGGGGATGTCGGGATGTTGGATCCAGCCAACGGAACAATCCAGACATTTCCACCAAGAACGTCCAACATCCAGCATGT
>DATKCF010000003.1:0-4534 GCA_035513345.1 Longimicrobiales bacterium
GTTACAGAGGATCCGAGTGACGCCGGGACTCAGGACCAGAACTCGTCGAACGCGTACTGGTCGTCGATCAGCAGCCACTCCTCGGCCACCTGGCCATCGCGCCAGCGAACCACCTCACAGAGGTCGAATTCCAGCGTGTCCCCGCCCCTCGTCGCTTTCATGTGCGAGAGTGCCGAGGTGTGTGTGTCGTTGGCCAGGAACTCCTGATCCACGAACTCGAGCGCGTCGGCACGCTGACCGAACCGCCCGAGCAGCTCGAGAATCGCGTCCCGGCCGCGGAACTCGCCCCCGAACTCGCTCCTCCCCGGCCAATGCCAGACGGTGTCTTCGGCGAAGAGCCCGGAGAGCGTCTCGATGTCGCCACTCCTGAAGGCGTCGTGGCCCTTGCGATGCAGCGATACATTGGGGTGCTCCGCCATGCTGTGGCTCCTTTCGGCAAGGGAGATAGCGCGGCATCGTCCGGATCGTCACGGTGTGCCTCCATCCGGAACGCGGCTCGCTGTGCTCCCGCTGTCGGAGGACACGTCGAGCGCCCAGATCTCGCCGCGCCGTTGCCCGGCGAGGTAGGCGATCGTGCGACCGTCAGGGTGGAGCACGACGGCGGCGGCGTCGGTGGCGGGCAGCTCCGCAACGCGCTCGGCGTCGCCCCCGGCGCGCGAGACGCGCCAGACTTCGTACGGTGAACCCGGGGGTCCGGTGAAGAACAGCAGCCACTGGCCGTCCGGCGTCCAGCCGAGCGGCCGGTAACGCTCGGCGGGCTCTCCGCTGTGCAGGATGCGGGACCGTCCGCCCTCGGCCGGGAACAGCTGGATCGTCGAGTACCTGTCGGGTGCGCGTGCTTCTACGTATGCGAGCCAGGCACCGTCCGGTGACGTTACGACTGAGCCCCTGTCACGCACCGGTTGGATGGCCCGTTCCCGTCCGGTCTCGAGGTCGTGCTCCACGATGTCGGTCTGTGCCTGCACAAGCTCGCCGTCGACTGTCCGGACCCGCGCGAAATAGAGGCTGCGGCCGTCGGGCGAGAGCCCGAACGAACGATCGGTTTCCCTCTCCGCGAACCGGCGGACCAGGCTCAGCTCACCCGAAGACAGATCGATCCTGTAGATGCCATCGCGGCCGTGACCGTCGATGGCGGACAGCAGCACCGATCCCTTGTCGGGCGCCCAGCCAATCATCCCGTGACGGATCTCGAGATCGAACGTCCACTCCCTGACGACCCGTCCGTCGGCCGTTCGCAGGTAGACCCGTGTCGGTCTGGTGCGCGTGTCGCCGGGCCTGACGGAGTGAACGACATGCTCGCCATCGGGGGACGATTCCAGGCCCCGGATCGAACCTCTCGACGGTGGCTCGAAGACGACGGGCAGGCTCACGAGGCGCTTCTGCGCGAAGTCGATCCGAGCGGTCCGGAACGTCGGACCCTCCACGGTGACGCCGAGGTAGAGGGACTCGCCCGCGAAGCCGAAGCTGCATACAGTCTTCCGATCATGGTTGGTCCTTTACGCTGTCCAGCGCCCCGGAGAAGTCGAGCGTCCAGATCTCGCCGCGCGTCTCACCGGCAAGGAAACCGATGCGTGCGCCATCCGGGCGCAGGCGCATTCCGCGAGGATTGACCTGCTGTCCGAGGTCCAGCGGCCGCGCTTCGCCGCCAATGGAGGGCACCACCCATGTCTTCCATGATTCGCCAGGCTGCGGACCGGACGTGAGCGTGGAGAATACGATCTCGTTTCCGTCGCGCGTCCACACCAGCTCCATGACACGCGTGTCCCGCGGAAGGACGAACAGGGGCGAGGCCGGACCACCCGCGACGGGGATCGTGCTGATCGTGCCGCACGGTGAGCCGGGCGCTACGATCGCCAGCCTCTCACCATCCGGCGAGACGGACACGAACCCCTCATCGGTGGCTTCGATCGGAGCAACGGATCTCGACGTGCCCTCCGTGAGGTCGTACGCCACCAGCGTCAGGGGACTTTCGGCCGAAACCGCATCGCGTCTGGCGAACCAGAGCGTCCGACCATCGGCGGAAATATCGAAGTGACCCGACCTCGGTACGATCCCGAGTTCCTCGCCGCGCACCAGCATCGAATACGACCCGGTCTCGAGGTCGATCCGGTGGAACCCGCGCCTGCCCTTCGGATCCCTTGCCCAGGCTATGAGTGAGCGTTCCCCGGGAGCCCACCGCAGCCGGCTGGGACTGCCGAGATCGAGGTGGATCGATTGCATGACCTCGCCGCGATCGTTCTGTATCACGATCTCCGACGGCCCCCTGCCGAACAGGGCAGCCCGCTGGCCGCCCGTTGCTCCGACGTAGGCCAGGCGTTTCCCATCGAACGACCAGTCCCAGGCCCGGATGTGTATTCTCGCGGGATCCCCCACAGCCACCGGTGGGCCGACCAACGCTCCGGTTTCCAGGTCGATCGGTGCGGTGTAGAAGCGCTGAGGGTTCACGCTCACGCCGTAGTAGAAGCGTCGTCCCGCGAAGCCGATCGGCTCGATTCCCCACATGTCCGCCTTGATGAGGATTGCTGGCCCGGCGGGCCGTCCCTCGGACATCGCGATTCGCCACACTCCGGGCGTGCCGCCGCGATTGCTGTGAACCAGGATGCTGCCGTCTGGGTGCCATCCCAGCAGCCGGTCGATCGAAGGGCCGTCCGTGACGATGACGTCCTGCGCGCCATCGAGCGACAGCGCATACACGTCCCTGTTCGGTGAATCGGTTGCCGGCATGTGGTCGTACGCCACGTACCGCCCGTCCGGTGAAAAGACCGCCAGCAGCGGCTCGCGCCAGTCGAAGCTCTTCAGCACCCTTCGACTGCCTTCGGCAACGGATACGAGGGCGAGTTGGGCCGCATTGCCTCCGGGATAACCCAGCACCAGGATCTCGCTGCCATCGGGGGACCAGTCGAACAGGTAGTACGGCGCGAACTGACGACTCTCGAAGATGACCTGCGGTTCGGTCGGCCGCGGAATACCGGCGGCGTCCGGTTCGATATCGATCCGGCGGATCTGCATCGGTCGGTCGCTTCGCTCCCAGCCGTACGCGATGCTGCGTCCGTCCGGCGAGAACACGGAAACACCCGCCGTTTCCCATGCTCCGCTGGGGTGGTAACCGCTGGCTCTGGCGTGCGTCAGGCGGTGCGTTTCGCCGGTCCTCAGATCCTGTACGCCCAGGCTTGCCGTGCTCCAGTCGTTCTTCGACAGATATCGGCCGGACGGCGAGACAGCCGTCGTGTAGAACGCCACCTGATCGAGCACCAGCAACCTCTGCAGCGTGACTTCCGAAAGCGCTTCGATGGCATCGCCGACACCGAACTCCTCCGCCGACGCCAGACGCGGTTCAGCCGCCGAGACCTCGAGGGACGCCCGGCTCTGCTCGCTCCGGCAGCCGGACGCGATGACCAGCGTCATCAGGATCGTCGTCGCATACAGTCTTCCGATCATGGCTCGTCCTTCCCGCTGTCCGGCGTCCCGGAGAAGTCGAGCGCCCAGATCTCGCCGCGGCGTTGCCCTGCCATGTAGGCAATCGTGCGACCGTCAGGGTGAAGCACCACGCCGGCAGCGTCGGTGGCGGGCAGCTCCGCAACGCGCTCGGCGTCGCCGCCGGCCCGCGAGACTCGCCAGACCTCGTACGGTGAGCCCGGGGGTCCGGTATAGAACAGCAGCCACTGACCGTCGGGCGTCCAGCCCAGGGGCAGGTAACGCTCGGCGGGCTCTCCCCGGTGCAGGACGCGGGGGCGCCCGCCTTCGGCCGGGAACAACTGGATCGTCGAGGGCCTGTCGGGTGCTCGCCGTTCGATCCACGCGAGCCAGGCGCCATCCGGCGACGGCACCACCGCGCCCCGGTCACGCACCGGCTGGATGGCCCGTTCCCGTCCGGTCTCGAGATCGTGCTCCACGATGTCGGCCTGCCCCCGCACGAGCGCGCCGTCGACCGTCCGGACCCGGGCGAAATAGATGCGACGGCCGTCGCGGGAGATACTGAAGGAACGATCAGTCTCATCCTCGGCGAATCGACGCACGAGGCTCAGCTCACCCGAGGTCAGGTCGATGCGGTAGATGCCATCGCGGCCGTGACCGTCGATCGCGGACAGCAGAACCGATCGGCCGTCGGGCGTCCAGCGGATCATCCCGCGCCGGATCTCGATATCGAACAACCATTCGCGCACGACCGGCCCGTCGGCGGTTCGCAGGTAGACCCGCGTCGGTCTGGTCCGAACGTCGCCGGGCCTGACGGAGTGGAGGACATGCTCGCCGTCGGACGACCATGCGAATCCCCTGATCGAGCCTCTCGAGGGAGGCTCGAAAATCGCCGGCAGGCTCACGAGCTGCTCGTTGTCGAAGTCGATCCGGGCGGTCCGGTACGTCGGGCCTTCGACGGTGACGCCGAGGTAGAGGGACTCGCCCGCGAAGCCGAACGGCTGGACGTTGCGGACGTCCGCGCGGACCAGCACCGGCGCACCGACGGGCCGCCCATCGGAGATGGGAAGGCGCCATACCGATGGGCTCCCGGATCGGTCGGATTGGAACAGGAGCGACC
>DATKCF010000004.1:0-25863 GCA_035513345.1 Longimicrobiales bacterium
CACCGTGGCCGAGTTGAGAACGCATCGGTAACGGCGGCTGGCCTCTTCGACCTACCCGGGAGTAACTTTCGTCATGATCGAACACGCAGGGAGTAGAAGCACCCAGCCGGCGGAGCCCGCGATACCCCGTGATACGTCGCATGAGGCCTGGGAAGTCCAGATGGCCGCACTCAGGCGCCTCGGTCCCACTGGACGTGTGGCAGTGGCTGTGGACCTGAGCGAATCGGTGCGGGCAGTGCAGGTCGCTGGCATTGAGGCTGCGCACCCGGAATGGAGCCGAGCGGAGGTTGTCCGCCATCTCGTAAGCACGCAGTACGGGGTTGAATTGCCGAGGGGGCGGTGACGCTCGCTTCACTCCTGCGGACCGTAGTTGGTGTTCTCGAGGAATCCGGCACACCCTACATGCTCACCGGTTCGATGGCCGGTGCCTACTATTCACTCCCGCGGGCTACGCAGGACGTCGATTTCGTTCTTGACGCCGATCGAGGCCAGGTAGATGATCTCGTCCGGCGATTCACCGATCGCGGATACTATGCAAGTAGCACGGCGGCCCGCGAAGCTCTGCGATTCCACGGTCAATTCAACGTGATCGATCCCGCGAGTGGATGGAAGGTGGACCTGATCATTCGGAAGGACCGCTCGTTCAGTTCAGAGGAATTCTCCAGACGACGCCCCGCCGAGGTTCTGGGAGTCTCCGTCAGCATTACCACGCCCGAGGATCTGGTATTGGCCAAACTGGAGTGGGCGAAGCTCGGCGATTCAGCGCTTCAGCGACGCGATGTGGCGCAATTGGTTCGGTTTCGCTGGGAAACGTTGGATCGTGACTACATTGACCACTGGGCTATCGAGTTGGGCCTCAAGGACGAGTGGGATGCCGTTGCTCGGGACGTCGCATCTGAATGAAGCGCTGCGCCGGCATCAAACGATGACACAAGGGATGGCGATCATGAAGTCACAGGCGATACATGGTGGGCACAGGATGGCGCGCCGGATTGCACGCGCGACCTGCACTGTGATGGTCGGTGCAACAGCATTCGCGCCGGCATGCACAGGCGGCCAATCGACCGCAATGGCAGGCGGCCAGGCCGCGATGCCGCAGCGATTCGAGGCGTCGCCAGTTTCGCCGGATCGCGTCTACGCGCTCCTTGCCGAACTCGCGGCGGATTCGATGGAAGGCCGTGAGACCGGAGAGCCGGGTGCATTGCGCGCTGCGACCATGATCGCGCGGGAGATGCGCGCGGCCGGGCTGGAGGCGGCAAGCGATAGTGGCTACTTCCAGCGCGTGCCTACGGCAATCACGACAATCATTCGGCTGCGCGACGGACAGGAGTTCCGCCGCGAAGGGCTGACGATGCTGTCGGACTTCGATGCGCTCGACACCATCCCCGCGGCCAGGCACCGCCGGTCCGTCAACGTCATTGGCGTGCTGCGTGGCAGTGATCCTTCCGTCGCGAACGAACACATCCTCGTCGGCGCGCACTACGACCACGTAGGCATTGGCCAGCCGCTGAATGGCGACTCGATCTACAACGGCGCGGATGATGACGCGTCCGGGACAATCGCGGTACTCGAGATCGCCCGGGTGCTCGCGGCCGGGCCGCCGCCTCGCCGTACCATCGTGTTCGCCGCCACGACAGGTGAGGAGATGGGCCTGCTCGGAACGCGCTGGTACATCGCGAATCCGATCCTGCCAATGGATCAGATGGTGGCGGACCTCCAGATCGAGATGATCGGTCGGCCCGATTCGCTGGCCGGCGGGCCGGGCCGCGCATGGCTGACCGGCTACGAACGCTCGACCATGGGAAACATGCTGGCCGACAACGGCATCCCGATCGTTCCCGATGCACGGCCCGACCAGAACTTCTTCATGCGCAGCGACAACATCGCGTTCGCACGGCTCGGCATTCCGGCGCACACCCTGTCAAGCTTCAACCTGCACACGGACTACCATCGTCCGAGCGATGAGGTGCAGCACACGGACCGCGTGCACATGGCCGCGGTGATCGATGCCACGATACAGGCCGTCTGGCATCTCGCCAACGGACCGAAGCCCGAATGGCATCCCGGGCTGCGGCCGTGCGCGCAGGACGAACATCCCCGCGAAGGCGTCTGCACCAACTGACGGACGCGGCGCCGCCCATGTTGCGCGGACCGCTACGGACGGAACCGGGTCGTCTACTCCGCGCGCAACGCGGAGATCGGATCGATGCGTGTCACACGTACGGCGGGCAGTGCGCACGCGAAGAGCGCGACGCCGGTCAGCAGGATGATGCTGCCCGCCAGCGTCAACGGGTCGCCCGGCCCGACTGATACGAGCGCGGATTCGACGAACCGCCGCAGCGCGAGAGAAGCGCCCAGTCCCAGCACGACGCCGGCGACGACCGGCACCATCGCATCGCGTACCACGCGACGCGCCACTCCCTGTGGCACGGCGCCCAACGCGATCCGAACACCCATTTCGCGCCGCCTGCGTTCCACCGAATACGCGACGACGCCGTGTATGCCGATGGCGGCGAGGGCCAGCGCGATCACGCCGAATCCACCAATCACGAGCATCGCGAAACGCGGATCATCGAGCTGACGCCCGGCCAGGGCCCTGGCCGTGCCGATCTCGAACGGCACCTGCGGTGCCAGACGCGACACTTCCGAGCGGACCGCCGCCGCGACCGCGCCGGCACCGCCTTCCGTGCGCAGCGTCAGTACGCCATCGCGGGCTCGCCATGGCCGCTGCGTTGCAGGAACGTAGACCGTCGGATTGACGTCCTGCACGTAGCTTCGCTGCCTTACGGCTCCGACGACACCGATGATGGTGACCCAGTTGTCGGTGCCGTAGACGAACGAATCGTTGCGCAGATTGCGGATACGCCGGCCGACTGGATCGGTGTCGCCGAAGTACTGGCGGGCAAACGCAGCGTCGACCACAGCCACCTCTGTGGCGCCCGGACGGTCGGACTCGTCGAACAGACGGCCGCGTACGAGTGGAATCCGCATTGCACCGAAATAGCCGCCATCGGCAACACGGTACTCGCCATACGCCAGCGAAGCCTCACCTTCGATGTCGACGCCGCCATTCACACCGCCCGTCATTGGCAGGTGCGACACGATCCCCACGCGCGTCACGCCGGGAATCCGCTCGAGCGCAGGAACCAGCGAAGCGTGAAGCCCGATCAGCGCAGTGTCGTCCGGATACATGGACTGCGGGACGTACAGGTTGACCGTCACGACGTCGTTCGAGTCGAACCCTGGATCGACGGAGATGACCTCGCGGAAGCTGCGGATCAGCAGACCCGCCGCCACGAGCAGCACGAACGCCAGCCCCACTTCCGCGGCCACGAGCACACTCCAGACCGTCCCCCGGCGGCCCGTGCCGCCGCGGTCGCCACCACGCAGCAGCGTCGCGGCCGACCGGTCATCCGAACGCAGTGCCGGCGCCAGCCCGAACAGCAGAGCGGCAACGACCGACAGGAGCAGCGTGAACATCAGCAATGGCAACGACAGGGACGTTTCGCGCAGACCCAGAACCTGGGCGGGCGCAGCCGCGCGCAGCACCACGAGAACGGCGAACGCCAGACCAAGGCCCGCCGCACCGCCGACCAGCGAGAGCAGAAGGTTCTCCGTCAGCAACTGGCGCAACAGCCGGGGCCGGCTCGCGCCCAGTGACGCGCGCACCGCCACTTCCCGCCTGCGTACCACCGACCTCGCCAGCACCGCACTCGCCAGGTTCGAACACGCAACCAGCAGCACGATCGCCGACGCGCCGAGCAGCAGTAGCAGCGGCGTGCGGTACGAGCCGTACAGCGCGTCGGAGAGACGCGTCACGCCTACCGTCACCGCGTCGATCGAGCCCGCGTACGCTTCGGCGAGCCGCCCGCCGATGGCGGCCATCTCCGACTGTGCCGCTTCCAGCGTCACGCCGTCCGCCAGACGAGCAACAACCTCGTAGTTGTGCGATGTGCGCGTGCCACCCGCGCTCGGATACTGCACCACCCATACATCCGTGCCCAACGGAAAGTCGAAGCGCGCCGGCAGCACCGCCGATACCGGAAACGGGTATCCACCCATCTCGATGCTCAGCGAACCCAGGTCCCGAACACCACCCAGCACACTCTGCCAGAACGATTCGCTCACCACCGCCATGCCCGCATCACCTGCCAGGATCTCCGATGCCTCGGGAATGCGTCCGACAAGCGCCTGCGCGCGCATCACATCGAAGAACTCACCCGTCACGATCGACACCGACCGCCGCACTGGCGCCTCACCTCCGAGCACCGGCGTCGCGAACGGTCCGCGGTACGCCGACAGCTCGACGAACGACGTCGACAGCGAACGCCAGTCCATGTAGTTCGGCTCCGCCACCGGGATCGTGACGCCCTGTTCGTTCAACTCCGTCAACGTCACCAGCCGCGACGGTTCTTCGTACGGCAACGGCGCCAGCAGCAGGCTGTCGATCACGCTGAATACCGCCACGTTCGCACCTATGCCCAGGCCCAGCGTGAGAATCGCGGCCACCGTGAATGCGCGTTGTCGACCAAGCACACGGACGCCCTGCCGCACGTCCTGTATCACCGTCTCGAACCACCGCGCCAGCAACATTGACCGCCGCTGCCTCGCCGCGATCGCGCTGCATTCCGTCTCGATCGCCGCAGCGTCACCGAACAGCCGCTCCGCTTCCGACAGCGCCGCCGCTGGCGACCATCCGCGTGACACGAGTTCCTCCACCTTCATCGCCAGGTGTGAATCCAGCTCACGCCGCACATCCTCTCGCACCGGCCGCTCGAACAGCCGCCCGCGTCGACGCCCGCCCGAGCCTGTCACGCGATCCCGCCCACCCGAGTCCATCACACGCCACCTCCCGCCGGCGCCATCGCGCGCAACACCCTCGACATCGCTTCCACGTACCTCGTCCACATCCGGACCTCCGAACGCAGACCCGCACGACCCGCCTCCGTCAGCGTGTAGTACCGCGCTTCACGACCCGTCTCCGTCACGCCCCACTCCGACTCCAGCAGCCCCTTCTGTTCCAGCCGCCGCAGCGCCGGATACAACGCGCCTTCCTGAACCTCGAACGTGTCGTCCGTCGTCTCCGCGATCCACCGCGAAACGCCGTAGCCGTGCATCGATCCACCACTCACGGCCTTCAGGATCATCACGTCCAGTGTGCCCCGCAGGAGGGGTACAGGTCGCTCGGTCACTCGAGTGTCTCCTGGCTGAGTCTGTTGCCCGCGCCAACCCACAACGTTTCTATACATAATGTTTCTATGTATACGGGTCAAGCCGTTCGGCGGTTTCGCCGGGCCACGTGGATTCCGCTACCGTCAGGTCGGGTGGCCCCCCGGTCGTCCGATTCGGCGCGACGGGCCGGTCAGACTTACATTGAGATCCATGAGGAAACGCGTGATCAGAGGCTCACTGTGCGCGGCGAGTGTGCCCGTGCTCGGGCTGGCGCTGGCGCTTGCGCTGGCCGTGGCGGGCGAAGCGGCGGCGCAGATCAGGCCGTCGGCACCGTACCGGGTGATCGAATCGGCGCACTTCCACGTGACGTACGGCGAGGGTCTGGAGCCACTGGCGCGTCGGGTGGTGGAGGCGGCGGAGCGATCGCACGCGGTACTGGAGTCGACACTGTCCCGGGCCCCGTCCGGCAAGGTCGACATTCTGCTTGTGGACGGTGTCGATTTCTCGAACGGGTTCGCGAGTCCGTTCCCGTCGAACAGGATCGTGCTGTATGCGCGTCCGCCGGTCGACGACGAGGCGTTGAGCTACAGCACGGACTGGCTGGAGCTGGTGGTGTCGCACGAGTTGACGCACACCTTCCAGATGGACCGCGCGGGTCGGGTGGGTCGCGCGCTGCGGTCGGTGTTCGGCCGGATGCCGTTGATCTATCCGATGTTTCCGTCGGTGGGTACGCCGGCGTGGAGTACGGAAGGGCTGGCGGTGGACGTGGAGTCGTCGTACACGGGGCAGGGTCGCGGTCACGGCAGTGATCACGAGATGATCGTACGGACGGCGGTGCTGGCGGGTGAGCCGGATCGGATGGGCCGGTTGAACGAGAATTCGCCGATCTGGCCGGGCGGTCAGCGGGCGTACATCTATGGCTCGCTGTTCATGGCGTACCTGTCGGAGCAGTACGGCGAGGACGTGCACGGCCGGATTCTGGACCGGACGGCGAGCGCGATCCTGCCGCCGTTTCTGTTCTGGGACAACGTGGCGTATCGGGCGTTCGGCACGACATTCGACGCGGCGTACGAATCGTGGCTGTCGGGTCTGAACCGGCAGTATTCGGCGTTCGCGGATTCGTTGTCGGCCAGCGGTCTGACGGAGTCGAAGCGACTGACGGATCACGGCCGGATCGCCTCCGATCCGCGGGTGTCGCCGGACGGACGGCGCCTGGTCTACACGGCCGAAGATGGCAAGGCGAACAGTTCGGTGCGCACTATCGATTCCGCCACGGGCGACGTCGAGCAATCGATCCGCCGTAACGGTGGCGGAGTGCAGACGTGGCTGGCGGATGGCCGCCTGCTGGTTTCGCAGTACGAGTTCGACGGACCGTACCGCATCCTGTCGGATCTGTGGATCGTGGGACAGGACGGTGGTCGTCTGACGAACGGCGCGCGACTTCAGGCGCCTGATGTGAGCGTGAACGGTCGAATCGTCGCGGTGCAGAACGGCGGTGGTGGTGCGGAACTGGCGCTGGTCGATCTGCGCACGGGTGAAACGCGAACGATCACGGCCGGCGGCGCACGCGTGTTGTGGTCGTTTCCACGCTGGTCACCGGACGGCTCGCGGATTGCCGCGTCGCGTTGGACCGGCGATGGCGAACACGCGATCGTGGTGATGGACACGATGGGCGCATCAATGACGACGGTCATGAGCGGGACCGAGCTGAACCTCGCGCCGGCGTGGTCGCCCGATGGCAGCTACCTGCTGTTCTCGTCGGACCGGACCGGCATTACGAATCTGTACGCCGCCGACCTGCGGAGTCCTGGCTCGCCGCGACTGTGGCAGGTGACGAACGTACTCACGGGTGCGTTCGGTCCGGAGGTATCGCCGGACGGCACGACAATCTACTTCTCGAAGTACCACGCGAACGGGTACGCGATCGAGCGGATGCCGTTCGATCCGGCGGCATGGCGAGCACCATCGGTCGCTCGACTGCGCGCGGAATCCGGCGTCGAAGGCGAAGCGGGCGAGGGTGTTGTCGTGGACTCGGCCGTGTCGCCATCGGTGATCGAATCGAACGGCGTACGGGCGACATCGGGATCGACGGACGGCGACGAGGCCGCAGCACAGCTCGACTCGCGGCCATACTCGCCATGGCGAACGCTCGCTCCGACGTTCTGGGCGCCGGTGCTCACGAGCACCGATGCTACCGGCACATTCCTGGGCGCCTCGATCCGTGGCCAGGACATCATCAACCGTCACGCGTTCCGTGCTGCGGCTGTGTTCGACATCGAGGGATCCGGCCGGTGGGAGGGCGGCGTCAGTTATTCGAACGCGCGGCTCGGGAACCCTGTCATGACGGTGACGGCCCGGCGGCAGTGGTCGGACCTCGGCGCAATCCAGCTGACAGAGACCACGACGGGACAGCGGCTCGAACGGGATGACGCGATGTCCGCGTACGCGACGTTCGTGCTCCGCAGCTGGCGAAGGAGCGTCTCGCTGTCGACCGGCATCGAGCGGCAATGGTTCCACCAGATGCTTGTCGACCAGCCCCGGTTCCGGTTGCTTGACCCTGAGGACACGCAGACGAATCTGTTCGCGAACCTCTCGGTCGTGCGCACGCAAAGCCCGCCGTACGCGATCAGTCGCGAGGACGGATACACGTTCGTGATCAACGTCGAGCGCTCGCTCGAGGACGAAAGCACCGCTTTCCGCGACTCGACAGGCGTTCACCACGAGAACTACACGGAATGGCGGAGCGCCGGCGCCATCTACAAGAGCGTGGACGCGGGCGGCTTCGCGCATCACGTGATCGCGCTACGCGGCAGCGGTTTCCTGAGCACTGGTGGCGGCGCGGGGCTTCAGCGACTCGGCGGGGCGACGGGCTCGTATGCCGAACTGCTCGGCTTCGGCGTGGCGGGCGGCTCTCGACTGTTGCCCGTACGCGGATTCACACCGAGTGTGCTCGCCGGCACGCGCGCGTGGACCGCGACCGCGGAATGGCGAGCGCCGATCGCACTCGTGGGCCGGCGCCCATCGTTCAGCCCGTTCTTCATCGACCGCATTTCCGCGAACGCGTTCCTCGATGCGGGTGATGCGTGGTGTTCGACCGAGGAACAACTGGTCTCGCAGTTCTGCCGCAACATCGAGCTGGCCGTCACCCCGATCGTCGGGGTCGGCGCCGAACTCGCCATCGACTTCGGCTTCGCCGGCATCTTCACCGGCCGGGCTCGCGCCGGCGTCGGCGTGCCCCTGCGCGGGCCTCAGGATCGGGCACGGCCGTACCTGCTGATCGGATCGAACTTCTGAGGATGCGCGGGCAGGCAGGGGCCGTCCGTCCGCTTGCGTCGCTGGCATCGGCCGTTGCACTGACTGCGGTCGTTCCGTTCGCATCGTGCGATCGACGTCTCGGCCAGCCGGTGACGGTCACGGTCGAAGCGGCGGATACGGTAGGCGACATCGTCGTCAACGATCCGTACCGATGGCTCGAGGACGGCGGATCCGAGCCGGTCGCGGAGTGGGTCGCGGAGCAGAACGCGTGGACGGACGCAGTGACAGGCGGACTGACGGAGCGTCCGATGATTCTGCGGCGCATCGTCGAGTTGCTGCGGACGGAGGTCGCTACGCAGCCGGTCGTGCGCGGCGGGCGCTACTTCTTCATGCGACGATCGGTGGATGAAGGCGGCTTCACGATCTTCATGCGTGAAGACTCGTCCGCCGTGGACCGGCGCCTGATCGACGCGCAGATGTTCTCCGACTCGCTGCCACCGCAGATATCGCTGCTGTCGGTCACGGCGGATGGCGGCGTCGTGACGTACTCCGTGCAACGACCGGGCTCACAGGAATCGGAGATCCGGTTCTTTGATGTCGAGCGTCGTGCGGACCTGGCGGTCCGGCTGCCGCGCGGTCGCTATACGGGTGCCGAGATGCTGGCCGACCGGAGCGGCGTGTACTACGCTCGCATCGAGGAAGACGGTCCGCGTCTGCGGTTCCGGTCGCTTGCCGCACCGGCCGCGACGGACTCGGTCGTTTTCGGCGAGAGTCTGGGTCCGGACCGCGTGATCGGGTCGGCGGTTTCCGCGACCGGACGCTGGCTCGGCATCGTCGTCTTCCATGGAGAGGCAGGTGATGCCACTGACGTCTACATCGCCGACCTCGAATCGGGCGGCGCGGTGCGACGTGTCGTCGAAGGTATCGAAGCCAGCTTCCTCCCGACGTTCGCTGGCGATGCGCTCGTGCTCCAGACTGACTGGAACGCGCCGAACGGGCGAGTCGTGCGCGTTCCGCTTGCGGATCCCCGGCGCGAACGCTGGGTCGAGATCGTGGCGGAGCGCGCCGACGCGGTCATCGAAGGCCTGACGGCCGTGGGCGGTCGCATCCTTGTCAACACGGTGCGCGACGCGTACTCGCACATCGATGCCTATGACATCGACGGCACGCATCTCGGTGCGATCGAACTCCCGTTCCCCGGCACCGTGTCATCCATGACGGGAGGCTGGGCACAGAGAGAAGCATTCTTCACGTACACGACGTTCCACCAGCCGTCGACGATCGAGCGGTACGACGCGGTTACGGGCCAGGTCACGCGCTGGTTCGATCCAGGCGTGCCGATTCCATCCGGGCTGACAGTCAGCCGGCATGACGCGGTGTCTGCTGACGGCACACAGGTGCCGGTGTTCGTCGTGCACCGTGAGGGCCTCGCGTTCGACGGCCGCAATCCGGCGCTGATCACCGGCTTTGGCGGGTTCGGCGCGAGTATGTCGCCCGGTTTCACGGTCGAGTCGGTGATCGCCGCCGAACGCGGCGGCGTTTTCGCAGTGGCAACGGTGCGCGGCGGCGGCGAGTTTGGCGAGGCGTGGCACGAGGCGGCGGTGCGCGAGGCGAAGGCGCTTGCCATCGACGACTTCATCGCGGCCGCCGAGTTGCTGATCGCCGAGCGTTATACGAACCCGTCGCAGCTCGCCGCAGTCGGAATGACACACGGCGGCATGCTGGTGGCCGCGGCGATGACTCGACGGCCGGACCTGTTCGGCGCAGTGGCCGCACAGTTTCCGCCGCTCGACATGGCCCGATTCACGGAAGGCGGTCCGGCCGACCGGTGGATCGAGGAATACGGGTCGCCAACGGATCCTGCCGCGCTGTCGGCGCTGCTGGCGTACTCGCCATACCACACGGTCGACGCCGCGCGGACCTATCCACCGGTACTGTTCGTGACGGGCGAGTCGTCGCCCATACCACCGTTTCATGCCCGGAAGATGACGGCCAGGCTCCAGGCCACCGGCTCGGGCGGACCGTTCCTCCTGCGCGAGGACACGCTTCCTGCGGCGATGCCGGGATCGTCGATCACGGCCCTCGAGAACCTGGCCGATCTGCTGGCCTTCGTGCTCGGAAGTACTGCCCGCGACACGGTTTGGGGCCCTCGCTCCTGAGTTGCGACGGCGGATCCGCCGCACCCCTGGATTCGGCCCACTCCCACCGACTTCAAGCGGTCGATCCGACGACCGCACGCACCTGTCACTGCGGTTCACGCCGGAGTTCGTCGATACTAGCAAGTGACGACGCAGAACGTCCCGGCGCTGACAGGGCGCCCGGTCCGCTACGCACGGGCGGGTACGAGGCTGGAACAATGAACGACGTCGGGAGCCGCGGCTCCGGCAACTGGCTCATCGCGGCGTGGACGCCGGCGGGCGGCGCGATCGTCGCCACGCTCGGCGTCGGCGTGCTCATCGGCTGGCTCACCGGCACTCCCGCGTTGTTCCAGATCGTTCCGACGCTGGCACCCATGCAATACAACGAGGCGCTCGGTTTTCTGCTGGCCGGTGCCAGCCTGCTGTCGCTCTCGGCGGGCCGCCCGATGGTAGCGCGTGTGGCCGCCGCCATCCTGATCGTGATCGCGGGCACCACACTCGTTCAGTACGTCACCGGCATCGATGCCGGGATCGACGAACTGCTGATGCGGTCGTGGGTCACGGTCGGCACGTCGCATCCCGGACGGATGGCGCCGAACACCGCGGTCTGCTTCACGCTGGCCGGGGTCGGTCTGCTTCTGGTTGCCCGCGGCGGCGGCAGGCGAGCGGACGCCGTTGCCGCCACGTTCGGCACGACTGTAGCGTCGCTCGGCATCCTCGCGCTGGCCGGCTACCTGACGGCCGAACCGGCAGCCTACGGCTGGGGCGAACTGACGGCCATGGCGGTGCTGGCCGCGATCGGCATGATCGTAATGGGCACGGCCATCATGGCCAGGGCGTGGCGAACGTCGGTTTCGACGAACCAGCCGTCACCGTCTTGGCTGCCACTGGCTGTCGGACTCGCCGGTCTCACCACCACGCTCTGTCTGTGGCAGGCCAACATCCGGCCGGCTGCCGCGACGCTTTCGCGAAACGGTACGGGCGGTGCAGCAGCCGTCCTCATCGTCGGCATCATCATGTCGGCGCTGCTCGCGTTCCTGCTGCGGTTCGGCCAGGAAGCGGATCGCCGTGCCGCCGAGGTCGCGGTCGCGAACGAAGACCTCGAGCGCGAGATATCGCATCGCGCCGTGATCGAACGCGCGTTGCGCGACAGCGAACGGCACTACCGCGATCTGGCCGAGCTCAGCCTCGGCTACATCTGGATCCACGATTTCGACGGGCGGTTGCTCATGGTCAATGCGGCCGCCGCCCAGGCGCTGGGATACGAGGCAGACGACATCGTCGGCCGCGGCATCGCCGAGTTCGTTGCGCCCGCCATGCGTGCGGAGGTCGAACAATACCTCGCCCGGATGCGCGTGCAGGACGAGCTGCGAGGCACGGTCACCATTGTGACATCGACGGGAGACGAACGCATCTGGTCGTTCAGCAACATCCGATACACGGAGGACGGCACGCCCGTTCACGTGCTGGCCAATGCGCAGGACATCACCGCACTGAAGGCGGCGGAAGCCGAAGTCGCGAAGTCTCGTGACAGCGCCGTCGAGTCCGCGCGGCTCAAGTCCGAGTTCCTCGCCAACATGAGCCATGAGATTCGCACGCCGCTCAACGGCGTGATCGGCATGACGGACCTGCTGTTGACCACGCCGCTGTCCAGCGAACAGCACGAGTATTCGGACACCATTCGCGCCAGTGCCGATTCGCTGCTGACCATTGTCAACGACATCCTCGACTTCTCCAAGATCGAGGCCGGCATGCTGTCGTTCGAGTCGCTCGATTTCAGCCTGCGGAACATGGTCGAGAGTACCGTCGAGATGTTTTCCGGACCGGCGAAGCAGAAGAAGATCGATCTGGCGACTCTCGTCTACAGCGACGTACCGGACGCACTGCGCGGCGATCCGGGCCGCGTGCGGCAGGTGCTTACCAACCTGCTCGGCAATGCGGTGAAGTTCACACTCGCGGGCGAAGTGAGCCTGCGGGTGACGGTCGAGCAGGACACCGTCGACGAGGCCGTCATCCGGTTCTCGATCGCGGACACCGGCATCGGCATATCCCGCAATCAGCAGGAGCGGCTGTTTCAGCCATTCGTCCAGGCGGACGGCTCGACCGCCCGCGAGTTCGGCGGCACCGGTCTCGGCCTGGCGATTTCACGCCAGCTCGTCGAACGGATGCAGGGCGAGATCGGCGTCGACAGCCAGCCTGGCATCGGGTCGACCTTCACTTTCACGGCCCGCTTCGAACGCCAGCCCGCGGACCAGAGTGGATTCGAAGAGAACGTCACACTCGAGGGCCTGCGGGTCCTCATCGTCGATGACAACGAGACCAACCGCGCCGTCGTTCACCACTACGTCACCGCATGGGGCATGGAGTCCGGTGCGGCGAGTGGTGGATCCGAGGCGCTCAACACGCTGCGCGATGCACAGGGCAACGGCAGGCCGTTCGATATCGCACTCCTCGACCTGATGATGCCCGGCATGACCGGCTTCGAGCTGGCTCGCCGGATCAAGCTGGATCCCGACCTGTCGAACGTCCGGCTCGTGCTGATGCCGGCCTTCGGCAAGCGCGGCCACGCCAACGATGCGCGCGAAGCCGGCATCGCCGCGTATCTCGTCAAACCCGTGCGTCAGTCCGAGCTGCGCGAGTGCCTGCTCGCAATCGCGTCCGACCGGCCGTCGCCCGACCACAAGCCGACTCGCCTGGTCACCCGGCACACGCTCACCGAGAGCTCGCGCAAGCCGCAGCGGCGCATCCTCATTGCCGAGGACAATCTCGTCAATCAGAAGGTGCTGATGGCGCAGGTCGCGAAGCTCGGATACCGTGCCGACCTGGTCAACAACGGCGAGGAAGCGCTGTCGGCCATGGACAGATATCCATACGCTCTCGTGCTGATGGATTGCCACATGCCACTGCTCGATGGATACCAGACCGTGCGCACCATCCGCGAGCGCGAGAACGGTCGCCGCAGGACACCCATCATCGCGATCACCGCCAATGCGATGTCCGGCGAACGAGAGAAGTGCGTCGTCGCAGGCATGGACGACTATCTGCCGAAGCCGCTGCGCCAGGACGATCTCGCTGCCGCTCTCGAGCGCTGGATGCCCGAAGCCGACGATGATGGCGCCTCGACGCAGCCGGACGTCTACGGCGACCCCGGCATCATTCACCGCGCAGCCGAGATCAACAGCGGCGTCGGCCCCATACCGGGTGGCAACGCCCGCGACGATGGGACCGCGGCGACCGTGCGACGGCGTGTCGACGAGTTACGGACGGAGGTCGGCGCCGAAGTGCTCGCTTCGCTCGTCGAGATGTTCCTGGCGGATGCGATGAGCCGTATCGAGAAACTGCACCGTGAACTGGCCGTCCAGGATGCAGCCGCGGTGCACGAAACCGCACACGCGTTGAAGGGCTCCTGCCTCAACTTCGGTGCCGACGTGCTCGCCCGGCTGTGCGCCGAGATCGAGGATCTCAGTGAGGCTGGCCGGCTGCGATCCGTCGGCTCTCTGCTGGGCAAGCTCGACAGCGAGTACGAAGCTGTACGTGCAGAACTCGAGTCCTTCGCACCGGCAGCCTGATCCGCGCGTCAGAGTCGTCCAGTCGCCTTGTCCTGGGCGCTCCGGCGCTCTCGATGCTCAACACACTTCGGTGACGAACCGCGAGTCAACCTGCGCCGCTGAGTCCGAGCAAAGTGCGCGCGTTCCCGCCCAGCACGGCGGCACGCTGCGTCTCGTCCAGGTCGAGTGAGCCTATGCTCTCCTTCATCATCCGGATGCTGCCGATCGCGTGCGGGTAATCACTGCCCGCCAGGAGCTTGCCCGCACCGGCGAAGTCGAGCGCGAGCCGGAGCGCGGCAGGATCGAAGTTCACCGTGTCGTACCAGAAGTCGCGCAGCAGCTCACTCGGCAGGGTGTCCACGGCGCGTCGGCATTCCTCGAACGCTTCGTAGCCGCGGTCCAGCCGCTCGGCGAGATACGGGATCGTGCCGCCGAGGTGCGCAAGGACCCAGCGGATGCCGCGGAACTTCTCGACGACGCCGCTGAACACCAGGCTGGCTGCCGCGAGCGTCGTGTCCGCCGGGAACCCGACCAGCGGCATCAGCCAGTACTGCGTCATTGCCTCCACGCCGACCGGGTGGATCGGATGGATGTAGAGAACCGCGTTCCGCTCCGCCGCGGCTTCGTAGAGAGGCCAGTAGACGCGATCGCTCAACGCCGTTCCATTGACGTTGCTGAACAGCATCGCGCCGGGCAGGCCGAGATCGTCGATGGCGCGCACGAACTCGGTCACACTGGCGGACGGATCATTGAGCGGCAGTGTCGCCAGCGCGGTGAATCGGTCTCGCCGTGCGCCCACGAGCTCGGCGAACGCGTCGTTCACCAACCTGGCCAGCTCGACGGCTCGCTTCTGCGTCTCGACGTGCGTTCCAGGCGACGTGAGCGTCAGTACCTGCGTGTCCACGCCCGCGCTTTCGAGCACCCTCGTCCGGTGCTCGATGTCGCGATGGCCGGGTACGACCACGTTGTAGTCGCCCGGGTAGTGCAGCACCGGATTGCCCGCCTCATCCGTCGTAACGCGAACCGACGTGCCGCCCGTGCGCAGCGCTTCCAGATACGCCGGCGGATAGAAGTGGTTGTGAAAATCGACGATGTTCATGAGAGTGCAGCCCTCCGCGTCCAGATCCGGTGAACAGGCAGGCCAATGAGCACGAGCCCGAGGCCGATCGCGCTCGAGACGGGCTCGACGACGATCTGATTGATGGCGATACCGAACGCGGCGGCCGCGAACAGAACCGGCACGACGGGATAGCCGGGCATGCGGTATCGCGGTGCGTAGCCCGGCCGCCGCCGCAGCAGCATCAGGCCGACCGCCATCAATCCGAAAAAGATCCACTCCGTGTAGATGACGCGCGTGAAGAGTGCGCGGTAGGTCCCGGTAGCGGCAAGGACGGAAGCCCATATCGCCTGCGCGATGATCGCGTGGTGCGGTGTGCGGAACGTCGGGTGCACGGCACCGAGCCACGAGAACACCTGGCCATCGCGCGCCATTGCGTAGTAGACGCGTGGTCCGAGCAGTACGATCCCCGCCAGCGCGCCGAACGTCGAGAACATCACGAGCGCCGACATCATCGCGCCACCGCCGCTGCCGAGGACGGCGTCCGCCGCGTCTGCCGCGATCCGCTCCGACGTTGCGACCGTTTCGAGCGGGAGCACGTACAGGTACACGGCGTTCAGAGCCATGTAGCAGACGGTCACGACGAGGACGCCGATGATGAGCGCGCGCGGCAGTGTCCGTTCCGGATCGTGCGTTTCCTCCGCGCCGTACGTCACCATGTGCCAGCCGCCGAACGCGAACAGGCCGGCTACCAGCGCGAGTGCGAACGTACCCACGGAGACGGATTCGGTAACCGGCGACGCAGGAGGCAGGGGTTCGGTCGGACCCAGCGTGAAGCCGACCGCGATGATCGCGAGTATCGCCAGCAGCTTGCCCGCGGTGAACAGCACCTGCAGTGTTGCGCCCTGCCGGACGCCCACATAGTTGATCGCGCTCAGTACGAGAATGACACTCACCGCCACAAGACGCTGGTCGATCGCCGGCACGAACCACGCAGTATAGTTGGCGAATACGACGGCGATCGCGGCGATGATCCCCGCGTGCATCGTCCAGAACATCGCCCATCCCCACAGGAATCCGATCGGCGCGCCGAACGATTCACGCAGGAACACGTAGACGCCGCCGCTTTTCGGATAGGCCGATGCCAGCTCCGCGCACACCAGCGAACCCGCCATGGTCAACAGGCCCGCAACGCCCCACACCAGGAAAATGCCGCCGACCGAGGGAACGTGCCCCGTGATCTCGGCCGGTTGTCGGAAGATCGATGCCCCTATGATCGTGCCGATCACCATTGCGGCCGCGTGCGGCAGCCGCATGGCGCGGCGGAACTCGGGCTTTGCCGGTTCGTTCACGGGCATTCGTTCCCTGGGAGCCATCTCGGTAGCGCGTCGTCGCGCTCGCACGCCGGTCCTCGTGCTCGAGCGTCTGTCGGGCCGCTCAACTCGTTGCGGTCATCCTCGACAGTCTACTCGAGCTTCGCAGCCAGCGTGAACGCGACGTTGCCCTTGAGCGCGTTCGATACCGGGCATCCATCCTTCGCGGCTTCCGCGGCGCTCGCGAAGGCTGCCGCGTCCATGTTCGGAACCACGCCCCTCACCTCGAGGTGCATCTTCGTCAGACGGAAGCCCGCTTCCACCTTCTCCAGTGTGGCGGTCGCCGTCGTCGAGATGCGCTCCGGCGGCGTGCCCGCACGCTCCAGCCCGGCCGACAGCGCCATCGACAGACACGCCGCATGCGCCGCCGCAATCAGCTCTTCGGGGTTCGTGCCGACCTCGTCCGTGAACCGGCTCGCGAACGTGTACGCACCCGAGAACGAACCCGTCCCCGCCTCGTACCTGCCGTTGCCATCCTTCAGCCCGCCTTCCCAGACGGCCGATGCCTTGCTGATGAGCATGTCACTCCTTGGTTCCAGGATCCGAAGCGCGGCAAGGTAAGGCCCGATCCGGGCAGCAGGCCAGCCGGCCACTTAACGGCGCACGCCGGCCTGACGTCAGTTTCCAGGAGCCTCGAACCTGAAACCGGGGGAACGGATTGTATGCGACACCATTTCAGATACTCGCCTTTGGCCGTCCTGCTCATCGCCGGGGCCTGCACTGACGGTATCGGGCCGGCCGGCACGATCGACGACGCGACAGCCGCGGACATCGTCCTCGAAGCCGATGCCATGGCCGGCGGGATGCTCTTCGACCACATGCTGTTCATGGGATTCGGTCCGCCGTCGGGCCCCGCGATGACAACCGACGGCATCCGCGAATTCTCCCGCCAGCGCGATTGCCCGCTCGGCGGCAGCATCACGATGGCAGGCCAGATCGAGCGCACGAGAACCGACAACGTCGCCGAGTTCACCTCATCCGCAAGCGGCTCGTGGAACGCGTGCGTCCGCGGGAACCGCCGCAACGACCACACCCACACGATCGACGGGACGTTCGCCATGAGCGCGTTCCGCCGGTTCGTCGACCGCCAGCCGTCGGGTCCGCAGACCATGACCAAGAGCGGCTCATTCACCGTGACGCGAGACGACGGCGAGTCCCGAAGCTGCACGTTCGACGTCACGTCGACGCGCTACCCCGAAGAGAACAAGCGTGTCGTGACGGGCAACGTGTGCGGCCGCGAAATCAACCGCGAGGTGACCTGGCAAAGGTCGGACGGCTGACCAACCGGCAGGAACAGATGTGAACGGCCGCCTGATGTCCTCGGGCGGCCGCACACGGTACGTTGCCTCGAGGAAACGGGAACCGCGTTTTCCGAACGGTGGGCGACGAAGGGCGGGCGACATGGGGCGGGCGACAAACGGCGGGCGACAAACGGCGGGCGACAAAACGGCGGGCGACAAACGGCGGGCGACAAACGGCGGGCGACAAACGGCGGGCGACAAACGGCGGGCGACAAACGGCGGGCGACGGCGGGGGCCGTTTCGGCCATTCCGGCGCCCCGGAATTATCGCCGAGGGCCCCACACACTACAGTCCTGGCCCTGAGATCTATCGCTAGCAGCTGGGCTGCGGCTCCGCTGGCGGGTACATCGCCGCACTCACCCATCCCTATCGTCGCTAGCCCTCCGAAATGATCGCGTCGTCGCGCAGGTCCGCCAACATGGTCTCGGCAATGCTGACCGCCCTCGTTCACTCACACGAGACCCGACGGTAACCTCCCCCGCCTTTCCCGCCCCACGTCGCCCGCCCCACGTCGCCCGCCGTTTGTCGCCCGCCCCATGTCGCCCGCCGTTTGTCGCCCGCCCCATGTCGCCCGCCGTTCGTCTCCGGACGGCCTTTTCGACACACGAGCATGGTGGCCGTTTCGGCACCATACCGACCGGTTGGTATGATGTCAGCGTCGCGACCTCCAAGCGCCGCGACCGGCGAGCGCCGCGACCGTCGATCCCACATGCCCGACCCGGGCCGCAGGCTCCAGAAACCACGGTTGCGGACCCGGTGGCCCGGCGGCAGTTTCGGGGGCCTGCGGGCCTGTTCGCGCGGCGAGGCCGGGCGTTTGCGAGAAAGTCCTTGACCACAAGATCTCGAACGTGTAACATAGGCACCCCACTAGATGTTGGGCATCGGCGCTGCAACATAACACGACATCGCGAACTCGAGACGGGCGCAAGAAGCGCCCGATATGCCTGTTCTTTCAGGACGACATCAGGAACGAGGAAGCCGAATGACTCAGCGCTCCACAGCCGTACCCGCCGAAGTACTCGACCGCCGTGCGACGCTACCCGATGACCTGCCAGCCGCGGATCTGTCGGACAATGCGCGGATCGTCCTGGCGCGGCGTTACCTGAAGAAGGACGAACGGGGCCGACCGGTCGAGGAACCGGAGGAGATGTTCTGGCGGGTTGCGCACGTGATCGCGGAGGAGGACGGCAAGCACGGAGCGAGCGACGGAGCGGTCGAGGCGCTGGCGAGGGAGTTTTTCCGGCTGATGACACAGCGGTTTTTCGAGCCGAATTCGCCGACGCTGATGAACGCGGGTCGGCCGCTTGGTCAGCTGAGCGCGTGTTTCGTGCTGCCGGTCGAGGATTCGATATCGAACGGGAAGAACGGGATCTACGACACGTTGAAGGCGATGGCGCTGGTGCATCAGTCGGGCGGTGGCACGGGCTTTTCGTTCAGCCGGCTGCGCCCGACGGGTGACACGGTACGGAGCACGATGGGCGTTGCGAGCGGTCCGGTTTCGTTCATGCGGTTGTACGACTCGTCGACGGAAGTGGTGAAGCAGGGTGGCACGCGTCGAGGCGCGAACATGGGGATTCTGCGTGTCGACCATCCGGACATCCGCGAGTTCATCACGTGCAAGCGGGACGTGAGCCAGATCACGAACTTCAACATCTCGGTTGGCGTGACGGACGCGTTCATGGGTGCGGTGAGGGAGGGCGAGAAGTACGACCTGGTGAATCCGCGCACGAAGGAGATCACGGGCCAGGAGGATGCGCGGGAGATATTCGACATGATCGTGCACGGCGCGTGGGCGACGGGCGAGCCGGGCGTGTTCTTCATCGACCGTGCGAACGCGGCGAACCCGGTGCCACATCTGGGCAGCTACGAGGCGACGAATCCGTGTGGTGAGCAGCCGCTGCTGGCGTACGACGTGTGCAATCTCGGCAGTGTGAATGTGGGCCTGTTTGCGCGCACGGATGTGTCGACGGAGAAGCCGTGGGAGGAGCGGATCGACTGGGACGGCCTGCGCCAGGTTGTGGCGCTGGCCACGCATTTCCTCGACAACGTGATCGATGCGAACAACTACCCGCTGGCGGAGATCACGGATCTGGCGCAGCGGATCCGGCGCATCGGCCTGGGCGTGATGGGCTACGCCGATCTGCTGGTGCGCATCGGCGTTCCGTACAACAGCGAAGATGCGATCGAAGTTGCTCGCCGTCTGATGCAGTTCGTCGACGAGGAGAGCAAGCGCGAGAGCGAGCGGCTGGCGGAGTCACGCGGTGTGTTCCCGGAGTGGTCGCACAGTGTCTGGGGCCCGGACGCGACGTGTGCGCGCGACGCGGCCGGCAGCCGGATCCGGCCGGAGCGGCGGCTGCGCAACTGCAATGTGACGACGGTCGCGCCGACCGGAACGATCTCGATTTTCGCCGACTGTTCGGGCGGGATCGAGCCGATCTTCGCGATCGCGTTCATGCGCAACCAGGCGGGCGCGCTGATGCCTGACGTGAACAGGGACTTCGTGCGTGTCGCGCGGCAGCAGGGCTGGTACTCCGAGGAGCTGATGCGCCAGGTAGCGGAGGAAGGCAACATCCACTTCGACGAAGTGCCGGCGGAAGTTCAGCGCGTTTTCGTGACGGCGCACGACGTGACGCCTGAGTGGCACATCAGGACACAGGCCGCGTTCCAGGAGAACGTGGACAGCGCGATCAGCAAGACGTGCAACTTCAAGCGTGACGCGAGCGAGCAGGACGTCCGCGACATCTATCTCATGGCGTTCGATCTCGGCTGCAAGGGTGTGACGGTATACCGCGACGCGTCCCGTCCGATGCAGGTGCTGTCGACGGGCAAGACGGCGCGCGAAGTGAGTGGTGTTGGCAAGAGCGCGACGGAAGCCGACCTCGAAGCGCAGCTCGCGGATGCACGCGAGCAGCTGCACCGCCTCGAGCACGAGCAGCTGGCACTCAGGCAGAAGGTTGTCGACGCCGAAGCGCGCGTTCAGAAGCGCAGACACAAGCGCAACCGTCCCGCGGCGCTCACCGGGATGACGCGTCGCATGCCCAGCCCGCTCGGCGACCTGTACGTTACGGTCAACGAGGATGAGCAGGGCCGGCCGTTCGAAGTGTTCGCGACGCTCGGCAAGGCCGGCGGCGCGGCCATGGCCGACGTCGAAGCCATCGGCCGCCTCATCTCGCTCGCGCTGCGCAGCGGCATCCCGATGGCGGAAGTCTACAAGCAGATGCGCGGCATTTCGTGCGACCGCGCTGTGGGCGTTGGCGCGAACAAGGTTCTGTCCGTGCCGGACGCCATCGCGCAGGTGCTCATCCAGCACGAACGCGAGAAGGAAGGCGTGCAGCAGGATCTTCTGATCCCGGCGGATTCCGATCCGCTCAGCGCCTCACCCGTTCAGGCGTCGCACGTCCTGCACACGGGCTCGGATGGATCAGAGTCCGAAGTGCAGGCGGATTCCGAGCTGGGGTACGACCCCGGCGTCACTTTCATCGGCACCTGCCCCGACTGCAAGTCGGAGCTCCACTACATGGAAGGGTGCATGAAGTGCATGGCGTGCGGTTACAGCGAGTGCGGGTGAGGCCCGCGGGGGTGGGGTCGCCGACACGGGACTGGAATGCCCGGTCGGCGGGAGAGGTTCACGGCGTGCCGGCGGGAAACCGCCGGCATGTCGCGTTTTCGGGCACTGCTCCCCCGCCCAACGAAACCGCCGGCCGCCCCGGAGACAGGGACGGCCGGCGGATGGGGATCGAATCGTCGCCTTCGATCCGTCAGTTCATCCAGGCGATCACGGGCATGAGCGGTGCGCGCCGAGTGGCCAGCCGCTCCGCGAAGTTCTTCGTGTACACGCGAACCTGGCTGCCGATCACCTCGATCAGGTACAGATGCTCCATCGGCATGCCGCGCAGATCATCGATTCCGCCCATATACGGCGATTCGTCGATGAACACCGTCGACCGGACGAGCCGGCCACGACGCTGGATGCACGTGTTGAAGCCGCACGGCCGTGTGAACGTGTTCTGCTTCACGAAATCGTAGGCGTCTACCGACGCACTGCTCATGAGGCGCTCGGTGTCGTATGCGCGGACGCTGTACGGGATCGAGTTGCGCCGCGACTCCAGACGGTCCGAGATGACACGGATGCCTTCCAGAACGACCGGGTCCGGCGCGATCGCGATACGCAGCAGCTGATCATCGCCTTCCTCGATGGTTCGTTCCTCCGCGAAATCGGCGTACCCGAGCTGGCTCGCCTCGAACGCGACCGTGCCGATGCGCACGGAGCGCACCACGAATCGGCCATCGCGGTCCGTGTACGTGCCGTTGCCGCGATCGGCGATCTGCACCCATGCTCCCACGATCGGCGCGCCCGTCGAACCATCGACCACGGTGCCCTGCACGTCGCGCCGCGGCCAGGACTGCGCCAGCGCCGGGACGGCAACCAGAAGGAACAGCAGCGAGAGCGCGGGGCCCGTCGCACGGACCCGGGTCGGGAACCTCCGCATGATGCCTCCTGCGTGCGGGTCGGGTGGTGCCTGCCGCCGGCGCATCCGTCGTTTGCGGCACACCCGTGCAACGCTGTACATCATGTGGTGACAGCAAGTTCCAGCGTTCTGTCGTGTACCGGGATGGTCTCACGAACCGTATACCGCCACGGTGCACGAACCCGGAACCTGGCGGGCGTCCGACCGACGCGCCGCTACCGCTGCGTGATCGGGTACCAGGCGAGTCCGACGTTCAACCGTGTGGCCTGCGAGTCGAGATCGCCGATGTCGGCGGTCAGGGACCCGATGCGGATCTGATTGAACCGTCCCGCCATCAGCAGAACGCTCACGTCGAGTGCGAGCTGTTCGACGAAGAAGTGACTGAAGCCTCCGCCGATTGTGAAACCGGGGCCGCTGATCTCGATGTCGGAGCTCACGGTCGGAGTGAAGAAGACTTCCGCGGCCGCGCGCTGCGCGGAGAACGCTGCGACAATGAAGGGGATGAAGCGATCGCCAGCGTCGCGGAACGAGATGCGGACGCCAATGTCGGCAATGCCGACGGAGTAGTTGCCCTCGATATCGGGATCGGTGATGTCGACCTTCGTGACATCGCTGCGCAGGAAGATCGTGACCTGTCGGGACACGCCCCAGCCGATTGTCAGCCCCGCCCCGCCACCGGATTCACGTTGGCCGTCCTCGACCCTGGCTGACGCACCACTGGCGTTCAAGCCCAGGAGGAGTCCGCGCGTGTTCGACCGGGCATCCTGCGCGAGCGCGGGCGACGCGATGAATGGAATCGCCAGCATCGCAGCGATGCAGCCAATCATCCGGGTCCGCACGCGGGTTGCGTCCGACATCGGGTATTCCTCCGTTCCTTCGGTTGATACGTGCCTGGAGACAGCCGCCACCCTCATGGTGCGGCCGCCCGCGTCCTGCTGGACCATGGCTTGCGCGGGCCGGTCCGCGGCGAGGCCTCCGTCGGTGCCGGATAGGCGCCCACGAGGACGTGAAGCAGCCTGCCTCCCTCACCGCGTGTGTCGTGATAACGGGCGGCAACGCTATCGACGGCCTCCGTCAGTTCCTCCATGAACATCCGCTGCAAGCCAGGCGCAGTCAGCCGGACCTCTCTACGCACGGTCAGCGCCTTCAGCGGCCGGCCCGCCGCATCGAGGGCATCACCGAGGCCGTCCACCTCATCGATCACCGCGGCCGCGGACGCCACCAGGTAGCCGTCCGTTTCGTCCCGATCAACGTTGGACGGATCGGCCGCGACGTCGCCCAGCGTCCCCGGCGAGATCACGAACGACTTCGCGACGGCCCGCATCTGCCGCTCGACGCAGCCACGACGCTTGCGCTGGCTCACCATTCCGATGAGCCCGGCAGCCTCGAGCTGCCGCATGTGGTAGTTCACCTGCTGGCGAGGGAGACCGAGTCGACGGGCAACGCCAGCCGCCGAATCGGGCTCTTCCAGCTCGCCCAGAAGCCGGAGTCGCAGCGGGTGCAGAACCGCCGCGGCCCCGTCGATGTCCTTGATGACATGAACGCCGGAACCGGCCATTTGTTGTCCCCGGGAGATGGGGGAAAGGCGGGCAAACGTGCATTTGAAACGGGTATTCGTCAAGAATCGGGAAATGGTCGAATGGCTGAAGCGAGGCTTCGACTGAGCCGTCAAATCGTTATACCACATTGGCATACGGGAACGGTCCGATCGGTCGCGCCGGGTCCGATGCCGTGTGCTCCGTATCCGCGAGAGTATCGGCCCGCCGACCGCGAATCCTGAAGCGCGGGCGATCGGCGGAGGCCGACGCGGCGTTGCCGAACCGGCGGAGCGAAGCTATCTGTCGTGCCCCTCATTGCAGAAAGGGACCGCAGAGCGGATGGGCTTCGAGGCGTGGTACGCGATCGGCGTAGTCGTCGCGACGATGGCGGTGCTGACGATGACGCGGATCGGTCCGGACCTCGTGCTGGTGGGGGCACTCACGCTGTTGCTGGTTGCGGGTGTGCTGACACCGGTCGAGGCGCTGGCCGGTCTGGCGAATCCGGGCCTGGCGACGGTCGCCATCCTCTATGTGGTCGTGTCCGGCATGATCGAAACGGGCGCGGCGCAGACGATCGGTCATCGGCTTCTTGGGCGGCCGAAGTCGGAGCTGGCGGCGCAGGGTCGCCTGATGGGTTCGGTGATGGGCCTGAGCGCGTTCCTGAACAACACGCCGGTCGTGGCGATGCTGATCCCGACGGTCCAGGACTGGGCCCGGAAGAACGGCTTCCAGGTTTCGCGGCTGATGATTCCGCTGAGCTACGCGGCGATCCTCGGCGGCACGTGCACGGTCATCGGCACGAGCACCAATCTGGTTGTCGCCGGGCTTGTCGATTCACACACAGGCATGGCGGGGCTGGGCTTCTTCGAGATCGCATGGGTCGGCGTGCCGACGGCGATTGCCGGAACGCTGTTCGTGCTGGCGACATCGCGCTGGCTGCTTCCGTCACGCGAGCCGCCCATCCGTCACGTTGCGGATGCGCGCGAGTACGCAGTCGAGATGGTAGTCGAGACGCGCAGCCCGATGGTCGGCCGATCGATCGAGCAGGCCGGATTGCGCCGGCTGCCCGGCGTGTTCCTGGCGGAGATCGAACGTGAGGGTCACATCATGGTGGCGGTGGCGCCGACGGAGATTCTGCGCGGGCAGGACCGCCTCGTGTTCGTCGGCGGCGTCGACTCCGTCGTCGACCTGTACAAGATCAAAGGGCTCGTTCCCGCGCCGGACCAGGTGTTCAAGCTCGATGTTCCGCGACCGGATCGCCTGCTGATCGAGGCTGTCGTTTCGACGAGTTCGCCGATGGTCGGTACGACCATTCGCGACGGCCGGTTCAGAACCCGGTACGAAGCCGTCGTCATCGCGGTCGCGCGAGGCGGCCAGCGGATTCCCGGCCGGATCGGCGACATCAGTCTGCGCGGCGGCGATACGCTCCTGCTCGAGGCACGTCCCGCGTTCGTCGAGCGGAACAGACGGTCGCGCGACTTCTTCCTCATCAGTGCGGTGCAGGGTTCGAGTCCGCCTCGTCACGAACGGGCCGCGATCGCACTGGCCATCCTTGCCGGAATGGTTGCGGCCGTGTCGGTCGGCGGCGTACAGATGCTGGTGGCCGGGCTCGTGGCCGCCGGGCTGATGTTGATCCTGCGGTGCACGACCGGGCCGATCGCACGGCGCAGCATCGACTGGCAGGTGCTGACAGTGATTGCCGCATCGATCGCGCTTGGCACTGCGCTCGAAACGACCGGCGCCGCGGCGTCCATCGCGAGCGCATGGTTATCTGTCGCGGGCGACAATCCGCTGCCGGCGCTCGCCGTCGTCTACATCCTGACCAGCCTGCTGTCCGCGTTCATCACGAACAACGGCGCCGCTGTCCTCGTGTTTCCGCTTGCCGTGGCTACCGCGGGCGCTCTCGGCGTCAGCCCGAGGCCGTTCGTGATCGCCATCATGATGGCCGCATCCGCCTCCTTCGCAACGCCCATAGGCTACCAGACAAACCTCATGGTGTACGGTCCGGGCGG
>DATKCF010000005.1:0-5056 GCA_035513345.1 Longimicrobiales bacterium
TCGGATCGATTCGGCGGGACCGCAAACTCTCTGCGTCTGTCGCGCATACGCGAGGAACTCTGGTCCTGAGTAGCGTGCGCACCTGATCTGGACTGAGCAAACCTTCGTGGAGCGTCCGACATGCGCTTTGAGGAATCCATCGATATCGACGTTCAGCAGCAGCGCGTGTGGGACGTGCTCAGCGACCTCGAGGCATGGCCGCGGCGTATCGAAACGGTCGACGTCGTCGAGCTGCTCACGCCCGCGCCTGTGGCCGAAGGCAGCCGCATACTCCTCAAGCAACCGAAGCTGCCTGAGGGAACATGGGACATCACCGTGTGGGATCCGCCGTCCTACTTCGAGTTGCGCCAGAAGACGGGCGGCGTCACCAGCGTCGCCGGCCATCGCGTCGAAGTGTTGGAGCCAGACCGCTCGCGCCTGACCCTGAGCATGGATATGCAGGGCCCGCTCGTCCCGATCATCGGCCTGTTCTCCAAGGGCCTCGTCAACCGCTACATGTCCATCGAGGCTCAGGGGATGAAACTCGCCGCCGAATCCGCCGAGACGTGAGGGCCAGGCGCACGCACGACCGTTGCGACGAGCGGCGCGGGCTCGCCTGGGCTTGAACCCCTTCGAATGTGACGCTGCCGACCGCGAACTGATGAGATCTTGGGTCGGGACCGGGGTCGTGTATCCGGATGGATTAGATTGGCGCAGCATCGTGTCAATCCGAAGGTCGCTTCGAGGAGCGTCGGGATGCTGAGCAAGCACGATCGCGCCGTACTGGAAACGATGCTGCCATCGCGGACCCATCAGAAGCTTCCGCTCGGGCTGTTCGACACCGGTTTCGAGACGCTCTACGCAAGCTTCGACCGTGACGCCGCGCGAACGTTCCGCGTGGGATTTCGCGTGGGGCTCTGGACGGCAACCTGGATCGCTCCGCTTCTGATCCGGCGGCTCCCACCGCTGTCTCGACACGATCGTCCCACCCGAGAGCGCGCCCTCACAGCACTCGCACGGTCAGACTTCTCGCCCTTTCGTCAGCTGGTGGCCGTGCTCAAGACCGTCGCGTCACTCGGCTACGGCGCAGACCCGCGCGTACGTCATGCCATCGGCTATCCCGGCAGCGCCTATGACGAGGCCGTTCGAAGTTGATTGGGCAGATCATCCATGGCGCCGACTTCGCGGCCGAGCACGGAACCGAGACCTTTGACTTCGTGATCATCGGGTCCGGTGCGGCCGGTGCGACCGCCGCGCGAGTGCTGGTCGACACCGGCGCCACTGTGGCAATCGTTGAGGAAGGGTCGCAGGTCACCAGCAGCGATTTCACCGATACGGTCTGGCCAGCGCTACGAGACCTCTACCGCGGCACAGGCGCGCAGGTGACTCGCGGGCGCGGCGCCATGGGAGTCGTACAGGGCCGCTGTCTCGGCGGAAGCACCGTCGTCAACTCCGCGATCGCCTGGCGCATGCCGGAGACCGTCTGGCAATCATGGGAAACCGAGTACGGACTGGCCGAGGCACTGCCATACGCGGAGATCGTGCAGCGGTGGGCGCAGATCGATCGCGAGTTGAGCGTCCAGCCCACCGCGCCCGAAGTCTGGGGGGGAAACAACGTTCTGCTCGAGAAAGCGGCGAAGGTGCTTGGTGTACTGGCCGGACCGACCAGCCGATACACGGCTGGATGCCTGGGCAGCGCCCGGTGTCAACTCGGCTGTCCCAACCGGGCGAAGCGGAGCATGGCCGAAACCTATCTGCCATATGCCGTCGAAAGCGGCGCCACGATCATCACCAACGCGCGTGCCGAGCGTGTGCTCTCCGACCGATCCCGCGCCTCCGGAGTCCTGATACGCGCGAGCGAGCGCCGCGAATCAGGCAGGCGAGGTCGAACGCTGACGATTCACGCCCGGAAGGGCGTGGTGGTTGCGGCATCGGCCGTTCAGACACCGGGAATCCTTGCCCGCAGCGGGCTGCGCTCCCCACACCTCGGGAAGCACTTTCAGGCACATCCTGGAGCGCTCGTGGCGGGCGTCTTCGACCGGGAGGTCAGTATCTGGAACGGAGCGACGCAGGGCTACAACGTGTATCAGTATCTGGATGACGCCCGCTGCAAGATCGAAACGCTGTCTTTACCTCCAGAGATTCTCTTCGCCCGACTCCCTGGCGTCGGCAGCCGGTGGCTCGAGGAGATTGCCCATTCGAACTACCTAGCAACCTTGGCGATCGTCCTGCGCGCGCACGCGGAAGGAGCCGTGCGCGAGCGACGCTGGTTCGGCGGCACCGACATCCGATACGATCTCGAGAGCCGGGACATCTCGAACCTTCGCAAAGGACTTCGATTCGCTTGCGAGCTGCTGTTCGCCGCTGGAGCGCGGGAGGTCCTCACCGGAGTCCACGGGCTACCCGAGCGCCTCACGTCACCTGATCAACTCCGATCGATCGAGGCCGGCCCGGACGACGCTGCCTGCTACTCGCTGACGACGTCGCATCTCTTCGGAACAGCCCGAATGAGCCCTGATCCGGCGGGGGGCGTGGTCGACGCTGACTTTGCCGCGCACCGACTTCCCGGACTCTACGTGGTTGATTCGTCGGTCTTTCCAACCAACCTGGGCGTCAATCCGCAGCACACGATCATGGCGATCGCGATGTACGGCGCCGAGCGCATCGCGGAGATGAATTCATGAACGAGTGGTTTCACGAACTCACCCGATCATCGGCTGACGTTCTGGAAGACTTCCTGAGAAGTGGACAGGCCCCGTCGGTGGAGACGCTGGTCGGCTCTGAGTTTCGCGGCGCGAACATCGGCGCGGTCCCCCGCCGCCTTGGCCTGCAGAAGTTCATCAAGGGCTTCTTTCATGGGCCGGACAGTGTCGAGGGCTACAACATCCGGGTTGACCAGAATGGACTCGACGCGCCGTGGACGCCGAAACCTCACCACGAACAGCCCCGTCGGTTCGGCTTCTACCTCGTGAGCCCGGTTCGCCCACGCGGCCGCGACAGTCGCTACCCCAATGCGATTCTGCTGGATTATGGGGCGAGCCCGCGGAACCCCGGAACCCGGATCGAGCGGGCGCTGCGTGACTACCTCGTAGTCCCCGATCCGAACCGGTCCGACGTGCTGCTCGGGAAAGCGTATCTCGCTGCCGGCCCGGCGCGGTTGCCGGTCGGGTTCTTCGTGATCGAGCGCCTGCGGCCGACGGACTGGCACCCGTGAACCACACTCGGCGTCTCCTCGAACGAGACGCTCTCTGGCTCACTGTTGGTGGCGCGCTCGGAGTCTGGATCGGCGTGCACGTGCTGCGCAACTACCTGGTGGTCCTGATCTTCTACGTGTCACGCCAAGCCACGGCACCGGAGCAGATCGGGATCGTCAGCCTCGGCGTATTCGGCGTCGGACTGCTCGGCGGCGTCGCGAGCCGGTTTCTTGGCGGCGCGCACCCAGCACAGCGGTTCGGCGCGTTCGTCGCGGTGCTCGTCATCGCCGCACAGGTGCTGCCGGTCTCGCTGGCCCAACCTGCGGCCCCGTTTGCTGCGTGGGTTGCTTGGCTCTGGTGGTGCCCGGAGTTCCTGCGGGAGATGGCGCGACGCGGGGTGTCCCACCTCATCGCGCCGTCAGTCGTTCTGGGACTCGCGGCGCAGGTGGCGGGACAGACCGCCCTCCATGGACTCGATGTGCCATTGATCCCCGGCCGCTACGGGCTCGCCGGGAACGTCGCACTGGCCGGCGCGTTCATCACCGTGCTCTTCTTGGCACTGCCGAGAAAGACTCCCGCCACCGACCCGCCTGCTCGGAGCAGTCCCTGGATGGCGTTCGCGATCGGACCGTTCCTTCACGTGCAGTTGACGCTACTGGCGAATCTGGGCGGATTGCAGGTTCTGACGGGGTGGAGCCTCGCACCAGTTGCGCTCTTCGTCGGCATCTCGATGGGACTCGGCCTCGCGGCACTGCGATGGCCGTTGTCTCGCCGAACCAGACTGGCCCTTGGACTGGTTGCGGTCTTACTCCTGGCAACACTCGAATCGCTGAACGGCTGGGCGGCCCTGGCCATCATTCCGATTCAGATTGCGGTGATCTCGTTGCTGCATGGTGTATGCCAGTCGATCGGTGAGGACCGTCCCGGTGTGTTCTACGGAGCATCGGCGGCCGGCTGGATCGTCTTCTTCGGAATGATCTATGGATTCTACGCCGTCGACGCTCCAGCGGAGACGTGGGCAATTGCGGTCCTTGCCATGACTGCCGCTTCCGGCTGGCGGTCGTTGCCGTCCCCAATGTCCGGGTACCGCCTGGCTGGCGCTGCAACGATCATCGTCGTCGTAGGTGTCGGGATTCACCTCGGAACGCAACTCGCGAACAGGGCAACGGTCGATCTCCCGGACCGACCGCCGCAAGACGTGCGCGTGATGACCTACAACATTCATCAGGGATTCGACCAGCGCCCCTCTCCCACCGCCCCGGCGATTGCGGACGTCATCGAGCAGGCGGACGCCGATCTGGTCGCGCTGCAAGAAGTCAATCGAGGCGCGAACATCGCGGGAGGGGCGGACCTCATCGCCTACCTTCGCTGGCGCTTTCCCGACCACCATGTCGTATTCGCGCCGAGCTACACGAACGTGATGGGCAACGCGATCATCAGCCGGTATCCGATACTGGACTGGGGCTGGGCGCACTACCCGCCCCCGCTGACGATCCTGACCCGTAGCTACGTCTGGGCGACGATCGCGACTGATGCGGGCGACCTGCTGTACATCAACACGCACTTGTCATCCAGCGAGGAGCCGGACGAGACGAGAGCCGAGCAAGCTGAAGTTCTCCTCGCTTACTGGGATGAGCGCCCGCAGTCGATCCTCGCCGGAGACATCAACGCCGTGCCCTCGAGCGCCGTGACCGGCACCTTCGTCGAACGTGGCCTCACCGATGCCATGACGGCCCCGGAGCGAGAGTATCTGCACCGAGCACCGGATGACTGGGACAAGACAAGGGTCGACTACGTCTTCACCAGCCCGGACATCGAACCGCTCGTGACGCACGTCGTGTTCAGCCCGGCGTCCGATCATCCTGCCGTCATTGCGGTGGTTC
>DATKCF010000006.1:0-59942 GCA_035513345.1 Longimicrobiales bacterium
TCCGCCAGGTTCTTCGTCGCACGGTTGCCGCGCCACGCGTGCCACGCCAGCAGCACCGTGTACAGGCCGAGCAGCGAGTGGACCAGCCAGTACTCGCGCAGATTGGCAAGGATCGCGTTCAGTCCGTACTCCCTTCGAACAGCGAGCGAACCGCAGGCTTCATCACCTTGCCCATCGCGTTGCGCGGCAGATCGTCGACGCGCTGGATCGTCGACGGAACCTTGTATGGTGCAATGCGCTCGCGCAGCCACGCGCGCAGCGCCTCTGGCGAAGTGTCGTCCCGCATGATGACGGCTGCGGCAATGCGTTCACCCAGGTCGATGTCGGGCACGCCGACAACGGCGCAGTCCAGGATCGCGGCATGCTCGCGCAGAGCGTTCTCGATCTCGAGCGCCGACAATTTGTAGCCGCCGCTCTTGAGGATGTCGACACTGCGCCGGCCGAGGATGCGATACACTCCGTCCTCGAGAACCGCGATGTCGCCCGTGCGGAACCAGCCATCGGCGAACGCCGCGCGTGTCTCGTCGGGGCGGTTCCAGTACTCGCGGAAGACGCACGGTCCGCGCACCAGGATCTCGCCCTGCTCCCCCGGCGCGACGTCACGGCCGGTCTCATCGACGAGTCGCACCTCGACTCCGGGCAGCGCCGTTCCGACTGTGCCGGGCCGTCGCTCGCCGTGCAGGGGATTCGACAGCGCCATGCCCAGCTCGGTCATGCCGTAGCGTTCGAGCAGCGTATGCTCGCTGATGCCGCGCCAGCGCTCGAGCAGCGTGACCGGCAAGGCGGCGGATCCGGACACCATCAGTCGCATGCGACTACAGCCGGCCGTCATCCGTGCGCGCCGCGCCGCGGTCGCTTCGTCCCAGGCGGCAGCGAGTCGCGCGTACACGGTCGGCACGGCCATGAACACCGTGAGCGTACCGGCTTCGATACGCGCCCACGCGGCGTCCGCATCGAAGCGGGGCAGCACGTCGCACCGGGCACCGGACCATAGTGCGCACAGCACGACATTGATGAGCCCGTGGACGTGGTGCAGCGGCAGCACGAGCAGCGTCCGGTCCGACGCGCTCCAGCCCCATGCACGGACGAGCATCTCGCACTGCGCCTCGATACTCTCGTGCGTGTGCACGACGCCCTTCGGTCGCCCGGTCGTGCCGCTCGTGTACAGGATGAGGGCGGGGCCCTCGATAGCCGCCAGCGAGCGATCTTCGACGGGCACGGACACCAGGGGAGCGATGAGTGCCCGAACCAGGCGAATGCCGAGTCTGGCGGCGAGCGGCTCGATACGGTCGCGGTGCGCCGCGTCGACAATCACGCATTCCGCACCCGAATCGGTCAGCATGTGCTCGAGTTCGGCGGGCGGGTGCGAGACCGCCAGTGGGACGCCAATGCCGCCGGCACGCCAGATTGCCCACAGAGCGGCAGCGTGGGCGCCACCGGGCTCGATCAGGTACGCAACGCGGGCGCCGTCGAGCCCCGCACGAGCGCCGCAAAGCTTCGCGACCAGCGCGGCGGACGCCGTCAGGAGCGCGCCGTAGCTCCACTCGCCGTCCGGCCCATCGATGGCGACGCGCTCGCGGATGGCGACCGCCCGTCGGATGATCCCGGGAAGCCGCTCAGTCGACATGCCTGTCCGGATCACCTGGCGAACCAGCTCGTGTTCCGCATCCCGGCCCCTCTCGGCCTGTCGACCGACGTTCCCCGATCATCCCGACGTCAACGGTGCGGAGGAATATCCGCGGCGCCGGGCGTTTCCGTCAAACGACGTGGCCGGCCGGCGCCCACCCGAACGAGGGCCGGGTCCGCGTCCTCCCGATCATCAACCTGGGCTCCACGCCGATGTTCGCGATCATCGAGTGGGACAGCCTGTGAACACCTGAGGACATCGCGGTGCTGCAGTTCCCAATGGCCGCCGCCACAACGGCTGCCTTCGCCTCGCGCGCGCGGCGTCGGCGCGGTAGCATGTCGGACGCAGCGTAACGATCCAGACCGGAGTTGCGGTCGACCGCGGAGCGAGGCATGGCCAGGGATCGCGAGATTCGAGCTTTCGATTACGTCAACCGCCCGTACGAGAGCGTGCGCGACGCGCTACGCGCCGATGCGCTCGAGATCGTCCGCTCGGCAACGCAGGCCGCTGCATCGAGAGCGGACGCCGTGGCCGCCGGTCTGCACGTGAACATCGCGGGCATCAAGATCGGCGCCGAGATCGACCTCAGGATCGAGGACATGGTCGAGGACATGGGCGAGACGCACGCCGGGAAGGCGCTGCACGTCTCGCTCGAGTGGGAAGCCGCCAAGGCCGCCCGGCTGTTCCCGCTCATGCGCGGCCGGCTTTCGGTCTACCCGCTGTCAGGCACGGAAACACAGCTCGACTTTCACGGCCGCTACGAGCCACCTCTGGGTGCAGTCGGGACCGCGCTCGATGCCATGGTCGGGCATCGCATCGCGGAAGCTTCGGTTCACCGCTTCATTACCGACGTCGCGACCTGGCTGCGCCAGAACCCGAACCGACGCGACCAGCGCTCGTAGATCAAAGCGGCCGCCATGCCGCTGGTCCCACAGGGATTGCCCCTGCGGGGCCCGGGCCGGCCACGTTCGACGCATGGTCGTGTGGTTCGACACCCAGCTGGTGTCAGGCGACAATGCGTACGAACGCGCGGCACGCGATCTCGCCTCGCGGCCCCGCTCCGAGGTCCGGCGGCGTCCATCAGGTGCATGCCTCACGGCTGTCGCACCTCGCCGAGACTCGTGCTCATCGTGCCGACACCGCCGGTCACACGCGACCAGTAGTTCATCCAGCCCCTCCGGATCGCGTCGGCCTGCTCGAGCAGCTCCGGGCTGGGCTGCTGCCCCGGAAGCACCACGGCAACGACCGCGGTCGTGAATTCCCTCTGAGAATCGTCGAAGGCGGGCACGCGCAGACCGTTGTGCGCGATGATGTCGTCGATCGTGATGTCGATGCGGTTCGCCGCCGTGAAGATGGGTCGCCCGTCGTCGCTTTCACCCACGCGCTCAGTGCCCTCGAGCAGAAAGAAGGGTGGCACCTCCGACGCCGGCAGCAGGCCCATCAGGTACAGCTCGAGATATGAGAATCCATCGGCAGGCACCATCGACCCGCGGTCGAGCAGCGTGTACGTGCCGTCGCTGTTGTCCTGCCAGTTCGAGCCGCCCATGATCGATGCTTCGGGTCCGTCATGGTACGGATGGGGCACCGGCGTGTGCAGGCCGGATGGCCAGTGCGCCGCGCCCGACATCGCCCACGGCACATGCTCGCCGCGCAGCTCGATCGTGTCGCCATCCACAATGGCGCGCGTGCGCGTCGACCAGCGGTGCCCGAGCTCATGCGCGATCTGCGCGATCGCATTGTCATATTCGGACCACCGCCCGTCCGGATGTCGCGCCTGCGCCTGGTTCGATCCCACCCAGACCGGCTGGTACCACGTCACTTCCAGCCGGCCCTCGCTGCAGAAGTCCTGAGGCCTGAGACCGACGTCCATGCGCGGGCCGATTCCGCTCACGTTGCGCGGGATGTCGCCCACGCTGCGAGTACCGGCCTCCTGGTCATCGACGCGGAAGTCCGAGTACCAGACCATGAAGTCGAAGCGGTCGCCGTACGTCTCGATCACCGTGCACGCCAATGCCTCGGGACGCGGCAGACCATAGTGGTGGAACGCCTCGTACACGATCGGCACCGGTAAGGCGTTCGCATCCAGCGCCGACAGGTCGACAGGCTCGACTGCCGCGCCATCCGCCGGCACAGGGAACACGCCGACGAGACCGTCGGTCGCGGTCATGACCTCGTACGAAAGATCGATGCGTCCATCGGCGTGCAGCACCGCCTGGAACCGGTGCGGCGTCGGCTCGAACGTCATGTCCTGATTGCCGCCGACCGGCTCCGTCATGTCCCACGTCACCACAAGCCGGTCCGACATCTCGAGCACACTCGCCGTGCCCCGCATGCGCTGCTTCATGAACGCGCTGATCAGCGGGACCTTGTTCATGACCATCGGGCCGAGCGTGCGCATGTGAATGAAGCGCGGCAGCTCGAGGTCGCCATAGTCACCGCCGAACGTGATGTTGCCCAGCGAGTTCACGCTCAGGCTCCGCCAGCTCGAGCCCGAGAACGGAAACTCGAACCGCGCAAGCGACACGTTGCCCTCGCCCGTCGCGTCCGGTCCCGTGCCTGCACCCGGGCCCGCACCGGCGAGGGACGCCGCTCCGCCTGTGCGCGCGCCACCGCCGAAGCCGCGCCCGCTCGGCAGCTCGGCGCCCGGATCCGACTCCCACACCAGCGGCAGGTTCTCGACGCGGTAGCCGCCGTCCGCGGGCGTGAACCGCAGTGTCCGGCCGACCAGATCGAACGGATTCGCGTCCTCGATCACGCCTTCGTCCAGCTCGATCACCGCGATCTCGCCGGCCGCGCTGACCGTACCGATCGGACTGCCCGCGACCTGCACCACGTCCGTGCCACCCATGTACGTGGGCGAGTAGTGCAGCCCGGTCTCCTCGAGAACCTGATTGGAAGGACCGGCTTCGCAGCCGACGGCGAGGATGCACAGGATTCCGGCGAGCGCGCGCGTTCTCATGCGACCTCCCTGCCGCGGGGTCCGGGTCATGTCCGGGATTCTTCCATCGGCCTGGTTCGACCGGGCGGTGTCGGGTCAGGGTCTACGCGCGGTCGCTGCCGGCGTACCAGGCGAGAGGGCAGGATCGCATACAATATCCAATGACGCAAGAACTCCGCGGCGCGCCGACACCCGCCTGTGGATCGAGCTGACACGATTCCGAGCAGTGGTCGACGTGGCCGAGTTCACGGACCGCGCTGCGCGTCGGATGACCTGTTTCCTCGATCAATCTCGCCTGTATCGATACGAACGCCATCGGCCACAGCCGAGCCCGTTGACAATCCACCGTACGCCTGTCCGACGCTTCGCCTTTCCGTTCTACCCGCCGCGCGAAAGCGTCACCCCGCGCTGACAAGGAAACGACCATGGCCGCCACGGGAAACAACTTCATCGACTTCGTCTCGGAGCTGATCTACGGCGACATGGGTGTTGGCGAGCTGGGCACCGCCCCGCCGCCCGGTGGAAGGAACCACATCCACTGGACGCGCGACAACATCCCGAACTCTGGAGGCACGAGCGTCACAGGCGATGCGTTCCTGGCCCATCATCTCGACTACATGCTGGACCGCTATGAGATGTGGCACGGCAAGTACCACCTGCCTCCTGTCAGGCCATGGGATGGGCAGAGCTCGATGGATGCCGAGCAGTCAGCCACGGTGCCGGGCACGGGACCGCTGCCGGCGACGACGGAGGCACTCGGTACGAGCATCAGGATCTACTACAACGGCACGTACCGTATCAGTCTGACGGACGAGCTGGCCGACGAAGCGAAGGCGCCGTACAGCTACCGGTACTGGGCGTTCATGAAGTGGGCGAGCGACCTGCGCAGGCGGGTGCTCGGACAACCGGTGATTCACGTGCACAAGGTGTTCGACCGGACCGGTACCGTACTCTCCGAGAAGGACTTCACCGACATCTTCCATCAGGTGCATCACGTCTGGCACCCCGATGGCCCGATCGGCTCCGGCTGGACCCAGGCCACGCCGTTCTTCAGGACGAGCGTCGGCCAGCATATCGGCAAGAAGGAGATCAGTCGCACACAGGTCGGCGCTGAGTTCTTCACATTCCACCGCGACCACATCGGCGTATTCGACCGCTGGTTGTCGCGGACGGGCCAGCCGCCGGTCCAGTCGATCAACACGTGCGCGCACGACACGGCGGCGAACGACCCGCCTCCAGCGGGTGTAGACGCCGATTTCTCCGGGTACCCGCACATCGAGGACTGGTCGACGAACCCGCCGGACGTCCACTTCAACGATCCGCACGTGACGTACTGGGAGAGCGACCTCGACGAGTTCGCGAACCTCGGCGAGATGGGGCAGTTGTTCGCGACGGACCACAACCAGTTCACAGAGATCAACGTGCCGGGTGTCTCCGACACCGGCTACCACGGAACCGGGCACGTGCTGAATGCCGATCTCACGCCACCAGTCGACAACAACCACACTCCCCGCTTCTTCGCGTGGCACGGTTTCAACGACGATGTGTGGGTTAAGCGTGAGCCGCGGTTCGACGAGTTCGCGCTCGTGCAGCCCGACGACACCGCATTCCCCCCGCCCGGCACGTTGACGATCCTGCGCGATCTCCTGAGCAGCACGGACTCGGTCGAACCGGCGACCGGTGTCGCCGGCATCGATCTGGCCACCGGCAACGGAACGCTGCGAATCAGGCTCAATGTCAGGCCGGATCCGTTCGGGCGCACGCTGGACCTTCTGCTGAAGTGCGAAGTGCTGCGCGAAGCAGGTGGAACCTCGCCGGGGATCAGCCTGACGCGGGAGCTGTCCGTGATCCCGGGCGGCGCGCCCGCGGCAGACGAGCGGCTTCAGGGATCGGTCTTCGCCGAGGATTTCGTGTTCGATGGATCGGCCGGTACGGTCGACGGTGATGGCGACGGACCGTTCAAGTCGGACAATGGGCTGTTCGCGCCGACACCGGTCGGCTTCAAGAACAGCAGGGTCCGCATCACCGGATACCTGACGTGCCGGGCCAGGCCCGATGGCTCGATCACCGCGGCCGCCGGTACGCTCTCGAGCGCCGGCATCAACGTGACGGGGAGCGGCACGAGCTTCCTTGGCGGCGAAGTCCGCGAGGGCGACCTCATCCGTGCCAACGACCAGGTCCGACAGGTCACCGGCATCAGCAGCAATACGTCGTTGACGCTGCTCGAAGCCATCAGCCCCGACCTGCCGGCCGGCACGACATGGGAGAGGATCGACGGATTCGACCACGAGTCCGTCGTCGAGATTCCGCTGATCCAGGAAAAGGACGCGCCAAACATCACGACCTATCTCGACCGCAGCACGTTCAGCATCGAGCAGGTCGCTCCGGCCGGGACAACGATCTTCGACGACGCGTTCTACGTCGTGCTCCAGGATCGCACGTCGAGACCGTTCACTGTGGTATGGCCTGCCGACGTGGAACCGGCGTTGTACGGTCTGCTTGCCGACCCGATCTACGCCGCCGGTCTGTACACCGACCTGGCGCACAGGCCGACAGTCGAGCTGCGCGATGCGACGACGGATGCGCCGATCCCTGATGTGACCGTCGACGTGACCTCTCTCCAGCCCGAGGATCCGGGTCTGCACCCGGCCATCACGCAACGGGTGACGTGTCCGTGCCGTGTAACGTTCAATGGACAGGGTGCGTTCGCGGGGCTCGTCAATCCCGGCGATGTCAAGGTTGTGAAGCTCGTCGTGACAGCCACGGACCGGTCCGGCAACCAGGTTACCGACGACAGTCTGCGGGTCCGGCTCCAGGTGAACCCGAACCCGTTCATGCTCGACGGCCCGACACACTGGCTGAGCACCGACACTCGCGTCTTCCAGATTCCCCGGGGCCAGGCCCGCTTCGGCGTGGCAGCGGGCTGGACTGACCCGAACGCATTCACTCAGCAGGTGATCGCGAACTTCCGGGCCGGCGGCGGCACGGCGGGTGGTGAGACGTTCGACAGTCTGCCGACGGACCAGGGTGCGGCCGTTCTCGAGTACTCGACGTCGGTGGGCGGAAGCACCATCTACAACTTCTCACTCGCGCAGGTCCGGCTCCAGAGTGCCACCGGTCTGAACGACCTGCGTGTCACGTTCCGCTTCTTCCGCTGGGGCGTGGCAAGCGTCGAGTTCAACGATGCGCTTGCCTACCGCTCGGCCGCGTCCGGCATCGGCCTGCTCGGCAGGACGACGTCGAACGAGCTGGCCTCGATTCCGTTCTTCGCCGAACCAAGAGTCGCGCCGACCGCCGACATGACGACGCAGACGGATCCGACGAACCTGTTCAGCTTCGCGCCGACCGGCGGCGCAGAGGCGCAGAGCTACTTCGGTGCGTGGCTGGACATCAATCAGAGTGATCTGCGGTTCCCGCAGGCATACACGGGAGACGGACCGTTCGCCGGCACACTCCACAGCATCCGCGACCTCCTCGAGGACCACCATCAGTGCATGGTCGTCGAGCTGGTCCATGCCGGCGACCCGACAGTCGCGGGGTCGACACCCGGCACGTCCGACAATCTGTCGCAGAGAAACCTGCTCATCGTCCAGACCGCGAACCCCGGTTCGGAGGTGACGCGGACCGTGCAGCACGCGTTCAACATCGACCTGACCCGGAGTCTCGAGCGGCCGAAGCCGGATCCGGTCCCAGTGATCGACCTGATCCACCTGCACCATTCGAACGGTCACGAGCCTCTCGCCCACCCGACCGCGAGCACCATCCACGCGGGGCACCATCATCCCGAAAAGGAGGTCCACGATTGCAGGCACTTCATGCTCGGCAACTGCCGTGAGGCGATCCGTGTCGTTCCACCCCGGCCGCCCGACGGACTGCATGCCGGTCATCACGGCCTCGAAGCCGAAATTGCGCACCTCGAGGAGGGGTGGCTGGCCCAGGCGCCCAATCTGCTCGAGAAGTTCAGACAGCGCGTCAGGGATCGATTCGAGACGCGACACCGGTGGACCTTCGATGCCGACACCTGGAAGCCGACCACCGGCCTCGATGAGCTGGCTTTCTTCTGGAACAACCTGCCCAACGACGCCGAGGTCGAGCTGTTCCTTCCCGATGCGAACGTGGAGCAGATCTTCAACTTCCGGGCTCTGCGGCACGCGCCCGAAACAGTCCGCATCATCGATTCACAGACGCTCCGGCTCTACCCGACCGGGACCACGTATCTCCCGATCGCGCGATTCTGGGGTGACAACCTCGCCGGTCTGCTGAAGGTCAAGCTGCCGGCCGGTATCAGGAAGGGTCAGCGATTCACCGTCGATGTCGTCCAGATGCGCGCCGACGAAGCCCGCACGCTGGGCGGGTTCCAGCTCAACATCCAGGTCGAGAAGGCCGCGGACCTGTGGGAGGCCGAGCGGCGCACACTCGAGCTGTTCAACCGCCGGCTGAGCATCAAGCCGGAGACCGACCGGTGGTGGCCCATCGTCGCGCGACAGGTCGCGTTCACCCGGGCCCGCGCCGAGGGCCTCGTCGACCTCGCGAACGAGGAAAACCCCGGCCAGGATCCTGTCGTCTGGACCGATCCGACCGAGGTGCAGCACGGCCGCAGTGTTCGCGTGGTCCTCGAAAAAATTCGCATAACCGATGACCGCGAGCCGTTCTTCAAGGGGAAGGGCGAGTTCCAGTTCCGCGCGCGCGTCTGGACGCCCGACAACGGTGGCACTCTCACATCGCGCGTCTTTCCCGATAGCGGTGTGTTCAGTCTGGGTGACCTTCCGGGCCACAACGAAGTCGCGCTCGATGCCGTGCTGTTCGACGGCTGGGCACAGGACGCGATCGCGATCGAGATCGCCGGCGTCGAACTCGATACGTTCGATCACGACGACCGACTCGTGCCGTTCAAGCGTGTGTTCACCGGTGACCCTGCCTCGTGGTACGACGCCTACGCACCCACAGGCGACATCATCGATCCGCAGGATCCCGGCGGCTGGCAGGTCTGGTTCCGCATCGAACCGGGCGGGTGAGATCCGGGCCCGGCGCCCGTTCGCGCTCAGCCGTCGGACCCACCGCCGGCGAGCGCGGCCCGGAGCAGGCTGCGGGCCGACCAGCGCATCACGTCAGCCGCCTGTTGACGCGACAGACCGGCAAGGTCAACCAGTGTGACCAGCGCCTCGATGCCGACGTTGACCGACACCGCGTGTACAAGGCGCCTGAACTCCTCCGGGGTCAGCCGGTCTCGAACCGGGCCCAGGGCCTCCTCGATCCACAGATACCGTCGCCCCTTCCGCAACGCCAGCTCCCCACGGCCGGCCGGGTCGGGCAGGAGCGAGAGCCGGAGCATCGCCCGGTAGCTTTCCTCGGAACCCAGGAAGATCTCGACCAGTCCGGTGACCACGGCATCGAGCCGGGCCTCCGGGTCGCGCGGCTGCTCGGCGCCGAGCAGCGACACAGCTTCAATTTCCGGATGGGCCGCGACGAGAAGCTCCGCCCGAGTCGGGAAGTAACGGTACGCAGTCGCCCGGGACACGGACGCGGCTGCCGCCGCCTCCTCGACCGTCGGAGTTGCGCCATCCGCGAGAAGCCCGCGCGCCGCCTCGATCAGTGCGGCACGCGTTCGCGCCTTCTGTGCGCGGCGTCCGGTCTGCTCATATGGGATTGACGTACTCATGATGAGATATTAGTCTCATATATTGTGCTTCGTCAATGGGACTCGGATCGTTCATACGCTGACGCCCGCGATCATCTGATTCGGGAGCAGACTTCCGGGGGAGGACTTGAGGAGGGGTCGATGAAGTATCAGGCGCTTCGGGACCGGCTGGGTTCCCAGCTCATAACGGTGGACGATTCGCGGTACGACTCGGCGCGGCGGGTCTGGAACGGAATGATCGACCGCCGACCGGCGGCGGTGGTTCAATGCCGGGGCGTAGCGGACGTGGTTGCGGCGGTCGAGTTCGCCCGCGATCAGGGCATGCTGCTGGCCGTGCGCGGCGGCGGGCACAGCGTGGCAGGCTTCGGCACGTGCGACGACGGCGTGGTCGTCGACCTGTCGCCGATGCGGAGCGTGCGTGTGGACGCGACGGTCCGGCGCGTTCGGGTCGGTGGCGGGGCTACCCTGGGCGACATGGACCGGGAGACCCAGGTATTCGGCCTCGCCGTGCCGGGCGGAATCGTGTCGACCACCGGCGTCGCGGGCCTGACTCTCGGAAGCGGGCAGGGTTGGCTCCGGCGCACGTACGGCATGGCCTGCGACAGCCTCGTGTCGGCCGATGTCGTGACCGCCGCCGGAGAGCTCGTGACAGCCAGCGAGACGGTAAACCCCGATCTGTTCTGGGCGCTGCGCGGAGGCGGAGGCAACTTCGGCGTCGTCACCTCACTCGAGTTCCAGGCCCACCCGGTCGGGCCGATGATCGCTTTCGCGGGACCGTGCTACCCGCTCGAGAGCGCTGCATCGGTGATCGCTGGCATGCGGCAGTTCGCCGAAGATGCGCCGGACGAAGTGAACGTCTCCGCCACCTGGTGGATGATCCCGGCGCTGTCGAGCTTTCCGGAGGATCATCACGGCCGCATCGTGATCACTCTCGGTGCCACCTACGTCGGTCCGCCCGAAAAAGGTGAACGAGTCCTCCAGCCCCTGAGGGAGATTGAAGAGCCCCTGCTCGACCTGTCGACCACCCTGCCCTACATCGCCCTCCAACAGATGTTTGACCCTTTCTTCCCCGCGCATGAGCTCCAGTACTATTGGAAGTCGGCGTACCTGGCGGACCTCGGAGAGGATGCAACGCGGACCATTGCCGAGCACGTGGCGGCACGGCCCTCTGCGAAGACGATGGTCGGGACGTGGGCGCTCGGCGGCGCGCTCGGTCGCGTGGACGCCCCAGCCACCGCCGCTGGCGCCGAAGGAGCGCCCTACCTGCTGGAGATCCTCGCCAACTGGGCGGATCCCGACGAGGCCGACGCCAACATCGATTGGGCCCGGACGTTCTTTGACGCGATGAGACCGTACGGCACCGGAAAGACGAACGTCAACTTTCCGGGACTTGGCGACGACGCCGAATTCGGCAGGGCCGCGTTCGGCGACAACTGGGGCCGGCTCGTCGAAGTAAAGAGGAAGTACGACCCGACGAACCTCTTCCGGCAGAACCAGAATATCCAGCCATAGGGTGCTGGCCCCGCCGCTTCCAGGGCGTCAGCCACCATCAGCCCCGCTCCAGCGCGCCCGGACGGCGTCAAGCTCCGACTCCGTGTAGAAATGACGTGCGACTTTCGAACCGTACATCACGTCGAGGTACGGGTCCGGGATGCGGAGCCGGTCGATGAAGTGCGACCAGGCTTCCGCGTATGGTTGGTGCGTCGATGCGTTCTCCCGTTCGATTCGCAATTCGGGCAGGCCCAGAAACGATGCGATCGCGCCGCCGCCGGTCCGCGCGAGATCCTCGGTGCGAACAACGAGCAGTGAGCACTTCGCGTCGCTATAGGCCGCGTGGCCCGTGTCGACCGGAAACTCGCTGCCGAACACGTCGATGCCGAACACATCGCGAATTTCTCGATCGAACCAGCCGAGCGTGAATTGACGCTCGTGTTCGTCGTCGGCCAGGAACAGCTCGATGAGCCGGTCGACGTTCGCCGGATCCGCCTCGTAGCCCGGCCCGAGTTCCGGATGATTCAGCTGGAAATGCCTGAAGAACGCGGAGACCGTGCGCGCGACCGGGTCGCGTACCATGGTTATCACTCGCCACGGCGTGCGGACCGCACCGCGCAGCCGGCTGGCGAGTGCTCTGGCCGCTATGAACTCACGGTCGAGCGATGCCTGCCCGGTCCTGCGATGCAGCTCCTTGAATCGCTCGTGATAGTCGTGAATCGTATCCGGGTTCAGATAGTGCGTGTGGTATACGTTGGCGCGCGGCAACCGTTCGAGCAGCGCGTGCAGCACCGCGACCGATCCGACCCTGGCCATCTGGTGCACGAGGATGACGGGACCGTCCGGCGGATGCCCGAACTCGAACTGGACCGTCTGCCCGAGCTCGGTCAGCGCGCGGCTCCGCCGGATCCCTCGTTTCAGGACTCCGGTGAGTGCATCGATCACGTCTCGCCCTCCCGGCGACGGCGACGTAGTATTTACACGCGGCACTCCACGCGAACCGGGCTGAGTCGGCGTGACCGAATCGGCGAATAGTGCAAATCCCACGGCGAAACGGCTGCCGCCGTATGCGCCGGCCGTTCTGGCCGCCGTCATCGTGCTGGCCCACGCGGCGTGGCTGTTCGCCGACTGGGGCCCCGCGTACGCCGGCGCCGACGCGCCAGGCTACTTCGTGCAGGCTCGCCTCATCTCGACGCAGTGGACGACCGTCCTCGAACCGGAATCGCCGGTACGGCTCATCGGCGCCCATTGGGTCGATGGCGGCAGTGGCATCTTCACTACACGGTACCCGACCGGGTACCCGCTGCTGATCGCCGTCCTCGACCGGCTTGGCGGCCCGGGCCTTGCCCTCATCATCAATCCGATGCTTGCCTCGATCGGCGTAGCGCTGTTCTTCCTTCTGGCCGCGCGCTGGACCGGGCCCTGGCTCGCCCTGGCCGGGACGGCCGTCTTCGCATCGCTAGCGCCGTTCGCCGAACAGAGTCTGCTCGGCTTCTCGCACGCCGCGACGACAACCGGTGTGATCGCGGCGCTGTGGGCGCTCGAACGATGGCGTGAACAGCCTCGCCCGGGCAACGCGCTGATCGCAGGGCTGCTCATTGGTGCCCTGCCGACCGTGCGCTACGTGCAGGCGTTGACGGTCGCGGTGTTTGCTCTCCACACGATCATGTTCGCGCGCTCCCGAAATCAGCGTCGTACGATGTGGATGCTTGCGCTCGCAGCCGCCGTGCCGATCACCGCGCAACTGGCCCGCAACGCGACAGTCTTCGGTTCGCCCTTCGCCACTGCCTACGCGCTGACCGGCGAGAGCGGCGGATTCGGACTTTTCTACTTCCGAACCCATCTCGTCGGGTACGTCGCGACGCTCGTGCGAAATGCCGGTCCCGTTTTCATTGCCGGCGCCGCGGGAATGTTGCTTCTGGCTTCCCGCGCCGCCAGCCGTGACCGCGGACTGCTGCTGCTCGGCCTGACGGTGCCGGTCACGATACTGTACATGGCCTTCTTCTGGCCGTTCACGGACATCCGGTTTCTGCTGCCGACGCTGCCGCTTTACGTGCTGGGCGCGCTCATGCTTGTCGAGCGGCTGCCCACGTGGTTCGTCCCGTCCGCGGCCGCCGTGCTGCTTGTGCTCCACGCGGGGATGTTCTTCGTGGACACACTTCCCCGGAAAGAGCGGATCGCACGGTTCGTCGACCGCAACGTCATTGTCAGGCATGAGGCGACACGGCTGCTACCCGACGGCGCCGTCGTGATCGCGCCGCTCGGCGCGGGCATCCTGCTCGAGTACGACATGCGCTGGAAGATCGTCGACTGGAGTCTGCTCACAGACGGGCCGGCCGGTCCGATGGCGGCCGGCGTACCGCAGCCGGTCGGACCGGACGGCGAACGGCAGCCCAGCCCGGTCCAGCCCGACAAGGCTGCCGAACTTCGCGCGGCGTATGCCGGCCTCGAGCCCGGCGAACGATACGCGGCCGTCCTCGATGATGTCGCAGCATGGGCCGATGGCGCGCCGATCTACTGGATGGGTGATCGCGCATGGATCGATGACGTGACGGCCAGGAGCGGGCGCACGATCCGCGCGGAGCCGGTCGGTACGATCGAGGCCGACGCCCGCATCACCGAAGGGGAAGTACGGTGGTGGATGCCGCCCCTGCCGATGACCGTGTTTCGTGTCGTCTTCACTCCCGATTGAAGGCGACGCCGCTCGAGCATCAGACGATCACGACCGTGTTCCCGGACCCGGCCGCCATGGCACGAGCCTGGCCTCGCTCCATGCGAGCAGCACATTCAGGCCGATACCCGCGACGGCAATGACCGCCAGCGTCGCGTAGAGCTGCTCCGTTCGCAGCACCTGCCACGACAGCCACACACGCGCGCCGAGGCCATCGCCCGCCGCGATCATCTCGACCGCGATCGCCGTGACCAGCGCGATGTTGGCGCCAAGACGCACGCCGACGAGTACGAACGGAAGACTGCCGGGCAGCACGACGCGACGCAGTATGCGGACCGGGCTCGCACCGTAGTTCGCGGCCACATCGAAATGCACGGGACTGATCTCCCGGACCCCCGCCATCGCGTTGATGAGGATCGGGAAGAATGCGGCCACCGCGATCACGACGATCCTGGGCGCTTCGCCGATCCCGAGTATGACAATGAACAGCGGGAGCAGGGCAAGCTTCGGGATCGGATGGAATGCGGCGACGAAAGGTTCGGCAACGCGTCGAAGTCGCCGTGACCAGCCCATGGCGAGGCCGAGGAGCATGCCGGGTATGCCACCCAGGAGCAGGGCCGGAATCGTGCGCAGCAGTGTCGCCCTGATGTCGGCGGCCAGCGTGCCCCGCGCCAGGTCGTTCCACAACGTGACGGCAATCCGTGATGGCGGCGGAAAGAACACGGGCGAGACGATGGCCAGCCGCGCGCAGATTTCCCACGCCGCGACCGCGGCGAGAGCCAGGATCGTGGCTGGCCCGATCGGCGACGTTTTCGGACGTCGCGAGCGTGGCGAACCTAGCTCCTGATCGACAGGCCGTCGCGTACTTCTTCTTCCAGCAGGCGCCAGATGTGCCATCGAATGTCGTTCAGGGATTCATCGCCACGCATGGTCTCGCGCGGGCGGCCGGCGGGAACGTCGATCTCCTCCCGGATCCGGCCCGGCCGGCCGGTCATCACGAGCACGCGGTCCGCCAGCATCACCGCCTCTTCAATGTCGTGCGTGACGAACAATACGACCTTCCGGTCCCGCTGCCAGGTCCGCAGCAGTTCGTCCTGCAGCACCCGCTTCGTCTGGGCGTCGAGCGATCCGAACGGCTCGTCCATCAGCAGGACGGGCGCGCCGGACAGGAATGCGCGGGCGATGCCGACGCGTTGCCGCATCCCGACAGACAACTCGCCCGGGTAATGGCCGGCGAACGCCGCCAGGCCGACTCTCTCGACGTACGCCGCGGCACGGTCGCGCCGCTCCGCTCTGCCGACACCACGCATTTCGAGACCGAACGCCACGTTGTCCAGCACGGTCAGCCACGGAAAAACGCCGTGTTCCTGGAACACGAGGTCCGTCAGGCCGTGACGGTCAGGCCCTCCGCCCTCGAACGTGACCGATCCGCCGTTCGGTGGAAGCAGGCCGGCAATGATCCGCAGCAGCGTCGACTTGCCGCAGCCGCTGGGACCGACGACGCAAACGAACTCGTGTGGCCGCACACGGAACGTCACGCCGTCCAGCGCATGCACGGCCGTACTGCGCACACTGTCGAAGGTGCACGAGAGATCCTCGCAGCGGAACCCGATCGCGTGGTCCTCCGTTCCGCTCACGCGGGTGCCTGCCAGACCGCCGTCATGAACCACGCACGGCGAGTGAAGGTGCTGCCCGGCAGGTACCGATCATACTCCTCCTCGAACGTCGCCGGCGTCAGCTCCCGACCTTCCGCTCGGTGGCGGACCCACGTCGGGCTCGCCTCGAAACGCAGGAGCCGAACGGTCGTGGGAACTCCGTGACGGCCAACGTACGCCGGTATGTTCCGCACCGTGCCCATCAACTGCCACAATGGAGATGCCGCGCGCCGCGGATCATGAGTGATGATGTCACGCACGATCACGATGCCGCCGGGCCGGACAAGCGACCGCATCGCCGGCAAGGACCTGGCCATCGCCGTGTCGTGGATCGCTGTGTCGCTGACGACCAGGTCGAAGGTGCCGGCAGCAAAGGGCGGTGCTTCGATGTCGCCTTCGACAACCTCGATGTTGTGGAGTCCCCCCATGTCGGCGCGGCGACGCGCGATCCGGACCATGGCTTCCGACACGTCGAGGCCCGTGACCCGGTCCGCCCGGCGTGACAACCATTCGCACAGCAGGCCGGGCCCGCAGCCGACATCGAGCGCACGCCCGATCCGAACCGGCACGTGCTCGCCGATCAGCTCGTCATACCGCTTCGGGTTCGCCGTCTCGGCCCACCACGCGAAGTCCTCCGCGAACGTGTCGAACGTGCTCACCAGCGGACGCGCATCCCCGCGAGTACGGTCCGTGGCGCACCGACCCGGTTCAGCCCGCTGCTCGGTCTGGCCGTGATGTATTCCTCGTCGAACAGGTTCTCGACGGCAAGCGATATCGTCCAGCGCTCCAGCAACCGCTTCTCGACGCGCGCATCGAGAAGGAAGAACGAATCGATGGCGAACTGGTTCAGGTCGTCCTCGAACCGCTCGCCGATGTACCGCCCGGTCACTTTCGTTCCGAACAGCGATGGTCTGTCGAACGCCACGCTCGCGGTTGCAGAGTGCAGCGGCGTCCGCGATCCGCGATTTCCGACGAGATCCGGGTGGTCGTCGGCTTCCAGCACTTCGGTCGGATTGTAGGTCCACGAACCGCGCACGAGCCAGCCGGCGGCAGGCGTCGCTTCGAGTTCGGCCTCGAGACCGGCGGATCTGAACAGGTCGAGATTGCGGCGCTGGCGACACACGCCGTTCGCAGGCACGAAGCCGCACGGCGGAATCACGCGCGGCGCCGCGCCGGTCTCGTCAATCGTGGCTTCGACGATCGGGTTCTCGACGCGCGCCCAGAATCCCGTGATGCGCACCAGCACGTCCGGACTCAACGTCAGGTCCGCTCCGATCTCCGCGCCTGTCACATGCTCCGACTCGAGAGCCGAGTTGGCTTCCGCAACGACGTTGCCCGGCTCGCGGAACGGCTTGTACAACTCGTTGAGCGTGGGGGCGCGGAACGCGCGGTACACATTGGCCCGCCACGAGAGCCGGTCGTTCAGGTCGTGCTTTACGCTGGCGCTGAAATTGATTGTGGATTCACTCGTTCCTGCGTACGCCGAGTCGATCACGACGTCGCCCGTGCGCTTGTCCGTTTCCCGCCTCGAGCCATCGCTCTGCTCTGCCGAATCCCATCGGCCCGCGATTACGAATCGCCACGCATCACCGACATGCACGACATCCTGCACGTAGATCCCGCCCAGCAACTGGCTGCCGGCAATGTGCCTGCGCCGCACGAATTCGCCCTGCACGAGCAGGAAATCCTCATTCACGTCACCATCGATCGACAGGATGTCTGCGCCGACGGTCAGCTGATGCGCGCCGACCTGGCGGCTCGACCATTGTACGTTCGCACCCAGCGAGCGGGCCGGCACGTCGTACTGGTCGAGCGACGGTTCTTCAGTCGTGCGGTCCAGCGTTTCGGTCGTGAACGTGCTGTTGAACGTCTGGTCGCTGCCGAACACATCGAATCCCAGCTCGCCGAAGTCGGTATCGAGCCTGGCCCCCGCACGTGCCCAGCCCAGACGTATGCCGTTGCGCCTGAGCGCCGTGCCCCATGCGCGATCCTCGTCCAGATAGCTGCCGGCGGCGTACAGATGCACGGTCGGCGACGCGTCGTATTCGAGCCTCGCATAGCCCATGATGTCGCGTGACCCGGCCGCTTCGTCGATCGGTCCGCGCAGCGCTTCCTCGACGCCGACGAATCCGTCGGTCGTAAACGCGTCGGCCGCCACCGCGAGCCCGAGCTTTCCGCTCCTGTGCGTCATGTTCACACTGCCGCGGGCGGTCGCCATGCTGCCGCCCTCGAACGCAACAGTGCCGCCAGTCTCGCGCGGGCGACTGGTGATGACGTTGATCACCCCGCCCAGCGCCCGGCTGCCCCAGATGCCGGAGCCGCCGCCGCGCACGATCTCGACCCGCTCGACCAGACCGAGCGGCATGATTGCCCAGTGGACCCACCCGGCGAACGGGTCCGCGACGGGCATGCCATCCAGCAGCACCAGCGTACGGCCCGCGGCCGTGCCGCCTCCCAGACCGCGCAACGAGGGCGCCATACGCGTCGGATGCGTGCCGACACTGCCCTGGTAGTCGCGGGTCGTGATGCCGGGGATCGTTCGCAACAGATCCGGCAGCGTGAGCGACGACGCGGTTTCGATCTGTGCGCGCGTCAGGACGGTCACGCCGAGCGGCATGTCCCGCACCGCCTGCCCGGTGCGGGTCGCCGTCACGACGATCTCATTGAGAGGCAGCACGCGCGCAGTGTCACGGCCCGCTCCGCCGCGGCCCTGCCCGGACACCGGCGCCGCGAATGCCAACGCCGCGATCGTCACCGGCATTGCCGCTCCCGCAGCCTTCAGCAGAGGCTTCATGATTCCTCCATCGGATGTACAGACAATGTCGTTTTCAATGTTGTCTCAAGGCAGAACCGCAACCCGGTCAGCGACCGCCCGACCCGGCATCAACGTGGTCCGCTGAATCCGGGATCCCACAGCTCGGTGCCAGTCAGGATCCGATCGATCAGGCCCCGTCGCCGTGCCCAGTTCTGGAACCGCATGACGCTCTCGATCCGGACGCGGCCATCACCCTGTGCGAACGACCAGCACGCACCGCGCAACACCGCCGGATCCTCGCCGGTGACCTTCGCCAGCAGCTCGACGTTGTCGGGCGTCGGGCCCTGGCCGAGCATGCGCAACGCCGAATCGAGTGCACGCAGGAACCGGCCGCCGGCATCTCGTTCGCGTTCGATCAGCCGGGCGCCGTAGAAGAGCAGCGTCACCTCGACATCGGGCATGACATCGGTGATCGCGATCCACGGATCCGCCTTGCCCGCGCTCACCGTGCGCGACAGCCATGGCTCGCCGGCCAGTGCCGCATCCACCGCGCCCGATTCGATTGCGTCCGCCTCGACCGCGTTCGGGATGTCGACGATTTCTAGTGAGTCAAGGTTCAACCCGACACTTGCGAACGCTTCGTCGGCCAGCCACATCATGACGGCCTGCCGGTTCAATGATACTCGCCGCACCTTCGGGTGACCTGACACCTCGGGTTCCTCGAGCAGGCCGGGTCTGGCCAGGATGACGATCGGACTGCAATCCGACGATGTGGCATCGTGCACCCTGCCCACGAGTCGTATCGCGGCGCCGCGGCCGATCGCGTTCAGCAGTCCCGGTGACGCCTGGCTCGGCAGGATGTCGATCGAACCGGTAACCAGCGCTGGCACGGCGATCTCGCTGCCGGCAAAATGCACGAACTCGACGTCGAGTCCCTCTTCCGCGAAGTAGCCCTGCTCCTGCGCCACGTACAGGGGAGCAAACGCGAGGTACGGCGCCGTGGCGACGCGCAGGTGAATCAGATCGTCCTCGGACCTTGCCCCGGGCACCCCGGAACCCGTACACGCTGGCGAGGCGGCAAGCGCAATCGCAGCCGCGGCGCCGACCGGAACGATCGGAAGCCGGATCATCACCGCGGAGTCCGTTCCACCATGGCGTCATCGGCATTCGAGGCGGGTGCGTCCGCGTCGAGCGACGGCCGAACGTCGCTGTCCCTCGCTCCGGTCAACCTGCGCTCGGCGTGCAGCGGCCACAGCTTGCCACGCGCGTTGAGGCGAGGTTGCTCGCGGATGAGGCGAAGCGTGTTGGCCTGGCTCCAGATCGCGCGCGACACGTCGGCACCGCCACCGGCACGGCGCAAGGCATCATGCACGAAATCGAGAACCCGTCGTTCGTCATCGATCTCGACGCGCGGATCGATCAGCAGGGAAAGACGAGTGAACCCCCGTTCGTCCTCTTCCTCGACAAGCTGCCAGTCGAGTGGCGACCCACCGAACGTCGCAGGCAGCGATTCCTCCAGGATCCGCTCCATCTCGCTGCCAACGAGTGTCACGCCTTCGCCCGTGAGCTTGCTGAAGCTGCGGATATCGTGCAGGTGCGTGTCGAAACCGATCTCGCCGAACGGACAGCCGCAGGTCCGGTGCTCGATCCGGCCGTAATCGTCCGTCTCGACGTTGATCAAGAGCTTGGGCGCGGTGGGCAGCAGCGTCGTGAACTGGAACGCATCGACCTCGACACTGAATCCGGCGACCGCACGCCGGTTCGTCACCACGGCCAGATGGTCGGCCATGAGGTGCTGGTCATTGAGTCCGATCGAGTCCGTGCAGCCCAGGCCGATCGGACCGGCTTCCATGAAGAAGTAGTTCGGTATGAAGCGGGCGCCGGTATCCGTGATCCGGCGCACCTTCGCCGGCGTCGGCGGCTCGCCGCCACTCGTGATCGTGACGCCGGTGAGATCGATGCCGTTCTCGGTCGCCGCGATCGCAATGCGCAATGCCTTGCTGACATGCGCGCGGATCGCGCACCGGCCGTGCGAGCGCAGCGCCGATTCCGCCCAGCGCGCGATGACGTCCGCACGATCGAATGGCAGATACTCCGGCATTGGAACCGGCACGCCGGACCGGCGTGCGATCGCGACCGCCGCATGGGTCGCGGCGCGGAATCTCCAGCCCGGACCGTTCGCGCCGGCCCATACCGGCGTGAACCAGCGGTCGAGTACGAAGCCCTGTGCGGCCTGCACGAGGGCGGCCTCCAGGCCGTGGCCCGGAGGGATCTCTACCCATTGCACCATCGGTACGTCCGCCAGCCCGTGCGCGTCCATCATCACGCGCTGGATCGGTATCCGTGCTTCGAGGAAGTCGATGTCCATCAGCACCCGCCGCGGCAGGCCCGTGCTTCCGCCCGTCGTCACCGGGTAATACCGCCGGAACGACGGGTTGTCGAAGTCTGCTGGCGTCACCTCGATCGTGACGTCGCCACGCTCGATCGGCCGCTGGCACTTGAATTCCTCGAACGTGATGAAGACACCCGCATCGCGCAGATCGTGCAGCGCGCCTTCGACGCCTCGATCCGCGACCAGTCGATCGAGGTCGGCGCGCTCACAGCGCGCCGCACGGAACAGCGCACGGTACGGGCTGCGCGGATTCGACCATACACCCCGCTCGACCGACCGGAGGAAGTTCGACCGCCGGTCCTCGAGCCGGCGCCGCACGATGGATCGTGCAGACTCCAGCGTGATGTCCGACCGCAGGAGCGACGGCACGGCGCGCGCGAATGACGCGAATGACAACATCTCGGAAACGATTGACACCGTCGTTCGTCGTTCCTTCGTTGATCGCCGCCCGGCTTCACCGCCGTGGCATCCGGACTGTCTGGATTACGGCCCCGCGGCATCGGCGAGTGGCGAATGATCCGATCGGTGCCGCCGACCGGGCCGCTTCGCACCCACGGGCCACCCGGTCGAACGTGCACGAAACAGGCCGCCGACTGCCGTGCTCGAGCGGGGCCAGAAAACGGCCGTTCTGCGCCGTTTCAAGCCGGAATCGGAGGCGCCGGCCGCCGGCTGCCACGGTCCGGCGCCCGCGGCGTTGCACCCCCGCCACACCAGGTTCCCTGCCCCGAGACCGGCGAACTCGCGTCCTCGCGGGACTCCCGTCGTCACGCGGCTGATCGGGCGCCGGATCCCCTCGTTTCCCGAGGCCCTCGACGGTGCCGGTGCCGGCTTCCTCCTGACCGAGCTCGAGCTGATCGAGCCATCACTCTTTCCTGCGCAGGATCCGTTCACTCCCGCCCGCCGACCTCGTTCGCCGTCGGAAACGCCGGCGCCGGGTACGGCCCGATGTTCTCCACCGTGTACATGCCCGCCCAGAGGTCGGGCGGCGCTTCGGAGGCCGCGACCTCGTTGTCGACGGGCTTGAGCCCGTGCCTCAGGTACGCGATCAGCGCCCACAGATCGTCATCGCTCATGTACCGCCAGGTCGGCCATGGCATGCCGATGCCGAGATAGTCCGGGTCGGCGGGGAAGTTGCCCTGCCCCGGCACGGTCGACTTGATCTCGACGTCGGCTGTCGTGCTCGGACGCAGGCCGTAGCGCAGCGCGTTGAAGAGCTGGCGGTCGGTGTAGCCGCCGATGCCGGTCTCGTGCGGGGTCAGATTGCGCGGCCGCATCATCCAGCACGCAACGCCGTCCGCCTGAACGGAGCACGGTCCGGACAGCGGCGGCTCCGTGAGCGGTCCGATGGGATACTCAATCGCATCCGGGCTGATGCCGACGCCCGCGAGGAACCCTGGAGCGTCCGGATTCGAGAAGCCGCCGTGACACGCGCCGCAATCGTGCTGGACCGCGACCTGGCGGCCGCGCAGCACCTGATCCATGTCTGGTGAACCGCTCGCCGGCATCCTTTCGGCGGCCGCGGGGAACGGCGGTACGGGCCTCGGATTCCCGGCCAGGACGTCGGTGTACGTCTCGACCCAGAAGTCGGGCGGGCCTTCGCTGTCCTCGACGACGTTGCGGACCGGCTTGACGCCCCGCTTCAGGTAGGCCGCGATGGCCCACAGATCCTCGTCGGGCATGAGTCGCCAGGCCACCCACGGCATGGGCGGCGCGAGGTACTTCGGACTCGCCGGGAAGTTGCCCTGGCCCGGAGTCGTCGAGGTGATCTCGACATCGGGCGTCTCACCCGGACGCAGGCCGTAGCGCAGGGCGTTGAAGATCTGCCGCTCGGTGAACCGGCCCAGCCCCGTCAGGTTGTCCGGTGTCAGGTTGCGCGGCCGTGTGCGGAAGCAGGGCTGCGCCCCCTGCTCCGTGAAGCACGGGCCGATCAGGAATTCGTTTCCCGGCAGCGACTCGGTCAGGCCTGTCAGCCAGGCCGGCCCATCGGGAGTCAGCGAGCCGCCGTGACACCCCGAACAGGCATGCTCGAGCACGAGCTGACGGCCCCGCATGATCTGCTCCTGGTCCGCCTCATGTACGGACAGCCGCGTCTCCGACAGATCCGGGTCGGGTCTCTGCGTGTACGCCGAGACCAGCGCGGACGTCGCGACCGCGACCATGAGGATGATGGCGAATCGCAACGCTGCTGCAGTACCCTTGCCTCGCATGACAGCCTCCTTCAGCGGACTTCGAGGATTCCCATCATCCCGGCGCTCTCGTGGTCCAGGATGTGACAGTGGAACATCCATTTGCCCGGATAGTCCGTGAACCGCACGACGAACCGGACCATCGAATGTGCGGGCACGTTCACGGTGTCCTGCCAGCTCGCGTACGGCTCCGGCTCGTCGTTCCGGTCCAGCACCTGGAAACTGAAGCCGTGCAGGTGGAACGGGTGGTCCATGCCGACGAGGTTCTCGACCTGCCAGATCTCTGTCGTCCCGAGAGTGGTCGTCTCGTCGACCCTCGCCATGTCCATCGCCCTGTTGTTGATGAAGCCCTGCGTCAGGACCATCACACGCGTCGTCGTCACCAGGGTCGTGTCCAGCCATTCGACACGGCGCAACGTGGACGGAATGGCCACCGGCTCGACCGGCGCATCATCCGGATAGTGAACTGTCAGCAGATCGTTCGGCTCCGACCAGTCGGCGGGCCGCGTCTGCGGTATGTAGCGGTTGTACGGCAGATCGCGCAGCACTGTAGTCGTGCCCGGCTGTCCCGTCCCGCGAACGAGCAGCTCGACGCGCTCCGATGCCGCCATCAGGATCTCATCAGTCGGCACGGGCTTCTCGAACAGGCCGCCGTCACTGCCCACGTGCAGCAGCTCCTGGCCCGGAATCGACAGCCGGTACATTCTGGCCGCCGACGCGTTCACGACCCGCCACCGCTGGACCTCGCCCGCGCGCAGGCCGATCACCGGCATGATCTGGCCGTTCACGAACAGCACATCGCCCTCACGCCCGTTCTCGAAATCGATGTTGCCAACCGGCGTGTGCCGGTCAGGCATGTCGATCGAGCCGTCCGCGAAGAACCGGTTGTCGCTCAGGATCAGCAGCTTCTCGGGGATGTCCCGCAGCGGATCGTCCGCCGCACGCACGATGATCGCGCCATACAGACCCTTCGCCACCTGCAGCGCCGTACGATGGTGCGGGTGCGGATGGTACCAGTACGTGCCGGCCGAGCCCTCCGGTATCGTGTACTCGAAGTCGACGCTCTCGCCCGCCGCTACTGGATGAAACGGACTGCCATCCGCGCTCCAGGGGATGTGCAGGCCGTGCCAGTGCACGGTCGTCTCTTCCGGCAGGTCGTTGCGGAAATGGATGATGACGCGGTCGCCCTCGCGAACTTCCAGCGTCGGCCCGGGCACCGTCCCGTTGTACGCGTAGACGTCCGTCTCGACACCCGGCACGAGGGACATGCGCGCCGCGCTTGCTACCAGCGTCACCTCGACCGTGCCCGGCCCCAGCGACTCGTTCTCCAGAACCGCCGGTGACGTCAGCGTTTCGGCCGCGATCGGTTCGCCCGGCCCCTGGTCGGCACCGAGCGGCATTGCGATGGCAGCCGGTGCGGCAACGACGAGAAGCAGGACAGTGACAGGCGCAGTCACGGGTGAAACCCTCCCAGGTACGATAGGCGACACGGATGGCTGCCCGTCACCGACGCACCCCGACGCGCCGGTTCGACGACCGCCCTCAATATGTCGATGCGCAACGTATCGGTCCGACCGGTCAGAGGGCCAGTATGGCACCCTCCAATGGATCCGGTACCGGCCGCGCGCGCGGCTCCGTGGTCGAACTGGTGCCGGGTCACGGGCGTTTGTAGGTTTTGACGAAACCGGTCCCACTCTGGCCGGCTCGCGTTCCACTGCATGAGGTACGCATGTCTCTCCAGCCGACGCGAAGATCAAGTTCAGCATGAACATCCACTCGAATGGCGGCTGGTGACGTTCTGCTTCGCGACGCCAGAGTGGTCATCGAGCCGTTCGATCTGGAAGCGACGATGGCGCACCAGCTCCTCGGCAAGTTCGACCCGACCGGCCGACACAGGTCCGGCGGCTTCGAGAAGGTGCATCTGGACCGTCACGGCCGGCCGCTCATCTGGCGCTTCGATTCCGCGCAGACCGGGTTCAGCGTACGCGTGGAGGGCGACGACGCCCCGGTCGCACTCGACGCATTTCTGGCTCAGTTTCCGTTGGCCGACGGCGGCGGCGATTTCCGGCCGGATCACCCGCTGCTCGGCCGCCTGGCCCGCGCATACGCCGGGCTTCGGCTGCTGCGCGTGCCGTGGGTCTTCGACGTTGCGGCCGGTGCAGTTCTCCAGCAACGGGTGCGCTGGCAGGTAGGCTACGGTGATTTCCGGCGAATCGGCCGACGCTGGGGCACGCCGACACCTGCGGGTGTGGCGTTTCCGACGGCGAAACAGCTCGCGAACGTGTCCGTCGCGGCGATCGAGGCGATGGGAATCGATACGAAGCGCGCCCGTGCGCTGGCCGGGCTGGCGCGCCTCGAGGCGGCGCGGCCCTTCCTGAGCGTCGAGGCCGACCCGGGCCGGCTCCGCATGCGCCTGCTCCGGATCCCCGGCATCGGTCCCTGGACGGCGAACATGATCGCCGGGTTCGCGGCGGGTGATCCGGACGCCGTGCCCACCGGCGACCTGCACCTTCCGTCAGTCGTCACATCGGCGCTCGCCGGCGAGCCGGACGGTTCGGACGAACGAATGCTCGAGCTGCTCGAGCCCTGGCGCGGTCACCGCTTCCGGGTCGTGCGCCTCGTGTCGTGGTGGGCACGGCGGGGCGCCGCCGGCGCCGGGAGGGTGCCGGCCGCTCTGCGCCCAGGCACAGCGCCTGCATAGGCCGAACGGCCCACCACGTTCCGTTGAACGCCGCACGGAGACACCGCGACGCAGCGCGCTCGCCGTTGCAGGTGAACGCACGCAATCCAGCGACTGACAAGAACGATGGGTATCCGCGTCGTCGACAGCGCGAGTGTGGGACGCCGCCGCATCGGCATCGGCCGCCTGGCTCTGGCGCTGCTGGGGTGGGTGCTCGTGCTCGTGGGTCTGCTCGTGGCGGTGCCGCTGTTCGGCCTGATCGTCACCGTGATACTCGTCGGTGACTCATCCGCCGCCGAGCTCGGCTGGCCGTCGTTCTGGGCCTGCATCGGCGGTGCCGCCGTGATCGCAGGCCGGCGGATCGTCCGTGGCAAGCGACGAATGATCCTCTTCCTGCGGCGCTTCGGTTTCACGGGTTCCTCGCGCGCCCTGAGCTTTGCGGTCGGAACCGCTGTCGGGCGGCGGTTTCGCGCCGTGACGCTGGACGACATGCAGCTTTCTCCTGTGGGCGGCCGCAGGTCGACCGGGTTGCTCTGGGCCATCGTGAGCGTCGCAGGCATGGTCCTGCTGGTCCTGGTCGTCCGCGGTATCGTCGGCTGGCTCGGCGGCGATCAGATCGCGGATGTGTTCGACAGCGCGTTCGAAAGCACAAGGAGCTCCGCCGCGCAGGGTGGCGCGAACGCCTTCGGCGCCATCGTCGGGGGTCTGATCGGCGCGGTGTTCATCACGCTGATCATCGGGATCGTTGCACTGAGTCTCCTGACGGTGATGCTCGCGGTCATCGGATCCACGGTGGCCGTCTCGACCTCGTCGTGGCTCGGGGTCCTGCGGGCGGAGATGGCCAGACGGACGTACGTCCGCGACTCAGACGAGATCGAACGGGCCGCAGGCAGCGTCGCAGGACGCGCGCGTGGCATCTTCGCGCCGCGGCTCGTTGTCGTCAGCTCCGCGAGCAGCGTATGGAGGGACGTTGTCGTCAGGCTCGCCGCGGCCTCGGACATCATTCTGATCGACGTGTCCGTTCCATCCGCAAATCTCCTCTGGGAGGTCTCGACTCTCGGACTGGAGCATGGCCACCGGCGGATTCTGATCGTCGAGAGCGACAGCGTCGCCGATCTGACGGATGGTGCCGAGTCCAACGATGCGACACGCCGACTGATCGACCTGCTCGACGGCGAGGAGGTTCTGGCTTACGGGACCGGCTCGCGGGCGGAACTGCGACAGTTCGCGAAGGCCCTTCGCTCACGCTGCGAGACGACCGTCGCCGCCAATCAGAATGCGTAGCTCAGGCGGGCCGGACCGATCTCATTGGCCGGGCGTGTTGTACAGCTTCCACGCTACCCAGAACGTGTACAGGGCGATGACCGTTCCCACGGGGAACGTGGTGAGATTGAACAGTCCGAGGATCACCGTGACGACGATCACCCAGCCACCCCAGTCGCGAAGCAGACCGAGTCCGCAGTTGAGGTTCGGCAACGCCGAAGGCGGCCAGGCCGATCAGCAGATTGATCACTCCCAGCACTATGTAGAGCCAGCCCAGAACCTTCACGTGGTTGTGCAATCTCTCCTCCTGTCGTGGACGTTCATGAATACGAGGCGACGAGGCGGGCTCTTCAATCCCTTCGCCAGATGAATGTAGCGCGCACCGTGATCGTGACGAGGTTGACGCCGAACTCGCGCGTGCCGACGCCTTCGGAAGCCGCAAGAAACTGTTGCGCCCCAGGGCACACAGGCCTATACATCGCATGGACCGCTCGGCGATCATGCTCGGCGGCCACAGCGCCGATGCCACCTACTGGTTGGAAGACACGCGCTTCGGGACATCACGGTACTGATGCTGGAGTTCCTCGACACACAGATCGGCCTGTCCTTTTCGAGATCCCGGGCCAGACCCGCTGACTGAGCTGAAACCGCCTCCCGCCTGAGGTTTCGGCGGGGCTGACTACGTCAACCTCCCGATGAACGGCGTAAGACATCGGGACTACGTTGTGCGGCGCCAACCGCGGGCGGCATGTACGGGCCGCTCGCGTTTCCGGCCACCTCGATCCGGAATACAGATGACTGACGGGACGCCGATGTTCGAATCGCCGCCACTGGTGGGACGCGAGGCGGAGATCGCGATGCTGCGCAACCTGCTCGACCGTGCCGAACAGAATCAGTCGACGTTCCTGTTCCTTGCGGGAGAGGGCGGCATCGGCAAGAGCCGTCTGGCTGGCCTGATCATCGAGGAATCGAAGCGTCGCGACTGGGGCCAGGTGATCGGCCGCGCGAATCCCGTCGAGACCGGTGTGCCGTATGCGTTGTTCGCTGACGCACTGCTGCCCGGGCTCGCGGAGCTCGATGAGGGCGTCCGCACAACGTTGACGCGCGGCGCACTCGATGAGTTGTACTACCTCTTCCCGGCGCTCGCCCCGGCGGGTTACCGCGGCCCGACGCTCAGCAGTGGCGAGATGGGCGAGTTCAAGAGCAGGGTTCACTGGAACTTCGCGGAGCTCGTGAAGCGGTACACCGCACGAGCGCCGCTTCTGGTGGTGCTGGAGGACCTGCACTGGGCGGATGCCTCGTCGCTCGAGCTGCTCCACTTCGTCGCGAGGCAGGTAGCGGATGTACGGCTCGTGATCATCGGGACGTTCAAGCCGGCGGAAATGGAATCGAATCCGACGCTCCGCGCGATGGTGCCGTCCCTGAAGCACCAGAGGGTCGCGGCCGTTCGCGAACTCTCTCCGTTGACGCAGGCCGCAATGGAGGAGCTGGTCCGGCTCGTGTTCGAGACTGATGCGCAGGTGGCCCGCGATTTCGCGGCGCACCTGCACCGGCGAACGGGCGGCAACCCGTTCTTCGCCCGGGAAACGCTCAAGGCGCTCGTTTCGGCGGGGCAGTTGTACCGCGTCGGTACGCAATGGATGGGCTGGGATGTCGAGCGCTTCGAACTGCCGGTTTCGATTCGCGACGCGATTCTCGAAACCATGCGTCCGGTCAGTGAGCGGGCGCAGGGCGTGGCCGGCCTGGCTGCGGTGCTCGGCACGAGGATCCGTCTGGACGCACTGATCGCGGTCTCCGATCTGGCCGAGGCCGATCTGGTCGAGTCGCTGGACGAGCTCTGCGCAAGACAGGTACTTCTGGAGACCGAGTCAGCGGGTGCGATCCTGTACGACTTCGCGCACGCGCTGATTCACGAGGCCCTGTATGGCGAATCAGGCCGGGCCCGCGCACGGATGCTCCACGGACTCGTTGCGCAGCGACTGGAGGCGTACTACGGACAGAGTGCCGAGGAGCACGCGGACGAGCTTGCATTCCACTACTCGCGCGCTCGCGGCGGCGCACTGGACCGCACGGCAGCCCGCTACCTGGCGGTGGCCGGCCGGAACGCACTCGCAAAATATGCCAACGACGAAGCCGCGACGTATCTCGCGGCGGCCGTCGAGCGAATGGAGCGTGACGAAACCGTCGAAACGTCCGAAGTCGTGCCGCTCCTCGAGGATCTGGCCCGCGCTCGTCAGAGGATCGGCGACTACAACGGAGCGCTCCCGCTCTGGGAGCACATCCGTCACACGGCCGCAGAGGCCGGCGATCACTCGGGCGTGGCCTCGACAGAGCGACGGTTGGGGCTGGCGGCGTTCTGGACGGGCAGGCCAGCGGCGGCGCTGCGCCAATACGAGGCCGGGATCGACTCTGCCCGACGTGCGGGCGACCTCGCAATGCAGTCGCGCATCGCGGTCGCGAAGGGGATGTGCCTGCATCAGCTCGGGCAGCCGGAGAACGCAATAGCGAGTGTGGAGGACGCGCTCCGGCTGGCAGAGGGAGGCGAGCCCGACCTGATCGCGCGCGTTCACCGCGCGCTCTTGCTGCTCTACGTCTGGACCGGACCCGCCGACACGGCGAGGCTGCATGGCGAGGAGGCGATCCGCCTCGCCGAAGCGTCCTCGGATCGGGCACTCGAGTTCTCTGCGCATTGGGGGATGGGCGTTCTCGAAGGACTGAGCGGGAACGACGAAGCGCTGGCCCACCGGATCCAGCGGATGCGCTCGATCAACCAGGCTGCCAACTCACCGATCCGCAGCGTGTGGCTCGCCGAGCTCGAGATTGAATACGCTTCCGCTCGTGGGCAGTGGCCGGACGCCATCACCCGCGGCGAGCACGCGATCTCCCTCGCCCGCAGCCTCAATCAGACCATCCTGCTGCCACGGCTGCTCGTCTGGACCGCGCTGATCCACCTTGCCAGAGGCGAGTCCGAGCGCGCGCGAGAGTACATCGACGAGGCCTGGACTCGATCCGGTGCCGATGCGGCCAGTGACCGGCCGCCCAACCTCCACACCGTCATTCCGGCACACATAGGGCGCGCTGCACTGCATCTCGCCGACCGCAACTACGCCGAGGCCATCCGTGTGGGGCAGGCGGGCCTGGCGATCGCCGACCGGCACGGGTACGTGGTCTGGACCATTCACCGGCTCGTTCCGGTGATTGCCGAAGCCCTGCTCTACAACGAAGACGTCGAGGCCGCGCGTCGCCTCGGCACTCGCCTCCGTGATGATTCGCGAAAGCAGGGCCACAGGCTTGGACTGGCGTGGGCCGACGCCTGCGACGCCCTGGTGGCCTGGCTCGAGGGCGACCTGGATCAGGGCACCAGCCTTCTCGAGAGCGCGGCCGACAAGCTCGCAGCGATCCCGTTCGTCTACGACGCGGCACGCGTCCGCCGGCAGTTCGCAGGACGGCTCGCGGAGCTCGGCGACGTCGATGGCTCGGAGCGGGAGCTGCTGGCCGTGCACGCAGTCTTCACTCGCCTCGGCGCAATACCCGAGCTCGAGAAGACGCGCGATCAGTTTCGCGAGATCGGCAGGCGTCCGCCGCCTCGCGCACACCGCGTGCCGGGCACGGGCCGACTCACGCCCCGGGAGTGCCAGATCGCACGACTCGTGATGCTGCGGTATTCGAATCGAAGGATCGCGGTCGAGCTGGGCATCGCGGAGCGCACCGTGAGCACGCATCTGTCGAATATCTACAAGAAGCTCGGCCTGTCGAAGCGCGGCGAGCTTGCCGACTGGATGCGGACGCACGACGGCGACTGCTGATCCGGCGGTCGGCGCGCACGGGACACCGATTCATCCTATGCCGGTCGATCCAGGCCGATGCCGGAACGAAGGAACGCCGTCACATCGCCGTCGAAGGCCACCCGGCCGGCGGAGAGTACAACGGCGCGATCGGCCAGGACGGGGATGGCGCACAGCTCATCGAGCGCGAGGATCATCGTGGCGCCGAGCGTGTCGCGCGACCGGTTGAGCGTGTCCAGGATGTCGCCATGATCGGCGGGATCGGTACCACGGAGCGGCGAATCGATGAGCAGGATGTCCGGCGTGTTCAGGATCGCACGTGCGACGCAGATCCGTCGGCGGTCTCCGATTGGCAGGCTGCCTGGCAGTGCGTCGAGGACCCGCTCGTCGAGACCGGCCAGCCGCAGTGCCCACGACATGCGCATGGGTCCATGGAGCGGACCCGGCGCGTGGCGCAGCGGTTCCCACAAATTCGAGCGGACATCGCAGTCGAGCGAAAGCGCGTCGTCGTCGGCGAGATAGCCGATTCGCCGTCGGAGCCTGTCGGCCTCGGCGAGCCAAGCGGATGCGCAGGAGACGCCATCGTCGCCGATGCGTTCGGCACGGAGCCGCCAGTATTCAGTTGCAGCGTACGATCAGGCTGTAGTCGCCGTGGCGCGGCCCGAGGTGCAGCGCCGCACGGGAGAACTGGAGCGGCTCGCCCGGCCGCGGCAGGAGCATTTGGCTGAACCGGTCGCTGACCACCGGACCGGCGTGCGTGATGAATGCGTTGAACTGTCTGTCGATGCGGGCCCGTCGGCCGTCTTCGGCGGAGCCGGGAACGGCGACGTCGAGCGAGCCGTGGATCCGTGCGGACGCGATATAGTCGCGCGAGCTGGTTACACGGACGGTCTGGCTGAGGGTGACGGGACCGCGAACCTGCACGAAGTCCTGCGAGCCGGCGGAGCAGAACGGCCGTGGCACGATCTGGTTGTACTGCAGCTCGAAATCCGTACGTACGAAGGACGGCTCGACCTCGACCTGGCGGGCGACGTTCAGAATGGTCGCGACACCATCGTTGGGAATGGGCACGGGCGACGCGACGGGCGGCAGCGGAGTCCCGAGTGCGGCCACGAGCGCGGCCGGCAGGCCGTTGTAGATGAGCGGGTTGATCTCGCGGTACGACGGAGCCGGCGAGATCGGCGTGGTCGCACTCACCGGGACGGCCGAGTCGAGAAGGCCGGTACGGAGGAAGTCTACAGTGACGAACTGTTCGGCGAGCTCCCAGCTCAGGACCTCGTGCTCGGCCGTTCCGGGAATCAGCACCTCGAAATGCGCGCCGCCGAGCGTCCATTGGCCCGATTCGAACAGACGGAGGTGGAAGCGCAGCGGGCCATAGCCGCCACAATCGAGCTGGATCGCGCTGCCGGTCCAGCCCGAAGCCGTGCCGTACGCTGTCTGGATGCCACCGATCGCATCCGCCCACGTGCAGTCGAAGGGCGCCGCCGCCGGAAAGCCGAAGGCCGAGCGGTTGCCATCGAGTGACAGCAGCGCTGCACGCAGTGCGAGCGGGTCGACGCGGCCGACGAACGCCACGTTGATAGGGTCGGCCGCGTCCTCGAAGTTGCGGCCCGTGAACGGCCATATCGAGTTCGTGAAACCACCGAACGAGATCGGCACGACGACGGGCGGCGGCGCCGGCACGAGCGACGCAGCGGACGGTTCGGACGAGACCGGATCCGTGAACGACTCGTCCGTGCAGGCGGCCGCCGCCACGATCACGGGCAGCACCAGGATCCGGAAGCTCCGGCTTGAATGCGACACATCCACCTCCATGCTTGGGGGATCTCACGCCGGTTGCGGCGTCTCGATCCAAATGTGCGGAGGCGTGGCCGCCGTGTCGTTCGGTCGTGTTACGTATGCAAGGGTAACCGACTACGTATGCGGCCAACCGGGATCCCGCCGACGCGTCGGGCGACGGCCCGGGCGGTTCACTGCGCCCCGGACGGCTCCGGGTAGCGGGCCTGGGCGATGACGCCGCCCGCGCTGAGGATCGGAGCGAGCGCCGTGTCGCCCAGCACATCGTGCAGATCGCGCGGCACTCCATCCACGAGCACCGCACGGTGGACGAGCCGGACACCGTGGCTGAACGCGACCAGGCTGTCGGTCGCACCGACGTAGAGGCTCTGGACCGGTATGCCGTTCGAGCGGTGCCAGCCGTATATCGCGATCTCGCCCGGGTGCTCGGACAGCGATGCGGTGATCACGACATCGACCTTGTGTCCGGCGAGGAAGACGCCGGGCGACTCGTTGTACACCATGAGTTGTGCCTTGACCAGGCCGTTGTGGCGCTCGATGTAGTTCACGGACCGCATGAACTCGTCGGGCCGGAACCGGATCGGCTCGACGCGCAGGTCGGCCGCGGCCCAGATCGCGTCCACCATCCGGGGCGTGGGCAGTGATCCGCCCGTGAGGTCGGCGATCCGTTGCGCGGTCCGGGCGGACAGGGGGATGAGCAGATGGTCGTCGCCGGAGCCGACGGCCAGATAGTCGGGTGTGACCCAGAACGTCACACGGTGTGTCCGACCCTCGACCTGTCCCGACATTTCGACCGGCGACAGCCGGCGCAGCCAGCCCGGCACGTTGCCGCTCGCGATTTCCTCGAAGATCCGTTCCTCGCGGGCGGCCAGGTCCAGGCCACGAATGTCGTCGACGATCGCGTCGCCGCCCGGAGCGTCCGCCGGGCGCTCGGGCAGGTCCAGCGTCGGCCGATCGACGCCCGGACCACAGGCCGCGCAGAGCAGCAGCGCAGCGAACGGCTGGCAGAGTGAACGCTCCGGCAACTCGACTCCTCCTTCCGGCGACCACCGACCATGATTCCGGACCGTTGCCCGCTCCTCGAGTAACGAATTGCCGGCGCAGTCGAAAACCCGTGGCCATCGTATCGTGGAGGAGTGATGGACAAACAGTCAACACCACGCGGCTTCGTGAGGATCGTCGGCGGCGCGTTCCCGTCTGGTCGAAGTCGTCGGCAGGCCGGTGCGCCACTTGCCGGCGGACCGAATGGCCCGCAGAGTAGGTGCGGCTGACCGGTCGGTCAGGTTCTGGTCGCTCCGCTGCAACGATTTCTTCGACGCAGGCCGCGAAGGCGGCCCCCGGGGGGTTCGAGCGCCGGCATGTCCGAGGTCGTCGACCGTCTCAACGCGGTCCTCACGGGCCGTTACCGCGTCGAACGCCGGCTGGGCGAGGGCGGGATGGCGACCGTGTACTTGGCGGACGATCTGCGCCACGACCGCAAGGTCGCGTTCAAGGTGCTCAAGCCCGAGCTGGCCGCGATCGTGGGTGCCGACCGGTTCCTCGGCGAGATACGGACCACGGCGAACCTGCAGCACCCGCACATTCTGCCGCTCTTCGACTCGGGTGAAGCGGACGGCTTCCTCTTCTTCGTGATGCCGTACGTGGCAGGCGGGACGCTGAGCGAACGTCTCGACCGGGAGCGGCAGCTGCGGATAGGCGACGCGGTACGCATCGCGACGCAGGTTGCCGAGGCGCTGGCCCACGCGCACGAGCGCGGCGTCGTTCACCGCGACATCAAGCCGGGCAACATCCTGCTCCGGGGCGACGACGCGATGGTTGCCGATTTCGGTATCGCGCTGGCGACCGGCGTCGAACGGGGCACGCTCACGCAGACCGGCGTGAGCGTGGGCACACCGCGATACATGAGTCCCGAGCAGGCAACCGGAGATACGCAGGTCGGCCCGCCGAGTGATGTCTGGTCGCTCGGATGTGTGCTCTACGAGATGCTCGCGGGCGCACCGCCGTACGACGGCGTTTCGCCGCAGGCGATTCTCGGCCGGATCATCTCCGGCGCCACCGATCCGGTGGCGAAGCGACGGCGGACCACGCCGCCCCATGTCGCCGCGACGGTCGCGAAGGCGCTCGAGACCGTGCCAGCGGATCGGTTCGAGTCGGCGCGCGACTTCGCGCTCGCGCTCAACGACCCGCACTTCCGTCATGGTGAAGCGCGCATGGCGAACCGGGTGTGGATGGTGGTTGCCGCCGGGGTGGGCCTGTACGTCCTCGGCCTGGCGACATCGTGGCTTATCGCGTCGCCCGGCGTCGCCCGCGAGGCGGACGAGCCGGTGTACTTCAGTGTTCCGGGTCCCCCCGCGAGCGTCGACGGGCGGACCGTCGCGATCTCGCGCGATGGACGCCTCCTCGTCGATGCCGCATCGGGTGGCAACCTGTCGGTGCGTCGGATCGGGAACCTCGAGGCGTCGAGCGACCTGGGTCAGCTCAACGCCATCCAGCCCTTCTTCTCGGCCGACGGCACTCAGATCGCCTACTTTGGCGGCATCGCGCAGACACTCATACGGATTCCGGTCATGGGTGGAACGCCTGCGGTCATCGTTCCGGGGGACGGCGCGCGCGCGTTCGGCGGGACGTGGACCGACGACGGAACCATCGTCTTCGCGACGTCGAACGGTGTCTATCGCGTGTCGCCCGACGACAGCCAGCCGCCTCGCCTGCTCATCGAACCGGACTCCTCGCGCGGAATACTCCTCTATTCATGGCCGCAGTCGCTGCCCGGTCGCCGGGCCGTCCTTCTGACGGTCGTACCGAGACAGGCGACGAGGGATGGCGCGTGCTCCATTGCCGTGCTCGACCTGGACAGTGGCACGCTCACCGAGGTCCTGGCCGGCGGCAGCGGCGCCCGCTACGCGTCGACAGGACATCTCCTGTTCTCGGCCGATGGGGGCGCGCTCCACGCCGTCGCATTCGATCGGTCGACCTACCGCACTCGCGGAGAACGCGTGAGACTCCCGGTCGACGGACTCTCGATCGCTCGCGGCTGGGGCGCGGACTTCGACGTTTCGGCCGAAGGCGACCTGATCTGGATTCCCGCGAACCAACCGCCCTCGACGCTCGTCTGGATCGGCCGCGACGGCCGCGTGGAGCCGGCGCCGGCGCAATCGCGGTACTATGGCTATCCGCGGGTCTCACCCGATGGAAGACGGATCGCGGTCGATGTCCGGCAGGGCGCTCGCGACATCGTAGTGCTGGATCTGCCGGCCGGCACTACCGTGCCCATCGACGACGGACCCGGCGAAAAATGGGGAGTCGAATGGAGCCTCGCCGGCGACTCGCTCTACTATACGTCGAACCAGGGCGGCGGGACGTTCCGCGTGTACCGCCGGGCCGCCGACGGATCGGGCCAGCCGCAGCTCGTCTACACGCATGACGCTCTCCAGGCGCCCCAGGACATCACGCCGGATGGCGCCCGACTCATCGTGCTCGAGTCGCGACCGTCGCAGTCTGACCAGTTCGACATCATGGCCCTGACCCTCGAAGAACCCGTTCGCCGCGACACCGTACTGTCCACACCGGCCGTCGAGTACAACGCGTCGCTGTCGCCCGACGGCCGCTTCATCGCGTACCAGACCTACGAGTCCGATCGGGCGGAGGTCTACGTGCGGCCGATGGACACCGCATGGCGAGAACGCGCCAGGGTGTCCGTCGACGGCGGCGAGAAACCGCTCTGGTCCCCCACCGGTGATACGATCTTCTACCGGTCGCCCGCAGACTCCATGATGGCCGCCGCCGTTGCCACGAATCCCGCATTCCGTGTCGACGACGTGAGCGCACTCTTCGCAATCGGTCTCGGTCCCGGGTTCGGCGTCATCAGCGGCCGCCCCTGGGACGTGTCGCCCGTGGACGGTCGGTTCATCGTGGCGCGGAGACCGACCCGCCAGGCCGATGGCGTCCGCGTGGCGTTGAACTGGACTGCGGAGCTTCGTCGGCTCATGCAGCAGTAGCCCAGACTCGCGATGTCGCCGTACGACCACCGTGCCGTCGTACGGGATCCGTTGTGTGACGTCAACGGTGCCCAGCCGCGGGCTACGGGTGGACGGGGCCAACGACACCCGCAGATACGCCGTGAGACCAGCCCTGCCACTTCAGCGCGAAGGTCGCGGGGCTGCTTCCACGTCGGATATGCGGGTCAAGACGCCCTGAGCCCGGCGGCGTGTCCGCCGGGGCACGGTTGACGTCGCCGCGCTTACGCGCTGCTCCCGACTTCGACCGAGCCGCAGGTCCGCAACGGGTCGAGCGACCAAGGATCGGATGCTGCTTTGCCGGTCTACTCGATGCGTTCGAGCACGACGGGCGATGACTCCACCGTCAGAAGGCGAGCCACCCTTCCGTCCACGAACACGAAATCGAGCGCGGTAGCCTCACCGGGAACGACAACGCGGGTCTGCGAGACGAAGGTCATGACCACCTGGTCGTCATCGTCGATCCGCGCCATGAGACGACCGTCCGCCACCGTGATCTCGAACCTGAAGTCGTATTCCTCCGAGTAATAGGTCCCGACGTAGCTGTCGTACGTGTCCGCATCGAGGACGATGCCGGCGGGCTGCCACGCGCTGTTCATTTCGCCGAGGCCGTGCATTTGGCCACAGACCGCACAGTAGCCGGGCTCGGCATGGTTGTTGATGAAGTGAGCGACGGGCGGCATCGTCTGGAGGTATGCATGGATCGCGCGCAGATCGCGATCGCTCAGGTTCCGGAACGCGATCCAGGGCATGAGCGGGTGGAGCCCGCTCTGCTTGCCGGTGCGGATCACCTCGATGAACGTCGCCGCGTCATAGGGCATGCCGGATGCATCCGGCGTGATGTTCGTGCTGAATGCGCGACGGCCGTCTCGCTCGATCGGATTGCCGCCAGCCAGGAGCGGGCCGTTTTCCGGTGCGTCCCACGCCGTGTGACACCCCTCGCAATCGGCGAGTGCGACGAGTCCGCGCCCGACCTCCACGAGATCGGCCGATGTCAGGTTGACGGGTTTGAGCTCGACTGGTCCCCTGTTGTTCAGCTCGGCCTGGTAGTCCGGAGGCAGAACAGTGGTCGGGAGCGGATTGTAGACAGGATCGATCGAGCGCAGATAGGCGATGACAGCTTGCAGGTCGTCATCAGGCAGGTGCCTGAACGACCTGTACCACATGCGCGGGCTCAATACCCTGCCATTGTGTCCCATTCCTTCACGGATCGCGCGCGCCAGCTGGTCGTCCGTCCAGTTGCCGGTTCCGGTCTCCGCATCCGGAGTCAGGTTGGGTGCGACCAGCCGGTACTGGCCATCATCGCTTCGCACGCGACCGGCGCCTGCTCGAGCCTCGACCGGCGGGCCACCCGGTGTCTCCCAATCGCGTTCGGAATGGCAGATGAAGCACTGCAGGAGTCCTTCGACCAGGTATCTGCTGCGATCGATCGAAGCATCATCCCCGGCCACCGTGTTCGCCGGTTGCCCATCTTCGGAGTCGCAACCCGCGGCGGCGAGGATCGCGAGCGCGATGATGAGCAATCCGGTCCGGCGCGTGCTTTCGATCATCTTCCTCACCGGCGAGAAGAGAGCGGGATGGGATCGAGCCCGAGGTGCGCGGCGATCGGGTCCGGGTCACCCTGGCAGATGAATGCGGCCCAGTACAAGGGTGACGGATACTGCGCGCGGACGCGGCGCTGCGCTTCGCGCAGGGCAGCCGCGCGTCCGTTTCCCGCAATGAGCGAATCGTAGAACGCGGTCATCAGCATCCGCGTCTGCAGGTCCGGGACTTTCCAGAGACTGAGAACCAGGGTCCTCGCACCGGCGACGGCGAACGCGCGGCGCAGCCCCATCACGCCCTCGCCCGCGACCAGATGGCCGAGGCCGGTCTCGCAGGCGGACAGCACTACCAGCTCCGTGGCGCCCAGGTCCATGGCGACGATGTCTTCGCCGTTCAGGATACCGTCCTCCATGTCGGTCGGCAGCGGTTCGCCTCGAAGCCAGGCATTGGCGCCTGCCAGCGCGATGCCGGAGCGCAGGACCGGGTTCCGTGCAGCGGCGTCCATGCCGGCGCTCCGCGGGCCGTGCGGCCCGGCGGATTGCGGGCGAGACGCTGGCAGGAAGAAGCCGTGCGTCGCGACGTGAAGCACGAGCGGCGAACGCGCGGCCTTCAGGATCTCCTCCCTCGCGGCGTCGCCGAGGAACGGCTCCACGTTCAGCAATGCGGCAACCGCGATGCCCTCGTCCCTCGTGCCCGGCAGATCGGCGAAACGGATGCCGCTGTCGTTGAGCTGACGACGCAGCCGCTCCGGCGCGACCGCTGCGCCGACACCCGGCTGCGCGACGTCCGCTGAAGTGTGCGGAGGCGGCTCGGCGGCCGTGTCGCCTTTCCGATCGTAGTCCGGGTTGGCCAGAACGAGGGCAGCGCCGGCAGTCCCTTGCGCGGGTCTCGACGCGAGCGCCTTCAGGTCCCGGCCCGCGCTCAGGTAGCTGATCTCGAGCGTGTCGATCAGGTAGTTGCCGGCAGGGTCGCGTAGCGCCTCGAACGGCAACCGCGTCAGGTCGCCATCCGGCGCCAGGAACACGCGGGTCCGGCCGTCGATCGCCGCGAGCAGCGGCTGCACGAGCGCTTCGATCAGCCCGTCGCCGGCATCCGAGGCGACGTCCTCGGATATCCGGAATATCTCACGACCCGGCGAGGTGTCGCGGGAACTGTCATGGCGAGTCAGGACGCCGCGGTACGCATCGATTCGCGCATCCAGATCCGGGGCGCTGCCCAGGTCGATCAGTCGGACTGTCGCGTCGCCAGACCGGATCACGAAGGCGACGTACCAGTCCCTGGCGCCGTCATCGACCGCATCGGGATCCGCGGAGATCGTGGTTCGGCGCGTGAATCGAACGAACTCGAGGAGCACCGACGGATCGGGCAGGAGCGCGGCGGCCGTCTCGTGCGTGAATTCGGGCAGCCGGTCGGTCAAGTCGATCGCGGGGATGCGCGACGCCAGCTCCCACTCGACACGTTCGATCTCGCCCGGCGTTTCACCGGCTTCCTCGCCCGCCAGGCTCGACCGCGCAGCGCGCGCCCGCAGCTCGGCCAGACGCTCCATCAACGATGTGAGCTCCGGATCGTCGCTCCGCGAGACAGCCTCCCGCTGCGCGGCCAGCAGCTCGGCACCCACCGCCCTGCGGCCAAGGACCAAATCGCAGGCTTCTCCGATGACCGCCGGGTCGTCGGCTCCGGCCACCATGAACAGGTCGAGGTACTGCGCGAGATGCGCGTTCGCCTGCTCCAGCTCGATCATGCGCTCACGCTCGGAACCGATGGCGAGCCTCTGTCCGAGCGGCGCCTCGCGCATCGCGAGCCGGACCAGCTCGAAGGCTCCGGCCGCATCCCCCAGCCGCGAGAGCGCCGTCGCCAGTTGCCAGCGGAACGCGGTGACCGGCTCGCCGGCGGCTTCCAGCACGGCGATCGCGTTCGACAGCAGGCGAGCACCTTCCTCGTACTGCTCGCTCATGACGAGGTATGTGCCGAGAGTCGCTCTTCGCTGGGCGGCCTCGGGACTGGCGGGACCTCTCGTCGCCTCGAGCCGTGCAAGCCCGCGCCGGAAATCGGAGAGCGCGCGGTCGACACCCTCGCCGTCACCTGCCTTGATCGCCTGCCAGAAGGCGAGGTCGGCGCGACTGAATTCGATGTACTCGATCGACGGATGGTCAGCGCCCCACGCGGGGCGAAGGATGCCGAGCGCCTCGTCGTATGCCACCAGCGCCTGGTCCTCGAGCTGAACGGTCTCGTACGCCGTGGCCATCATGCTCGCGCAGCGACCGACGTTCTCGTCCGAGACGCCCATGAGCTCGATGTAGCGATGCTTCGCGTGCTCGAGCAGGAGAATCGCGCGCCAGCCGAGACCCATCTTCAGGTACATCGTGCCATAGGACAGCAGGAGCTCGGCCTTGAGCGGCGTCGGCTCGCCCTCCGTCGGATCCAGGATGCCACACGCCGCGTTGTAGCTCGGCTCGGCCGCCGTCAGATCGCCTGCTTCCTCCTGAAGCCGGGCGAGATGAAAGAAACAGCCGGCGAGATCCGGGTCGTCGCGGCCGCCGTGCCTGAACCCGAACTGCAGGGCCTGCTCGGAGAGAGTCAACGCAGCAGCGATGTCACCCGCGCTCCAGCACGCGTGCGACTGCTCGTGCAGCTTCCGGACCTTCGCCTGATGCCGTCGTTTCATTGGTCGAAGGAAAGTAGCGGGCCGGCCGATCGACGCACGATACCCGACAGGGGCGCAACGCGCGAGCGCTGTGACCCTTGACACCGCAGGTCTCGCCGACAAACCCTTTGGCAAGCCGTTGGTGTCTGGCCAGTCCGCTCGCCCGCCGAAGGGAGTGAGATAATGCCGCCCCAGCGCGACATCCAGTTGCACGCACCGGGGAAAACCCCATTTCCCCCCGGTGTTCGTCACGCCGTCGTGATCGGCATCAATCAGTACAAAGACGATCGTATCCGTGATCTGCATTTCGCCCGCGCGGACGCGGAAGCTCTTTACGAGAAGCTCGTGGACCCGGAGTTGGGCCGGTTTTCTCCCGAGAACGTGGTGCTTCTACTCGACGAACAGGCCACGGGTCGAAACATCGTGTCGGCCATCGGAACACGTCTCCGCCGATCAGCTGGCGAGAACGACCTCGTCTGCATCTACTACGCCGGCCACGGTGCAATCGACCCGGACCCCGGTGCCGAAAATGGTCTGCAGAAGTATATCGTTCCGCACGACGGCGATATCGATGACCTGTTCTCCTCTGGAATTCCGATGACTCGGGTCGAGGAGTTCTTCCGTCGAATAGTCGCCCGCCAGGTTCTCTTCTTCCTGGACAGCTGCTACAGCGGAGGTGCCAACGGCCGGACATTTCAGAATCCACGTGTGCATACTCGCTCCGTTCTGACAAGTGGGTTTCTCGAGCGCCTCGGAGCCAACGGACGATTCGTCGTGACGTCGTGCAGTCCTAACGAGGTATCTCTCGAGTCGGGCGAGCTCGGGAGCGGCCACGGAGTATTCACCTTCTACCTGCTCCAGGGGTTGGCCGGCGCCGCCGATCGGGATGGTGATGGTCTCGTTACGATGGGTGAGCTCTTCGACTACCTGGCCGACCACGTGCCTTCTCACGCCCGTCGCCTGGGCGGCAGCATGACTCCCATAAAGACCGGATCAACGGAAGGGCGAATCTACCTGACGCGCTACGAAACGGCCCTCGAGAAAGCCGCCACGGAAATCGAGGCGCGAGCGAGAGAACTCCATGATGCGGGCTCTCTCGACGAAGCGGAAGCTGTCTGGCGTGAGCTTTCTGCGCTGGTACCGGGGCATGAGGTGGCGTCCCGGGCCCTCGAGGACATCGCGAATACACGGGAACGGGAGCGGCGGAGGAAGGAGGAACAACACCGGGCTCGAGCAGCCGAACTGCGGCGAAAACAGAGGGTTCTCTATCGCCTTTTTCGCTCGAACGAGTTGACCCCTGACGTGTTCGACGAGGCACTGGCGCTTCTCGAGCGCGAGCCCAGCGGATTGACTGCGAGCGAACGTGAGGTCCGCGACCTTGTCGAGCTCCTTGCGGACGGCCGAATCACGGCAGCCGCATTCCGTACCTCCCGGGAGTTGGTGACGCAGGGATCTGATTCCGAAGCTGCAGAGGCACCAACGGCTCCGGCGGAAGTCGCGCCCCGCGAAACAGGACCACCACTCGCAGGGGAGCGTTGGCAGGGGACTGGTGAAGACGCCGTGGAAACGGGCGCGCAGCCGGAATTCGCACAGAAGTCACCAGACGTGGCCTCATCCACGATTCCCGATAGCCGCCCGACTGATCGACCTGAGCCGCACGCACCTCACCAGCCGAGCCGTGGCCGCCCTCGGTCGGTCGAGCCCTGGCGCCGGCGCGGGCTCCGGGCCGTCGCGTTCTCGGTTGCCGCAGGCGTCTCGATCTATCTCTTCTCGCTTGTCTTGTTGCTCATTACATGAGGATCCTGGCAGCCATTTCCCGACACTGCCCGTGGCGGCGGACCGGATTGCCAGTTTCTACCTGGGCACTCCTGGCGTTTACGTCTTCCGCAGCCGCGCAGTCCGGCTCGGTCAGCGGTACAATCACAGATGCATCTACTGGCGATCCGCTTGCCGCCGTCCAGGTCTATGTTTCCGGAACAGCCATCGGACGAGTGACGGACGAGACGGGACAGTACGTTATCAGCGGCGTACCCGCCGGGACCGTCACGGTCAGAGCCGATCTTATCGGATACAGGACAGTCGAATCGCAAGTGACCGTAGTCGCGGGCGGGGTCGCAGATCTCGATCTGAGTCTGGAGCCGACCGTAGTTGCCCTCGACACCGTAGTGGTCACGGGCGACGGATTGCCAGGACCATCTACGGCGGTGAGGTAGACCGTGGAGTTCGAACCATCGGCATTGTTTCTATTGCGAACGGTTCTGCTGTTCGCGGCCGTGTTTCTGCCTCTCGAACTGCGAAGGGATCCCACATCATCGAGGTCCGACAAGGTTGAACGGAAGGACCTCGTCCGAATCTGTTTGTCCGTTGCAGTGGCAAGCATCCTTCTCGCCATTCCGACATGGATTCAATACGGCGTATACAACGTGCGGGAAGTCCTCTATGTTTATGTTGTCATGGATATCCTATGGTGGTTCGGCACGGCGGCCGTGGCTCTTGCGGCAGTGGGCGCCTTTCGCCGGGATTCCCCCAGTATGCCGTGGCGTCGCGCCATCCTCCGCGGTGCGGTAGCGAGCCTGTTCGCGAGCCTGCTGTGGACGTTCGTACAATACGTTGTACTGGACCTGGGTTGGTACGGCGGTGGTCTTATTCAGGCGGCCGGAGACGGCGCAATAGTCGGGATCTTCATTGCGCTACACCAGACGCTCGCCCCGCCTTACGGACACGGCGGAACGGACCCCGAGTCCGCTCCCAGTTGAGCGAATCGGTCCACGGCAATCGCACCTCGGTCGCGCCATGATCGAGCGGCCGACGCGCATTCGCCACCACGCCTTCCGCGGCGATGCGATGAAGCAGCGTGAACTTGTGCCGAGCGAGCTCGGCGTCGTGATTGAGTATCCCAGTGAACCGTCCGTCGAAACACGTCAGAGTCCGAGCGTCGGCTTCCGGGCCCCCGATGTGTTGACGGGCCGCTCGGGGCGGATGTATCCATTCCGGTATCCCGGTCAGGCCGAGGGAAGCACCCCGTTCGAGCCGATGCGCGCGAACTCCCGCGTCCGAGCCCGCCCGCTCACCAAAGGAGGCACAATGCGCCCCCTCCGTTTCCTCGCGCCCGTCCTCGCGCTGGCCCTGCTGGTCCCGATCCCGATCGCGGCACAGTCCGAGCCGCTGGGATTCGCGCGCGATCCCCACTTCCACGCAGGTCAGGTGGTCTTTTCGTTCCGCGGAGATCTGTGGGTCGTGAGCGCGGACGGCTCGAATCCGCAACGGCTGACGTCACTGCACGACGCGAGTGACACTCGCCCGCGGTATTCGCCGGACGGGCAATGGATCGCGTTCACGAGCGACCGGAACGGAAGCAACGACGTGTACGTGATGCCGGCGAGCGGCGGCGAGGCGACGCGGCTGACATGGCACAGCGGATCGGACGAGGTCGAGTACTGGACGCCGGACGGCGAGCGCATCGTGTTCTCGTCGTCCCGCGGGCCGATGGCGTGGGAGAGTCCGCTGTACACGGTCGGGCGCGACGGCGGGCTGCCGGAGGCGATCCCGATGGGTGCGGGGGCGACGGGCATGTACTCGCAGGACGGGCGCATGCTGACGTTCAACCGTCGAGGCTACCGGGACCCGAAGCGGAACTATCGCGGCAGCAACACGACGGATGTGTGGGTCACCGAAGTCGGCAGCGGCACGTTCAGGCAGCTGACCGACCCGGTGCTCTCCGAGTACAAGGCGCACGTGAACGACGCCTATCCAATGTTCGGCGGCGATGGGTGGATCTACTTCGCATCGGAACGGAGCGGTCGGTTCAACATCTGGAAGGTGAACCCGCAAGGCGGCTCGTCGGAGCAGGTGACCCGATTTGACGGCGGCGGCGTCCGGTTCCCGTCGATGAGCGCGGATGGATCGACGATCGCGTTCCACCACGATTTCGATCTCTGGATCCTGCCGGTCTCGACGGGTACGCCGCGGCGAGTGCCCGTGAATCTCGGCTTTGTGGTGAACCGCAACCTGACGGAAACGGCATCGACGCAGGACGAGGCGGACTCGTTTTCGCCGTCGCCGGATGGCAGCTACCTCGCCGTCGAGTTCCGTGGCGAGATCTTCGTCGTTCCGACAGAGGCAGGCGTGGGAGAGACGAAGCGCGTAACGAACTCGGCGTGGCGGCAGGGCAGCGCGGTCTATTCGCCCGACGGCCGATTCGTCGCGTACCTCTCGGATGAATCGACGGAGGAGGAGGTGTGGATCGCGGAGCTCGCGACGGGCGAGCGGCGCAAGCTCACGGACCAGCCGTCGAAGAAGTCGATCGGGCTCTGGTCGCCGGCATCCGACAGAGTGTTCTTCACGTCCGGCACCACCGTGTTCGCCGTCGGCGTGAATGGCGGAACGACCGAGATCGTGGACAACCACGCCGGTGGCTATCAGCTGACACAGGTCTCTCCTGACGGCCGCTGGCTCGTGATGGAGCGGAGCGATGATCTCCAGAACCTCGCCGTCGTGCTGTACGACACCGAGGACGGGGTCGAGTACGACATCACGGATCACAGATCGCGCGACACCGGCGGCATGCTCACGCCGGACGGGAACTCGGTGCTGTTCCTGTCCAACCGCGACGGAGGGACGACGCAGCTCTTCCGCGTAGAGCTCGAGACGCCCACGGAGGACCCGAACGATCCGCTCGTCCGGGAGCGGCTGCGCGGCGAGCAGGACGACGAGGACGAGGAGGCCGGCCAGCCCATCGGGATCACGGTCGATCCGGACGACATCGCGCGTCGCGCGGTCCAGCTGACGGACGGCGCCGACGCGGTTTCGAACGCGTTCCTCTCGAGCAACGGCGAAACGGTCTACTACGTGACCGGGACCGGCAACCAGCGCTCCCTCTGGTCGCTTTCCGCCAACGGCGAAGGCGAGCCGCGCAAGATCGCGGACGGCGCGTTTCAGGATCTCGTGGTGAACGGCGACCGGAAGACCGTCTTCTATCGCCAGGGCGACGAGATCCGCAAGCTCGTGCTATCGGAGCGCGAGCCCGCGCAGGTCCGCTTCTCGCTGGCGTTCAGCGTCGACAAACGCGAGGAGTGGCGAGAGATGTTCGACGAGTTCTACCGCCACTGGAAGTACAGTTACGTCGAAGCGGACATGCACGGCTACGACTGGGATGGTATCCGGCAGCGGCACGAGCCGCTCGTCGAGAAGATCGCGCAGACCGACGACTTCTACATGCTCGTCGAGGAAATGCTGTTCGAGCTGGAGGCGAGCCACACCGGCGTGAGCCGCCCCTCGACCGGCGGCGGAGGCCGGGGCGGCGGCACCGGAAACGCGCCGGACCCGAACCGTACGCGTTTTACCGGCTTCGAGATCGAGCCGGACCAGCGCGGATTGCGCATCACGCACGTCTACCGGGACGGTCCGGCGGACAAGCCGTGGCTGGACATCGAGGAGGGCAACTATCTGCTGGCGATCAACGGTACGTCGGTCGGTCCGACCGACAACTACTGGAAGCTGCTGACCGGACTCCTCAACGAGTACGTGACGGTGACGGTCGCGGACAGGCCGGACGCACCGCCCGCGGAGCGACGGGACCAGCGGATCCAGACGGTGACGTCGCTGTCGAGCATCAAGTACGAGGACTGGGTCACGCGCAATCGCGAGTACGTCAACAGAGTCACGGACGGCCGGATCGCGTACTTCCACATGCGGTCGATGAACCAGGGCACGCTCGACCGGCTCAAGCAGGAGATCGACGAGAACTTCGACAAGCAGGGCATGATCCTCGATGTCCGCTACAACGGCGGTGGCAACATCGACCAGCAGCTGATGGACGTGCTGCTGCGCCGGCCGTACCAGTACACGTGGACGCGAACGGGCTCCCCCGTCTGGGGCCGGCGCCCTCAGCAGCTCATTGCCGGGCCGCAGGTGATGATCGAGAACTGGCGATCCAACTCGAACGCGGAGATGGTACCGCACGCATTCAAGCACCTCGAGCTTGGCACACTGGTGGGGACGCCGACGAACGGCGCAGTCGTTTCCGCGAGGCAGCACGGCCTCCTCGATGGAGGCTCCGTCCGCATACCGGCCGTGCGCGTGGTGAGCTACGACCCGACCAGGCCGAACAACTTCGGGTTCGACCTCGAGAACTACGGCGTGCCGCCGGACATCTTCGTCCGCTCGTCACCCGAAGACGAGCTGCGCGGCTTCGACCGCGAACTCGATACCGCCGTCCAGGAAGCGCTCCGGCTGCTGAGGACCGGTACGTGGCAGCACGTGACCGATCCGGAGGCCGGCGGATCGCAGGATCGCGGCCGTGCGCCGGGCGGCGGCGGTCGGTGACCGAACGAAGTCAGGCTTGACCAGCCTGGTGGCGAAAGGGCGTCCGTCCGGATCCGGACGGACGCCCTCGCGTGCGGTCGTTTCGTCATGATCGTGCGGGTGACCGCGAAGGCGCCGTGAGTCCGTGAAGTATCCGTGGCGTCGCAGACGACGAGCGACGGAACGCCGGGCAGCGGACCGGAGACCTCCATGACTCTCTCCAGACGATCTTTCATTGGCACCGCGGTCGCGGCGGGCGTATCGGCGGACGTGTCGGCGCACGCCCGTTACGGCGCGCAGGCCGAGCGCGGTGACGGCCATGATCCGTGGATCGAGGTCGACAGGGGCGCGATCGCGCACAACGTCGCGACGGTTGCGGCGCTCTCGCATCGGCCGATCCTCGCGGTGGCGAAGAACAATGCATACGGTATCGGCATCGATGTGGCGGCCGGGCTGCTCGAGCCGATGCGCGAGATCGCGGGGTTCGCGGTCGTCCGCGCAACGGAGGCGCATGCGCTGCGCGACGCGGGCGTACGCAAGCCTGTGCTGCTGATGGCGAGGGTGTCGGAGAGCGAAGCGGCGGATTTGGCGCGTCGGGATGTCGAGCTGTGTGTCGCCGCTGATGATGATCCGTCGAGGCTGTCGAGCGTGGCGCGTGCGGCCGGCCGGACCGTTCCCGTCCACTTCTACGTCGACACGGGCATGAGCCGGATGGGCGTGCCGTATCATCGCGCGGTGCCGGTAGCGCGTGCGATCGCGGACGCGGACGGCCTCCACCTGGCCGGCACGTTCATGGCGTTCACGGAGGAGCTGGATTTCGACCGCGAACAGCTCGCCCGATTCATTGCGCTTGCCTCGTCGCTGCGACGGGACGGCATCGAGCCGGGCCGGCTGCACGCGGCGTCGTCGAACGGCGTGTTCCACCTGCCGGACGCGCACCTCGACGTTGTGCGGCCGGGCATCGCGCTGTACGGCGCGTACCCGAGCCGGCCGGCCGAAGAGCGCGCGATCGCGGAGCTGCATCCGGCGTTCCGTCTGCGGGCGCGCGTCGTTCGTGTCGAGCAGCTCAGGGCAGGCGACACGGTGAGCTACGGCCGTCACTACGTCGCCGAACGTCCGACGTGGATCGCGACGTTGCCGGCGGGTCATGCGGACGGCTATCCGCGCCGCGCGGTCGAGGGCGCGCGCGTGTTGATCGGCGGCCGCCTGTATCCTGTGATCGGCGCGGTGAGCGCGAGCCACTCCATAATCGAAGTCGGCGCGGAGCGGACGGTGCGCATCGGCGATGTCGCGACGTTGATCGGACCGGACCACGAAGCGATCCATCCGAACGCGATCGCGGGCGCGGTCGGCGTGTCGGTCTACGACCTGTTGATGCACCTGAATCCGCTGCTTCCGCGCATCGTCGTTTGAGGGCGCGGTCCGGCGAAAGGGTTCAGCGTCTCATCCGCAGCTCGCGGAAGTCGACGCCGCGCGGGACGCCCTGCGGGAACCGTGCGAACGGCCGCCAGCGCATCCAGTCGGCCGGCAGCAACCTCCGGATGGGATGGCGGCTCTGGCTTGCCGCGGCGAAGCTGCCGCCGATCACCCACATCGGTGCGGTGAAGATCAGGAGGATTCCGTTCGAGATTGTCGACAGTGTGCCAAGCGCCGTGTAGGCGCCGACGTCGCCGGATTTGGAATCCCATCCGACGAGCTGCCCGGCGTCTATGGCCGCGATAGGCACGACGAAGCCGCCCGCCTCGCCCAGCACCCAGACCGAATCGGGACTGACGGCGATCAGCTCGCCGGCGACGTTCTCGACGCCGTCCGCGGTCCGCATTTGCAGATCGATCCAGCCGCCGTGCACGTCCGTCTGCGCCTCTTCCGGATCGGGCAGGAATCCGTCCGGCGCGGTGTGCGAGGCGCAGGCGGCAACGAGCGCGACCGCGAGCGCGGCGGCGGGCCGTGTCGCCTGACGACTACCGGTTCGGGCGGACATAGCGGCTGTTCCAGAACAGGCGTTCCATCGCGGCTTCGCGCTGCTTGAAGGCGGGCGCGAGCGCGCGCATGGCTTCGGCCGGATCGAGCAGGAGCTGCGCGGCGCGCAGCGGATTCTGCTCGGCCAGCCACTCCTGGCGCATCCACTCGAGGTAGTATCCGGTCGCTTCGACGAACAGCTCGTACGACGGGGGATCGGGCGGGAGCCGGTACTCGACGTCGTATGCATCGCCGGGCAGCGTGACAAGCGTCCTCGCCGGATCGGTGAGCGACTCGAGCGCGTCCGCCTCCGGCCGGTCTTCACGCGATACCCGTGACGGCGCGATGCGGACCGGCTCTACTGCCGCGCCGATCGACGTGAGCGCGACCTGGTCGATGCGCCACAGGCCACGCGTCATGCGCAGCCTGATCGTGATCGGGCCGCCCGCCGCGCGCGGGAGCCGCACGAGCCGGGTGTCCGCGGCGATCGGACCCGTTTCGCCGACGGCGCCAGCCGGCAGCCATTCGCCGGTGTCGTCCTGCACCAGGACTTCGATCTCGCCGAGCACATCGCCGACGGCGCGCGCGCGGTCGCGCTCGGACCCGCCATCGCGCTCGAGCGAAGCCAGCCAGCGGCCAGCTTCGTCACCCAGCCACGCGAGGGCCTGGTAGATGAGGAACGTGGTGAGCAGCGTCTGGCGCGAGACGACGACGAGCCCGACATCGCCGGCCGGAGAATCGTTGAACCGCAGCTCGACGATCTCGCGCACGGCCAGGTCCGTCGAGTCGGCGAGGCTGAAGCGTTCGTCGCCGTCCGCATCGATGACGGCGTCCAGGCAGTCGCCTTCGGCGGCCACGCACATCGACGGTGCGACCAGGCCGGCAGTCGCGCGGAATCCGTCTGCGCCGTGGAAGACGCGGCCGCCCGGCGGACGTGGCACGGCGAGCAGGTTCAACGAGCGGATGACGTGCGTCTCGAGCGCCTCGTTCGTGACGCGAAGGCTGTAGTCGCGCCCGGTCGGCCGCGTGTGCAGCAGCATGTCGACGTCCGTGGCCTCGAGCGCGGGCGCGATGCTCGACGAGAACGCTTCGGCCTGAAGCGACAACCCGCCGTCAGCGCCCGGCGCGTAGATCGTCGGGCACGAGCCGAAGCATGCCTTCGGATCCGTCGCGCACGCGATCGCGACGGCGGCCGTCACACCGAAGATGACGGTGATCGCCTTGCTGGGGCCCGACTGCTGGACGACGTTCGTCTCGAAGAGCACGATTGAGTCCGTGGCCAGATGGAACGAGCCGGAATCGACGACCATGCGATTGGCGTCGTGCACTGTGCCGGTCCCGACGATGGTCGACGTGGCATCGTCGACGCGCCAGTCCGCCAGCACGTAGACGTTACCGCTCGCCATGTGCGCCTTGAGGAATCGCGACCCGCCATCCAGTGTCGCGATGTCCGCTGGCATGACCATGCCTCGGGTCAGCTTGTGCGCGCAGCCGGCGGCGACGACCACCAGAATTGTCGTGCAGATCGCGAGCGTCGAAATTGTGCGGGGCATCGGCGCCTCACGGGACGGAGATTCCATATAGCTGGCTGCGAGGAAGTGGTCGTGTCAAGAGGCGGGAACGGCGGGCAACGAGGGGCGCGCGCCTCCCGCGGGCCGGTGGCGCACACCCGCGGCCTCCGATCCAGTGCGACGGTGGGCGCCGATCAGTCGATGACGAGGATCGGATCGCGCGCGACCAACGCCCGCTCGAGCGCGACGAATGCATCGTCGACGCGGCCGGCCGCCGCGGCCTGCTCGAACTGGCCGGCCAGCACGTGGCAGGTCCAGCGGACGAGGTAGCCATCCGGATGCTCCGGTGCGAGGTCGATAGCGGTGTTCGCGTGTTCGATGGCCTCGTCGCAGTGTCCGGTCCTGGCGAGTGTGAAGGCAAGGTACCGGTTCATCACGGGTGCGAAGGGTTCGAGCGCGCTGGCGCGGGCCACGGGCCATGCATTGGTATCTGTCTGACGCCCTGGGGCCGGCGCGGCCCTGACGATCGGGTCAACCCACCCGCTCCACCGCGTCAGGTTCAGCCCCTTGTTGGAACGCAGGCACCTTGCCTTACGCCATATGGCTGTATAGATTACGCCATGCGGCATGATTCAGGGAGGCGCCTATGGCGACCGCAGCCAGGTCAGGGATTCGCAATGTAGATCGATACTGGCGGAACGTCGAGCAGCATGCGAAGGGCGAACACCTTTACGTGGCCCTGCTCGGCCTGCGGACGTACGAGACCGTGGACCTGCATTCGAGAATCGAACAGGGACTGTCCTACGATTCTCTGGAGCGGCTCCAGCAGGTGCTCGATGTACCAATGAGCGAGCTGGCCCGGTTCGTTCGGATATCTCCGCGAACCCTGGCTCGCCGCAAGGAGGTGGGCCGGCTGCAGCCTGACGAATCAGACCGATTGCTTCGGCTCTCGAGGCTCGTCGGCCTCGCCCTGCAGCTCTTTGAAGGGAGCCTCGAGGAAGCTCGATCGTGGCTCTACGCTCCGAACCGCGCACTCGGCGGAGGGAGTCCTCTTGAATTCGCGACGACGGATGTCGGAGCGCGAGAGGTCGAGCAGCTCATTGGCCGATTGGAGCATGGAGTTGCGCTCTAGTGATCGAGGCCTGGCGCATCGTAAAACGTCGCCGATCCGATTCGGCCTTCGACGGCGAAGGCGCTCGGATCTTCGATGGCCGCTGGAATAGCCCGGGCGTTTCCGTAGTCTACACCGCCGAGACAAGAGCCCTGGCAACGCTCGAGGTGTTGGCTGGGCTAGGGTCGGTCTCCGCCCTGAAACCGTACGTTCTGATTCCCGTGACGTTTGATGAGAATCTTGTGGAAAGCTTCAACGTCGCGGCCCTTCCAGCGCGATGGCGGGAGAGTCCGCCAACTCGCGAAATCCAGGCTCTTGGCGATCAGTGGGCCCACGAGGGACGGTCGGCAGTGCTCAAAGTTCCGAGTGTCGTCATTCCAGAGGAATCCAACTACATCCTCAATCCAGCCCACTCCGACTTCCGACTCATCAAGCGAGGAGAGCCCGGCGACCTGCAATTCGATCCGAGGCTCGTGCGATAGTTCCTGCGTTCTGACGCCTTGCCGCTCAGCCGCCCGGCGAAGCCGGTTCGGCTGCAACGGTTTGTTGGGCAGCCCACTCAGAAATCTCCACCAACCTGGGTTCTGCCATGATCCCTCCCGCGTTCGAAGGGCTTTTGCGTCGCGACGTGTTCGCTCCGAGTCCGCGTCGCATCGCGCATCTTCCGTCTTCGCCAAGCGATATAGCGGGATTGTCGTGTTCCGCTTCGTGCGATCGCAGAGATGGCCGCGGAGCTCTCCCGAGGCACCAGCCCTTCGAGCAGTTCACCACATCGTGCGGTACCCTCACCCCTGACAGTCACGTGAATCGGTGCCAAGGGCCAGCCCAAGCGTTCGAGCCGCGCTCGTGTCGATTAGATGCAAGACCTTGACGACGAGTCTTGGGTCAGCAGCGATCTTCGAGGAGTGCGGGCGACCGGTCGAGTCGTTCGTCCGGCGCTCCGGCCTACCGTCCGACGCCCGCGCGGTCTGCGTCCGGCGGTTCGACCCGCCACCACCACTGCGTCGGCAGCGGACGCTGGCGGGGCCACATCTCGGTGAGCGTGGCAGCCTCGTAGAGCCGGCCGTTCTTCATGACGAACTCGATGTCGGTCGAGTTCCGCAGGTCGTCGAGCGGGTTCGAGTTGAGGATCTGAAGGTCGGCCAGCTTGCCGATGTCGATCGAGCCGATGTCGCCGGCCAGGCCGATCGCGTCGGCGCTCATGCGTGTGGCCATGTCGAGCGCGGCGTGATTGTCCATGCCGCCGGACGCCATCATCCACAGCTCCCAGTGCGTGCCGAGTCCCTGGACCTCGCCGTGCGAGCCGAGGCCGGCCTGACCGCCCGCGTCCATCCATTTCACGAGCTGCTGCGCGTGCAGGAAGTGCGGGTACTGGTCGGTACGATACCAGGTCGTGCTCTTCCACTTGTCGATCTCATCATGCGGCGTGAACATCTGCAGCCGCTCGACCTCGTCCATCTCGGTGTGCGTCAGATAGTATTGTCGTCCGGACGGCCCGCCGTACGCGACGACGAGAGTGGGCGTGTAAACCATCCCGCTGAACGCGCCCAGCTGCGCGACGTCGCGGTAGAACGGGCTGATGGGGAGCGAGTGCTCGAGGCCCGCGTATCCGTCCTGTGCGAGCGTGAGGTTCATGGTGAAGTTGGAGCCGCCCTCCGTGGTTGGCGTGAGGCCGAGTTCGCGCGCGGCCATGATGACCCACTGCCGGACTTTCCGGTCGCCCGCGAGATACTGCTTGATCGTCTGCGTGTTGAAGTGATCCGCGTAGCGTTTCAGCACGTTGCGCGCGTCGTCGAGGCTGCCGATCCGGTCCGCGCTGAATACGCCGGGTCCGGTCGAGTATATGCGCGGTCCGATGAGCTGGCCGATCTCCATGAGGTCGCTGTACGTGACGATGTCCTCGGACGACGTCTGCGGATCACGCTGCGTGGTCACGCCGTACGCGAGCTGCGCGAGAAACTGCGACACCTGTGAGCGGTGCACTCCCCATGCGACCCAGGTGTGCGCATGGATGTCGACGAGTCCCGGGTAGATCGTCTTGCCGGTCATGTCGCGCACGTCTGCGTCGCCGGGTATGGTAACGCTCCCGCTCGGACCGAATGCGACAATGCGGTTGTCTCTCACGACGATGTCGCCGCGTTCGATGACCTCGTCCCCCCGCATGGTGATGAGCCGCGCGTTCGTCAGCGCGATCGTCCCGGCCGGCCGGTCCTTCGGTACGACGATCTCGATGTCGAAGCGCGCCGCTTCGTAGACGGGGCCGCCCTCTTCCTCCTCCTGTTCCTCGACGGCAGCCGTGTCGGCCTCTTCCACATCCGGCGCTTCGGCTTCGGCGCGCTCCTCGGCGCGTGCGGTCGCGACGGAATCGGCAACGAGCGAGTCACCGAGCGCGATGTCGTATGCGAAGAAGCTGCGGCCGATCGAGTAGAAGGCCGTCGCATTGTCGTACGACCAGCCGACGAAATCGCCGCCGATCGTCGTGAGTCGTCGCGTCGGCATTGACGAGGACGACGAAATTGACACGCTCGGCGCAGCGCCGCCGACGGGTGGCACCGTGATCGTGTAGACGTTCCGGCTCGCTCGCACGATCGCTCGCCTGCCGTCCGGCGAGATAACGACCTCGTCGGGCGTGCTCGAACCGCCGCCGCCGCCGGCCGAAGGCGCGGTCACGCGTACCACCGTGCGCACATCCGTGCCGTCGTAGCGCATCGAGAGCAGGCCGTCGCTGCCCGCCCACACGTAGATGCGGTCGGGGTCCGGCCCCGCGTGTGGCGCGTTCCTGCCCTGCTGCGTCGCGCCGCTGCCCACCCATGTGATGCGGTTCGGCTCGCCGCCGTCGGCCGGTAGCCATACGTATTCGAGCTCGGCCGTCGCGCTGTGCCCGCCGAAGTCCTCGAGCATGCGCATGCGGTGCATCCTCGAGCCGCGCACGGCCAGGATGCGCGAGCCGTCGAGCGTGTACGCCGGCTTGTCGAAGAAGGCCGACATCGGCGTGAGCCGCTCCGGGTCGCCCTGCCGGTTCGAACGCACGCGCCAGAGGTCACCGCCGGCGGAGTCGTGCCAGGTCGCGTACGTGATCCACGCACCGTCCGGCGACCAGACCGGCGCGTGCTCGACGTCCGTCGATTCCGTGAGCCGCTGCGCGCCAGTGATTATCGGGAAGCCCTCATCCTGCGTGCCGGCCGGCTCCGGCAGGTCGGCGACCCAGAGCCGGTCGAGCGCCGTGAATACCACGCGACGGCCATCCGGCGAGGGCCGCGCTCCACGGATCTGCGAAAGGGTGAGCGTCGAGTCGTTGATCGGGTAGTCGAACTTCGCGAGCGGGCCCAGCTCCTGCTCGACGTGTGCCGTGAACGGGATCTCCGTGGTTTCGCCGGATGGCACCTCGACGCGCATGATCTTCCCGCCATGGCTGGTGATCAGCGCAGAGCCGTCGGGCGTCCACGCGCCCCCCGGATACACATCGCGGTCGCGCGTGCCGCCGCCCTGCGACTCGTCGCGCTGCACGTCCATGACCAGCCACGACTCCTCGCCCGTCTCGAGATCGCGCAATTTCAGCGCCTCGCGGGCGTCCCAGCGCGTGGCGTACACCAGCCAGCGGCCATCCGGACTCGGCATCGGCCGGAACGCACCCTCGTGCTCGTGAGTGCGAACGAAGACACGACCGGTTTCACGGTCGAGCATACCGACCTGATACGCACCGATCTCGCGCGCCGAGCTCCTCGGCGTGTGATCCGGACCGAAATCGTCCTCCCACGGCTCCCTGAACGCACCGTTCACGGGGTCGGGGAACCCGCCGCCGACGTTGCCGCGCACGTTCAGCCAGACGTACCGCTCATCGTTGCCGAAGGCCGCCCCGATGTGCGCGGGCGAGGAGCCGCCTTCCTCGGTCTGTCCGGTCACCTTCACGCCGGAGCCGCCGTCGATGTGGTATAGCCACTGCTGCGTACCCTTGGTCGCCATGACGTAGTCGCCGTCGGGCGTCCAGATGGGCGACATGTAGTTCTCACGCTCGTCGTCCGTGAGCTGGCGTGCGTCGCTGCCGTCCGCGTTCGAGACCCACAGGTTCTCCGAGCCGTCGCGGTCGCTCACGAAGACGAGCATGGACCCGTCGGGCGAGTAGCGCGGCTGCATGTCGTAGCCCTGTCCGCTGGTGATCCGCGTCGCCTCCCCGCCGCCGATCGGCAGCGTGTACAGGTCGCCGAGCAGCTCGAAGACGATCGTCCGGCCGTCAGGCGCCAGGTCCAGCGAGATCCAGGTGCCCTCGTCGGTCGTGAACGCGAGCGTGCGCGTCGGGATGAGCGGCAACGTGTTCGCGCGACGAGCGGCGCGCGCCGAGCTGTCGTTCTGCTCCACGGTCTGTGCGATGGCCGGCATCACCGCCACTGCCAGCATCAGGAACGTCCAGGCCGTGACACGCAGGGCTCGCACGCCGCGGCCGTCCACCGGAACGTTCATCGGGCGGATCGAGCGACGGGTTGCTCCCCAGCGGGCTCGCACGCGCAGCATCGTCATTCCTCGGTCGGAGTCAACTCGGGTTGGCCTGCGGCTGGAATGGTATCGCGCGATCCACGCACTCGAAACCTTCGGGGGGCTCCCTTACGCCCGCCGTTGAGTGTCCTGCTTCAGCTTGGTCCGGTCCGGTGCGCCCGATCCCCGTTTTACGCGTTTCTGGATTCTGGTTTCTGGGGCTGGTTTCTGGGGTCCGCGCGTCAATGCCTCTCGGCTTGTTCCGGTCCGGCGCCCGATCCGTGATCCCGCCCCGCCAACCGCCGGGATCGCTCCATGCGCGAACCCCAGAAACCAGCCCCAGAAACGAGAAACCAGAAACGTGTTCTCTTCTCAAACCTCCCGGTCTCAGAACGCCGTCAGCCCCCTGCCGACCGCGCCGGAATCGGCTATCGTTCACCGGATCCGGAGGCCCGGTGAAACCGGCCGCCCGTGCGGGTCGTACCTTCGACGTCTTGCGAAAGGACCCTGGCAACAAAAAGCGATGACCCGACGCAACCGCCTCCTCATCTCGCTCATCATGATGGGCGTCATCGCCTTGCTGGTGACGGTCACGCTCGTGCCGGATCTCATCGCCCGGCGTACACCGGACCTCGGATCCTTCGCCCTGCTCCACTTCGCCGGTTATCTCTTCTTCATCCTCATGCCGGTCGAGGTGTTGATCCCGTACTACCAGGAGGCCGGGCACTCTGAGCTGCTGCTGGTGGGGCTCGCGGTGGGAACGGCGTTCGTGGCGCAGACCATCGACTTCGCGATCGGCTGGGCCATCTCCGGTGACTTCATCCACGGCCTGATCGGGGAAGAGCGACACAGGAAGACCCGGGCCACCATCGAGAAGCACGGGGTCTGGGCCATCTTCCTCTTCAATCTATTCCCCCTCTCTTCGCCGATCCTGCTGGCCGTGGCGGGAATGGTGCGCTTCAACCCGCGGGTGGCACTGCCGGTGAGCCTGGCCGGTCTCGTGGGCAAGTACCTGCTCATGGTCTTCGTCGGCGCCAGCATCTTCGGGTAGGCCCGTCCTCCCGCCCCACGTCGCCCGCCCCACGTCGCCCGCCTCACGTCGCGCGCCCCACGTCGCCCGCCCCATGTCGCCCGCCCCACGTCGCCCGCCGTCGGACTCGAGCCGGTGTTGTCGGTGGGACCGACGAATGTGCTGTTCCCGGCCACGGCCTATGCGGCCAACGCAGTACACCGCCAGTACGACGTCAGCCCGGACGGCGCCCGGTTCCTGATGATCCGTCGCAAGGGTGCGGACGGCCGTGGCCGGCTGATCCTCGTGCAGAACTTCTTCGAGGAGTTGAGAACGCGTGTTCCCGGCTGAGCGGGGACGATCCGGGATGGCGTGGTCGCTTCGGCCGCGACCGGTCCGAGCGTCGCTCCGGTCCGGGCGGTCTGCACGAGCGTCTCTCGTGGTGCGTTCACGACGCTTACTTCGCTAGCGGGCGCGCTCCCCGCGCGCGAGGATCGCGTCCTTGTCATCGCGGATGGTCAGGCGGACGGCGCGCCCGCCGTCGAACTCGAATTCGTGGAAGACGTGTTCGATGTCGAGCAGCACGCCGTCCTGCTCGATGCCGAGCAGGAACACGCCGTGTTGCCCTCGGCACGAGCAGAAGGTCATACGCGCCGACGCTCGACTCCCGGACTCGCCGGCGCGCTTCCGCCCGCTCGCTCGCCTGTGCCGCCGCGACGCCGGAGGCTGCGGTTGCGGTGTCGTCAGAGGACGCATCCGCCGGAGGGACGAATGCGCCCGGCGGCCATTCGACGCGCAGCTTGCCATCGTCTGAGTGCCGCACCTGCATGGGCACGGGCGGCGGCGGCGACCCCGCCGGTCCCTCCGGCAACATGAGGAATGTCACCTCCCATTCTCCGACATAGTGCGCCGCGTCTTCGGAGGTCACCGTCAACGGCGGCACGACGGATTCGACCTCGATCTCGAGCGGCACCGCGACCGTGCCCCACGCAAACCGCAGCGTGGCGTTGTCCTGCTCGACTCGCGGAAAGGACCACGTCAGGGCCTCGACGTGTTCGACGGCCTCCGGCCTCACGGTGAACCGGATCTGCGTTTCCGCGTCCAGCTCCGGCGGCTGCGTGTGAAAGAGCGTATCGCGCGGGTCGAGGAGCAGCTCCCACGGGCCGACATTCGACGGGATCATCCAGACGGACCACCGTCCGGCGGGCACGGGATGGCCGTCCAGCTCTACGTCATTGCTCAACTCCAGCACGGTCGCGTCGTTGGCTCCGGGCGTCCATACCTCGCCCCAGTGCACCACGCCGCCGAAGAGCGGCGACCGCCCCCGGGCGCGAGGCCGGTAGTATTCGACCTTCACCGTCGTGGCCGACAGGACCTGCTCGACGGCAGCGCGCTGGCTGATCCTGTAATCTGCGCCGACCTGTGCGGAGGCCCCCGCCGCCGGGAGGACCGGCAGCGCGAGCAGTGCCCCGGCCGACAGGCAGGCAAGCCGAGGCGCTCGTGCGCGGAACCGCCGAGAGTACAGGCTCATCGTTTCCTCCATGGCTTTGCGATGTCAGTCATCCATCCGCCGTCGCGACTCGTGTTCGTGCGACGCGGCGGCGGGTGCCACGCTGCCCGGTCCGAAGCGCGCATCGGTCGCGCGCCGGATCTGCGCCAGCGATTGCCCTTCCTTCGACCGGTTGACGGCGAGCCGGCCCTGGTCCCGGCAGATGTCGCAATGCTTCGGCATGCCGCTCTCCTCGAAGCACGTGAGGAGCGAGCGGTAGCCTTCCAGGTGCGCACACCCGCAGTAGCAGCGGATCCCGTCCACGATTTGCGGGATTTCGCGGATCCCGTCGTAGAGCTCGATCAGCTCGGGCGCATCCGCGAGCTGCTCGGCCGTCAGCACGCGGGAGCCGTCGATGCCGGGACGCGGTTCCGGATGGGGCGTCTGGGCCCGCCGCAGGCCGGCATACACGCTGTCCGGTTGCAGGAACGGCGCGGCCGAAACGCCCGCGGCGAGGAGGCGCAGGAAGGCCCGCCGCGACGGCTCAGCCGAGCGATTCCTGGCCAGGGCGTCGCCCCGCTGATCACGCGGACGGCAGATACTCGAGCTTTGCGCCATGAGGGCCACTCCCCGTTCAGCGGATCGAAAGAGCCCGGCCCGAATCCGGACGAATCGGCGCGCGGTGCGGCCCGGCGAGGGGTTGACGGGGTCGAACGGCAGCCATCGCGTCAGACCGCTCGATCCACGCTACGCCGCGGGCGATGCACTCACCATCGCATGATCATGCGGTGTCGGGCGACGTCGTGCAGTTGGCCATCATGCACACGGTGCGCGATCTGGGCAGCGACAACCAGATCACCGTCCGAGCGGGGCGAGAGCCGACGGGCTGATCACCCGTCACAACGTGGTACCCACTCCGGCGGCAGATCCCCGAGGCGTTCCACTCGGGCCGTCGGGCTGCCGCTGCCACCCCAGGCCTCGATCATGTTGTGCGTAAGCGCGGTCGCCCG
>DATKCF010000007.1:0-6253 GCA_035513345.1 Longimicrobiales bacterium
GCCGCGGCGACACAGCCCGGCAGATCGGGAACGTACGCGCCGAACCCGGTCTCGCTCCTCTCGATCACGATGGCGTACTTCATCGGTCCCTGATTCCCGCCTGCCTGAGGACACTGTTCAGCGTGCCGCGTCGCTCATGATACGGGTGATGGTGCGCCGTCGTCCACGGGGACCACCCGGACCTGCGCATACCCGCGCCGGAGTGGCGGTCGGGCCTCGATGATCGCAGAATGCTCGACATGCGGGAACGAACGACGGAACGTATCGGTGAGGTGCTGGCCGGCATCGATCGCGGCAGCGCGGTCGCCCGGCACACCACGGACGCGAGCGATCTGCGGATCGACGTCAGAGGCGTGGGTCCGCTCCGGCTGCCTGTAACGTCCGGGCAGGCAAAGCGACTGTGCAGTGTCGCACGACCGGCGCGGTTCGGGCGAGGCGAGGAGACGGTGCGGGACGCGCACGTTCGCGATACGTGGGTCGTACCGAAGAGCCGCGTGAAGATCGATGCGCGACGCTGGAACCGCACGCTGCTGCCGGTGCTCGACAGGCTGCGCGACGAGCTCGGACTTCCGGAAGGCAGTCGGCTGAAGGCGGAGTTGCACGCCATGCTCGTCTACGCGCCCGGCCAGTTCTTCCTGCCGCACCAGGACTCGGAGAAGTCGGACGACATGGTGGGCACGCTGGTCGTGACGCTGCCGTCGTCGTTCCGCGGCGGCGCGCTCGTCATCGAGCACCGCGGCACGAAGGTCGTGGCGCGCGGGTCGAAGCGCCGGCTGTCGTTCGTCGCGTTCTACGCCGACTGCCGTCACGAAGTGCAACCGGTGAAGGAGGGCTTCCGCGTCGTCCTGACGTACAACCTGAGTGTCGAAGGCGACACGGCTTCTGTCGTTCGCGCCGATCCGGCTACCGTCGACGTGCTGACAGGTCTCCTGCGCGACCACTTCGAGACGCCGCGTCCCCCGCATGATTGGAGCACGGATCGAACGCCGCGCGAGCCGCCTCGCCGGCTCGTCTGCCTTCTCGACCACGAGTACACGGAACGCGGGCTGGGATGGGAACGGCTCAAGGGATCCGACCGTGCGCGCGCGACGGCGCTCCTTGCCGTGGCGGAGCAGGCGGACTGCGACGCGTTCCTCGCGCTCGGCGAAATCGAGGAAGTCCGGCAACCGGAGCCGCCGGAGTGGGATGAACCGTGGCGGCGCTCATGGTATGCGGACGACGACGCGGAGGACGACATCGAAGGGGACCCGGCCAGCATCGATCCGGATGACTTCGCCTCGCTGGATCTCGTCTCGGGCAGCACGACGCTCCGCGTCTGGATCCCGCGCGGCGCGAAGCGCAGGGAACGCATCGATACGTACGTGGACGACGACGAAATCTGCGCGGCGACGCCCACTGCCGCGCTGCGGCCGTACGAGTCCGAGTACACGCCGTTCATGGGCAACTGGGGCAACACGATCGACCGGTGGTACCGGCGCGCCGCGATCGTGCTCAGCCCTTCCGGTCACGCATTCGCCGTCCGCGCCGAAGCCTCGCCTGCGTGGGCGGCCGCGACGTTGAAGAAGCGGATCGGCGCGGGGTCGATCGCCGAAGCACGCGCGCTAGCGAAGCAGTTGCTGCCGTTCTGGGACGGCGCGGTGCGTGGCGTGAACGACAGCGTGCTGGACGGTTTGTTCGGCAACGTCATGATCGTCGCGGAAGCGTTCGACGACCCCACACTGGCGGCATCGCTCCTCGAGCCGTTCGATATCGAGGCCCTGTCGGCGAAGACCGCGCCCGCGTTCGCGGCCCTCGTCGCCCGCTACGATGGCGACTGGGTGCGCGCGCTGCTTGCCGACCGTCCGCGCCACGACTTGCCGTCCAACCGCGATCGCGCGGTATGGATCTCCAGGCTGCCGGCGCTCTGCCGGGCGTTGCGGAAGACGGACGTCGCGGCAGCTGCGGCGCACCCGCTGCTCGAGTCATCGTGGCGCTGGATCCGCAAGCGGCTGGCGAGGCCGTCGCTCGAGCGCCGGCCCGCTCTCGGAAGGGATCTGGTCAAGCGGCTTCCCGGTCCGACGCTCGGTGTCATCCGCGGGACGATTGTCGCGGACGCCTCCGAGCTGCGTCGCGAAATCATTTCGTTCCTGACCGCCGATGAGGACGACGTGCTGGTGCCGTTCGCCGTGCGCGTAGTGCGGTTGGCGATTCAGAAGAAGGCCGACGACGCGATCGGCGCGCTCGAGCTGCTGCGACAGCACTGCATCGAGCAGCTGGAAGCCCGCCTGGCCACGCCGCCACGCGATGCGGATGACTGGTCGCTCCACGCGCCGCGAAGCTGCGACTGCGCGCTGTGTGACACGCTGCACGCGTTCGTCGAGGCATCGGACCGCCGAACCTTCGAGTGGCCGCTGGCCAAACGACGCAGGCAGCACGTGCACCGGGCGATCGACGCGCTCGAGCTGCCGGTGCGGCACGAAACGCGTCGCGAGGGCCGCCCGTTCACGCTCGTCCTGACGAAGACGCCTGCACTGTTCGACCGCGAGGTGGAAAAGCGGAAAGCGTGGAGGACCGACCTCGAATTCCTGGCCGGCAGCGGTCCCTGACCGACGGTCAGGAACGAACACTCAGGCGGGGCGTGAGGATCTCACCGACGCGACTTCAGCGTTGCCTCGGGATGAAGGAGGCCTTCGACGGATATGTCCTCATCGACGTCCGGCCAATGGATCCCGATGCCGCCGCCGATGAGGCTCCAGTTGCTCCGCTGCTCCGGCGTCGCTGCGAGCAGGCGAGGAAACCAGGCGAGCGGAACTGACACTTCGCGATCGTCGGCCAGTCGGACGATGAGCCTCTCGTGCGTCGCGCGGACGTCTGTGGCTCGCGTATCAGTCGCGGAAGTGCTCATGCCATGCCTCGATGAGCGACGTGTGGTGGGTCCGGATGATCCGGACGATCTCGCGTACCCCGGAAGGACTGAATCCGTTCATGTCCGCGACGATCAGTGGTCGAGCCGTTATCAGACCACGCGCCACCACGGCGCGGCCAGGATCCCGGGAGCCAGCCACTCGAGGCGGTCCCCGCCGTGGAGGAGGAGACAGCCGCTCACGGCCGCACCGTACTCCTCCCGAAACGCGCGAAACCGCGACGCATCCGCAACGCGCGGGCTGATTCCGGCTTTCACCTCGATGGCAAGCAGGTCGGATCCGTGCTCCACCACGAAGTCCACTTCCTCACCGGCAGCGGTCCGCCAGAAGAACAGCTCCGGCCGATCGACGACCGCGGCGTCGCGCCAAGCGAGAAGATCGGCGAGGATCAGATTCTCGAGGTGCGCGCCCTGCGCGGCAGGTGCGCCCGCGAGCCGCATCGCCAGGCCTGTATCACGCCAGTAGGCCTTCGGTGTCTTGATGAGGCGCTTCGTCCGGTTCACGGAAAACGCCGGAAGCCGCACGAGCTGGTACGACGTCTCGAGCAGGTTCAACCACCGGCGCACGGTCGGCTGCGGCAGCTGGGTGTCGCGCCCCAGCTCCGTCTGGTTGACCAGCTGGCCGAGCCGCAGGCAGACGGCCCGCATCAATCTTCTGAAATCGATGAGGTTGTCGATTGCGGACAGGTCGCGAAGATCGCGTTCCAGATACGTGCGAATGTACCCGTCGAACCATATGTCCCGGTCCCCGACGTCTTCCATCTCGAAAGCCGGAACCGGGTAGCCGCCGCGCCCGTGCATCTCCGCCCGCGTCAGCGGCGCACCTCGTCCCGGCGAAGAGGGGCGCCTACAGTTCCGACCGCTGGGCGAAGCCGTCAGGGCGCGGCCCGGGCGGCCAGTTGTCCGACGGCAACTCTGTGAGAACAGCACGGATCAGCTGCCCGAACGTAATCGGCCGGCGTGTCCGGAACGCAACCGGCATTTCCGGTCGCGGCCCTGCTTCGCCGCCGTCGCGCCAGTCCAGGAGTGGGCCGCGCAGGAACGACATCGTCTCCTTGTGCGAAACGGGCAGAACCAGATCCGGGACGTAGGCGATCGGAACGTGCCGGAGCGCGGCGGGGCCCTCCTGCAGGCCGATCGCCGGTCGTTCGCCCGCCACGAGACCGTGTTGCGCGTCATCGCGGTCGGCCACCTTGCCGCGGCCGACCGCGTCGAAGAAGAACGTGTACGCGTGCTCGTCGTCCTGATAGTTCGCGATGGCACCGACCTCGACCAGCTCGATCTCAGTCAGCATTGGATCCGGCTCCCGGCCAGCTTCGACCCAGTGGCGGAACGAGAGGTCATCCCAGGGCATGGTCCGGAGGTAGACCTCACGGTCCACCGCACCAGGCAGGTCCAGCAGGTCCAGGAGTTCACCGACCGTGAATCCTGGCTCGATCGCCACCTCCTGACGGAGCAGTTCTCGCCACAGCGGTGCGCCACGCGGGCGGAGCACCCGGGTTTCACTCGCTTCGTCTGCTGCCCGGACGAAGCGGATCCGCACACCGCCAGCCACGAGTGCCTCGAGCGTCGGGCCGTGGAAGCAGGCCGGAATCTCGCCACCCAGCGTCAGCACGCGATCGTCGTCTTCCAGGGCGTGTTCGTGCGCCTCGTCGGCGCTCATCGCCCTCCAGTCGGGCTCCGGCTCCGGCGGACCAAAGAGCCAGACCCGGCGCATGTTGCCGTGCTCGATGGCTCTGCCGCCCGGCTCGTGGAGCGTGTCCGGCTCCGTGATGCGGAAGTCCGGGATCCGGTCATCGGGAGTGCTCCGTATTTCGGCGATGTCCCGGTGGTCGAACGCCGGCCTGTCCTCCGGAACGAGAAGCATGTCGTCTCCGAGAAGCAGCAGACCTTCGTAGCGTGTCCCATCGCCAAGGCGCACGTCGACGACCCGGTACGTCCACTCGCTGTCAAACCGGTCGACTGTGTGCCTGCGCTCGGGTATGCGGCGCGCCACCACGCACTGCCGCTCGTTCAGATAGACCGTACGGGTTCGGAAGTTCTGCATCTGGCGCTCACTCACATGCGCCGAGCATCCAGTCCGTGGATGCATACCATTGGCCCGGCACACCCGTCGGTTCGGCGTTCGGCGACGACCCTCGAATTAAATGTGCGATCGCCGTGCGGGAGCTGGAATAGCTGAACGGGTCACGGTCGGGTCCGTGGGCGACAACCGATTGCCCGCAATTCACACGTCGTGTGAACGAGCGGAACCTCGAGATCGGTTCAGCCCTTGCCCTTCGGCGCGCCACGGCGAGCACCTTGCAGCCTTGTCGGATCGCAGCCCTTCTTCGATGATCGCCCGCAGCGTCATCACCCTTTCCCGCGCGCGTCGCTTCGCTGCCTCGAGGAGCATGTCGGCAATCTCGATCGTTGTCGGCAACGTCTTCCCGTACCAGGGAAGCAGCCGGCAGCCACACGATCCGCCCCATACGCGGTTGACTCAACCGAGCGCGAGAAACGCTGCATCCGGGTGATCCACGAATTCGCGAATAGCCGACTCGCGGTTGCGGATCAACCGGATGACATCGGCTGTCGTGCAATTCCCCAGACGGACGAGAATGACTTTCGGAGGGGCGCCCCGGAAGACGCTCAGGCCCGCATGTCTTCGTCGCGCGTCAGAAGTATGCAGCCGTGATCACGGGCAAGCTCCCGGACCTGCTGGTCGGTGGCTCCACCGTGACCCATCTGTCTCACGTGCAATGACCCTGGAAAGAGGTCATGCAGGGCGTCGACGAGCGACTCGGACAGGTTCTCGTCGACCAGCAGCCGCACGGATCCCTATCAGGACGCGGGAATGATCAGGCTTCTGCGTTCGCGCTCGGCGGCGAACGTGAGGCAGGCCCGGATATCCTCCTGGGTGAGCTGCGGAAAATCGTGCAGGATCTGACTCTCGGACATTCCGGCCGCGAGATACGCGAGGACGTCGCCCACGGAGAGGCGGGTTCCGCGCACGGTTGGCTTGCCGAAACGGACGGCAGGATCGACCACGATTCGATCGAGAAGAGACATGTTGTCAATGCTATACACGGCATCCGTCCGGGGCAAGAAAATCTGGGCGGTGGACTTCCCCGGAAGATGTGGCATGGTGCCGGGCTGGAGAATGGCCATCCGGGACACCTGTGTGTCGAACAGCGCCCTTCGCTCCCGTCCAGGCGTCCGCGTCCTGCGAGGCGACTACAGGTCTGAGCGCGTGTCCGGAGTTACCCTGCGCTTTCCTTTCACGAACTCGTTCATCCGGGGACAGGAAACCCCGAGGCGCCCGGCCACCATCACTCCCGGACTGCGCACCCGCGTGACCTGCCAGCCGGG
>DATKCF010000008.1:0-39896 GCA_035513345.1 Longimicrobiales bacterium
ACGATGACCGGACGACCGGAGTAGCCCCAATAGCCGTAGCCGCCGTACCCGAAGCCGGAGCGGTAACCGTACGCATTACAGTTGTACGAGGACCAGGACGACCAGCCGTAGCACGAGCCGTAGCGGTTCCAGCCGTAGAAGCCACCCCAGCCGAAAGGATCGTACCGATCAGCATAGCCGCGTTCGGCACGCTCGGGCTCGAGCATGTCCGGTGCGGCCGCTTCTCGATCCAGGGCGAACCGGTGCGGATACGATACCGCGACCATCATGTCGATGACCTCGCCGGACAAGCCGTTGTCGGCCAGGTGCACGACCGCGCCTGCGTCCAGATCGAACGGCTGGCCCCGCTCCGCGAGGAACGCCTGAAGGGCATCCTCATCGACGTGCCCGGAGGCCTCGATGACGTCATCGAGCGACAGATCGGCCGACGCGACGAGCCTCGCGTCGATCGTCCTCGACATCCGGTCCAGCGGCACGGCATAACCCGACGTCCGCGCGGCTTCCGATGCAGCCGGCCGGTATCGCAGAACGCGCGCAACGCTCTCACCGTTCATCCCGACCGCCTGCGCGTCGAGCCAGACAGACGGCGATGTCACCGCCATGATGCCCGACGCGGTCCGTCTCACGCCGTCCTCACAATCGAGTTCCGAGCGCAGGAATACTCGGCTGCCGTCATCGGAGAACCGGGCCGTCTGCCAGCCCGTACAGCCGTCCACATCAAGTGGATGGCTCTGCCCATCCGCAACGAGCATCCGCGTCGAGGCCGTCACGCCATCGGCCATCGTCGCGATCTCGACGCCCGACTCCGTCTGGCCGACGCACACCATCAGATCCTGCGGTGCGCCCGTGCCTTCCGCCTCCCAGCAGCCCAGCCACGGGAGCCAGCGCGCGTCCGCCGATTGAGCCGCTGCCGAACCCGCCGTGATCGCGAGGCCGGTCAGGGCATACGCGGCCAGCCTCCAGATCGAGACTGCGCGCCCGCCTTGGTCGTCCTGCCGTGTCATAGCTGCTCCTTTGCTCAGAACCGGAGGTGCACACCGACCGACAACTGCAATCCGTTGAGATCGATGTCGTCGGTGATGCCGAGGTACGAACCCGTCATCTCGGCCGAAGCGAACTGATAACGAACGTCCGTGTTCAACGTCACACGAGGTGTCAACGTGAGGTCGGCACCCGCGTTCACCAGAGCGACCGGCGCCCACCCGCTCGACTCGAGTGTCGCTTCGAAGATCGACAGATCCTCGAAGTCGACGAACGAGCCGTTCTGCTCGAAAGCATAACGGATCGCACCGCCGCCCGCACCCACGTACGGTACGAACTTCGACGGTACCCAGGCGAACCGGCCGATCTGCCGCCCGCGCGAAGCCAGATACACCCTCGCCTGCGCAGTCAGCGGAACCTGGCTGAACGTCGTCCGCTGCGTGATCGGGCTACCATCCTGGTACTCGTACTCTCGGGAGTCCGATCGGCTGGTCGACGTCAGAAAGGTCGCGCTCAGGACCAGATCGACCGGGTCAGCCACCCTGAACGCCAGGTCGCCGCCGATCGCGAAACCGCCGAAATCACCTCGCTCCAGCGTCAGCTCATCTGTCGCCAGATCGAACACACCACTCGCCGCACGCGCGAAGTTGAAGCCCGCACGCATGCCGATTCGAGCCACCGGCGGCGCGAACAGGAAACCGTCCGGATTCTGGCTCGGCGCCACGACCGCTGCCTGTGACTCAGGACTGGCCGTCAACGGCGAGGTCGCCGGCATGCTCCCCTGCGCCCGCAGGCCTGCGGGCACCAGCAACGACGCCAGAACGAAGACCATCGATGGGACCCGGACCACGGGCAAAAACGTACCCGCAATCGCAGTCCCCGCGGCACGACGAAACGAATCCATGCGACCGATCCGTGAACGGGGAACCGGCGCGCCTCGAACGCGCCATGAATCCAATATAAACGAATTACTGTGAAAAGGTCCAGAGTGTTGTGTGATAACAGGATACGCCGAGGACTCGCTCACGACGGCGCATACCGGGTTGGTGTACACTTCTGCACGCAACGGCGCCGATTCGGCTGTTTCGACGGACACCATGCGCGGGTCAACTGCGGCGCCGCTTGCCGCGCGGGGGAGCCTCGGCCAGCAGCCGGCGCGCCCGTGCCTGCACGGCGGGACTGCCCTCGCGCAGCTTCCGTTCGAGTGCTTCGCGGACGCGTCTGCGCAGCTGGGGCCTGCCGGCGGAGAGGTCATACAGCGCCTGGAGCGCGCAGACCTGGACTTGGCGGCCCGGGCCGTCGATCAGATCGAAGAGGTCGGCGGTGACATTCCGGAGCTCGTTGCGTGTGGGTTCGAGTCGTGGAATCACGGGAATGAGGCGGCACAGAGTGTCCTGGCGGTGGGAGCGAGCGGTTGCGCGCGGGAGCAGGCTGGCGCGATGCGGCTCGAGCCACTCGGTGTGGTTACGGGTCGTCTTTTCGATGATTTCAGCGGCACGGCGCCGGACGACGGCGTCGTCGTCATCGAGTGCGGCGATGAGATCGCCGATGAGGCGAGGATCGGCGCAGACGGCGGCGAGCGCACGTGCCGGCGGTGCGGGGCTCCTGCGATCGGACTGTCGAAGGCGATCGAGGAGCGCGGCGCGGCGAGGGCTCACTCCGGGTCCGCCGGATGGTGGCGGGGCGGTGTCGCCCGGCTCACGAGCCCGGCCCCATTGTGTAGCACCACGCCTCTCCTTCCAGGACCGTTTGACCGTCGTGTCGTTCGACGCGGACTCGGAGCTGTGTGACGGGTTTTTGTTCATGTACGCTGAGAACCTCGGCTTCGGCGGTAATGGAGTCGCCGACGTGAACGCTGGCGTACGCATCGACCATTCCGGATGTGATGGCAATGCTGCGACGCGCGATCGTGCGGACGGCCAGATTCATCGGCCAGAACCCCTCCGTGCATGAATGGGATCTGGACAAGAGAAGGGTCCGACGGTTCCGTGACAACCCCGGCACGGAGTCGATCGGGACAACGGACGTCGATCGGCGGACTGGCGGTCCGCGAGAACTCGTTGCCGGGAAGGGTTTTCCGGAGCACCAGCCGGAGTCCTGCCGGAGTACCGGCCGGTGTCTGCGGGCTTCTACTCGAGCAAGGTCACGATCCGGCTGTGGCCGTCGAGGGCGCGCTTGACGGGGCAGCGCCCGCCGATCTCGACCAGACGTTCGCGCTGGTCGACGGACAGCTCGCCTTCGATGGCGATGGACAGATCGAACACATCGATGCGGCGTGGTCGAGCGTTCGGGTCCGCCGGATCCTTCTCGTCGACATGGCGGTGCCATGCGTGGACGTCGATGGCGTGCACCGGCCATTCCTTCCGGTTCGCGTACATCCGCATGGTGATCGCCGTGCATGCGGCCAGCGCGGCGGCCATGAGTTCGTTTGGCGTCGGGCCCGTGTCGGTACCGCCCTTGTCGTCGGGCTCGTCGCAGACGAGCTGGTGCGTCCGGACCCTGATGTCGGTCCGGTATCCGTCCGCCGTCCGAACGGCGACTGTGGGTCCGGGCCGGTCTTCGGGAGTCATCGAATTTTCCGTTTCACCGCGTGTCGGTGCGCTCGATACGGCCATGCATGTGCTCCCGGTCCCGTGCTTCGGTCCACGCCCGGCCGCGATCGGCCGGTGCGGCATCTCTTGTGATTGAGAGGCACGTGTGTCCTCGACGTGGTTCCTCCCTGCGGTTGCCCAGCGCTTGCCCGGGGAGGCAGGCGTTCCGATCATACTGCAAGTGTGAAGCCGGGTCACGAACCGCTGGACTGCTTCGCGCGGCGCGGTTCCGGGGCTGCCGGTGACGTGAATTCGGATCGAGAACAGCACGGAGGGCGAGTGAGGAAGCGGTGGCAAGGCGAGGGACGCATATCCCGGACATCGATCGGGGTCGTTGCCTGCGCCTTGATGGTGCTGGTGCTGACCGCTGAGCCGCTGCGGGCGCAGACGGTCGACTACACGAAGTATCATACGTACGACGAATTGACGTCGGCGCTGCAGGGTCTGGTGCGATCGCATTCGAACATCGCGACGCTCGTATCGATCGGCGAGACGCGCGGCGGCCGCTCGATCTGGGCGGTCGAGATCGCGAACCGTGCGGGTGTTCCGGTCGACGAACGGCCGGCGCTGCTGATGGCGGCGAACCTCGAGGGCGACCACCTGATCGGTAGCGAGCTGGCGCTGGCAACGGTCGAGTGGCTGCTGACGGAGTATGGCAGTAACGACGAGGTTCGGCGGCGCATCGACGAACAGGCATTCTTCGTAGTGCCGCGTGTGAATCCGGATGGCGCCGAGGCGGTGTTCGGACCTGTCGCGACGTGGCAGCGCGGCAATCTGACGCCCTACGACGATGACAACGACGGGCGTGTCGACGAGGATCCGCCCGAGGACCTGAACGGCGATGGCTTGATCACGTTCATGCGTGTGCGCGACCCCTCCGGCCCGTACATGACAGACCCGGCCGATGCCCGACTGCTGAAGCGGGCCGACGCGTCGAAGGGCGAGTCGGGCGGGTGGGCGCTCTATTGGGAGGGCCGCGACAATGACGGTGACGGTTTCTACAACGAGGATGGCGTCGGCGGCGTGGACCTGAACCGGAATTTTCAGCACGAGTACCCGTATTACGCGAAGGACGCGGGCCGCCACATGGTGAGCGAGGCGGAGTCGATCGCGCTGATGGAGTACGTGATCCGGAGGCGCGGCGTGGCCGCGATCCTGACGTTCGGCGCGAGTGACAACCTGATCAGCTCGCCGGGCGGACGGGGCGAGCTTGCGGCGGCCGCGGCCCTTTCGCTGTTCGATCAGGCGGAGGCCTCGACGAGCGGTGCACGCGCGGTGGGCGTCATGTCGACCGCCACCGCCGGTTTCGGACGCGGCGGACGCGGCGGACGCGGTGGCGCGCCGGCGGGCGGCGGTCGTGGCGGCGGCGGGCAGCAGCCGGCCACAATGATCGATACGACTGACCTCGAGTACTTTCGCACCATTGCCGCAAAGTACCAGGAGTTGACGGGCATCCGGCGGGCGGCCGTGACGCGCGCGCCGCGAGGTGCGTTCTTCGAGTACGGCTACTATCAGTTCGGCGTGCCTTCGTTTTCGACACCCGGCTGGGGCATCGAGATGGCCGCGGCGGACACGGCGCAGGGCGGACAGGCCGGCGGCGGCGGCCAACGTGGCGGCGGTGCGGGTGGATCGCCTGTTGCGACCGACAACGACAAGCGCCTCCTCGATTGGTTCGAATCGGAGAACATCGACGGCTTTGTCGACTGGACACCGTTCGACCACCCCCAGCTCGGCGAGGTCGAGATCGGCGGGTTCAAGCCGTATGTGACGAGCAATCCGCCGGCGGCACAGATCGACGAACTCCTCGCCGGCCACGCGCAGTTCGCGCTGTACCTGTCGTCGCTGTTCCCACGTGTGCGCATCGCGAGCACGACCGTGACCGACCATGGCGGCGGCGTGTTCCGCATCGAGGCGGAGATCGAGAACACGGGCTACCTGCCTACGGCGGCTGCGCAGGGCGTGCGGGCCGGGGCAGTCCAGCCGGTGATGGTACAGCTCGGCGTCGATCCCGAAGCCATCATAACGGGCGATGTCAAGACCAACTTCATCAGCGCGCTTGCGGGCTCGGGTACGCGCCGGTCGTTCCAGTGGGTCATTCGGGGACAGCCGGGCGCGCGTATCGAACTGAAGCTCCGGTCGCAGAAGAGCGGATCCGAATCCATGATGCTGACGCTGCGTTGATGCGTGAACGAACAGTGACAGGAGAATCGAACGTGAGAATGACAACCAATCCCGTGCGGCCCGTGCTCGCGGCGCTGCTCCTGAGCGTTCTCGTGGCAACCTCGGTGAGTGCGCAGGATCGACCGGGCATCCAGGGATCGGACCCGCCACACAAGGTCCGGCTCGACTTCAACCGCTGGCATGACACGGCGGAACTGTACGAGGACCTGCGAACGCTCGAGCGGGCGTATCCGAAGTTCCTTTCGATGCGATCGCTCGGGAAGAGCCACGGTGGGCGCGACCTCATGCTCATGACGATCAACAATCCGGACACCGGTTCGGAAATGAGCAAGGCGGCGATGTACATCGAGGCGAACGTTCACGGCAACGAGATCCAGGGCAGTGAAGTCACGATCTACACTGTCTGGTATCTCATGGAGAACTACGGCCGCATCGAGCAGATCACGAAGCTGGTCGATGAGCGCGTCTTCTACATCGTTCCGACCGTCAATCCGGATGGGCGTGACTACTTCCTGCACGGCACCGGCGCCGGTTCGCGCACGGGACATGTACCGGTCGACGACGACAACGACGGGCTGTTCGACGAGGATGGTCCGGACGATCTGAACAGCAACAACAACATCGAACAGATCCGCAAGTACGTGCCGGGCGAAGGCAACTATCGCCTGAACGCGGCTGATCCGCGGCTCATGGAGCCGGTTCCGCCCGGCGAATTCGGCGACTGGATACTGCTCGGCTCCGAAGGCATCGACAACGATGGCGATGGCCGCGTCAACGAGGATGGACCGGGCGGCTACGATGGCAATCGCAACTGGGCATCCGACTGGCAGCCCGAGTACATCCAGGGCGGCGCCATGGACTATCCGTTCCAGTTGCCTGAAGCGAAGGCCGTCAACGATTTCCTGATGTCGCATCCGAACATCGCCGGCGTCCAGTCCTATCACAACAGCGGCGGCATGATCCTGCGCGGGCCCGGCGCCGAATGGCAGGGCGACTATCCGGCGGCCGACAACCGCGTGTACGACCAGCTCGGTGAGCACGGCCAGCGACTCCTGCCGTACTACGACTATCTCGTCATCTGGAGCGGTCTGTATACCGTGCACGGCGGATTCATCGACTGGACCAACGACGGCCTCGGAATGATCTCTTTCTCGAACGAGTTGTGGAACGGCGGCCAGTACTTCAACAGCCCCGCGCTGAAGGAGCAGCAACAGGACCCCGACAGTCCGATACGTCCCGATCTGTCAGGCCTCTTCTTCGACGACTACCTCGAGTTCGGTGACCAGTTCGTCGACTGGACGCCGTTCGAGCATCCGCAGTACGGTCTGGTCGAGCTGGGCGGATGGAAGAAGACGCGCGGCCGCATTCCGCCGAGGTTCATGCAGGAGGAGCTCGCGCACCGCAACATGGCGTTCACTCTGTTCCAGGCGGGCGAGATGCCAATGATGGCGCTGGGCGAGACAATGGCCGAGCGCGTGGGCGGCGACGTGTGGCGCGTCTGGGTCGACATCACGAACGACCGCATTGCGCCGACCATCACGGCGAGGGCGGCCGAGAATCACGTCGTGCCGCCGGACCTCCTGCACCTCGAAGGCGCCGCCGAGGTCATATCGGCCGGCTGGGTCCGGAACAAGCACGCGCCGGGCGCGACCGATATGATCGATCAGGCGGATCTCGAACGCATCATCATCCGTAACGGCCATCCCGGGCGCACTACCAGGACCATCGAGTACATCGTGAGGGGCAGTGGTGCCCTCGACCTCCGCTACGAGAGTGTGAAGGGCGGAACGGTCCAGACACGGATCAACCTGCGCTGAGTCGGCTGCGGGACTGAGACCGGCTCGCGGAATCCGAGCCCGGCCGGGGTGAAGGAAGGGACCGGGCGCGATCCGGTCCCTTCCGCTCCCGCCGCTAACGTCACTCCTGTGGCGTTATCAGCACAATGTCGATCCCGTGAATGACGCCGTTCGTCGCCCGTACGTCCGGCGTGACGATAGTCGCGACCAGAGGCGCAGGCGGCTCGGCGCCACCCGTGACCTCGGCAGCCGCCGAAGGTGCCCGTACGACCACGCCCTGTTCGGTGCGCTCGACAGCGATTGTCGAACCCTGCATCGTCTCGACGCTCGTCGACTCCGTCACACCTTCGACACCGATGTTCTGGCGGACGATGTGGTATGACACGAGATCGCGCAGCTCCGCCGGGTCGGCCAACAGCTCGGCGAGCCGGGCTTCCGGCAGCTTCGCAAAGGCCTCGTCCGTCGGCGCGAACACCGTGAACGGGCCTTCACCCTTCAGCGTTTCCTCGAGCCCCGACGCACGTACGGCCTGGAGGAACGCAGTGTAGTTGCCGCGTGCCTCGAGCACGTCGATGATCGTTGTGTTCTCGCCCTCCTGCGCCTGCAGCGTCGTTGCAGGCAGGGTCAGGGCGATGGCGGCCAGCGCCATTGTTGGGATCCTGCGTGACAGCATTTGAACACCTCCCGAGAGTGGGAATCACTGACAGGCCGGAATTCGCGGAAGGATGCTCGGGTCGCTGCGCACCGGACAGCACATCCGCGAGCCCGGCGCGAGCCTGGGTCCACGGGCGTACGCCGTCCGCGGAACCCGTTTTTCGTCGTTGGCAGCATCCGTGCCAATGGCCTGATCTGGACGATTTCCGGTGATCGGCGGCGCCGGCCGGAAACCGCTGACGCCCGGCAACCGTAGGGCGGACGACGCGTCCACACCGACACATCGGAGCCACCATGCGCTCGACGTTGCGCGACGTACGAATCGCGTTCCGACAGCTTCGCAAGGAAAAGGCGTTCACGACCACTGTCCTGGTGACGCTCGCCGTTTGTGTTGGCGCGAATGCAGCGATCTTCTCGGTGGTCCACAGCGTGCTGCTTTCGCCGCTTCCGTATCCGGATGCCGATCAACTGGTCAACGTGATGAACAGCTATCCGGGTGCGGGTGCCGCACGGTCGAGCACGGGCGCGTTCGACTATTTCGGCCGGCGCGACCGGCTGCAGTCGTTCGACGAGATCGCGCAATACCAGTCATGGGGCCACACGGTCGGCGAGCCGGGCGGCACGGAGCGCATGCGCAGCATGCGCGTCACGCCGTCCTTCTTTCCGCTTCTGCGCGTGCAGCCGCTGATGGGGCGCGGCTTCCTGGATGAGGAAATGGACCCGGGCAACGAAGCGGTCGCGGTAGTGACCCACTCGTTCTGGCGGGATTATTTCAATGGCGATCCTGGCATCCTCGAGCGTGACGTTCGTCTCGATGCGCGACCCTACCGCGTTGTCGGCGTGCTGCCGCCGGATTTCCGTGTGCCGCAGAACGAGCAGCCGCGGTTCTATGTCCCGATCGCGTACGCGATGGACGACCGCGAGATCGGCAACTGGCACAGCAATAACTACCAGATGATCGCGCGGCTTCGACCGGGTGTGACGGTCGAGCGCGCGCGTGCCGAGAACGACGCGCTCAATGCAACGCTCGTTTCGGAATGGCCGGTCCCGAACGGCGTACAAATGCTCGAGGATGTCGGCTACGAAATGCTGATCGTGCCGGCACAGGAGGACCTGGTACGCGATGTCCGGCCGACGCTATACCTGCTCTGGGGCGGCGTCGTATTCGTATTGCTGATCGGCTGCGTCAACATCGCGAACCTGATCATCGCGCGCGGTCATGTCCGGGTCCGCGACACGGCGACTCGCCTGGCGATCGGCGCGCCGCGCGGCCGGATCGCAAGGGAGATCCTGACACACGCCTTGTTGCTCGCGGGGTTGGGCGGACTGATGGGTATCCTGGTGGGCTTCGGCGGGATCCGGCTGCTGGCCGCGTTCGGCGCGGCCGAGCTGCCGCGTGGCTCGGAAATCGGAATGGACCCGACCGTGCTGCTGTTCACGCTCGGCCTGGCCGTGCTTGCAGGTCTCGTCTTCGGCGCGATTCCCTCGATGCAACTGCGGCACGCCGATCTGCGATCCGTGCTCCATACCGAAAGCCGCGGCTCGACCGTGGACCGCCGCACGCTCTGGGTCCGCACTTCGCTGGTCACCGCGCAGATAGCACTGGCGTTTCTGCTGCTGGCGGGCGCGGGCCTCATGCTCGCCAGCTTCCGGACAGCAAACGCCGTCGACACGGGTTTCGAGCCGACCAGCGTCCTTTCCGCGCGTGTTTCGCTTCCGGGCGCCAGCTACCCGGACGGGGACTCACGAACACAATTCGCCGATGCCCTGCTGGCCGAGCTCCGCGACGCACCGGCCGTCCGCCACGTCGGACTCACTTCGCAGCTGCCGTTCTCCGGCAGCAACTCGTCCAGCGTGATTCTGCCGGAAGGCTACTCGCCGCCGCCTGGCGAGTCCCTGCTCTCGCCGCTCCAGACATGGATCGCCGGTGACTATTTTCAGGCGATGGGCATTCCGCTCCTCGACGGGCGGGCCTTCGAACCGGGTGACGGCATTGACGACCGTCGCGTGATCATCCTGGACGAATGGCTTGCAAGACGCTATTTCGGCGAGACGAGTCCGCTCGGAAAGCGGATGCTCTGGGGCGGCGTTCCGGGGATGGATGACGCCAACGACTACTACGCGATCGTGGGCGTGGTCGGCACCATCAAGCACAACGACCTCACCGCATCACCGGCTGACCACGTCGGAGCCTACTACTTTCCGTACCGTCAGGGGCCAGGCTCGTTCGTGAGTCTCGTGGCTGCCGCGGCGGGCGATCCGCTGGCCCTGACGAACACGCTGCGCGACGCAGTGGGCCGGCGCGATGCCGAGCTGCCGCTGTTCGACATCGGAACCATGACGAGCCGCATCGACAATTCGCTGTCGAACCGGCGCTCGAGCATGTTCCTGTTTCTCCTGTTTGCCGGCGTCGCGCTGTTCCTCGCCGTGATCGGCATCTACGGCGTCCTGGCGTACACTGTCGCGCAACGCACCCGCGAAATGGGCATCCGCCTGGCGCTCGGCAGCACCACCCGCGAGATCTTTCTCATCGTCCTCGGCCACGGCGTCAGAGTCACCACCGCCGGACTCGTGGCCGGCACAATCGCCGCCGCCCTGCTCGGCGGACTCATCCGTTCGCTGCTCTTCGGCGTGCAGCCGTTCGATCCCGTCATCATGGCGTCGGTTGCGCTACTGCTCGGTGCCGTCGCGCTCGTTGCCTGCGCGATTCCGGCACTGCACGCATCCCGCGTCGACCCTGTCCGCGCGCTCGTCGGTGATTAGGACCGTGACCAGAACCGCAAAGGACTCACGCGTCATTACCTGCGCAGCCAGAGCGTGCCAAGCCAGTGGCCGGCCATGAACGCGGCGGTGTCGACGATGGCGTTTCCGATAGACTCCGGCACACGGGTTTCGAACAGGTCCTTGCCGAGTTCCGTGCGTTCGAAATACTGCTCGGCGAGTTCATAGCCCAGCGCAGCCGCCAGCGACCAGTTGCGCGGCGCGTCCATGAGACCGAGCGCGAGGCCCGCCGAGATGTGGACGGCGGTTCACGGATCGATCGCGGCGTGATTCTGGTCCGAGCGGCGCGTCGCAATTACCCTCACACTGCCTCCCCCTGTTGCAGCCTGAATGCGGCCTGCCCTCTCGATGCCCCGCACCGGGCGTAGCGGGGAATGGCAGGCGCCCGTGAGCAGACCTGCCAGCGATTGCGCGTCCGGGGCTTGCACGGCCCGTGCCGGACTGCCCGGCCAACGACGACGGACCCGCCTGCTGCCGCGCGGCGGTGTTATCCATGTACGGTTCCAGCTATGGTCTGTGACATGCAGGGTACACGGCAAACATGCCGTGGACGGCGCCACGGACTGACAACCGCTGTCGCGGCTCGCCTTTCGCACGCCGCGGTGTGCGTAAGAACCGGGGGACGAAACCGATGAATGCATCACGGGTGAAGGCAGCTGTGGCGGCCTGGGACGAAATGCATCGTGGCGGCGAACGACGGTTTCGACGTCACCCGACCCACATTCTCGAGCGAGGCCGTGCGCACGGTGCAACGCTGATTGCGCTCGTCGTGTGCGTACTGCTCACGACACCATCGCCTGCGTTTGCACAGGGTGCTGCGGGCGGCACGCCGAGCGGAGAGCGTCGCGTAATCCTGGTCACGGGTTCGACGGACGGGCTCGGGCGGGAGGTCGCTCGCAGACTCGCCGCTGGGGGCGCACACGTCATCGTGCACGGCCGCAATCACGAGCGCGGCACTGCGCTGGTCGAGGAGATCGAGCGGGCGGGCCATGGCAGCGCAACGTTCCATGCGGCCGACCTGGCCGACCTCGCCGAGGTGCGGCGGTTGGGCGACACGATCCTGCGCGAGTACGATCGGCTCGACATCCTCATCAACAACGCCGGTATCTGGATCCCTCGCGGCACCGAACGAACGCTCAGCGCGGACGGCCACGAGATGCATTTCGCGGTCAACTACCTTTCGGGCTTTCTGCTCACGCGGATGCTGTTGCCGCTACTGGAACGCAGCGCACCCGCGCGCATCATCAACGTCGCGTCGATAGCACAGACGCCGATCGACTTCTCTGACGTGATGCTCGAACAGAACTACGGTGGCTCCCGCGCGTACGGCCAGAGCAAGCTCGCGCAGATCATGTTCACGTTCGAGCTGGCGACTGAACTCGATGCCGGACGAGTGTCCGTCAATGCGCTGCATCCGGCTACGCTGATGAACACGAGCATGGTCGAGGAAGCGGGCGCGAATCCACGCAGCACCGTGGATGAAGGCGCCGACGCGGTGATGCAGCTGGTGACGATGCCCGAGCCCGGCACCGGCCGCTACTTCAACGGCCTTCAACCTGCCCGCGCGAACGATCAGGCGTATGACGAAGAAGCCAGGGCTCGCCTGATGGCGCTCAGCCGCGAACTGACCGGAGGCTGAGTGCGGGCCGGGGCTGGCCTGATGGCGCCCGGCCCGTGAATTGACCGAATGCTGATCGCGAAGCGCGGGATCAGATCAGCCAGTTGGCAACGAACGCGCCGACCCAAGCCAGCCCGAGCATGTAGCTGAACTGGAGGGCCGGCCATTTCCAGCCGCCGGTCTCTCGCCGGACGACCGCCACTGTCGACATGCACTGCAGCGCGAACGCGAAAAACACGAGCAGTCCGATGGCGGAGCCGAGATCCAGATCGCGCCGCAGACGATCCTGCAACTCGAATGAACCTTCCGATGCGTCCTCGACACCGTAGATCGTCCCGAGCGTGCCGACAATCACTTCACGTGCGGCGAGCGACGACACCAGGCCAACTCCGATGCGCCAGTCGAAACCGAGCGGCGCAATGGCCGGCTCGATCACCTGGCCAATCCGGCCCAGCGCGCTGTCGTCGATGTGTGGTGGACCGCCCGCCGTGCGCGGCACCTGCGTCAGAATCCAGAGTACGATCGCGACCGCCAGAATGATGCGACCGGCTCGGCGCAGGAAGATGCGGCTCCGGTCGAGCAGCCGCAGCCCGATCGAGCGAAGACCCGGAATACGGTAGGGCGGCAGCTCCATCAGGAACGGTGTCGGCGTCCCGCGCAGCAGCGTTCGCTTTAGCAGGAACGCGGTGCCGATTGCCGCGATCAACCCGATCGCGTACAGACCGAGCAGCGTCGCCGCGCGCAGGCCCAGCACCGGTCCCAGCAACGGACGGTCCGGAATGAACGCCGCGATCAGCAGCGCGTAGACCGGCAGCCTCGCCGAACACGTCATGAACGGCGTGACGAAGATCGTCGCGAGCCGGTCCCTTTCGTTCTCCACCGTCCGGGCGGCCAGAATCGCCGGCACCGCGCACGCATAACCGGACAGCAGTGGAAGGAACGCCCGCCCCTGCAGACCTACGCGCATCATCAGCCGGTCCGCGATTACAGCCGCACGCGCCAGGTAACCCGAGTCCTCCAGGATGCCCAGGAAAAGGAACAGTACCAGGATCTGCGGCAGGAATACGACGACGGATCCGACACCACCCCACACTCCCTCGATCAGCAGCGCGCGCCACCACGTGTCCGGCAGACGAACAGCAAGCCATTCGCCCGATCCCGCGACCAGCGCTTCGACACCATCCATCATCGGTGTCGCCCACGTGAAGATCGACTGGAACACCAGCAGTATCACCGCCAGAAAGACCAGCGGCCCCCCCACCCGATGCAGCAGTATCGAATCGAGGCGTTCGCTCCGGAACGACGGACCCGGCGCCGTATACGACGCCCGCTGATTCACCGCCCGGATCCGGTTGCGCCTGTCCGTGAATGTGCCGATCACCGGTAGTTGTATGCGCGGTGGCGCCACGTACTCGCCTTCCGCCCGCTGAGCCGCCGACGCTCGCCGCTGCGACTGCTCCACCAGGAACGCTCGCACCGCATCCACGCCCCGGCCCGTCCGGGCATCCGTGCGCACCACCGTGACGCCAAGTTCCTTCGCCAGAACGTCGTCGCGAACGTCGCCCCGCCGCGCGTCCAGCTCGTCCGCCATGTTCAGGACCAGCAGCGTCGGCAGGTCATACGACAGCACAGGCTCGATCAGCATGAGCTGCGTCTCGAGCCGCGTCGAATCCACGATCAGTACAAGCGCGTCCGGCGACCGCAGGCCCGGGATCCGGCCTTCCAGCGCGTCCCGCGTCACCCGCTCGTCCAGCGACCTCGCCGAAAAACCGTTCACTCCCGGAAGGTCCAGCACATCCACGGCTTCACCACCCGGCAGGCGGGCCCGACCGAGATGCTTCTCGACCGTCACACCCGGGTAGTTCGCAACCTTCTGCCGAAGGCCCGTCAATCGATTGAAGAGGGTGGTCTTGCCCGAATTGGGCGGCCCGACCAGGGCAACCAGTGGTGCCTCGGTCCGGGATGGAACCGTTCGCCTGCGCCAGCGCCCAGGCGGGTCCTGCACCTGGCTCACGGCACGCGGCTCAGATCGCGTCCGCCAGGCGGCGCCGAACCAGCAGACAGCCCGCCATCTCCCGCCGCATCGCCAGCACCATCCCGTCGATCAGAACGATCGGATCGCCCGCCGGTGAACGCCGGGTCGCACACATGCTGCAGCCCGGCACGACACCGCGCTCCAGCAGGCATTCCGCCTGATCGTCGGGCAGCTCGATGTGCACGAGTTCGACCGTCTCCCGCATCGGGCAGTCGGCCAGCCGGCACAGGCTCGGGTCCGGGTGATTGGTCAAGAGAAGCCGCTTGTTGAGAATCGTTCTCAATCCTGATGAAGCGTAGCCTGTTCCCGGCTCGATGTCAACACTCGGCGAGGCTGGCCGAGAGGAGCGGACGGGGGCCCGCGTAGTTGCCGGGCGGAACCGCGGCATCGTCGCCGCTGGCGACGGGCCAGGCGGAATGGAATGTCACAGGGTTGCGATGCTCTTGTTCGAAGGTCGCTGAGCTCCGTAGATACCGATGCTGGCCACTTTGCGTTCGAGTGCCTCGATGACGGCTGCCGAAAAGTCGACCTCGTGAATGCTCTCCGCGCTGCCCAGCCCACCGGCGGAGAATACGTTGATCTCCATGAGCTTGTCGCCGACAATGTCCAGCCCGACCAGGAACATTCCGTCCTGAATGAGCTTGGGTCGGACCATTTCGACGAGTTCGAACACGCGACCATCGAGCTTCGCTTTCCGGATGGAGCCGCCGGCGCTCATGTTGCTGCGAATGTCCTCGGTTTCGCTGACGCGAAGGAACGCGGCGTACTTGCCGTCGACCTGCAGCGGTTGGCCGTTCATGACGAAGAGGCGAATGTCTCCGGCCTCGGCCTCGCGCAGGTATTCCTGCACGACGATGTAGCCGTCGCGGAGGATAGCTTCGATGATCTGGCTCAGGTTGGACCCATCGTTCTTCCGGACCAGGAACACGTTGTGTCCACCGGAACCCTGGAGCGGCTTGAGGATGACGCTCCCTTTGTGGTTTCTGACGAAGGCACGCACTTCGTCGGGGTCGCGCGTGATGAGCGATACAGGGCGGACCTGTTCGGGGAAGTGCTGGAAGTAGGTCTTGTTGATGGCGTTGGCCAGACTGAATGGATCGTTGAGCACGATTACGCCTGCGCGAGCGGCCAACTGGCCGAAGAGCACGCCACTCGTCTGCGCCCACGGCCTCTCGGTGGCATCATCGGCAGGGTCGTTTCTCAGGAGCAGGACGTCGAGATCGTTGACGCGAATCCGTTCGTCGTGGGCATCGGGCCCCAGCAGCGAATCGAGGTACGTTTTTGTGGTCTTGTAGCGCGTGCCGGGGACTCGGCGAGCGTTCGCCGAGATGGTGTCGTCCACATCATAGATGAAGTCGCCGACACCGATCGCCGATACCTCATGCCCTCGCCGCAACGCACTGAGCTGCAGGCGGGTCGTGGTGTAGCGTGCATCTTCAGTTATCACGTCGTTTACGACGAAACCGATTCTCATGGGAATGTCGCCTTCGGCAGGTCGAGGACCGTACGTCCTCCACGCAGCCATTCGAGCTTCTGTTGCGCGCCGGTCACATCGAGGCACGGCGGTCGCAGTGGTGGTTTGCGAAGCACCTCGCGAGCCCGGAGTTCCGTGATGAGCGGCACGTGGGCGAGCGAAAACTTGCCGAGGAACAGGATCTCGATGTCGCCGCCCGCCGCGATATAGTCGAGCAGCTGTGTCAGACCACGGAGGTAGACGACATCCTTGGTGAGGCCGCCCGCCCGCAGTGCCCGCATGGCGGTCATGAAGGCTGTGCGCGGCGGCAGTGCGTGTGTCTCGGTGAGTTCATCGAAGACGGCGGAGAAGTCCGCTCCATCGATCACGAGTGCGGCGGCGGCGACCCGACCGGCGAGCAGGCGGAGCCGGCTGCGGTCGAGGCCGCCGACGAGGAACTCGCTCAGCACGGCCAGTCCTTCCTGGAGCGCTTCGTAGCCGGCAAGGCCGGTGTGCAGAATCGCGAGGGGCTGGGCGGTCCCGTTGGCCCACGTGAGCACGTGGGTGCCGGCTTCATGGTGGGCCAGTGCGAGCGCGCGTTCGTGCGACAGTCGCAGATCGACGGGAATCAGAAGGCGGCCCTTCGACACCATGAGGGTCGCGGTGTCGTCGCGTATTTCGATCGTAGCCGCCAGCTCCGCGTACGTCGACGTGAAGTCGTCGAGGAACTGCCGTGCCATTGCGGCGAACCGGTTGGCGTCCACTGTTAGGTCGCCGTCGGACTCACCCTCGGTAACGCCTTCGAGAATGCCTTTGGCCAGACGCAGGAGTCCCGCGTCGACTTCGCCGTAGAGCTGCAGGCTTCCGTACAGGAACCGATGGGTGTTGCGCTCGGCGAGCATGGTGAGCTGACGCGCAGTTTCGCGCACCTTTTCGCGATAGATCCGCTCCAGCGTCGGGTCCTCGACGTTCTCGAGCGGAACGGAATAGAGGCGGCGCAGCAGCAGTTCGGGATCCTGCGCAAGCTGGCGATAGCGAAAAGTCGGGGCGTTGCGGAACTTCGATTTGCGGAACGACTCCCATTCCGCGGCGGCGTTGACGGGTGTGACGGTGACGAGGAAATCGAACGTGTCGCAAATGGAGGCGAGCGTCCTGTCGACTTCGTGAACGGCGTTCACGACCGCGCGTCTGCCGAGTCCGTGATGGCTGACCGGCCGGGTCACGGTCTTGTCGTGCGAGAACCGGAAGAACGAGTGAAGAAGGGCGTCACCAACCTGCTGGGCGAGCATGCGCAGGAGGTTCGGGTAGACGGCGCCCGAGATCGCATCACGGTAAACGGGCTCGATTTCAATGCCGGCGATGTAGCAGTCAAGCCGATTCGCGTCGGCTGGATCGATGACCGGGCCCATGCCGGGCGGTGCCGCTGTCCTGCTTTCGAGGTGCTCGACCGTGGCGTTCGGACCGTGTACGGCGATACCGCGTAACCGCGCGATCAACGCCGCGATCGCGTCGAGGTCGCCCTGCGGGTCCGGTGTGACGACACGAAACCGCGGTCCGCGCTCGTACATGGCGACGACCGGGTCTTCGGCGTCGGCCGGATCGGCCTCGGCGATGATTGATGACCAGATCTCGACGATGAGGACCGCGCCCAGAGCCTGCGAAAGCGGTTCGACGACGGCGGCGACAGTCGCCTGCAGCTCGTCCCCGGAATCCGGATCGGCGGGAAGGGCCAGGTACGACGGCTGGCCGAGTACGAATCGCCTCGTCCCCGCATCAGCCCGATCGGCTGGCGATCGGTAGACCACCAGGAAAGGTAGTGGCCGGTCGACGTGGAGGCGGCCTCCTCCGGCGATCTTGCGTCGCACGCGCAAACCGCGCGTCAGCCGATCGACGACATCGGGCAGGAAGGCCGGTGTATCCGGGCGCTGCGCCGCCTTCAGGCCCGACATCGATCCAGCTCCGCCACCACACCCGGTATCGTGGATGCGAGTGCCCGCCCGAGCCACGCGATCCTGGCCCTGTTCGCATCACCTGTCCACTCGTCCATGAACGTCTTCTTGAACTCGATTGCCAGTACGCAGGCGGAGTCCGGGAACTGTTCGTGCACCCATTTCGAGAAATGGCCGCCGCGAAAGCGAACGTTCTCGCGGACGTCGAGCGGGCAGGACGGCGACCCGAACGTGCGCATGCTGGCCATGAAACGGTCGACGACGAGCGCCCAGCGCGCTCTGTCGAGCGACCCGGTTCCGACGTTGACGTCGGGATTGGCACTCGCATCGGCGACAGGACCGTCCGGCCCGGCTCGCCTGTGGTTGTAGGAGTGGACGTCGTAGACTACGAAGCGGCCGTGGCGTTCGTGCATCTCCGCGAGCAGTTCGGCGACCATCGCGTGGAAGCGATCCCACTCCTCGAGCGATCGTGCGATGGTATCGGCGGGCGGCCGCGACGACCAGACTTCGAGTCCCCACGACTGGTCCGGCTCGATATAGACCGCGTCGTCACGCGGGCGGTTCAGATCGACCTCGAACCGCGATCGGTTCACAATCACGCGGGTCTGCACACTCCTCATCAGATCGGGCGTGTATGGATCCTCTTCGCGTAGCCGCTCCGCGTCCGTCAGTCGCACGAGCTCCGCGACTTCGAGACGCAGGTCGTGTCCGGCGTGCAGAGCGAAGGCCGCAACCGGTCCTTCGCCGCGCTCGATCGTCCATGGTTCCCGTTCGACCATCGCCTGCCCCGAGTCAGTGTCCCGGCGGTGGTGGGGTGCAAGAACGAAGCCGGACGGCGGTCGGCCAGGAGAAACGACCGGCGGACGCCGGGTCGAACGTCGATCGGCAGGCGGGTCCTACGGCACGTCCATGCGGCGGAGCCGGCGGACGGACAGAAACAGGAACGTCGTGAAGACGAGAACCGATATGGCGACGGCGAAACCAGCGCTCATGTGGTCTGCCGAGGCGAACCTGCGTTCATCGATCGCGTGCATGAGCGCGATGGAGTAGTGGCGGATGCTGAACAGGCGGACGCCGGAAACGAATCCGGAAAAGAAGCCTTCCCAGACGACGATGTAGAGCAGCCCGATGCCGATGGCCTGGGTGGTGACGAGGCCGAGCCATACGAAGGCCGACGCATACAGCGCGACGCCGACGAGTGCGGCCGCGGTAACGGCGAACGTGGCCGTCACATCACCGAGGAATGCGATCTGGCTCGAGTAGAACGCACTGATACCGATGAACGGCGCGGCGATGGTGATCGCCGCGAGGAGCTTCGGCAGCACGATCTTCCAGCGCGGGACAGGCGACAGCGTCAGATTCGCGAGCGTGCGATCCTCGATCTCGTTGGCGAAGGCGGCGGCGGCAATGGCCAGAACGACGAGTGGCGAGATGGAACCGGCGAGCATCGCGTCGAACACGACGGTCTCGAACTCACTGATGCTCGGAGCACGGCGAGCGCGCAGCGTCAGAAACGTGATGACGATGGGCATGGAGGCGAGCACCGTCATGATCAGGAGGCGCCACCGGCTCAGCATCTGGCGGAGCGAGAGGACGTAGACGGAACTCATCGCGTCAGTGCTCCACGAGGTAACCGAAGACGCTCTCGAGCGAATCGTCGAGCGGTTCGACTCTGCGCAGACTGATCGAGCGAGCGTTCGCGAGCCGGGGCAACTCGATCTGGAGATCGCGGACGTTGCGACTGAGAACGACGATTGCGCCATCGGGGTCGACATTCACGGCGTCGACCGAATCGAGCGCGACGACCGCCGATGCCAGGCGGCGGGGCGCATCGCACATCACGCGGACGTGGTAGGGCCGTTCGTTGAGAGCGGCGCGTATCGCGCGGAACCCGCCGGATGCCGCCAGCTTGCCATTGACGATGAGAAGCACGGTGTCGGCCACCTGCTCGACTTCCTCGAGAATGTGCGAGGACAGCACGATGGTCCGGCCCTCCGCCGCGAGCTGGCGCAGCAGGCGCTGGAAGTGAACGCGCTGCCGCGGGTCGGCGCCGTTCAGCGGCTCATCGAGGATCAGGATTTCCGGATCGTGAACGAGCGTCGCCGCCAGTCGCATCCGTTGTCGCATGCCACGCGAGTACTGCCCCATCGGGCGGTTCTGGGCATGAGCGAGATCGACGAGCCCGATCACTCTGTCGACTGCCCTGTCGACGTCCTCGACGCCTCTGAGGCGACCCATCATCCGCACGAACTCGCGACCCTTCATGAACTCGTACACGGTTTCGTGTTCGGACATCACGCCGATGCGCCGGTACAGCGGAGGGTTGTCACGAACGGGCTCGCCGAAAACCGTGATCGACCCGCTGGACGTCGCGGCCAGACCCGTGATCATGCGGAGCAGTGTCGTCTTGCCCGCGCCGTTGGGGCCGAGCAGGCCGGTGATCCCGGGCGACACGTCGAAGCTGACGTCACTGATAGCGACGACGCTCCCGAACCAGCGGGACACGCCATCGACGCGGATGACCGGCGTCCGGGGTCCGGTCATGGCGTCAACCGCCGATAGCGCACCAGCAGAACGCTCCCCGGAACCAGTGTCCACGCGAAGTACCAGCCGACCAGAACGAGCGCGGGAAGTTCGCGGGCGGGCGCCACACTCGTGATGGTGCTGACCTCACCGAAGATCACGTCGTTCACGTGTACCGGTATGTTGGTCAGGTTGAACATGGAGATCCATTGACCGGCCGCGCCCTCGATCTCCGAAGCGAGCCCGACTGTGAACGGCGTGGTGATCACGAACAGCCCCACGAGGAATACGGAGGCATAGGCTCGCCGGGTCGTGAACGACGCGGTGAGCATCGCAAGAGTCGTCGCGTATGCGGCAAGCGCCAGACCGGCGGCGAGGAACCTGGGTATGTCGAGCCAGTTGTCGCGCAGGTACATCGCGGGTGCCGGGTCGCCCATGGCCAGTCCGGTCAACAGCACGACCTGTGGCAGCCAGACGGCGGCCACCATGACCGTGAGGAACGCGGCCCATCGGGCCATGATGTAGTCCGAACCGGTAAGCGGCCGTACCAGATACAGGTTGATCACTCCCTCACGACGATCGCGACAGAGCAGTTCCGGCGCTACGACCGCAGCAAAGACGAACACGACGATGGACGCGATCCCGTAGTAATCGGCATGCGATGGCAGATTCAACTGCTCCGCCACGCCGGGTCCTCCGTACCGTTCCGCGGCACCGGCCATCAGCGCCATGATGAGCGCGATGAAGACGAGAATGGCGATGAAGGACCATGGCAATATCTTGGCGCGAGCGCCCCGGCCCAGAGCAAGGGCGGTCCTGATGCCATCCTTGAACACGGCTGAGCGAGCACGGCTTCGACCTTCGCGGGGCCCGGTGTAGTTGCGGTACCCGATATCGAATACTGTCCCGCCCCGCCCGGTCGCGGTGTCGGTCGGCTGTCTCGCCTCGGTACTCACGACGCCGCCCCGCTATCGATATCACCTTCACGATGGAACAACTCGGTCAGCGCACGTCGTCTTGGCGCCATCCGGCGGAGCGGCGCTTCCGCTTCGACGAGCGCGTCCCGCACGTGATCGTAGACAGACTCGTCAGGGCCCTCGATCGTGAGTCCGGTACCATCCGCCGTCACAATGACGCCTCGCCGTTCGAGCGCGGCCATGAGCTGGTCGCGGTTGGTGTCGACTTCGATGAACACGGTCTCCGTATCCTTCGTGAACTGACCAACCTCGCCGGACTGCACGAGACGGCCGCCCTGAAGGATCAGGATCCGGTCGCAGGTGCGCTCGACGTCAGCCATCAGGTGGGATGAGAAGAGGACGCTGATGCCGAAATCGAGATACGTCTTCCGTACGAGTGCCAGCATCTCTTCGCGGCCGACCGGGTCCAGGCCGGCGGTCGGCTCATCGAGGAACACGACGGCTGGATCATGAACCAGCGCCTGGCCAAGCTTCACTCGCTGCTTCATGCCGGTCGAGTACCCGGCCATCGCACGGTACCGCTCCTCGAACAGACCCGTATGCCGCAGTGTGTCCGCGGCCCGGGTGCGCGCGGTCGACGGCGGAAGACCGCTCACCTCCGCCATGTGGGTGAGAAACTCGGCCGCGCTCACGTGACTCGGCAGACAGTCGTGCTCCGGCATGTAGCCGAGCCTGGCGCGTACGCTGACGGTGGTCGAAGCGTTCTGGCCCAGCACATTCGCCGAACCCGAGGTCGGCCGCACCAGCCCCATGAATATCTTGATCGCCGTGCTCTTGCCCGCGCCGTTCTCTCCGAGGATGCCCGTGATCCCCGCGGAGATCGTGAAACTCACATCGTCGAGTGCAACGACATCTCTGTACTTCTTCGTCAGGTTCTCGGCGGCGAGCAGCGGTTCCGTCGATGTCATCACGAACCGCGCGAATCCGTGCAGGCGTCGGCATACCCCAGATCACACGCGCGTCGCAGCAACGCCGCCGCACGGGCTGGCTGGCGAGGAACGCCTGCGCCGTTCTGATGCAGGACGGCAAGTCCGTAGCAGCCCTCGGCGTGTCTGCGGTCACACGCTCTTCGATACAGGCCGGCGGCCTCTTCAAAGTCCTGTGCAACGCCAGCGCCCGTAGCATAAAGATCGCCGAGATGGAAACAGCCGGCCGGCGCATTGCCCTCGCAGGCGCGACGGTAGAGAGCGATCGCACCCTCGACATCCTTCGCCACGCCTGTGCCTGCCGCATACAGCCTCGCCATCTCGACACACGCGGCCATCAGATCAGCATCGCACGCCTGCCCGAACAGATCGGCGGCGCGGGAAGCGTCCGGACCCGCGGCGTCGCCGCTCAGTTCTAGCAGACCCAGCCGGAGGCAGGCCGGCGCCTGCTCGCCGTCGCATGCCTTCTCGAACAGCTCCGCCGCCAGTCCCAGGTCCTTCGGCACGGTCGCGCCGTCCTGATAAAGGATTCCGAGACTCAGACAGCCCGCCACCGCGCCACCGTCGCACGCCCTCCGGTACAGAGGGACCGCGCGCGCCGAATCGCGTTCCACACCAGCGCCGGTCTCGTACTGGCTTCCGAGCCGGGCGCAACTCTCCGCGATGCCGGCCTCGCACGATTGTTCGAACAGCACCGCAGCGCGCGGCTCGTCCTGAAGGACTTGCTCCCCACCCAGAAGCCGGTACGCGAAGTCGTTACAGGCTGACGCGTCGCCAGCCTCGCACGCATCGCTCAGGCGCCTCGACTCATTGCCCCCGCCGCTGCACGCACTGACCGCCACAGCCACAACGACCAGCTTGAACAGGAAAACCGATGTTCGCCTCAATTGTCGCCCGGAAAAAATGCGTTCGTTTGCCCCGTCCTGACCGGGACCGATACGCGTTGCGGTCCGCCGCGGTTTCATTGGTTCAGCCGGTAAGAGGCGCGTACGAATACAATGTCAACATAATTCGCCCGCCCGCGAGCCGACAGAGCCAGCGCTGACGACGGAACGACTGCCTGCCACGCACCGTTGCTGTCGATTCGACGTTGCATCGGTCCGTACACTGCGGATATCGTCAAGTGAACGGCTGGATGGGACGGCGGCGGGTCAGGCGAGCGCATCGATCAACTCGAAGAGAGCGGGCAGCGCAGCGTGCGGCGGCTGTCCGACGCGGACTCGCCAGGCACCGAGGGTTGCGACGGCGCGTATCCGGTCGGGAATGGAGTCGCGGAACACATCGAAGCCCGGGTCGAGGGCGGAGGTGGCGGCAATGACGGCTTCGTCCGGCGAGATGGGTCGTACGGACGGCGTACCGGCATGAGACTCGAGGATGCAGAGACCGACGCGCTCGATGACGGGCGGACCGGGAGCAGGATCGAGGGGAATCGCGCGCTTTTTCCTGCCACCGGGCCGAGCGACGATGGGAGCGTCGTGGAGTTCGGGGAACCAGTCAGTGGACTGAGGTGCAAGGTGGAGCGGTCGTGCCATGCCGTAGACGCGGAGAGCGGGGCGAAGCTGCACATAGACGGCATCGTCGGTGAGGACGCGCAGACCGGCACGCATTGCGGCGTAGGCGAGTGTGCTCTTGCCGGTCCCGCTGGGGCCGGCCAGGACGAGGCCTGTTCCAGCGCGTGCGATGGCGGCGGCGTGAATGGGCTGGCGGTCGAGGCGTGTGAGGAGGAAGAGCGTGAGTGTGTCGATCGCATCGCGGACGGCTCGTTGATCATGGAGGGCGTCGGCGGCAAAGGCGATATCGGCAGCCATGCGGGTTGCGCTGGCACGGCCAGCGATGCGTCCCGGCTGTCGGATCGTGAGGGTGGGTCCGGGTCGAGGCTCGACGACGACCGGACCCGGTTCGCCAGTGGCGGGCGCCGGATGCGCGAGTCGGACTCGGATGCGCGGTCCGGCAATGTCCTGGTCGACGGAAGGGCCGATCTCTCGCCACGGGCCGTAAGCGCGATCGATAGCCTGGCGCAGCCGGTCCGCATCGACGTCGAAGTGAACGGGCACGCCGAGGACCGGGAGTACGAGCGCCGATGGCCGCGGCGTGTCGCGTGCGATTGCTTGCTGAGGGTCCATGGGCTCGGAAAGGGGCTGGTCCGGGCCGTGCGCGCAAGCGGATCATGGGCGCGTCCAGGGCTCGTGGCTGTGTTGCCAACGCGGCGATCGCGCGTTTACAGCAGTAGATGCAGGCGAAAACTTCGAACTGCCGGCCGGGTACGTGGTGCGCGAGCCAACGACCCGAGCCGGGGGACACAGTGATGACTTCAGTGCCGACGCACCGGCGTCCGCTGCTCCTGGCCCACTCGTACTACCTGGGCTACGACGAGAAGCAGACGCGGAAGATGAAACCATACCCGCCGCTGGGCACGCTGGTCGCTGCGGCCGTCCTGCGCGAGCGGGGGCACACTGTCGCGTTGTTCGACGCGATGCTGTCGCGGGGTGTGGAAGCGTTCGAAGCGAAACTCGACGAGACCGGTCCGTCGATCGTCGCCATTGTCGAGGACAATTTCAACTTCCTCACGAAGATGTGTACGCTCCGGATGCGGCGCGCCGCGCTCGAGATGATCGGTGCTGCGCGTGGGCGAGGCTGCCGCGTGGTGGTGAACGGGTCCGACGCGACGGACCGTCCCGCAACGTACCTGGAAGCAGGCGCGCACGCTGTGATCGTCGGCGAGCCGGAGCTGGCACTGAGCGACGTGCTGGATGCGTGGTGCATCGATAAGGACGCGGAGCTGGGCGACATTGCGGGCCTGGCGCTATCTGCCGGGGATGGCGGCGCCGGCGTCCGCCGCACGGGCGTTCGGCCGGGCGTGAAGGATCTGGACGCGCTGCCGTTCCCCGCGTGGGATCTGGTGGATGTCGAGCGGTACCGCGCGGCGTGGACGGGCGCCCACGGCCGTATGTCATGGAACATGGTGACGTCGCGGGGCTGTCCGTTCGGCTGCAACTGGTGCGCGAAACCGATCTTCGGGCGAGGCTACGCGCAACGCAGTCCGGCAAGCGCGGCAGAAGAACTCGGGTTGTTGCGCGAGCGCGTGTGGCCCGACCACGTGTGGTTCGCCGACGACATCTTCGGTCTGACTTCCGCGTGGATCGAGGAATTCGCCGCGGAGGTCACGCTGCGCGGCGCGCGCACGCCGTTCACGATGCAGTCGCGGGTGAATCTGATGAAGCCGGCGACCGTGGCGGCGCTCGGCGAGGCCGGCGCGGAGGAGGTCTGGATGGGCGTCGAGTCGGGTTCGCAGACGATCCTCGACGCGATGGACAAGGGCTCACGCGTCGAGGACGCGAGGACCGCAACGCGTGCATTGAAGGCGCAGGGGATCCGCAGTTGCTGGTTCCTTCAGCTCGGTTATCCGGGTGAGGAGTGGGATGAAATCCTGCTCACTCGTGACCTCGTGCGTGAGGAGCGGCCCGACGAAATCGGCGTTTCGGTTTCCTATCCGCTGCCGGGCACCCGCTTCTACGAGATGGTGCGCGAGCAGGTTGGCCGGAAGCAGAACTGGGAGGACACGGACGACCTGGCCATGCTGTTCCACGGCACGTACGACACCGAGTTCTACCGGGAGGTCCGGAATCTGCTGCACGCCGAAGTAGATCTGCCCGACGGTTCGCCGGCGCGACGTGATCTGGACGCGCGCTGGGCCGAACTCGCGGCGCGCGAGCCGGCGGCGCGCACCGAGGCAGGCGTTGGTGGCTAGTTCCGCGAGTCGCGCAGCGGCGATCGTTGCGTTCGGTGCTGCGGCGGCGACGTTCGACGAGCGTTTCTCGGAATGGGCAAGCGTGGCGGCGCAGCGGAACGCCGTGCGCCGGCACCTTCTTCGGGCGTTTCCGCCCGGCGCTCGATTGGTTGAGCTTGGCGGGGGCACAGGGGAGGACGCGCTGTACCTGGCGCACCACGGTCGTCGGGTTCTGGTGACGGACGGTGCGGCTGCGATGGTCGAGCGTGTCAGGGACAAAGCGGCTTCCGCCGGGCTGTCCGGGCGGGTAGACGCCGAGGTTCTGGCGATCGAGGACATCGAGGCGTTCGCGCGCGACCGGCTGGCGCGTGGAGAGCAGCGCTTCGACGGCGCCTTTTCCAACTTCGCCGCCCTCAACTGCGTTCCGGACCTCCGGCCGGTCGCATGTGCCCTCGCCGAGCTCCTCCAGCCGGGCGCCGCCGCCCTTCTCGTCATCTTCGGACCCCTGCCGCCGGGTGAGGTCGTCGTACAACTCCTGCGGGGCAACCCGCGCGCAGCGTTCCGGCGTCTCCGAGCCGGACCGGTTCCGGCTCGGCTCGGTGGCGTTTCGTTTCCGGTCTGGTACCCGCGTCCGGGGCGGGCGGCGAAGGCTTTCGAGCCCGAGTTCCGGCACGTGGCGACGCGGGGCATTGGCGTATTCGTGCCACCCAGCGCGGCCGAACCGGCCATCTCCCGGCGACCGCGATTGCTGGCCCTGCTCGAACGCCTGGACCATTTCGCGGAACGACCGCTTGCCCGCCTGGGCGATCACGTGCTCCTGCACCTCGAGCGGGCCGGGTCGGCGCCAGCCGTGCGCGCGCCCGATTGTGGTCCGGCACCGGAGGACGAAGTCGCGGGCTCGGGCCACCGTGCCCCTCCAGCGGGCGATCCGGCTCCGATGGCGGCCAGCCAGAGGTCCCTGGCGCTTCGCCGATTCCGGTCGGCCTACGCGGCGCACCGCGAGGCCGAGGGGCGTGGCCGGGGCGGTGAGGCCGAACTGCTGGCGCTGCCGTACCTGCGTGAGGGCCCTCAGGCGGCGCAATGGGCGGTGCGGTCGAGGACGTTCGATCGTTTCCTCGGTGCGGTGCTCGAGCCGATGGCGAGGGCCGCCTGGCCGTCGAGGCCATTACACGTACTCGACCTGGGGGCTGGCAACGCATGGCTGAGCTACCGGGTGATGCTGGCGGGGCACGAGTGCACTGCACTCGATGTGCGAACGGACGCGGTCGACGGACTGGGCGCCGTCGCGGGCTACCGCACGCACCTGCCGGCCCTGCCCCGGCGAATTGCGGCGTCGTTCGATGGGGTTCCCATGGCTGACGACGTGGCGGACCTCGTGGTCTTCAACGCGTCGATCCATTACTCGCTGGACCTTCCACTCACCCTGCGGGAAGCCGTTCGAGTACTGGCGCCCGGCGGTCGGGTGGTGATACTGGACTCGCCGTTCTATTCGTCCGCTGCCGATGGCGATGCGATGGTGGCGGAGAAACGGCGTGACTCGGAAACACGGTACCGTTCGCTCACGACTGATCTGACCGCCCTGCCGTTCATCGAGTACCTGACTCCGGCGGGGCTGGCACAGGCATCCTCGCCGCTCGGTCTGCGCTGGCGGCGACACCGCGTCCGGTATCCGCTGCGCTACGAGCTGCGGCCACTCATCGCACGCGTCGGCGGGCGGCGCCGGCCTTCGCGTTTCGATCTCTGGGAAGGGCTGCTGTCGTGATCATCTTCGTCAACCCCCGCGCCACGCGACCGAAGAACCGTCGCTTTCCGCTTTCCATCATGTCGGTGGCGGCTGCCCTGCCCGATGGAGTCTCCTGGGAGATCGTCGACGGCAATCGGCCGGGCTGCGACCCGCTGGCCGAGATTGCCGGCATGATCGAAGCGCGCGCAGGCGGTCCGGACCCGGTTCGCATGTTGGCCATGACGGTGATGCCGGGCCCCCAGCTCGTGAGCGCCGTGCCCCTGGCCAGGGCGCTCAAGGAAGGCTATCCGGGCATACCCATCGTCTGGGGCGGCTACTTCCCCAGCCTCTACCCCTCGCCGGTCCTCGACTCGAACTACGTGGACTGGGTCGTTCGCGGTCAGGGCGAGCAGACGTTCGTCGAGTTGCTGGACGTGGTGGATGACCGGCGCGACCCGGCGACCGTCGCCGGGCTGGCCTGGCGCGATGGCGAGGACCACCGGATCGGGCCGGAGCGCCCGTGGATCGGACCGGACGAGCTGCCGCCGCCGCCGTATCACCGCATCGCGATCGACGACTACCTCCAGCCCACGATTCTGGGTGAGCGGTCGGGCGTATACCAGGCCTCGATCGGCTGTCCGTACGGCTGCAAGTTCTGTGGCGTCATCTCGGTGTTCGGCAGCCGTGAGAAGATGCAGTCGCCAGCCCGGACCGCGGAGCACCTGGGGATGCTCGCGCGCGAGCACGGCATGGACAGCGTGCATTTCTACGACAACAACTTCTTCATCCGTGAGGAGCACGCGATCGAGCTTTGCGAACGGCTCGAGCCGTTGGGGCTTGCCTGGTGGTGCGAAGCGCGCATCGATGCGTTGCTCCGTTTCTCCGACGACACGTGGCGCGCGATCCGCAAGGCGGGGCTGCGGATGGTTTTCCTGGGCGCCGAGTCCGGTTCGAATGACGTGCTGCGGCGCATGAACAAGAAGCTGACCACCGAGCAGACCCTGGAACTGGCTGCGAGGGCGAAGGAGCACGACATCATACCGGAGTTCTCGTTCGTTCTCGGTGATCCGGACGACCCGGAAGGCGAAATCGAGAACACGCTGGCCTTCATCCGCCAGCTGAAGGATGTGAATCCGGCGATGGAGCTGATCACGTACTTCTACACGCCGACGCCTCAGAGGCGAGGCACGTACGGCGATGTGGATGCGCTGGCCGGCACGCCGCCGACCCTCGAGGAGTGGATCGAGCCGGAGTGGGTCGCATGGATGACGCACGAGAACCCCGAAGTACCGTGGCTCGATGGCCGCCTGAAGGCGAGGGTACAGGACTTCGAGGTTGTGCTGAAGAGCCGCTTCCCTTCCCTGAATGATTACCGCACAGCGCGCTGGGGGAAGGCGCTGTCCCGCATCCTGGCGGAGCGCCGGTGGCGCAACGGCTATTACGACAATCCCCGACTGCTGCGGGCCGTTCGGCGCTGGTCCCGCGCTGCGTCGGACCGCCAGGAATACGGACACCTGCGGCCGGCGGCTGGCCGCGGACTGTGACGCCGTCGCCGGTGGAGCCGCCGCTCTCCGCCCGGGAGGCCTACCGACTCTGGGCTGACGGCTACGAATGCGAAACGGCGGTCAGCGCTATGGAGGCGAGGGCCGTGGCCGGCGTGACGCCGCCGCTGGCCGGTCTATCGCTCCTGGACGCCGGCTGCGGCACGGGGCGCCGGCTGCGGGCTGTAGCGGACGAAACTCGCCTGGCCGTCGGCGCGGACCTCGTGCCGGAAATGCTGGCCGCCGGCGCGCGGGCGGCCAGAAGTGGTGCGCAATCCGGACTGGCGCCTGTCCGGCCGGTCGTTCAGGCGACACGACCCGTTGTCGTGTCCAGCGATGTCCGCCAGCTCCCGTTTCCGGCCAGACTCTTCGACATCCTCTGGTGTCGGCTCGTGCTCGGTCACGTTCCCGCGCTCGAGCCCGCGTACGAGGAACTGCGTCGCGTGGCGCGGCCCGGCGGCATGCTGGTGGTAAGCGATTTCCACCCGGCGGCCGCGGCGGCGGGGCACCGGCGCACGTTCCGGGATGGCGACGGTCGGGTCCGGGAAGTTGTGCACCACGGCCACGATCTGGCCGGTCACAAGCGAGCCGCGCAGCAGGCCGGGTGGGCCCTCGAGGCGACACTGGACGTGGTGCCGGGCCCGCAGGAGCGAGTGTTCTGGGAGCAAGCTGGCCGAGCCGGCGACTACGACGAGCAGCAGCACCTGCCGCTCGTGCTGGTCATGCTGTTCGCATGTTGAGGTACCGTCTCGAGTCGGCAGCGGGCATCGCGATTGTCGTCGAGGGCGGCAGGATCGGGTCGCCAGAGAACAGCTTCGACCTGTCGATCGACCTCGGTCCGGGCGAACTGCGGCCGGGGCTGATCAACGCGCACGACCATCTGCATCGCAACCATTACCCGCGGCTGGGCTCGCCCCCGTATCCGGACGCCTACGCGTGGGGCACGGACATCCATGAGCGGTGTGCGGCGGACATCGCCCGGGGACGCGCGCTCGACCGCCGCGAAGCGCTCCTCTTCGGTGCCCTCAAGAACCTGCTGGGCGGCGCCACGACCGTGGTCCACCACGACGTGTGGGAGCCGGATTTCGACGATTCCTTCCCGGTCCGCGTCGCTCCCGTGCGCGTTCTTCACTCGCTGCGCTTCGAGCCGCGGCCCGGCGGGTCGAACGGCCACGCCGAGGCGTTGCCCCTGTGCATCCACCTTGCGGAGGGGACGACGGCCGAGGCAGCCGAGGAGGTCCGCGAGCTGGAGCGTCTCGGGCTGCTCGACAGCAACCTGCTCGCCGTGCACGCGGTGGGCGTGGACCCCGATGGCGTGCAGCGCCTGAAGGCGGCCGGCGCCGCCGTCGTGTGGTGTCCAACTTCCAACGTGTTCCTGCTTGGCCGGACCGTACCCCGGGAACTGCTCGACTCCGGCGTGGCTGTCCTGATCGGCTCCGATTCGCTGCTAACCGGGGACGGCACACTGCTGGATGAGTTGAGATCGGCTGCCATGCTGGGGATGCTCGGCCCCGAGCGGCTCCTCGACGGCGTCGGGGCCACCGCCGCGGCGCGGCTGGGGTTGTCGGCGCCCACCCTCGCCGAGGGCGCAACGGCAGACATCGTCCACCTGCGCAGGCCGGCCCTGGATGCGGCGCCCGCAGATGTCGCGCTGGTGATCGTGCGCGGGGTGCCCCGCCTGGGCGATGTCGCCTTCACCGGGTTGTTCGAGCGAGCCGGCGTGCACGTCGAGCGGCTGCGGGTCGGCGGTACGGAGAAGGTGGTGGCCGCACCGCTCGCAACGGTCGCGGAACGCGTCGTCGCGGCGTGGCCCGAAAGCGGACGGATCCTGGTCCGCCAGTGAGCCGGGCGCCGACAGTGTCGGTAGTCATTCCGACATGGAACAGGGCCACGCTGCTGCCCATGGCGGTCAGGTCGGTGCTGGAGCAGACGTTCGCGGACCTGGAACTGCTGGTCGTGGACGACGGTTCGGACGACGCGACGGCCGAATGCCTCGACGCAATCACCGACGCGAGGCTCCGAATCGTCCGCCTTCCGCACACCGGCAATATCGCCCGGACGCGCAACGCGGGGGCGGACCTCGCCACCGGGCGCTTCCTGTGCTTTCTCGATTCCGACGATGTCTGGTTGCCGCACAAGCTCGAGGTGCAGATCGAGGTGAGTGCGCGCAGCAATGACTCGTGGTCCTACACACGCTACGAGCACATCGACGAATCAGGGTGCCGGATCGCGGCCCGGTCGGGAGAGTGGCAGGGACCGTCGGGTCGGATCGCGCTGGCGCTCATCAGGACGCAGGCGTCCGCGTCGGTGGTCACCGTCCTGGTGCCTCGCCAGCTCTTCGAGGAGCTGTCCGGCTTCGACGAAGACCCGCGGATCCGCGAAGACCACGAGTTCCTTGTGCGGCTCGCGTCGAGAGCAGATGCAATCGCCATCCCCGAATGCCTTGCACTCGTGCGCCACCATGCGGGACGGTCTTCGGGGGCCCGCCGTGGTCCGGATCCCTTTCTCCAGTCGGCGCACACGCACGAGAAGCTGCTGACGTGGCTCGAGGACCCTGTGCTACGGCGGGCAGCCCGTCGCGAACGTGCGCATCATCTGGCCGAGGCGGGCGCCGCACACATGCGGGCCGGTTCGGCGCGCGCGGCGGTGGCGTGTTTCGTTGCCTCTGCCGCCGGTGGCGCGGCGCCGCGGCGTTGGCTCTCGGCCGTCGCCCGCGGGACCGGCATGCGGACCTGATAGGGCGGTGGTGAGCACACAGCAAAGCCGCGCTGCGATTACTGCGGGTTCACTACCACTTCGCCGGCGAGTGTCGCGATGGGCTCCGCCCGGTACATCACCTGGGTACCGCCGACCACCACTCGCCAGAGCGGTTCCCCGCCCTCCTCGACCTCGAAGAACTCCGTCGGTCCCGACGAACGGCCAATCCCCTGCGCAAGACCGAACCCGACCAGTGTGTTGTCGTTGGCCAGGCGCCTCGCCGAACTGACGGCCGATGTGTAGTTCAGCGGTGTGGGTCCCCATTCCCAGGCCACCGTGCCGATCCCGCCGGACACCTCCAGTTCCAGCGCTCGGGAATAGTCACCACGGTCCCGTCCATTGTCGAAGAGAACGATCCGTCCGCTGGAAAGCTCACGCGCGGTGTGCTGCCCCGAGAACCGCGCGTTACCGGCCACGGGAATCGTCGCATTCACACCACCCAGTCGCCATTCGAGACTGTTCCAGTCTGGCGCGATCGAGATCACCTGGTTGAGGTAGTGCAGGCTCACGAGCACATTGTCCCGCGGACCCACGGCCAGCGAGTTCGCGTGCAACCACTCGGTACCGAAGCGCGGCCCCTGATCGACCGCCGGGTCGAGGTGGTCCCACGACGTCCAGCGCCTGACCACCGATTCCGTTTCCGGCGCCCATTCCCAGATAGCTTCACCACGCAGCGTGGCGCCGTTGAAAAGACGGTCATCGAAAGCGAGAAAGAGAATCGTGTTCCACGGTGTCGCGATGACGTCGTGATGCAGTTCGCGCTGCGTCAGATCCTGCGGCAGCTCGTTCACCACCTGGCCCGTTGCGTTCACTTCCAGCAGGCCCCGACCCTTGTCCATCAACACGAACGTACCGCTCTCGCGCCGTGTCGCCCCGAATGGGAAATCGACGGTCTGCCAGTACCACACGACCTCACCGGCCGCATCCACGACCGCGTACCCCTTGAACCCGTCCGGATGGAAGAGGTGCACGAGGACCAGCTCGACCGTCGGCACGCCGGTGGCCGTGAACGTCACGGCCGCCAGGTCCTCCGGCAGTGGCCCGGCGTCGAGCACACCGGTGTGGCCGGTCTCCACGATCTCGTACTGGTAGCTGCGGCCGGCGCGCAGGCGAGTGAGAGTGACGGAGTGGGTGGCGGCCGCGGGAGCCTGGATCCGCAGACGCGGGCTGCCCTCCGTCCAGTAATCCACCGTGAGGGCCGCCGGACTGCGCAGCGTTACCTCGAGCAGGCCCACCAGCGGAGCCACCTCTGCCGCCGCGATCGAGATGACCTCTGGAAAGGCGGCCTCGGTGGGCGAATCACACGCCCCCAGAAGAACCGCCAGGGCAGCCGGCGCGAAACACGCGCCGCGAATGGCGACGAGTTGACGCCGGGTATCTGCCGCCGGGGGTAATGTCATGCTTGACAGCTCCGTGGGGTCAACCGCCGGCGATCGGCTGGTGCCACAACCAGCGTCGGACTGTAACTGCCTGTGTGTCCATCAGCTTCCGCATCGCAATGTGCAATCGTTGCCCGAACGACGTCAACGGCGTGGGCCGGAATCGAGCGGCCCTACCCGGTGTGCGATAGTCCCGCGAGCACGAGTTCCTCCGCTCGCAGCATTTCGGCGACGTCTTCGGCTCTGAAGGGTTTGCCGAAGAAGAATCCCTGAACGTGGTCGCACGCCTTTTCTCGCAGGAAGTCGACCTGCTCCTTCGTTTCCACGCCGTGCGCGACGATGGATGGGGAAAGGACGCGTCCCATGGCGAGGATACCGTCGATGACGTCGCGGGCTGCTCTGTCGCCCGAGTCTTCACGCAGGAAGAGGCGATCGATCTTGATGGAATCGAGGGGCAACTGTCCGAGCACGGATAGCGCCGAATAGCCGGTGCCGAAGTTGTCCACGGTGATCCTGACGCCGAGCTTCTTGAGCCGCTTGAGTACTGGCAGCGTCTTTCGCGTGTCGCGCGCCAGGACGCCTTCGCTGATCTCGAGTTCGAGCAGTTCGGGAGGCATCCCGTTGTCCTGCAGGATCGAGTGGACATCGTCCACCAGGTCGGCGTCGAAGAACTGCCGGGCGCTCAGGTTTACGGCAACACTCAGACCCCGCCGGCCTTCCTTGCGCCAGGCCGTGCTCTGGCGACACGCGGTCCTCAACACCCACTTCCCGATCGGAAGTATGAGGCCCGTCTCCTCCGCCATCGGCAGGAACTTGTTCGGTCCGACAGTTCCGAACTCGGGGTGGTTCCACCGCAGGAGTGCTTCCATCCCCGTAATCGAACCCGTCCTGAGATCGCGGCGGGCCTGGTAGTGGAGTTCGAACTCTTCCCTGGCCAGGGCCTGCCTCAGGCTCGACTCCAGGTTGATGCGTTCCTGAGAGGCGCTGCTCATCTCCGCCGAGAAGTACCGGAAGCTGTTCTTTCCGGCGTCCTTGGCAGCGTACATCGCGATGTCGGCGTTTTTCATCAGCGTCTGTTCATCGTCTCCGTCCAGGGGGAAGAGGCTGATGCCCACGCTCACGGTGACGTTGAACTTCTGGCCGAGAAGCACGAACGGCTCGGCCAGCATGGAAACGATCTTGGTCGCGACCGTGGTCGCCTGTGTTTCGGACTCGAGTTCGGGAAGCAGGACCATGAACTCGTCCCCGCCCATGCGGGCGACCGTGTCGGTCTTGCGGAGCGCGTCCTCGAGCCGCTTCGCGACTTCGCGCAGAAGGTCGTCACCGGCATCGTGGCCGAGTGTGTCGTTGATCCGCTTGAATCCGTCGAGGTCGAGGAACAGCAGTGCGAACGTCCTGCCGTATCGACTTGACTGTCGTATGCGGTCGTCGAGGAGCTTGCTCATGAACGAGCGGTTGGGCAGCCCGGTCAGTCCGTCGTGATACGCCAGGTGCTCGACGCGACTGGCGTGCGCCACGCGGTACTCGCGTTCGCGTCTGCGCAGATCCTCGAGTTTCCAGCTCATTCTGGCCAGCACGCCGAGAACGAGGACCAGCAGGATGCTCCCACCCGCGGCTCGGAAGCGGTAGCTGGCGACACGTTGCTCGGCGGGCGCAAGCTGTTCTGCTTCGGAGAGCCCGACGACTACCGCCAGCGAAAAGTCGAACAGCTCGCGAGCGCTGGTGTAGCGCTGGACGTTGTCCCAGCTATTGACCGAGAGTTCCGCTTCCGTCTCGCCGAACACCTGATCCGACGACACCACGGAACGGTAGTCGACGCTGTCCCCGAACGTTACCTGTTCGCCGCTCCGTCTCACACGGAATACACCGTCCATGCCGAGGACGCCGAGCACGCCGGCTTCGCCAAGCTTCGTTGCCTCGTATCCGCTGACGAACAGCGACGCGTCGACTTCCACCAGCGCAACGCCCGCAATCGAGCCGTCGGGCGCAACGAGTACACGGCTGAATCGCAGCCACCACGCGTCCTCGAACCGCACCAGTCGACCCTCGGTCAGATCGTCGGAGAGCCCGGCGTGCGCTGCCATGCCAGCGTCCGGAACCATGGCGCGCGACGGTCGCGTGCTGGCCAGAATGTCGCCGTCCGCGTTCGCCATACTGACAATGAAGACCATATCCGGGGGCAGGAGATCCCGGTCGCGAAGGTCGTCGAGAGTTGCCTGACCGTCGCCATTGAAACCCTGCGCGTACTGCACGGACTTCAGCGTCTGGTCGATCTCGCGGAGAACTCGAAGGACCTGCGCTTCATAGGTGTCGAGAACTTCCTGGCTGGTGGCAATCGCCGTGCTGCGGGCGTTCTCGTACTCCAGTCTGGTCAGGTTCAGCGAAGCGACCCACAGCACACTCACCATGACGACCGCAAGGAGCGGGAAGAGCACACGCGGCTCGGTGACGTGGTGCAGCCAGCGCATGCCCATCCAGGGCCGCGCGGATGCTTCCACGTCCGGCGAGGGCTGGTAGTCCTCTTCGGATCCCGGTGCGGCCATCATGCTAGCGTACGCGGACAACGCGCAGGCGAGAGTCCACAAGGCTCGCATCGATGTAGCCGATGGCCCTCGGATCGCCGGCCACGATGTCTCTCACGGCCGCATCGTCTGCAACCTCGGCGGGTGGGCGGCCCCGGCCGGTGAAGATGACCTTCGACCAGTGCGCTTTGATCTGGGCTTCCGACCGTTCCAGATAGGTTGCGGAGAACGCCTTCCGGACTGTCGAGCCCGCGGTCTGATCGATCGGCACCGCGAGCAGGCCGTTCGGGAGTCGTGTCGTCCGGCCCATGTAGAGGTCGGCCAGGTGCAGCCGCGAAATCTCTGTGACGCCGCTGGCCGCCGAGACGACAACGACGACGGAGTCTCCGTTCGCGATCGGAGAGGCTGCGCGCGCGCCGGACGTTGCCACCAGGATCACGGCCATGACGATCATCGCGCTGAGTCGCCGGGTCCAGGCTTCGAAGGACTTGGTTTTATCCATCAGAACACAACCACGGTTGCAATGCTTATGAGGCGGGCACTACCGCCCGGCTCGAAGCCGGGTTGCGGGTTGATGAAGGTGCCCGGCGAACCGCCCAGCATGTCGATGAAATCGACCTGCGCCTTGAGCGCGATGCCCGTCGCGAAGTCCCACCGTCCGCCGAGCGCCAGCGTCTGCTGGACCGGCACGCCAAGAAGGACCTCGTTCAGACCGGCGTTGAGCGCTTGTGCGGCCGGCGCATACTCCGGTGGCAGGCTCGTGACGGTGAGACCGTCGACGGAGTTTTCACTCAGGAGTGTCGCTCGCGAGTACGTGGCGTACGGTGTGACCGGACCACGACGCACGCCGGCGGTCACATAGCCGGCCAGCTTGTCCCCGAACGCCGAGTTGGTTTCGAGCCAGCCGAGTTCGGCCAGCGTGAACCAGTTGCCGCGATCGTACTCCACAGCCGCAGTCGCAAACCGGAACGCGCTGCCATCGACCTCGAACTGGTCCGCAATCGCCTGTCCCTGCGGACCGAAAGCGCGGAAACCGTTGAACAGCTCGTCCATCCAGTCCATTCGAAGCGTGGCTCCCATAAGGGCGAGTCGACCGGTGATGGCTCCGCGAACGAACGTGGTGTTCACGTGCCAGAGTCCGTCCGTGTCCACGCTGCCGATCGGGAATTCGGACTGCGTCCGCCCTGCGGCGACGTTCAGGCTGCCCGTCCACTCGCCGAGGCGCCTCCGCCAGGTCGCGTCCACGCCATCCAGCGAGTACACCGGCAACATTCCGTACAGCTCGACGGGAGGCCGCACCCATGGGTTCGCAAACGACACCTTGCGGGAGGCCGCGACGAGGAATGCCGGCATCACGATCCGTCCTCCCCGAATGCTGAAGTCCGGCGTTAGTGCGTAGCTGACGTTGGCCCATTCCGCGCGGGGCATGTACTCGCCATCCACGTCCTGCTCGACCATCACCTGCAGAACGAACTTGAGCCTCGACGTCGCCAGAAAGGTGGCCTGACCGGCAATGCGGGTGTCCGTGCCTGCGTTTATCGCATGGCTACCACCCGGTCCGTCCGCGCGCGTGAAGTCCTCCACGAAGTCCGCATGGCGCTCGCCCGAGTGGCTCAATCCAAGCGTTCCGAAGCCACCGAACGAGAACTTCGACGCGAAGCGGCTCTGCGCGTCCGCCGCCGATGCGAACAACAGGACGCATACGAGGGCCAGCGTGACCGGAAGCGCCCGCCTGAACCCGGGATACGCCGGCACGTGCTCGATAAAGTTGCGGTCGCGCAGGATCCGGGCGGCCGCTGTCGCGCCTCCCGGATGTCGAACGGGTGAGTCCCTCATCTATCCTCGATCCGCTTGAGGTTGGCTTGCAGCGCTGTCAGATCGGCGAGGTTTCGCCGAAGGGGCGGGGACGACACTCGGCGCGATGCGGGCCATTCCTGGCCACCAGTCAGAGGACGGTCGGACCTGCCTCGTCACACCTGCCGGACGCGTCTGGCTCCCAGCCGCTGAACATCGCCCGTCGTCGCAGATGTACTTGCGACATTCTGAAGTGTCGGCGGAATCGGCAGGAAGCTGGATGTCGGCGTCGCGACAGCATGCGCCGGGAGCGGCCGATTATTGCCCGCCGGCCGGATGGCCAGTCGCCGGCCGGGTGACCGGCGGGGATTTCACAGCCTCAGGGCCGGTCAGATCCCCGGACCGCGAACGTCGCCTGCGTTCTGGCCGCCGATCCGACCGACCCGTGAGCTGATCGCGCAGTCGCTTACGCGCAGCAGCCCGGGCCGCAGCACGCCTCCTCGCCGGCGGCAGCACCCGCAACAGCCGCTGAAGGCTTCGTCGCGCGCACGAACGCCGACATCAGACGACCTTCCACCGCCAACGCAAACCCTGCGACGTCCAGACCCGCTTCCTCCAGGATCGACCGCGCGTCTTCCGGCTCGTAGATCCGCGTCGGCTCGAGGCTCGGATTCTCGAAGCCGGCCTCAAGAAGCAGCGCCTCGAACTCGCGCTCCTCCAGCGCCCCCGCCACACAGCCGACCCACAGCTCCATGCTGCGACGCACCTCCGGCGGAATCTCGCCACGAACCACAACATCCGACACCGCGAAACGGCCGCCCGGCTTGAGAACCCGGAACGCCTCCCGCAGGACCTCTCGCTTGTCCGCCGACAGGTTGATCACGCAATTGCTGATGATCACGTCCACGCTCGCGTCCGGCAGCGGAATGCTCTCGATGTCTCCCTTGAGGAACTCGACGTTCTCCGCCCCGGCGTCCGCCGCGTTTCGTCGCGCCAGCGCGAGCATCTCATCCGTCATGTCCAGCCCGTACGCCTTGCCCGTCGGCCCCACCCGCTTCGCAGACAGCAGAACGTCGATACCTCCGCCACTGCCCAGGTCCAGGACCACTTCCCCCTCCCGAAGCTCCGCCAGCGCTGTCGGATTCCCGCAGCCCAGCGAGGCCAGAACCGCCGCCTCCGGCAGCGACGATGTCGTCACCGCGTCGTACAGGTCGCGCGTGATCGGGTCGCTCGCGTCCGGGCCGCACCCGCACGACGGACCGCAGCACCCACTCTTCTGCCCGTTCGAGGCGCGCGCCGCCGCCTCTCCGTACTTCAGCCGCACCACGGCCTTCAGGTCCTGGCTCATCTGTGCCCTCCTTGTATCAACGTTCGTTGATGTTTTACCGCACAAAAAAAGACTCTAACCGCACTCGTCCTGCCGGACCACCGGCAGCCAGACGTGCCGGGGCTTCACTTCGCCGAGGAACGACCGCATCTCCTCGAGCGCCTCCGGCACCAGCGAGTAGTAGACCCATCGGCCATCGCGCCGATCCGACACGACGCCCGCTTCCTTCAGCTTCCGGAGATGGAACGACAGCCGCGACTGAGCCGCGTCGAGGTCGCCCTGAAGCTCGCACACGCAGCGCTCACCATCCGACAGGAGCTGCACGATGCGCAGCCGGGTCTCTTCGGCCACGGCCTGGAATCGGGCCAGCATCGCGGGATCCGGAATCGACCTGATGCTCATGGGCGAATATATCAACGATCATCGATATGTCAACGGGACTGGGTCGTAGAACACGCGACGCCGGCGAGTGCACCCCGGCCCGCCGGCGTTGTCTTCCGGTCGCGAAAGGCGTCTCACCACCGACGGCCTTCCGCGACACGGAGCAGCTGATGCGCACTCACGCGGATACTGATCGTTGTCGCGACACTGTCGCCCGCCACCCTCGCGGCGCAGAACGCCCGTCTCGACGTGAGCCCGGGCGCCGGCTTTCACAGCCCGC
>DATKCF010000009.1:0-5154 GCA_035513345.1 Longimicrobiales bacterium
ATGGCACGCGCGGCGCATCGCTACCCGGTTCAGTCGGAGATCTCGATCATGACGCGTGTTCTCACCCTGGTTGTCCTTCTTTCTCTTTTCGGATTGGGACCGGTCAGTTCATCGCTCACCGCACCTGAGGAACAGAGTGGCAACCGGCGCCGAGCCGCAATCGCCAAACCGTCCCTTCCGGCCTACCAGGCCGACCAGCTGGAGGCGTACCTGACGGAAGAGGGCATCGCCTACATCCGGCCCGGATTGAAGATCAGGGTGAACAGCGTCACCATCGGCAGTGATCGGAAACCGGTCGTCGACCTCACTCTCACGGACAGTCTCGACCAGCCGCTCGACCGCCTCGGCAGAACGACGCCGGGCGCGATCTCCCTCAGTTTCGTTCTGGCCTGGTACGACCCGGCCACGCGGGACTACACGTCGTACATCACGCGGACCGAGACCGCCGGCCCCGGTACACCGCGCGCCGGTGCCAGGGCCGTGCAGGCTGCGGCCGACTCCGGCGGGACGTTCACCGACCTCGAGAGGGGCCACGTGAGGTACACCTTCGGGAATGCGTTACCGGCCGGCTTCGACGGATCGAGGACGCACACGCTGGGGATCTATTCCACGCGCAACCTCACCGCGATCCTCGGCAAGAATTACTTCGCGAACGTGGAGCACGACTTCAGGCCCGACGGCAATGCCGTGACCGAGAGGTGGGATGCGATCCGGGATGCGTCGAGCTGCAACAACTGCCACGACCCGCTCTCGGCACACGGTGGCTCACGCCAGGATGTGAAGCTCTGCGTCCTCTGCCACAGCCCGCAGACGAGCGACGCGCAGACCGGCAACACCGTCGACTTCAAGGTGATGATTCACAAGATCCACTACGGCGTGAACCTGCCGAGCGTGCGGGCCGGGACGCCCTATCAGATCTACGGTTTCGGGAACACGATCCACGACTACTCGACTGTCATTCATCCCCAGGACCCGCGCAACTGCGTCACCTGCCACGAAGGCACCAACCCGGCCAACAAGCCGGCGCAGTCGGATGCCTGGTTCACGCGCCCGTCACGCGACTCGTGCGGCGCGTGCCACGACGACATCGACTGGGTCACCGGCGCCAACCATGCGGCCGGTCCCGCGCTCGATGACGCGGCCTGCGCGGCGTGCCACGTTCCGGAGAGCGGCACGGAATTCGACGCCTCGATCAAGGGCGCGCACACGATTCCCTATCAATCGAAACAGCTCAAAGGCCTGACGGCGACGATCGTCAGCATGTCCAACTTCCTGCCCGGAAAGAATCCGACCGTCGTGTATAGCGTGAGGAACGGCGACGGCACGGCCGTCGATCCCACCAGGTTCCAGACTTTCTCACCGATCATCGCCGGACCGACTCGGAGCTATCGGACCTACATCAGCGAGAGCGGCCTGGCCACCGGCCCGAACCCGGCGACGTTTGACGCCGCCACCGGCACGACCAGCTACACGTTCCGCAGGACGCTGCCCGCGGACGCCACCGGATCATGGAGCGCCTCGGTCGACATCCGCCGCCGCAACTCACTGGTTCGCGGGGATGGCAAACCGGACATCGCGTTCAGCGAGGGGACGATCAACCCGGTCCGCTCCGTCTCGGTGGATGGCTCGCCGCTCCTCCCGCATCGGACCACCGTCACGATCGCGCAGTGCAACGTCTGCCACGACTCCCTCCGCCTGCACGGCGGCCAGCGTCTGAACTCCGACGAATGCGTGATGTGCCACAACGCCGTCAAGGGCGACGAGGACCGGCGGCCCGCCAGCGCCGGACCGCCGGAATCGGTCTCGTTCGAACGGATGATCCATCGCATTCACGCCGGCGAGGATCTGACACAGGACTTCACGATCTACGGCTTCGGCGGGACCCCGCACAACTACAACGAGGTCCGTTTCCCCGGCGACCTCCGCAACTGCGCCAAGTGCCACACCGCCAACTCGTTCCTTCTGCCGCTGCCTCCCGGCCAGGACAACGTCACGACGCTGCGCGACTACTTCTCGCCGCAGGGACCGGGCACCGCCGCATGTCTCGGTTGCCACGACACCCGCGATGCCGCCGCCCACGCGTTCCTGAATACGACGATGTTCGGCGGCACGGGGCAATCCGCTGAAGCCTGCGCGGTCTGCCACGGCGCCGGAAGAGATCAGGACGTGGCCAAGGCGCATGCGCGGTAGGAGCACCGCCGCCCTGCTGGTCGCCGGTCTGTGGCTTGCGCTGACGTCACTGACGTCGATGCCCTCGCGCGCGCAGGAGACTCCGCCACCGCCGCCGCCTCACGCGACCGGCACCGAGACCGGCACCGAGACCGCTCCCGCCGAACCGGAAGCGGTTCTCTCGTGCAGCGACTGTCACACCGATGTGGAAACGGCATTCCGCGCCAATGCCCACGGGCACGGGAAGGCGCCGAAGGGAGAGGTGATCCCGAACGCGGTGTGTGAGTCGTGTCATGGCGATGGCAGTGCGCACATGGAAGCCGGCGGCGACCCCTCGCTGATCATCACGCCCGTGGGCCTGGCCGGTTCGGACACGACCTGTCTGGCCTGCCACGACATCATCACCGACCGGATCTCGCGGCACGCCGGCGCTCACGCGAACTCCCCGAGGGTGCACTGCCTGACCTGCCACTCCATCCACAAGGCCGAGGCCCGGGCGCCGCACCTGCTGTCGCGCAACGAGCTCGCGCTCTGCACGACTTGCCATGCCACTCAGGCCGCGTCGTTCCGCAACAAGCCGTACGCGCATCGCATCGGGCGCGCCGGAATGGAATGCTCGTCGTGTCACGAGCCGCATGGACGGCCGGGCCGCGAGAATCTCGCACTGACTCACACCCGCGAGATGCCTTGTCTCGGATGTCACCGTGAGAAACGCGGGCCGTACGTGTTCCAGCACGCCGCCGGTGTGGCGGGCGACTGCACCACCTGCCACGAGCCGCACGGTTCATCGAACCCGAAGATGCTCACGCGCACGACCGTGGCCCAGCTCTGTATGGAGTGCCATTCCCCGATCGCGCCGGGCACGCTCGGCTCGCAGCCTCCGTCGTTCCACAACCTCTCCCAGCCCCGTTATCAGAACTGCACGACGTGCCACGTGGCGGTGCACGGCTCCAACCGCGATCCGGCGCTGCTCCGGTAGGAGGAATGAGACGCCCATGACGAAATGTCGATTCCTCGCGCTGGCGCTTCCGCTGCTGGCATTGACCCTCACCGCCACAGCGCAGGAGGAGACCGCGCCGGCCGAGGAGCCGGCGGGAGAGAGCCTTCCGTACGATCTCGAAGTCGGATTCCGGATCCTGCAGATCAGCGGCAACGAGGACATGTACCGCACGCAGATCAACGAGCGGAGCGGATTCCTGCTGCGGTCATTCACGCTGCTGACGACCGATCCCGGGTTCGGACCGCCGGACCTCTTCGATCGGATTCGCATCGACGCCCGCGACCTCGGAGCCGGCCCGGCCGGCTCGCTGCGCGTCGAAGCCGACAGGGCTGATCAGTACCGCTTCAGGCTCGGGTACCGGCGCAACAACTCATTCAGCGCCCTTCCCGCATTCGCGAATCCACTTCTCGGGCAGGGCATCATTCCCGGGCAGCACACCTACGACCGGACGCGCAACACGCTCGATGCCGACCTCGATCTGTTCATCAACCGCAGCGTGACGCCGTTCGTCGGTGTCTCGCTTCAGCGTTTCAGCGGCCCCGGAACGACGACCTACGCGCTCGGCGCCGACGAGTTCCGGCTGTCGCAGGATCTGAGGGAGACCGAACAGGAGGTCCGTGCCGGCGCCGGTTTCATCCTCGGCCGGGTCTACGGCTCGGCCACGCAGGGATGGCGGAGAGCGCGCGGCTCCCAGCGGCTGACGCTCGATGAGATGGGGAGTGACGGCAACAACGCCAATCCGATTCTCGGGCGGCCGGTCCGTGCCACGATGTTGACTCGCCAGGACAGCACGAGCGTGGACACGCCGTTCACGAGCATCTTCGTGGGCAGCCAGCTCGGGGAGCGCGTTCGGGTGTCGGGGGACTTCGTCCGCTTCGCCGCCGACTCCTCCGGCGACCTCACGGAGAACGCCGCGGGCTCGTTCGTCTCCTTCGCTCTCAGCCGCTTTTTCAACGGCCTGTCCGAAACAGGATCCTCCAGCGCGAAGAACACGACCTGGCGCGGCGCTGGACGCGCGGAAGTCGCGCTCACCGAGCACATCGCCGCGTTTGCCGGTTATCGGAAGGAGCACCGCGATCTCGAGGGCACGGCCCTCATCAATACTCTCTTCCTCCAGACCCTGACGTTCGGCGGAGTCGATCCACGCGACGTCGAGTCCATCCTGAATGCCAGGAGCTCGATGGAGCGCGATGAGGATGTGGCCCACATCGGCATGTCCGCTCGCGCGCTCGGCCCCTTCGCCGTCCGCGTCGAGTATCGCCATGCGAACCAGGATCTGACCGTGGCCCCCGACCTGTCGGAGATCGTGGTACCCGGCGCGCAGGGCGGCGATTTCGAACGGCGTGTGACCACGTTTGACGGCAGCGCCTCGTACACCAGATCCGGCTTGACTCTCGGTGCGGCGTATCGTCGTGACCAGGCCAGCGAGCCGGTCTTCCGCACCGACTTCCTGGACCGAGACCGGATCCGGCTCCGCGCCGCCTGGGCCGCGACCAAGTGGCTGCGCGCCGGCGTGACCGCGGAGGAGACGAACCAGGAGAACGACCAGGCCGGGATCGACCTCGATGCCAGAGCCCGGCAATACAGCGGCGACGTGGAGGTCGCGGCGCGTGAAGGGGTCGTCTTTCGCGCATCGGTCTCCCGGTTCCAGGCCGACAACAGCATCCTCATTCGACGCCCGGAGAACTTCACGATCGAGCCGACGCTTTACGCCGAAGACGGCAGATCGATGGAAGGGGGCGTTGCGGTGAGCTTCGCGCCGTTGTCATTCGACGTGAGCGCGGCGCGGTTCGACAATCGCGGATCCAACCCCTTCGACGTCCATCGCATCCGTGCCCGCGTCGGATTCGATCTTCCGGCCAGGACCAGGACCGGACTCGTTGCCGAGTACGCGAAGGACGAGTACAGCGAGCCGGCCGCCGGTTTCGCCGGCTTCGACGCCTCGCGATTCGGGCTGTTCGTCCGATACCGTCCGTAGACGGCGG
>DATKCF010000010.1:0-29451 GCA_035513345.1 Longimicrobiales bacterium
GATCAGGACATTCAACGCAGCGATGTTGATGCAGGTCGAGCACAGCGCGCCGAGCTTCACGATCATGACATACGCCAGGTACACGCTGACCAACAGGCCAACAGCCGCGAGGATCTGCGCCGTGCCCGTGAGCCCGGAATAGATCACGGCCAGCAGCGCGCCATGGAGCGCCACTCCCAGCAGCGACGTCGGGATCCCGACAATGGTGCTGGCGCTGCTCTGCAGCACAGTCTCCGTGGCGTCCTTCCGCGCCCCGCCGCAGTTGCAGCGGCGAACCTTGTAGTCCGGATCCTTCGCCAGCCGGTATTTGGTGTGCGTCGCCTGCAGCGAAAACACGAGGCCCAGCACCGTGTAGGTGTACAACCGCGAGACATCGAAGACGCCGGACACCGGCCAGGCCAGGATCCAGAAGCCAAGGACGCTCCCGATCAGCACCTTGAGGTATTCCGGCAGCAGGGTCGGGAACGGGCTGCGCGCACGTGCGATCAGCCAGGTCTGCAACGTCGCCCGGCGGGTGCGGTCGTAAAGCAACACGCGCTCGGTGTCGCGCTCACGGGCGCGACGCATGATGTCGCTCAACCACCCTGACCCACTCATCGTGTCTGGCATGTGCGCTCTGGCTCAGGGAATGGGCGGTGCCGGAACCGTACCGGAATCAGGTAGCTCGGGGGCCTGTGTGAACGGCGTCACCGCGCTCGCCGTGATGTACCACGTGCCGCGGATGAGGCACCACTCCATCCGGCTCCAGACCCGGCGCACCGAAGCACCCGGATTCATCATCCTGGCGATGTGGAGAGTCGTGGGATCCGCACAGTCGGGATCGTCCTCCTGGTGCAGGAGCCCGCTCTGGTGGCCGAGTTCATGGATATAGGTCTCGGCCACGCGCGAGATATCGGTCGCCCGGATGTTCTGCACGATGCCCGACATCATGCGGTTCGTGTCCGCGTTGTACTCCAGGACCATGTCGCGCACGAACAGCGGACCGCCGGTGCCCTCGAAGGTCACGGTCGTGTAGCCGAGCAGGTCGTTGCAGCCGACGTGCGAGTCGTCCTTGTCGTAGCGCGACACGAAGTAGGTGGCGATGGAGAAGCCGTCGTGCCGGTGCTGCATCAGGTAGTTGGTCTCGTCGAACGTCAGCGTCTGGCCCGCCCCACAGCCCATGTCCTCCGCAACCTGCGTGTTCGGCGGCGGGAACTGGATGTCCGTCGACAGGTGCAGGAACGTGTTGGTCGGATGGCTGCAGGTGTCATCGGTGTCGACACGGACGCCCATGTCGCTGATCGTCTGGTCGCCGAAATAGTCCGGGTTGCCCGGGCTGGTGTACTTGCCGCTCCAGTCGTTGTAGTGGTTCGCCGGCAGCGCGCCATCCGCGGCCAGCCAGGCCTGCACGTTCGGCCGGTACGTGAACAGGTTCCTCAGAATGTCCGTGCCCGTCCCGTCATCACCCAAATTGGTGGCGAAAATGTCGCCGAACTGATGGCTCGCGATCTCCATCACCTTGTACGCGTAGTACATGAACGGCCGCCCCGGCACGAATTCGCCATCGCGCCCGTCACTGCCGTCGCGCTGCCGCAGGCGACCGGTAATGAAGTCGCCGTTCGTTTCCACTTCGAAGTATCCAATGCTTCCCGTCGCGCGATCGCGGACCGCCAGTAGCGGGCGTCCTTCGTCACTCAGGATGTAGGTCAGTGCGTTCTGGTCGACGACGCCGCTCGGGTCCGGATTGTTGATGTAAACGAACCAGCTCGAATGACCCGCGCGATTCCGCACGATCCTGGGTGCCACGCGGAAGCTCCGCTCCCGCTTGTCGCCGAGGATCCGGTCCCACAGCTCCGCCAGGCGGGTGATGCACAGCAGCCATCGGATCAGCAGGTCGATCAGGGCGCAGACCCAGGTCAGCACCATGGTCACGAACGTGACCACCAGGTTGATCAACCTGATGATCGCCTGGATGATGTAGTTGCAGATGAACCGCGTGACGAACTCCAGCACCGCTTCGACCACATAGGTCCACGCGCACACCAGTTCCGTGACCGTGCGGCAGACCCTGTCGCAGATGTTGCGGCAACCACAGTTACACCCGAAGATCCCGCAGAAGAAGTCACAGATGCCGCACACCAGTCCGCAGACCGTGTCGCACACCGTGCGCACCACGTTCTCGCAGACGTAGCGAAGCACTTGCTTGAGGATTTCGACCAACTGGGTGACCAGGCGACAGATGGTCACCAGGATGAACTCGATCACCGACACCACGATGAAGACCAGTTGAATCACTGGCTGCAAGATCAGGCTGCAGACGAGACCCATGCGCTCGCTCCTGTCCGTGGGCCGAGGTCTGACGGGCGGCCGCTCGAGGCGCATCCGCGGCAGACCGTCACGACGTATAGATGCGAGGAACTCCAGACGCCATTTCGGCGCCTCGGGAAAGGTTGCCTCCGTTTGCGGGTTCGGTCAATGGCGTCGTTCAGGAAGTGCCGGTTGAGGGCCGAAGCGGTGCAGACCCCGCCCGTCGAACGCCTAATCGGTGCGCAGCGACTCGAGCGGATCGACGCGGGACGCACGCACCGCGGGCACGCCGCAGGCCAGCAGCGATATGCCGGTCATGAGGAGCAGACCGATGGACGCGAACGTCAACGGATCGGCGGGGCTGACGCGGAACAGAGCCCACGTCATGAGTCTGCCGAGCCCGACGGCGAGGAACGCGCCGATGGCGAGGCCGAGGGCTACCTGTCGCAGGCCCTGTCCGACGATGAGCCGGAGCACATCGGCCGGGCGCGCGCCGACAGCCATCCGGACTCCGACTTCACGGCGGCGCTGACCGACGGAAAAGGACATGACGCCGTAGAGGCCAACGGCGGAGAGAAGCAGAGCCGCGACGCCGAACGTGGCGAAGAGCCCTGCGGCAATGCCGATCCGGAAGTTGTCTCCGCTGATGATGGAGCGGAGCGTCCCGGTCTGGAAGAGGGGTAGATCCGGGTCGAGCGCGGCGAGCTGGTCGCGGATCGGTGCGGCCAGGTCGAGCGGCCGGGCGTCCGTGCGGGCCGCGATCGTGATGAAGCATATCGGCGCCTGCGCGAGCGGCCTGTATATGGCCGGCGGCGGCGCGTTCTCGACGCCGCTTTCGTGGAGGTCAGGCACGACACCCACGATCGTGCTCCAACTCGCGTCGGCATCGCCGAGCCGGGGCCGCCGGCAGCTCGACATGGCCGATGAATACGGCGTCGGCGTCGACGCCCAGATCGAACGTGTTGAGCGCGTTCGCGGATCGCACGACGAGGCCCGCGCCGACGAGCAGTGCCGCGGACAGCGCGATCTCCGCGATCACGAGCCAGCGGCCGATCAGAAGGTTGGTGACGTTGACACACGCAGTGATCAGAACGCCGGCCACGGCGGCGAGCATGATGAAGAGCATCGCGCGGTCCCGGTCGCCAATCTCACCGAATCGTTCGACGTGGACGCCCATGCCGGCGTTCGTCTCGGGGTGCTCTTGCGCGAGCCGCGCCGCGATCGCGTTCAGGTCCTGCGAGGCCGCTTCCGGAGCCGTGCCGTCGCGCAGCCTTCCGATCACGCGCACCGTTCGTGTGCCCCACGGTGTCCGGCCCGGATCGATGCGCAGCGGCTGCCAGATCTGCTGCGAGTACGGGAACTCGAAACCTTCGGGAAGGATGCCTGCCACGGTGGTCGGGACGCCGTTCGCGCGAAGAACCGCCCCCACGACCGCGGGATCGCCGCCCACCCGCTGCTGCCACGTTTGGAAGCTGATCAGCATGACCGGCGGCGCGCCCTCGACCTCGTCCGCTTCCTCGAACATGCGCCCGATCACGGGACGCACGCCGATCAGACGTAGTGTCGAGGCAGTGACCGCCGCGCCGCTCGGCCGCTCCCGCACTTCCTCGACGCGATCGGCGTCGAGTGGCACGATCAGCTGCGCGGCAGCTTCATGGCCGCGATGACCCGCGCCACCCGGGGATGCCAGTTCATCGCGTCGAGCGACGAAGGCAGCCCTCTCCCGAGCATGACGAGGCCGGGGTTGCGCTCCTCGAAGGCGCGGTCGAGCCAGTCCAGCGCCTGCGCGGTATCGCCGGCCAGCAGCCACAGCTTGGCCGTGCGGAGCGGGTCCTGGAGGTCCGGCATCTGGCGCTGGTCCATCTCGAGCCAGCCGCGCCAGAACGCGGGCATGCCGCCGCGGGCAAAGGCGTCGTGCAAAGCGTCAACCTCGGCGGGCGTCGCGCCGCGCAGCGTGGCAAGGCGCGCGTACTCGTCCACGGCTTCCCGGTGACGGCCCTGCGCCTCGTAGACGTTGCCTGGCCCGCCCGGCAGCCACGGACCGGAGCCGAGGAGGAGAGGATGAACCGGGTCGAGCTTCATGGCGCGCCCGTACAGCTCCAGCGCACGTTCGTAGTCGCCGAGCCTCAGGTAGTCGGCTGCGAGGACCGTCACGGTGCGGGGATTCAGCGGGTCGAGCTCCAGCGAGCGTGAGCGGGCAACGACGGCGTCACCGAGCCTGCCCATGACGTTGAAGTAGTTGGCGAGGTGATGGTACGCGTGGGCGTCGCTGGGATTCAGCGCGACCGCGCGGCGCAGTGACCGTTCGGCGCCGGTCCAGTCCCAGTCCCAGAACAGCCGCACTATCCCGAGCGCGGTGTGCGCCTCGCCCAGCGTCGGGTCGAGCTCGAGTGCGCGGTCCACCAGTGCACGCAACTCGCCCATTCCTTCCTCTTGCGGCATGTACCCGAACAGGATGGCGGGCGCGACGACGCTCGCCTTGCCCGCGTATGCAAGCGCGAACGTCGGCTCGAGCGCGATGGCACGATCGAAGAAGTCCAGCGCCTGCCCGAGCTCATCCGGCTTCAGCGTGTTGCGCAGGTAAAGCGCACGCAGATAGAAGTCGTACGCTTCGAGATCGGGCGCAGGCGAGTTGTGGAGTGCTGGATCCAGCCGCAGCCGGAGCGCGTGCGCGATAGCACCCGCGATCTCCGCCTGCACGTCGATGATATCCTCCGGCTGCCGGTCATACTCCTCGGCCCAGAGGTGGTACCCCGTCGCGACATCGATCAGCTGCGCAGTGACGCGCAGGCGGCTGCCTTCCCTGCGCACGCTGCCCTCGAGCACGGTCGCAACGCCCAGTGTGTCGCCAATCGAACGCGCGTCCAGCGCACGGTCGCGCAACCTGAACGAGGATGTGCGTGCCGCGACGTGCAGCCCCTCCACGCGGCTCAGCGTTGTAATGATCTGCTCGGTGAGACCGTCGCTGAAATAGGCGTTGTCGGGAGCCGCGCTCAGGTTGACGAACGGCAGCACGGCGATCGACGGCGCGGTTCGCGACGCCTGTGGAGGCGAATCCGTGAGCGCATTCACACCGACGATCGCGAGAATCAGAAGCACGACCGCAGCCGCAGCGTAACGAAACGCCGATCGCCCCGCCAGGATGGTGTGCGGCGTCGCTTCATGTGACGGTTTGCCCACGGCGGCATCGTCAGCTTCCTCGGCCCCTTCGGGCATGTGCGCAGCGGCCACCTGAGCGCGGGCCGACGCAGGCACCGGCTCCGCGGCCGGGCGCGGCGGGGGTTCCACACGGAGCCGTTCCGCGAACTCGATGACGTCGGGATCCGGCGCCGCGTCCAGTTCCTCACGCAGCAGCGCCGTGTGCACGCGCGCGTGCCGCATCGCCCCGGCGCGGTCACCGTTCGCCTCCAGTGCGCGCATCAGGCGCAGGGTGATGCGGCCGCTGAAGGGGTCGTGCGCGGCGAGCCGCCGCCACCAGCCTGCCGCGGTGCCGAATTGCCCGGCCGCTTCCGTCGCTTCCGCCAGTGACTCGATGGCCGTTGCGTAGCGTGCCGCGAATCGGGCCCGCTCGGCATCCAGCCAGCGCTCGAACTCCGGGCTGTCCGACAGGTGGAACCCGTCCAGGAGCGGTCCTGCCACCAGTGCCACGGCCTGCTCGTGCTGCTCCTCCTCCAGCAGCCGCTCGAACAATGCGACGTCGCTGATGATCGCGTCCGCATTCAGTGCGATCTCGTCGCTGGCCGAAGTCACCACGTCCTCGCCAAGCCCCGAGCGGAGGATGTACAGGTCGTCGGACAGTTGCGCGCGGGCGCGGTCCGTCGGGCTCTCCGGCCAGAGCAGCGCCATGATCCGGTCGCGCCGGAGCGAGCGCCCGCGCGTGCACGCGAGCAGCGCGAGCAGCGCGAGGCGGCGCCCATGGGCGCCGCGGCCGGTGAGCGGCGCGCCGTCCGCCGTGATGGCCGGTGCGCCGAACAGGTTGAGCCTGAGCAAGTTGGGACCTTCGCGAGAAAGATCCGAGAACGGCGCGAGAATGCCGCGAGAGGCTGCGTTTAGCTTAATCCCGCGGTACCGACCCGATCAAGGTCCCCGCTGCTCCGTTCACGGCGAGGACGCACAGGCGTCCTGGCCAGCTGACGACCAACGACAACAGGAGGTCTATGATGTCACGACTTCGCAGCATCGCATCCGTCTCGCTGGTGGGCGCCGTCATAGTCGCCTCTTGCGGCGATCAGCCGTACAGCCCGCTGGCCACGGATGGCGCAACGCCGTCCTACTCGCTGGCCGCGCAGCAGTCCATGAGCATCGTGAACTGGCATGCTCAGCAGGCCGGGTTCGGACGCAACGGACCAGTCGACGGCGCATCCGGAACCATCGTGAGGAATGCGAACGGCGTGTCGTTCCGCCTGTCGACCACGCAGCTCACGCCGGGCAACGCGTACACGCTGTGGCTCGTCGTCATCAACAACCCGGAGGCGTGTGCCGTCAGCCCCTGTACGGCCGCCGACATCTTCAACCCGGCCACTCATTCACAGGTGCGCTTCGGGGCAGGCAGCGTTGCGGGCGGTGCAGGCAAGGGCACGTTCGCGGGCCACGTGAGTGAAGGTCCGCTCACCGGCTGGCTGCCGGACCGCACGTTTGCGAACTCGCTGGGCGTCGAGGTACATCTCGTCGTCAACGATCACGGGCCGATGCTGCCCGCCCATATGCCCGGCATGATTCACACATACCGCGGCGGCTGCGCGGACAGCAGTCCCTTCCCGCCCATCTTCCCTGCGACGGCCCTCGCGGACGGCGAGTCGGGCCCGAACATCTGCAGGCTGTACCAGGCCGCGACTTTCCAGGCCCCCTGACATCGGCCAGCGCTGTCGTCGAGGATCGAGGAAGGAGAAGGTCGATGCGCAAATGTGCCCGTGTGGCCGTGGCCATTCTGGTGGCCGGGCTGCTCGCCGGATGCTCCGATGACGTAACCGATCCGACGTTCGCGACCCGCGTGCCGACGCTCCGCATGTCGGGCGTGGTACTGGACGCGGAGACCAACGCCGCCCTCGAGTGGAACCGGACGTCGCTCGAAGCCGTGTCCAACGGCACGCTCGGTCCGCCGATGGTGGCGCGGGCGCTCGCGATCGTGCATACGGCGATGTTCGACGCATGGGTCGCTTACGACGACGTCGCCGTGGGGACGCGCCTCGGTGCGTCGCTGCGGCGGCCCGTCGCCGAGCACACGCTCGCCCGCAAGTCCGAGGCGATCAGCTATGCAGCGTACCGCGCGCTGGTGGACCTCTTTCCGGCACAGACCATGCGCTTCGACGCGCAGATGGCCCGCCTCGGGCTTGACGCCGGCAACGCATCGGACGATGTGACTACGCCGGCCGGCATCGGCAATCGCGCGGCCGCTGCGCTGCTGGCGTACCGGCACGAGGACGGCTCCAACCAGCAGGGCACGCTGGGACCGTCCGGCCTGCCGTACTCCGACTACACGGGCTTCGTGCCCGTGAACACGACGGATGCAGTCGTGGAGCCCAACCGCTGGCAGCCGCTGCGGCATGCGAGCCGCACGGGAACGGCGATCGTGGAGCAGACCTTCCTGGGGCCTCACTGGAACCGCGTCGTTCCCTTCGCGCTGTTGTCGGCAGACCAGTTCCGGCCACCTCCGCCGCACCTCTTCCCGCACGGCCGCTACCGCCAGCAGGCCGAGGATCTGATCCGGCTGAGCGCCACGCTCGGCGACCGCGAGAAGGTCATTGCCGAGTACTGGGCCGACGGTCCGAACACCGTGCTGCCGCCCGGGCACTTCAACCTGTTTACCCAGTACGTCTCGTTGCGTGACGGGCACACGCTCGACCAGGATATTCAGTTGTTCTTCATCCTGACGAATGCCGTGTTCGATGCCGGGATCGCTGCATGGGACGCGAAGATCCACTACGACTATGTCCGCCCCATCACCGCGATCCGCTACCTGAAGCAGGGAAGGAAGGTCCGGGCGTGGGCCGGCCCGGGCCTCGGCACGCGCGTGATCGAAGGCCGATCCTGGCGACCGTATCAGCCGGACTGGTTTCCCACACCGCCGTTCTCGGAGTACGTGTCCGGTCACAGTGCGTTCAGCGCGGCCGGCGCCGAGATCCTGAATCGGTTCACGGGCTCAGACCGCTTCGGCGCGGCCGTGACCATCACGCAGGGAGACCTGGGCATCGAGGCGGGCGTGCCGGCGCTGCCGGTGACGCTGTCGTGGCCGACGTTCTCGGCAGCCGCGGACGAGGCGGGGATGTCCCGCAGGTACGGCGGGATCCACTTCGAGGACGGCGACATCGAGGGGCGGAAGCTCGGCCGCGCCGTGGCAGCCGTCGCGTGGGATCGTGCGCGCGGCTACATCGACGGAGACGCCGGCGTCATGTGACGAAATTTATCGACTAACGATAAGGTCCGTATCGATTGTCGGCAAGCCCCCAGGCTGCTGAACTCTGAATCCCACGCATATTTTGGCACGTCCGTTGATATATTCCGATATCAACATATATTGCCCCATGGCCCGTTCACCTACGACTGCCGACCCGTTCAACGCCATCGCCGAGTCTGCTCGGCGAGAGCTCCTCGACGCTATCGGCGAAGGGGAAGCCACTGTCAGCGAACTCGTCGACCGCGTCGGCCTGACCCAGCCACAGGTGTCGAAGCACCTCGGCGTGCTGCGAGCCGTCGATCTCGTGCTCGTGCGAGTGGAAGGGCGGCACCGCTGGTACCGGGTCAACGCGCCGGCGTTGAAACCGATCCACGACTGGGTTCAGTCGTTCGAGCGCGCCTGGAACATCCGTCTCGACCGGCTCGACGACCTGCTCGGCGAGCTCCAACAGGAACAGGAGAAAGGCAAATGAACAGCAACAGAGTGGTTGGCAACCGTCACGGTTCGGCCGTGGTCACGCTACCCGGGGACAGGGACATCGTGATCACGCGAATGTTCGACGCGCCGGCCTCGCTCGTCTTCAGGGCGTGGACGACGCCGGAGCTGGTGAAGCGGTGGTGGGGCTTCGAGACATCGGAGTGGCTGGTCTGCGACATTGACCTGCGCGTGGGCGGGACATGGCGCTTCGTGATCCGCGAGCGCGGCCAGGAGGTCGGCTTTCACGGCGAGTATCGGGAGATCGTCGAGCCGACCCGTCTGGTCGCAACCGAAGTGTATGAGGGCTTTCCAGTCGAGTCGGGCACCACGCCGGATGACCATGCCGCGGTCAACACGATGACGATCGAGGAGTCGGGCGGCGTGACGAAGCTGACCGTTCTGACCCGTCACACACGGCCCGAGCACCGCGATGCGCACATCGGTTCGGGAATGGAGAGCGGGATGCAGGTGTCGTTCGACCGTATGGAGGACCTGGTCCGCGAGCTGGCGTAGTTCAGGCGACGATGCGGCGGACCCGCATCGCGGTGGGCGTTCGCGTTCGCGGAACGATCAGCGTTCGCGGATCACGTCGTCAGTACCGGTTTGAATCGAGCACGGGTGTGCCATCCAGCGCTTCGAGATGGCGCACCCGTACTCGCTTTCAAGGGGCCTTCCGACGGTCGTCGCGGCCGATGGCGCCGCGGCGATCCGGGTCGGCTTCCGGCACCCGGTCCGTCCCGGCGCGCCGCCGCACCTCCTCGATGTGCTGGAGCATTTCCGGGTACACGTCGGTCCGCGCTCCTGCCGCGATCAGCGCGTCGATGGCCGCGACATGATCTTCGATTCCGTGGGGACCTGCGTGCCAGGCGAACCAGATCGCCTGCCCGAGAACCGTTCCGCCGTGTTCGTTCCTCGTCTCCAGTTGGGCACCGAGGCGGATGAGCAGGTCGATCATCGCCAGGTCCGCGTTGCCGGCCGCGCAGTGGAGGGCAAGGCCGAGTTCGCCGGCGGAGGCGCCGCCGTCGCCGCGGTGTGGGGCGGCGATGAGGCCGGAATGGACGCGGTCTACGAGCAGGAGGGCGTTCGCCACGGCCACCTGTCGACGACGGCGCTGCGGAACCGGAAGATGGTTACGCAGCGGCTCTTCAACCCGAGCGGCGCAGTGCCGGGGCAGCGGGATGCGGCGCTCGCGTTCATCAGGGATCTGGTGCGGGCGTTCCACGACGGCGGCGTTCCGCTCCTGATCGGGTCCGATTCACGTACGGTCGTGCTGATTTCGGGGTTCTCGATCCTCGAAGCTCAACGCAGCGCGCCGCGTGCGTGCGTCACGTCGAGCTCGGTAGGGACGACCCCGAATCCGTGAGCGGAGGACGCCGGTAGAGCCGCGTCCTCCCTCCCCCGGACCGGAGTCAGTCGTCCAGGAGCGCGGCCAGGGCGACCCGGAATCCGGGAAGCACGTCTGCACCTTCGAGGAAGTCATGCTCACGTACGGTCGTTGCATCGACGCCCGACCGGTGAATCCTGAGGATCCGCTGAGGCGGTTCGACCACCCAGACCATGCGGCACCCGGCATTCAGGTAGTCGGCCACCTTGCTCGCGACCGTGCGCGTGTCGTTCGAAGGCGACAGGATCTCGACCGCCAGGTCGGGCGCGACCGGCACGAAGCCCGCTGGCACGCGGTCCGATGGCAGCCGACCCGCTGCGACGAACGCGATGTCGGGGGCCCGCACGGTCGGCGGGGCGCGAGTGAGGATGAAGCCGGTTTCCGCCGCGAACGTGTGACCGAGACGTCGCCAGCGCACGAACCGCTCGATGACGCCGCCCATGCGCATGGCGAGCGTGCCGTGCCGACCGCCCGCCGGCGGTTCCCGGACCACGCGGCCGCGGACCAGCTCCATGCGCGTGTCGTCGTCGCGCAACGCCGCGAACCGCTCGACCGTCATCAGTCGTTCACCCCGTCGTTCGTATCCGCTCATGTGAGGATGATAAGAACGATGGGCCCGGATTCACATAGCGGAATGGGCCAGTATCGGCACTCCCCGTCAACGGGACCGGTCGGTCTGTGTAAGTTCGGCCAGACGCTGCCGAGCGTGATCGACCGGGGCCAGTCCGTCGTCGGCCTGGTCCCAGAGGTTCAGGAACCGGGCGTACATGTCGATTGCGCTGTCGGAATCGCCATTGGCGTCGTGCAGCAGTGCGAGCTCGTAGTGGGCCAGCACCCACGGTTCCTGGGACTCGCGCCCATCCGATCTCCCGGCCACGATCTGTTCGAGTGTCGATCTGGCGGCGTCGCTCTGGCCCATCGCGATCTGCGCTCCGGCCAGGGCGCCGAGGTATACGTAGCTGGGCTGGCGGGGCAGGATCGCAGCCCGCTCGAAGCTCGTGAGGGCGGCAGCGGTGTTGCCTTCGGCCAGGGCGACTTCTCCCTCCAGGAATTCCTGAGCGGCGCGGTCGTCGTCGTTTTCGCCGACGCGCGAGACGAGCAGCTCGAGCACGGTGCGCGCCGTGTCGACTTCGCCAGCCCGGGCGAACAGCTTGCCGAGCGTTGCGAGGAACACCGGCTCGATGTAGGACGAGTCCAGGATCCCGAGTGCCGGGATAAGCGCTGACTTCGCGGACGCGGGCCCGTGTCGCGTGAGCAGCGCCGACGCCAGGTAGGTGCGATTGCGCAGGGCGGTCACACTCGGGCCAACCGTCTCGTCCAGCAGGAGCGAACGGCGCAGGTGCTCGATGGCTTCGTCGTACTGGCCGCGATGCGTGCGCAACGAAGCCAGGGCGCGGTTGCCCCGGCTCTGGAGTTCCCGGTTCTCCGACAGCAGCCGGCGGAACACCTCTTCCGCTTCATCGAAACGTCCGAGCGCGACGAGCGCGAAGCCGTACTCGTGGATCACGGTCGGACTCGTCCGGTACGACGGGTTCAACTCGAAAGCGCGCGCGTATGAGGCGATGGATTCTTCGAGCTGGCCCGCGGCGCCGTAGACGGTGGCCAGGTTGACCAGCGCGTTGTCGTTCAGCGAATCCAGCGCGAGTGCGCGTACGTAGGCGTCGATTGACTGCTCCCAGCGCGCCATACGCAGCAGCTCGTAGCCGAGATTGGTCCACGACACCGCGTCGTCCGGATAGTCGGCGAGCAGGATCGTGTACGCGTCGACGGCGCGCTCGCCGTTGCCCTGCCAGCCCGCGCTGCGCGCCTCGATGATGAGGCGCTCGCGCCCGGTCACCCGGTCCGTCAGGCTCCTCGCCTTCTCGAAATGGACGTCGCCGCGCTCCCGGTCGTTGAAGCGCCAGTAGTAGTACTGGCCGAGATCGAGGTGGGCCATCGCGAAACCGGAGTCGAGTGCGACGGCGCGCTGATACAGTGAGCCGGCGGCGTCCAGCTGGCCCGCAGACCACTGCCGGTTCGCCGCCGTCCAGGCTCGCAGCGCTTCGAGTGACGGCGTCGTCGCCTGATCTAGGCCGACGTTGCGACGCAGCCGCGAGAACAGCGGCTCGCCGAGATCCCTGCGCAGTCCGCGCGCCAGCTCGTCGAGCGCGTCGAGGACCTGCTCTGGGCCTTCCGCGTCAGCGGTCCGCGAGGCGAGGACGTTGCCATCGGCGGGATCCACCACGTTTACGGCGAGAATGTACCGGCCTCCGAGCCGGCTCACGGTCGGAACCACTACGACGCGCACGTTCCTGCGCTGCGCCACTTCTCGAGCGGTCGCCTCATCCACGCCGGCTGAATCCGCGCGTCCCATCTGGGCGAGCGTCCCGGCGATGCCGGACCGCGGGAACACGTTCACGTGCTGCGACTGACGCAACCCGATCGCGAGCGCCTGATCGAGCGTGCCATCGAACAGCGTGTCGTCCGTCTGGTTGTCGAAGTCCGCGATGAGGATCCAGTCCCGCTCATCGAAGGCGACAGTTCCCGAGCCGCCGAGCAGAAACACGGTGGCCACGAGTACGACGACGGCCGCCGCGGACGCCAGCCATCGCTTGCGTGCGCCAACGCGGACGGCCTGGCGCCGGTGATCCGCAGAGTGCGTGCCCGCGCGAAGCGCATCGTTGAAGTCGGACACGGTGGCGTAGCGGTCGGCCGGTGCTCGCGACAGGGAGCGCCGCAGCGCATCGGCGACGGAGCGCGGCACGACATCGCGCATCGCGGCGACGTCCGGCGCCGTTTCCGTCATCTTCCTCGCCAGCAGCGCCTGCACGGTGCGACCCGCGAACGGCGGCTCGCCCGCGAGCATCTCGAACAGTGTGCAGGCCAGAGCGTACTGGTCGGAGCGCTCATCGGCTTCGAGGCCGCCCGCCTGTTCGGGACTCATGTACGAGGGCGTGCCGAGCGACACACCACTCTGCGTGAGTGCATCGCCGCCCGCGGCATGGACGGCGCGAGCCAGACCGAAATCCGCCACCACCGCCTGTCCGCTCGACAGCAGGATGTTGTCCGGCTTGATGTCGCGGTGCACGATGCCGCGCTCGTGCGCGTACGTCAGCCCGGCGCCTACCTGCGATGCGATCTCCAGCGCGGTGTCCAGCGGCAGCTGCTTCTCGCGCTCGAGCCGGGCGCGCAGCGATTCGCTAGCCACGAACGGCATGACGAAGTACAGCAGCCCGTCCGCTTCGCCCGAGTCGTACAGCGGAACGATGTTCGGGTGCGACAGCGACGCCGCGATCCGGATCTCGCGCAGAAACCGCTCGGCGCCGAGCGCCGCACCGAGGCGGGGTCGCAGAACCTTGATCGCGACGTGTCGCTCATGACGCTCGTCGAATGCGAGGTAGACGGTGGCCATGCCGCCGCTTCCGATCTCGCGCTCGACCGCGTAGCGTCCTGCCAGAGCCGCAGTAACCGATTCGAGTGTCATGATCCCCGGTTCCAACCTAGGACCGTCCGGCCGCACCTGCCACCTTATGGACAGCACCAGCCGTGTCCCAGGCGGCGCCTTGCTGGATCCGGATGCACCGACGTTCGATTGCGCTACTGCTCATGCCCACGACGGCTCTTCAACCTGCACACCTGCGATCGCCATACCGGCGGGTGGGTCATGTTGAAGGCGTTCCGGCGGCCAACGCGCACAAATGCGCCCTTCCGCGAACGCAGCGAGGTCACATCAGGCGTTACGACGCCCGTCAACGCGCACAATCGCGAAAGCCGCGATCGCACGTGACGATGTTCGTGGCTATTCCACCCCGAATCCGAATTCATCCGGCCATGCGAGCGCGACGCGTCCGTCGGCACCAACGTTGCGAATATCGCAGACGCGGCATCCGACGACGGCGATTGAGGGATTCACTGTTCATGAGACACCGAGTTCCGCAGGCGCGGGTGGCGCACGCTCACGACTGCGGGTTTCGCTGTCAGATTCGCTCTCAATACCGCGCGCACTCGCTACGTGCAATGACTGCGGAATTGATCGCTTTCTCACACGCGCTTTGCCGTACCATCGCTTTCGGCCAGTCGGTCGGCAATGCGTACACGCAGGCATCCTCTAGCTCCACCGTTGCCCGCACAACGTCTACAGGCTACACGCATGGCTGTTCGGCAGACCACGTTCAACGGTGATCGAAGTCCACCTGCCGGACGTTGGTCCAGGACACGTACTCCGGCGGGTGAGGGCCGTCGACGAAGATCAGCATTCCGCCATTGAACTCGCCGAAGTCACCGGCCAGCTCGAAATGAAGCTCCTCGCCGCTACGAAGTGTCACGCCGGCCTGCCCGGCGCTGCCCGCTTCGAGTTCAGGCAACACGATCGAAGCGATGCGGTCGAAGGGAAGCATGTAGTCGACGCCCTGTGAAGGCGCGTCGAGGGTCTCGGTGGTCTCGCTCTCGTCGAGATCGTAGACCAGCCGTCCGGCGAGCCGGCGGCCCGACCGCGTGACGACAGTCCCCATGAGCGGTTGGCCCGGTGCGAATGCGTCGTATCCCGGGCCCGTGCCGCCCGTGCTGAACTCGACGCTCTCGAAGGCGTCCCAGGAGACCAGCACCCGGCCGTAGCGCGCGTCGTCGACATAGACTCCCCGGTTGCCCTCGCCTACCTGCCGGGTACCGGACAGCACAACCTCGCTGCCGTCGACCAGCGTCACGAGTGAGCTGTTCTCCGATTGCCGGGCGATCGAGCGAATGCCGTCGAAACGCAGGCTCAACTCGCCGTCGGCGCTCAGGCCTTCGAGTTGATCGGTGACGAGGCAGGCCTCCCGGTCCCACTGGATCAGGCCGGTGAACGCGCCGTGTCGCGTACGCACCGTGCCGTACAAAGGCGCCGGCCGCGCAACAGCAGCGCCGGGATCGAGGAACTCGATACTGCGGATCTGCCATTCGCCGACGTCGACGACGCCACGGCGGGCGTCCCACACCCGTAGGCCATCGGCCAGGTCGTCCGCGCCGAAACGGTCGAGGTGGAACCGGGTTCCGCTCTTGAGCGTTACCCACAGATCGTTGCCTCGCGGCTCGATCCGCGTGATGTCACCCATGCGCGCCATGAAAGGCCGGCCGAGGCCGACCCGGTTCGACCAGCGGAAGAGCTGTTTCCCGAAGACAGTGAACGAGTGCTGCTCCTTCGGAAGCTGGTCGGACGGCACGTACGACTCCCAGACGTTGTCGGGCTTGAAGCCGTTGAACTGGTTGCTCCACAGCGCTTCTTCGTCGCCGCCGAAGCGCAGCCGCCCCTCGTAGACGCCGTCGTCATCCGTGGTGATACGGCCGTAGAGCAGGCCACCGTGCGACTCCGAGGCCGGGTTTGACGCCGCTGGCGATGTCGCCACGGCCGTGTCGAACCCCTGTCCGGCTTCCCCGCCGCCCCGGGCGAGGGACAGAAGGACGACCGCAGCGGCGGCCGTGCCGCCGATGATCGCGGCTGTCTTGCCTATGAATGTTCCTGTGGTCATGACCGTTATTCCGCGGACCGTGTGATACCAGCCGGCGACCAGGCACCGGCTTGGGCTTTCTCGCCAAGTACTTCATCATACAAAGTACGGCAAGGGACGCCGCGGGTCAAGTGAGCAGATTGCGTACACGACTGCGACTGCGCGACGAGGACAGGGCCGCCAATCCACCCCACGCTGCGCGGGTGACGTCAACCATGTCCGCGTCTTTCCACTGATCTCCGCACCTGGCGCACGGTCAGTACGACCATCCAGACGAGGATGATCAGCAGGCCGTACAGCTCGCGCGACTCCTCGATGCCCACGTTCTCCATCTCGAACGCGCCGAACATGTCGAGGAAGCGGACCTGGCCGATCACGCGCGGTGCGATCGTCAACGCCCAGACGCCAGCGGCGGTCGCGATCGCCGCGGGCAGGAGCCAGTGGCCGCGCCGCAGTTGCGCCAGAACGCAGGCGACTGCGGCAATACCGTAGATCAGGACCCAGGCGAACGGATCGGGGTCGTTCAGCTGGACGACGATCGAGAACAGGAACGCGAGCGCGAACAGCGCATTCGTCACGCTGAATGCGATGCCACGTGGCGTCGCCGCCGCCGTTTGTCCGCCCGGTCCCGTTCTCGACATGTCTGCTGCGTATTGCGGTCTGGTCGGCCTCAGAAGGCGCCGCCACCGCCTCCGCCACCGCCACCACCTGACGATCCGCCACCGCTTGAACCGGACGGACTCGAGGACATGGTCGACGCCGCGGCGGTGGACATCGAACGCATGTCACGAGAGAACGATGTCGCCTGGAATGTGCCGCCGTAGTGGCCGCTGTACCAGTCGGGCGGCTCGCGGAACATCTCGTTGAATGCCTTCGCCCAGCGGTCCTCGACCCTGAAGGCCATTGCGAACGGCAGGAACTTCTCGAACTGCTCGGGCGAAGTGATCATTCGCTTGAACCGGTCTTCCTCGACTCTCGACAGAAACTCCTTGAAGCCGAGCGCAAGCTCCCGCGCTCGAGCGCCGCGGACCGTGCGCGCGGGCATGAGCTGGCCGAACACGACAAGGATCAGGCCGGCCGCGACGCCGGCGCCGCCGAGGATCATCGGGTCGGCGAACAGGATGACACCGGATTTCGCGAGCGAGAAAGCGAAGATGGACAGGCCGATGACCATCATGCCACTGACCATCCAGATCGCCTTTGCCGTTCCCGGGTGCGTGCGGTAGTGGCCCTTGGCGATGAGCTGGCTGTAGATCGACTTCTTGATGCCGGGCAGATCCTTGTAGAACCGTTCCTTGAGCGATGACAGCCTTACGCTTCCCCAGGTCTGGCCCGGTCCCTCGCCGCTGCGTTCGAGGTCGGGTGGCTCGTCGCGGCCGAACACGGTGGACAGCAGGCCGCGGCCACTCGACTTGCCGGTGTCGGAGTACTTGAACAATGCGGACAGGTAGGCCGCTTCGTGCGGCTCGAGGTCCGGCCAGTCGCCGTGCTGCCGCTTGAGGTGGAACACGTAGTCGGATGTGCTGAACAGCCCGAGCACCTTCTTCTCGTCCTTCTCGATGTGGATGTAGCCGCGCACGGCAAGGTCGACGAGCGTAGCCGTGATGTCGTGCATCTCGGCGTTGTGGTCAACAAGCGTTCCGACCTCGGCGGGTGTCAGCGATTCGGGCGGCTCGTACTGCACGGTGATCGGACGGGCCTCAGGATCGCGGCCCTTGCGGTCCCATTGGCGGAATGCCACGAAGAACGCGAACGCCGGGATCGTGAGCGGCCATGCCGCGCCCGCTCCGCGCTCGACCATGGACGGCGGCTCGATGCGCGCGACGATTCCGCCCCGCCACGAGGTTGCAACGGTCATGTTCTCGCCGGGATTCAGTACGCGCGACTCATTGAACGTGACGATGTTGGCGTCGGTTTCGATCTCCGCCGATCGAGCAGTCTGCCCGCTTCGGCCCGTGTACGCGTATGACTCGACCGGCTCGATGCCGTCGGGCAGGATCACGCGCGCGGACACGCTCTCGATGCGGACGGTCCACTCGTTGCCGGTGACGTTCCAGTAGATCTCGTCGAGGTAGTTGTCCTGGCCGGGTTTTCCGTAGAAGCCGATGCCGTCATAGATGACGTACCGTATGACGACGGTCTTCGATGCGTTCTGCGCGCCTGGAATCCAGACCTGCCAGCGCCGGGTCCGCCTGCCCTGGCTGCTGGTCTCGAAGCGGAGCGGCTGGCCGGCATCGTCGGTGATGCTGACCAGCTCGACGTCGAGCAGGTCGCGCCGGCCGTAGACCGCCGGGGCTGTCAGCAACAGGTCGCGGTAGATGCCGTTCCAGTCACCGTTGAACCGGAACCGGATCGTTTCGGTGACGTTCGTGACACCGCTCGTTTCGATCTCGAGGTCGGTATGGAACTGCTCGATGTGCCACGACCGCTGTGCCGATAACGAGCCCGGCGCGAGGCCGAGCACCAGTGCGGCGATCACCAGCGTCGTGGGCCTGATGCGCGGCAACCTGATCATCCGCGTCCTTTCTCTCTGTCGGTTGCGAGGAGGGCCGGCGCGACGGCCCCGACCGGGTCTGCCCGGTCCCGTTGACGGGATGGAAGGCGACCCGGTGACTCAGCGTACCTTGCCGGAATATCGGCACGCAACGTCTGGCAGCGATTCCGTGGTCCGCTCCGGCCCGCCGTTTCATGCCTCCCGGGAGTGGGATCCGCCCGGCAACGGAGGGGTGTCCAGACCGTGATTCCGCGGGGGATCCGGAGCCGGATGCTGGACGCGGCCGCGTTTTGGCGCTTACCCTAACGGTGGCTCACCAGTCGATCCGCCACGCGAAACAGGTCCGGACCCGGCCGCGGAGGCCGAGAACGTCGTCGCATAACGAATACGAACGCCGTACCGCGCGCATTCAGCGAGTCCTCGAGACCGCCGATTGCGTGGCACGGCCGACCGAACGAGGGAGACGGGAATGGCGAACTTCTCACAGGCGAAGCGGCCGCTGCGCGTCGAAACGCCGCTCGGCACCGACAAGCTGCTGATCACGGGTCTGTCGGGCCGCGAGGCCATTTCGTCGACGTACAGATACCGACTCGACCTGATGTCGGAGGACGCCGACATCACGGGCGAGGACCTGCTGCGCAAGCCGGTCGCGGTCTCGATCACGTTGCCGGACGGCTCCGAGCGCTGGATCCATGGGCTGGTCAGCCGGCTGGCGCAGCTCAGCCGGCGAGACGACGTGACCTTCTACGAAGCCGAGATCGTGCCGGCCGCATGGTTCCTCTCCCTCGCGAGGGACTGCCGCATCTTCCAGCAGCAGACGGTCCTCGAGATCGTGCAGCAGGTGCTCGAGGAAAGCGGCGTCACCGACTTCGAGTTCCGCGCGGGACAGTACGAGACGCGCGAGTACTGCGTGCAGTACCGTGAGAGCAACCTCGACTTCATTGAGCGGCTGCTCGAAGACGAGGGGCTGCACTACACGTTCGAGCACTCGAAGACGAAGCACGTGATGGTGATCGGCGACACGACGATGTCGAATCCCGACATCGAGGGTCCCACGAAGATCCGGTTCGCGACGCAGCCTGACGGCGACGAGGACATCATCCGCGGAATCCGTCGGGAGGATTCGGTCTACGTCGGCAAGGTCACGCTCAACGACTACGACTACACGCAGCCGACACTGAGCCTCATCTCGAGCGTTTCCGGCAAGGGCGTCGAAGAGGTGTACGACTACCCGGGCAAGTACGCCGATCCCGGCGCTGGCGAGGATTTCGCGCGCATCCGGCTCGAGGCGCAGGAAGCGATGCGGGCCAGCGTCCACGGCGAAGGCAGTTGCCGCGCGTTCGTGGCCGGCTCCCTGTTCACGCTCTTCGACCACTACAACTCGAGCGTCAACCGCGCCTACCGGCTCGTCGAGGCAGCGGTCACCGTGATGGCCGGTGATTACCGCTCCTGGGACGACGGCGAGTTCGACTGCCGCTGCGCGTTCGTCGCGATACCCGACAACACGCCGTACCGGCCACCATTGCGGACGCCTCGCCCTGTCGTTCAGGGCTCGCAGACGGCGCTCGTCGTGGGGCCGGCCGGCGAGGAGATCTACGTCGACAAGTACGGCCGCGTGAAGGTCCAGTTCTACTGGGACCGCCAGGGCAAGAAGGACGAGACCAGCTCGTGCTGGATGCGCGTCAGCAGTGCGTGGGCCGGCAAGAAATGGGGCGCCATTCACATCCCCAGAATCGGCCAGGAGGTCATTGTCGACTTCCTCGAAGGCGATCCCGACCTGCCCATCATCACCGGCCGGGTCTGGAACGACGATCAGATGCCGCCCTACGACCTGCCGGCCAACAAGACACAGAGCGGCATCAAGTCGCGCAGCAGCAAGGGTGGCGGCACCGAGCATTTCAACGAGATCCGGATGGAAGACGCGAAGGGCAAGGAGCTGCTGTACGTCCACGCGGAGAAGGACAAGCGCGTGGTCGTCGAGAACGACCGCACCGAAAGTGTCGGCGCGAATGAGAAGATCACGATCGGCGCCGACCGGACAGAGGTGGTCAAGGGCAACGAGTCGATCGAGATCGAAGGCAACCGCGAGGAGCACGTCGGCGGCAATGAAACGATCAAGATCGAAGGCAACCGCGAGGAGCACGTCAGCGGCAATGAAACGATCAAGATCGACGGCAACCGCGACGAGACCGTCAGCGGCAATGAGACGATCAAGGTCGATGGGAACCGCAAGGAAAAGGTGGCCGGCACGGAAACCGTCGAGATCGGCTCGAGCCGTACGAAGAAGGTCGGGACCACGCGAACCACGAAGGTCGGCACGAGCGACACGTTGAAAGTCGGCACGAGCCTGCTGATCAAGGCGGGCACGTCGATCACGCTCAAGGTCGGTGGCAACAGCATCAAGATCGACAACTCCGGCGTCACGATCAAGGGCATCAACGTGAAGATACAGGGTCAGGCGAAAGCGGAGATGAAGGCGCCAATGACCGCGGTCAAGGGAACGGCGATGCTTCAGAGCAAGGCGCCGATGCACCAGGTGAATGGCGACGCGATGCTGAAGCTTCGCGGCGGCATCACGATGATCAACTGACGATGAGCGAGAACGTGAAGACTTTCCGATCGGGAATGACGGTGGCGGCGGCGCACGCGCTGGCCGAGCTGTCTGAGGAAGCGGCGGCGCACGTGAGTGATGACCAGACGCCCAGGGAGCACATCGACCGGCTGCTCGAGGACGAGCTGTTCGCCGATGTCGTCGCACTACTGGCGCACGTGCTGCCGCGACGTGAAGCGGTGTGGTGGGCGTGGTCGTGCGCCCGCGATGTCACGGACTCGCCGGATCCACAGACGGTGGCCGCCCTCGAGTCGACGAGCAAGTGGATCGTCGATCAGACCGACGAGCAGCGGCGAGCGGCCGGCGATGCGGCCGAATCGCTCGACTACGACTCGCCGGCCGCAATGGCGGCACTGGCCGCGTTCATGTGCGGCGACACGCTGGGTCCCGTCGATGCGCCGCCAGCGCCGCCACCCGCAACGGGTGCTGCGCAGGCCATCAGCGGCTGCATCTGCATGGCCGCTGCCATCGGCGATCCCGAAGGCACCGACGACCGGTTCCGCAAGTTCATCGAGCGCGGCATGGAGCGCGCCGACAAGGGACGAATCTGGGAGTCCGCCTCGCCGGCGGACGCCGGAGCATAGAGGGGAGACGACAATGGGCAAGCCAGCAGCCCGCGCGGGCGACATGCACATGTGCCCCATGGTGACACCGGGGGTTCCGCCGATCCCGCACGTCGGCGGACCCGTCATGCCGCCCGGCATGCCGACCGTTCTGATAGGCATGATGCCGGCCGCACGCGTGGGCGACATGTGCGTGTGCGTCGGCCCGCCCGACGTGATCGCGATGGGCTCGTTCACCGTCCTGATCGGGAACATGCCGGCCGCACGCATGGGCGACCTGACGGCACATGGCGGTACGATCGTGATGGGGTTCCCGATGGTCTTGATCGGGCCGTGATCGCCTCAGAGCGTCCAGGGCCCGGCCAGCGGGGCCGCGGGTTCGGCGACCGACTGGAACCGCACGAGCCGGACCGCATCGCTGCCCTTCATCGATGCCAGCGCCATCGGTCCGCATTCGAGGATGCGCGCCGCGGCGCGGTCGCTCATCAGCGATTCCGCGCACGGCTGCGCTTCGGTCGTGCCGCCGCTCCGCACGAGGTGCAACGGCAGCCCATCGATATCGAGGTGAGTGCCCGGACGCATTGCGGCGCCGTCCGCCGTGAACGACCGGGCCAGCAGGATGGCGCACGCGTACGCGCCGCCGCTCCACAGGTACTCGTCGTGCAGCGGCGGATCCGACAGTTCCTCGAACTCGAACGTTTCCGTCTCCTGGCCAGCCTCGCCGTAAGGCAGACGGCCGAGCAGGCGGGGCTGCACCAGGCCGATGTGGCGAGCGGTCGGGTCTCGCCGGAACGCGCGCCACGCGTCTGCCTCGATGGCGGCCCAGTCCGCGGGATCCGGCAGGCCCTCGAACGCGGGACAGCCGCAGACGGACGGCTCGGCCATCGCGATGACCGACACGCCGGCCGCGTACGCGACTTCGGCAATGCGGCCGAGCAGCGCGACATCGTCATCGCCGGTGTCGAACGCGTAGTCACCGATCACGACGGACCACGGTTCGGACGGCTCATCGACCATGACGCGATGCAGTGTCGAACGCTCGACCGGCCGGTCCGCCGCGAGATCCGCTTCGAGCTGCGCGCGCGGCATGTCCACAACATCGATCGTCAGTCGCTGGCCCGTCTCGATCTCGCGCGTCATGCGGAACAGCGATCGCCATGCCGACTCGACCGACCGGAACACGGGATCGTGCAGCACTCGGCGCATCAGCTCGCCAGCCGCGGCATCGAGTCGCTCGACCAGCGGACCGCGGCGCGGATCCTCGCCCGGCACGATGTGCGGCGCGACAGCTTCGCGGATGAACGACTGAAGGTCGTCGAGCGGCGGCCTCGACGAGCCGCCCGCACTGCCGGGCCCGGTCGCCGGCGCGGGACCCGCCGTCTCGTCCAGCATGCGGTCGAGCAGACTGGCCGAACCCGCGCCCGGCCCGCCATTGCCGCCCGACGGCGCAGGCTGCGCCGGGTCGATGGCGGATTCGGCGTCGGCATCGGAGGCGACGTCGTCGTCTTCACGATCCGTTCCCTCGACAAGCTCTCGCGCGGCCGCTTCGAACGTGCGCGGATCGTCGAGCCTGTCCCGCAGTGCGCGCAACTGCCTGAAGAGCGGGAGTGTCTTGCGGATGTGGTCCGGATGGAAGTCGTCGATGTCGGTGAATCGCGCAATGACGGGCGCGCCGCCATCGGTCATGCCGAGTACGGCGCGCGGCGCGATGCTCTCGAGAACGACGTCGAAGTCGTCGCGGTCGATGCGAACGGGCCGGCCCGCGTTCGGCATCTCGCCGCCGAGATCGGCCAGCACGAGAATGCGGAACGCCGGATCGTCGTTCACGATGGCCCGGCGAGGCTTCGCCTGCGGCTCGATCTCGAGCGTAACGCCAACCTGCGTTGTCTGCTTCATTGCTGCGGCTCTGGCGGTCTCGCCGCGCCGAGGTCGCGCGCCGTCGCCGCGGTCGGAGATACATTGACAGCTCCTGAAGCGCACGAATATGCGACGACACACCACTACGTCACAAGCACAATGCATCCACGGGTGGATAATCATGATGGCACGACCTGATACGATCACTCGCCGTGCGGTGACGGTCGCCGCACTCGCCGCGCTCGTCGCGACCGGCGCCTGCAAGGAGACCGCGGCACCCGACGGCGAGGCGTTCTCGATCATTCCTGGCGCTGCGGAGATCTTCATTGGCGATGACCTCCAGCTCACGGCGGTCGGCGCGCCATCGACACCAGCCTGGGCGTCCAGCAACTCGCAGGTCGCTACTGTCATCACCGAGACCGGCTACGTCATCGGCGTCGGCCACGGCACGGCGACCATCAGCGCGGTCGCCGGCGGCGCCGTCGCCAGCATCGAGGTCACGGTCCTGCGGCCGCCGGCGCTCGCGCTCGCTCAGCCGACCGTCGACTTCTTCATGGACGTCGGCGGCTCGAATCCCGCGAACCAGACCGTCGTCGTGAGCAACGCCGGCGATGGCACGCTCAGCGGCATCAACGTGCAGGGCATCACGTACGGGCCGAACAATCCGGCCGCGTGGCTGTCAGTCTCGCCGTCGGGCGACACCGCCCCGGTCACATTGACTCTCGGCGCGAACGGGCAAGGTCTGGCGCGTGGCGTCTACACCGCGACCGTGCAGCTTTCGGCGCCCGGCGTCGAGAACTCGCCTCAGAGCCTGGCCGTCATGCTGCACGTGCAGCGTGATGCCGAGATCGACGTCTCCCCGACCGTTGTGTCCCTGGCCGGCATCCCCGGCGCGGTCATTGAGGCAACGGTCGACGTGACGAATGCGGGCGACAAGACGCTCGACGGTCTGGCCGTCGCGGTCATGGACCCGCCCGGGCCGTTCGGCGGATGGCTCGCCGCCACGCTCGATGCCACAACGGCGCCGACCGCCATCCGGCTCGTCGCGTCGACGGGGAACCTGCCGGTCGGCAACTACACGACTATCGTGCGGGTGACGTCCACCGTAGCCGGCGTCTCGCCGGTCGACATCACCGTCGGCCTCGTCGTGTCGCCCGGTCCCGCGATCGCACTGTCGTCGACGACCGCCGCGTTCCAGGCCAACACCGGCCAGAACCCGGGCAACCAGACCGTGACGGTGACGAATGCCGGCGGCGGCTCGCTGACCGGACTCGGACTCGGCACGATCACGTACGGCGCCGGCCAGCCGGCCGGCTGGCTGACCGCCACGATCAACAGTGCGACTGCGCCCGCGACGATCACGCTGAGCGTGATGTCGTCAACGCTGCCGCAGGGCACATACACGGCCACCGTACCCGTTCAGTCCGCCGTCGCGAGCAACAGTCCCGCCGCGCTCACGGTCAGCCTGAACGTCGGCCCGCCGCCTATCATCAACCTCAATCCGAACCCGCTGCTGTTCCTCGGCTGGACCGGCGGCACATTGCCGCCGACGCAGGGATCGCAGGTGACGAATGCCGCCGCCGGCGGCGGTCCGCTGCCCGGCCTGTCGTACACGGTGTCCTACGGTACGGGCGCCACCGGCTGGCTCGATATCCAGTGGCAGGGCAACGTCACGAGCGCACCCACGACGCTGCTGCTGCGACCGAACACTGCTGCACTGCCAAACGGCTCGTACACCGCCACCATCACGGTCTCGACTACTGTGCCCGGCGTGGCCGCGCAGACGCTCACCGTCACCTACCAGATGCGTGCGTTCAGCGTCGAGATCAATCCGAGCCTGGGAAGCTGTCTTGGCAGCGGATGCCATAGCGCGAGCCGGGCGCCGAACGTGAGCAGCAACTCCGCCACGAACTGCAGCCGCCTGCTACCGTTCCTCATTCCTGGCGACGGTTTCAATTCGCGGGTCTACCGCAAGCTGGCCGGTCTGATAAGCCATACTGGCGGATCGAACTGGGGCACGCTGCCCAATACGATGCGGCTCTGGATCGATCGCGGAGCGCCCTGCAGTTAGTGGACAAGCGGATCGCCGGTTCGGGGGAATCCGCCGCGCTGTAGGCGGTCGATTCCCCACCGCGATCCGCCGGCCTGCCGGAGAGTACATCGGCGTGTACCGCACCGAGCCGGAGTAGCAGATGCACGGGATGCATCCAGCAACCACACCGCAGCTCGCACGGGTCGTCGCGCGCGGCGCGGTAGCGCTCGCGGTCTGTGTCTGGTCCGGGTGCGCAGGCGACACGGCCGGCCGCACCATCCGGTCGGATTCCGCGGGCATCACGATCCTGACACATGACGGTCCGGACGGTCGGCTCGACTGGATTCTCGAGCCACTCGACACGATCGGCGGCGAGGACAGCGGGCCGGGCAGCTTCTATCGCGTGAGGGCCGGCCTGGTCGACGTCGATGAACGGGGCTGGCTATACATCCTCGATCCTTCGGCGTCGACCATCAGCGCGTTCAACGGCACGGGCCAGCCCCGCTGGACCGCCGGCCGGCCCGGCGGCGGACCCGGCGAAATGCTCTCGCCGCTGTCGCTTTCGGTGGGGGGCGCCGACATCCTGGTCTACGACGCGCGCAAGCGGGCGCTCCTGAACTGGGACACGGCCGGCCGCCATGTCCGCGAGATCCCGTTCGGCTACCAGCAGGTCGTGACCGGCGTTCGCGTCGTCCGCCGGCACGGGTCGGGGCTGGCCGTTCTCGCGCGCGAGCGCTACACGGGCTCCGATGAACGGAACGTCAGGCTGCTGCACATCGAAGGCGACGACACGACGACACTGTTCTCGGCGCCGCTCGAGCTGTCCCGTACGGCGAACTACCCGTCGTGCGGGATGAGCCTGACGATGCCGGTGCTCTTCGCACCAACTGTGCACTGGAGCGGCAACGCGAACGAGTTCGTGATGGTTCAGGGCGCCGAATACGCGATCGATGTGTTCTCCGCCACGGGCGAGCGGCGTAGCATCCGGCGGACCATCGAGCCCGAGCCGGTGACGGAGGAGCGCGCACTCGATGCGCTCGGCCGTGCCGGCCTGGAAGGAGGACCGCTCGCGCCGTGCAGAACGGATGCGGCGACGCGACTGAGGAATCACGGCTACGCGCCGTTCATTCAGGTGATCCGGGAGGTGGCGCTCGAGCCGGGCGGCCGGCTCTGGGTTCGACGGGTCGTGGCCGGCGACACCACGTCCAACATCGACATCTTCGAAGCGGACGGATCGTACGCGGGATCGCTCGCGCCGGGCACGGTGTTTCCGTTGGTGTTCCTGCCGGACGCGCGGGTCGGCTACGTTGCGAAGGACAGTCTGGATGTCGAACGTCTGATCATTGCCCGCGTGCCGGGGCGCTGACGACGCCGGATATCCATCCGGCCAGTGGTGAACAACGAGGCCGGGCAGGGCACGTATACATCAACATTCGTGAAGTGTGTGGTTACTGGCGGCAGAACGGCGTAAGCCGTTCAGCGGCAAGCGCGTGTTGGCTGATGCAGCCGGTAAACCCAGCGATGATGTAGCCAAAGGTCCGGCTCCTGGCTTCGCTACGACCGAACCAGGCATGCCGCATTGGGCAACCATCCGCGAACGATTCAACGCACCAGGAAGAACATCACCATACCAACCACGGCGAGGGTCGCGGCAAGAAACCGCCACGATGACGAGCTCGTGGATTCCCCCATCCGAGTCCAGAACACGATGGCAGCGCATTGGTCGATACCGGCGAACTCTCGCGGCAGTTCCGTCCGGTTTCGGTAGATTTCGATGGCCTCAAGCTCGCTGGGATGGAGCACATCGTCGATCGACTGGCCCGGCCCGAACGTCATTCTCGCACCATTCAAATACAGTGTAGGCCTGCAGTTGCCTTGCGACTGAGTGATAGGCCACGGTTTGTTGAACGCATCGCGGGCCAGGCCCACCAGGGGAACGTGCACCAGTACGCCCGTGACGCTGCGCGAACTCACCGAATCGAGGGCCTCCCGCGTGACGAACCGGCCGAGGCCAGTTCGTCGTGCCGTCTCAATCCTCGTGTCGAGCTCGGAACGCGCCTGAACCGTCGTCCGGCGATCGACGATCACAGGTGTCAGCGGAACAGCTGCCACGCTCAGGGGAATGGACAGCTCGGCGCTTTCGCCAGCGCCGATGGCAAACGTGTCGGTGCTCACGAGCGCATAGCCGAGCCTCTCTACACGTAGGCTGTACCAACCGGGTGCGGCCACCAGAAGGCGAAAGCGGCCCTCAGCATCGGACTCGGCCGCGTGCAGGATTCGGCCACGACCCACGAGGCTGACCCATGCGGCGTTAACTGGCCGATTGGAATCTCGTTCAAACAAACGTCCGCTGATCACTTGCGCCGGGGAGGGTGCCGATACCGACGTCAGGAGGACGACCGCCACCATGATAGAGTGCGTTCTCATGGAACATCCTCCTTGCTGTAAGCGATCCTGCTCTATCTACGCTCACCTTGCCCAGCGATCTGCACCTTCCGGCACCATGCATGGTATTCCGGATCTTCGCCTAATTGACCCGGTCGACCCATCCTCGCGCCCGGGCCTTCAGCGGTATCTCAACTGCGAGTCTCAGGAATCCTGTCACGGGTACGTTGCGTCCGTCGATTCTGGCGGGTCTGAAACGCAACAGCATCGCGAGGCGAGCCAAGGCCTCGTCGGCGCCCATATCGGAACCCGGCTCTACCAGGCGAACGTCGGTTACCGCCCCCGTATGGTCGATGCGGAGCCGGAGCGTCACCGCATTCTCAAGACGAATACGCCAAGGAACTGGCGGGTAGGTTCGCGGCAGAGCGAGTTGCAGGGCGTCGAGGTTGGTGATTCGGGGCGCGATCGTCGGACTCGGTAGAGCGTTGACATCCGCCGCGGCGCCACTCCAGGAAATGCTCTTCAGGGTATCGGCGACTACAATCAACCGAAAGTCAACCGGTACGCGGAACCGCGGCCCCGCCAGGAGCAGACCGACCTCGAGCGCAATCGCTGCGAACATGCCGACGCCAAGCATCCTGTTCCATGACGACTTGAATCGATCGTTCGCGCTTACGGTTTGCTTCATTCCGACCGTTGAAATGCTGTCAGCGGTACTTGGGGCCACGCGTCGTGAGCACCTGTTGTTCTCTCGCCTGTGGGCCCCGACTACAGATAACGCATTGGCGGTTCCCGAAGTCCCGGAGCCGACCGACAGGGCGGCGTAGGGATTTCCGCGCCCTCCCCAACCTGCACCCTTCACCACCTGCGCGACAGCGCGCGCCGCGTGACACTAACGGGTCATGTGCTGGTGATCCGTGCTTGAGGATCAGCGACCAGTCAACTCCATGCTCCACACCTGCAGTCTGAGGTCACCCGTCGTAAATGTACAGCTCACCCGTGAAGGTGGGCGAGGAACCCCGAGCTTCACCCGAAGATCCATGCTCGTCTTCCATAATGCGTGTCCAGCGGACGTTTCGTTCCGATTCGTCCGTTTCTTCGATGCGAGTTGCGATCGTCCATACGTGGCCCGATGGGTCCATGATCCATGCGACGCGATCTCCCCAGAATTGATCCTGCGCTGGCACGAGTACCTGCGCACCACCGCTCATCGCTTTGGCCAACGTTTGATCGACATCCGGAACATACACGAAGATCACGACCGGCGAACTACCATCAGGCTCCGGCGCCCGGCTCGGCAGACCAGGCCATTCGGCTTCGACCATGATCATGGCTGGACCGATGGTCATGAGAGCGTGCACTATGGTTCCATCCGGTCCCGGTCGACGGCCGATTTCGACGGCGTCGAAGGTGCGAATGTAGAACTCGATGGCCGCAGCAGGGTCGCGGCAGAACAAACGAGGAATGACTCGGGACGAGTTCTCTGGGATTCCCCTTACGCCGCTC
>DATKCF010000011.1:0-27697 GCA_035513345.1 Longimicrobiales bacterium
TTTGTTGGAGAGCACACGATGCTACTCCGCGACCGAGGTCGGCCAACCTTTTCTCCTTCGTCTGCCAGCCACCGCTCCCGCCAACCTTCTCATCCTAACTACTCCGCCTCCATCGTCCGACCCCTCTCCGTCTCCGTGCCCGCTCCCCTCTCCCGCAGTGCACGCGGAACGGGGGCGCGTCGAGGTCGGGGGAGAAGGTCGGAGGCTAAATAAGGCGGACGCCTGTCCATCTCCACGCCCCGGACTTGCGAGCCCCGAACGAACCCCGAACCTTACGTCTGGCGATTCCGTAACCAGGCCATGACAGGAGCACGGACGAACAATGGTGATGCCGAGCCGGCGGGAACGAGTGCTGCCGCGTCTGATCGAGGACGAGATGCGCGAATCGTTCCTCGATTATTCGATGAGTGTGATTGTGCAGCGTGCGTTACCGGACGTCCGCGATGGGCTGAAACCGGTGCACCGGCGGATCCTGTTCGCGATGCAGGAGGCCGGTCTGATCCCGACGCGGCCGTACAGGAAGAGCGCGACGGTGGTCGGTGATGTGCTGGGCAAATACCATCCGCACGGCGACACGGCGGTGTACGACGCGCTCGTCCGGATGGTGCAGGATTTTTCGCTGCGCAATCCGCTGATCGATGGCCAGGGCAATTTCGGTTCGATCGATGGTGACAGTGCGGCGGCGTACCGGTACACGGAGGCGAGGCTCACGCAGCTGGCGGTCGAGCTGCTGGCGGACATCGACAAGGACACGGTCGACTTCGCGCCGAACTTCGATGGCCAGCGCGAGGAGCCGAAGGTATTGCCGGCGCGCTTCCCGAACCTTCTCGTCAACGGCAGCAGCGGCATTGCGGTCGGCATGGCGACGAACATACCGCCGCACAACCTGCGTGAGGTCGGCGCAGCCCTTCGCCATCTGCTGGGTGATCCCGACTGCAGTGTCGCCGACCTGATGAAGCACGTACCGGGTCCGGACTTTCCGACGGGCGCGTATGTCATGGGTCGCGCGGGCATTCGCGATGCGTACGAGACGGGCCGCGGCCGGATGGTGATGCGCGCCGCGATCCACAAGGAAGCGCTGCGGGGCGGCAAGGAACAGCTGGTAATGACGGCGCTGCCGTATGGCGTTTCGAAAACGAAGGTCATCGAGCAGATCGCGGGACTGGCGAAGAGCAACCGCATCGCGGACGTGTCGGATCTGCGAGACGAGTCGGATCGCGACGGTATCCGCCTGGTGATCGAGCTGAAGCGGGGCGCTCGTGTGCAGCCGCTGCTGGCGACGCTGTACAAGCAGACACACCTGCAAGCGACGTTCGGCGCGATCATGCTCGCGCTCGTGGATGGCACACCGCGCGAGCTGACTCTGAAGCAGATGCTCGAGCTGTTCCGCGATCATCGGCTCGAAGTGATCCGGCGGCGCGCGAGTCATGACCTGGCGGAAGCGAAGCGCGAAGCGCACATCCTCGAGGGTCTGTTGACCGCGGTCGAGAACATTGACGAGGTCATCACGATCATTCGCCAGTCGAAGGACCATGACGCGGCCGCAAAGGCGCTGATCGGACGCTTCAGCCTTTCGGACGATCAGGCCAGGGCGATTCTTGCCATGCGCCTCGGCAAGCTGACCGACCTCGAGACGGACAAGCTGGGCAAGGATCTGAAGGCCGTCCGCAAGACGATACGCGAACTCGAAGCACTGCTCCGCAACGACAAGCAGCAGCGCGAACTGCTTCTGTCGGAAGTGGACGCGATCGTCGAAGCGCACGGCGATGACCGCCGCACGACGATCATCGGTGACACCGATGAGTTCGAGGTGGAGGACCTCGAGGCCGAAGAGCAGGTCGTGATCTCGCTAAGTCACGCGTCGTACATCAAGCGCGTGCCCATTGCGCTCTATCGCAGGCGAGTCACACGCGGCAAGGTGCTGTCCGGCATGGACCGGTTCGAGGATGACTTCCTCGAGCACGTCTTCGTGGCCAGCACAACGGAAACGCTCGTGTTCTTCACGGATCGGGGCCAGGCACATGCGATCGGTGTGAGCGACGTACCCGAGTCCGGACCGAGCAGTCGAGGCCGTGCACTCGCGCAGGTTCTGACCATGGAGAAGGGCTCGCGCGTGGCAGCGCTCGTGCCCGTCAACGAGTTCACGGAAGACCGCTCACTCCTCTTCCTCACCGCCAGCGGTACAGTGAAGCGGACCACGCTCGATCAGTTCTCGAACATCCGGGCCGGCGGCATCGCCGCAATCAGGCTCCAGGACAGCGATACGCTGATCGATGTCCAGGTCGTCGAACCGGGCGCGGACGTCGTGCTCGTGACCAGCGGCGGACGCGCCATCCGGTTCCGTGAAACCGAAATCCCGCCGACCGGTCGCGTCACGCAGGGCGTCCGTGGGATCCAGCTGCGCGGCACCGACGCCGTCGTCGGCATGATCGTGGTACGCCGCGACGCAACATTGTGCACCGTCACCGGGAAGGGCTTCGCGAAACGGACGCCGCTCGGTGACTACCCTGTCCAGAAGCGTGGCGGCCTCGGCACGATCACGCTGGATGTCACGGCGAAGACCGGTCCGCTCATTGGCGGCAAGGAACTGCTGGATGGTGATGAACTCATGATCATCGCGGCCAGCGGCAAGGCAACCCGTCTGCCGGCGGCCCAGGTCCCCAGCCAGGGTCGGGCGACGCAGGGCAAGCGCGTCATCGAGCTCGATTCAGGCGACACGGTCGTCGAAGTCGCGCGCGTCGCCCGCGACCGCAATGGCGACGATGATAACGGCAACGGGCCGCAGGGACCGGGCCCCAACGGGTCACCTGAGGGCGGCCAGCCGGACCCGGAGCCGGAGCCACCGCGGGAAGAACCGAAGTCGGACCAGCGGCGGAAGCGGAAGCGGAAGCAGAAGCGCACCGCAGCCGACGCGGCCGCGGCACACGATCCGGTGGAGTCTGGCGCGAAGGGCGGCCGCGTGCGATCAAAGCCGGAGGAGCCCGGCGCGAAGGGCGGCCGCGCGCGATCACAGCTCGATCTGCTCGGCTGATCCGCGCCGGCCTGTTACCCGCCGATCGGACCGAACGCGGATCGTGTCGACAGACTGTTCTTCGGCAGGCCCACGAGAAACTGCGCCAGATGGGAGTTGAATTCGTCGGGCTGCTCGAGCGGCGGAATGTGGCCTGCGGCCTCGATGAGAGCGATGCGGGCGCCGCGAATACCGCGCGCGAGCATTTCGGCCTGGCCGCGGCTGGTGATTACGTCGTCGGCGCCGACGACGACGAGGACGGGCGCGTCGATGGTGCGCAACAGCTGGTCGGCGTCGGCACGGGCTGCCATGCCGAGAAGTGCTCTGGCCATCGTCTCGGGCTGCGTTTCCTCCATCATGGCCCGCACCATCGAGACGACGCCCTTCTTCTTTCTCGTGGTCGATGACGAAAGCAGCTTTGGCAGCAGAGCATCGATGACGGGTGCAGGGCCCTCTTCACGGACCCGGTCGGCCAGGTGGTGGCGAGCGCGGCGGGTGTCGGCGGAATCGGCGGTCGCGCGCGTATCGCTGAGGACGATGCCGCGAACGCGGTCGCCGAACTGTCGCCAGAAATCGAAGGTTATGTACCCGCCCATCGAGTGGCCACAGAGGACGACCCGGTCGATCTCGAGGTGATCGAGCAGACGGGCCAGGTCCGTGGCGAAGAGGTCCATGCCGAGCACGGGTTCGTCACCGAGGTCGCTGGCACCGAAGCCACGCAAATCGGGCGCAATGCCTCGCCAGCCGTCGGGCAGACCGGCCAGCTGGTGCCCCCACATGGCGGAATTGAACGGGAACCCGTGAATGAACAGGATGGCGTCACCATCACCGCGTTCACGCCATTCGATCTCGACTCCGTTGACCGTGACGCCCATAAAGCCTCAGATGCCGTTGCGGGCGGTGGATGTCCTGTTCACAGGCCGAGGGATGACCGAATGATGGGGTCCATCCGTTCGGGCGACCATGGCGGATCGAAGGTCAGCTCTACATCGGCCGAATCCACGCCATCGACGCCTGCGATGGCGGCACGCGCATCGTCGATGATCTGGCCGGCGACCGGACAGAACGGCGATGTGAGCGATATCCTCGCGACCACGTGCGAGTCCTGGATCTCTATGCCGTAGACGAGTCCGAGCACCACGAGATCGAGATTGAGCTCGGGATCCTTGACCTTTCTCAACGCGCGCTTGATATCAAGTTCTGTCGGCATTCCGTGTTCCTTTCTTGAGTCGCCGTTCGACGCATTATCGGCTTCGTTACGGTACTCTGGGCTGGCCTGCCATGGCCCGTTCGACGGTGTGTCACGGTTGACACCCGGAGCCCGCCCTCAATAGGGTACGCTGCCCGCGTGGTCCGGCGCGAGGTCCTGTACCCGCGGATCAAGCGATCGGCCAACCCCGAGGAGGCCCGGACCCGATGCAGGCCATCAAACGAATTGCCGTGAACACGGGCGGAGGTGACGCGCCCGGTCTCAATGCCGTGATCCGCGCGGTCGTCCTGTCCTCGGTCCGTCGCGGCTGGGAGGTCTACGGCATCGAGAAGGGTTACGGCGCGCTTCTCGGTGATGGCAACATCGTACACCTCGATCCCAGGTCCGTTCGCGGGATAACACACCTCGGCGGCACGATTCTCGGGACATCGAACCGCGGCAATCCGTTCGAGTGGCCAGCGACGGAGCCGGGCAGTGTGGCCGGTGTACGCGATCGCACTGATGAAGTCGTGGCCGCGTTTCGCGATCACGGTTTCGACGCGCTGATCGCGATTGGCGGCGATGGCTCGCTCCGCATCGCGAACGGCCTGCGGCGCAAGGGTCTGCCGGTGATCGGCGTACCGAAGACGATCGACAACGACCTCGGCCTGACGTTCGTCACGTTCGGCTTTCACACGGCTGTGCAGACGGCCAGTGAGGCGATCGACAAACTGCACTCTACCGCAGCTAGCCACGAGCGTGTGATGGTCGTCGAAGTCATGGGCCGGCACGCCGGCTGGATCGCGCTGCACGCGGGGCTCAGCGGCACGGCGGACGTGATCCTGATCCCCGAGATACCATACTCGATCGACCATGTGTGCGAGAAAGTCGAGAAGCGGTACCGGTCCGGCAGCAATTTCGCGATCGTTGTAGCCGCGGAAGGCGCGACCGAACGTGGCGGCGAAGCGTCATACGTGGAACATGCGAGCGGCGCACACGAGGCGAGGTATGGCGGCGTCGCGGAGCGCCTGGCGTCACAGATCGGTGAACGGACGGGTCGCGAGACGCGCTCGATCGTCCTGGGTCACCTGCAGCGCGGCGGTTCTCCCACGGCCTACGACCGGCTGATCGCGCTGCGCTTTGGCGCGGCGGCTGTCCGCTGCGCCGCGAACGGCGAGTTTGGCGTCATGGTAGCGCTCGACCCGCCGGCCATCCGGCCGGTCCCGCTGGACGAGGCGATCCAGCACGTACGCCGTGTGGATCCCGACTCGGACACGGTCGAGACGGCGCGCGAGATCGGGGTGTCGTTCGGCGACCGCTGAAATACGGAGACATGTTCGCAGCCAATATCGTGGAGGACCCGATGAAGGTCACGCGTTGTGCCGTCCTGCTCATTGCCGTACTGCTCACCGCACCCGCCACGGCGGCGGCGCAGTCCGGCTTCGAGCTGACCATCGAGAACATCATGCGCGGCCCCGAGCACATCGGGCAGTCGCCGAGCGCCGTGCGTTGGAGCGAGGACGGCCGCTGGATCTATTTCCGGTGGCTGCCGGGCGGCGAGGCGTGGGACGCGTCGCCGTCGTTGTATCGCGTGTCGTCACGCGGCGGCGAGCCGGAGAAGCTGACGGACGAACAGGCGGACTCGCTCGCCGTCGTGCTGTCCGGTGGCGATGAATCGGCCGACGGTCGCTGGCGGGCCGTCTCCTCGGACGGCGACCTCCACCTCATCGACCTGCGATCCATGGCGGTGCGCCGGCTGACTCAAACCCGGGCCGTCGAGTCGTCGCCCGTGTTCCGCAACGACGGCCGCGCGGTCTTCTACGTCAGCGACAACCAGCTCTTCGAGTTCGACCTCGACAATGGCGGTATCCGTCAGGTCACGGACCTCCGCAGCGGACCGGCGCCATCCGATCCGCGAGAGCCGGAAGGCCAGCGCGGGTTCCTGGCCGATCAGCAGAAGGAACTGTTCGAGTATATCCGCCGGCAGTCGGAACAGCAGGCACGGAACCGCGAGGACCGGCGCACGGCCGAGGAGCGCCAGGAGCTGAAGACCGTGTATCTCGACCGCGAAGAGCGCGTGACCCAGCTCCGCATCGAGCGCGGCGGCGCGTACGCCGTCATTTCGACCACGAGGCCCGCGCCGAATACGACCCGGCGTGTTCCGATCCCGGTCTGGGTCACGGAATCCGGTTACACGGAAACGCGTGAAGTGCGGACCAAGGTAGGCGACACGTCGGACAACAACGGTCGTATCGGAATCGTCTCCCTCACCGATGGCGATGTGCGCTGGGTCGACCTCGAAGCGGCGGCGGGTACGAACGGGGAAAAGCGCGAGCTGGCCGGTACCAGTTTCATCGGATGGAACGACCAGGGCAGCGCCGGCCTGATCGGCGCATCGGCCGCCGACTTCAAGGACGGCTGGCTCTGGTCGATGGATGCCGCCACGGGCGAACTGACACTGCTCACGAATCTGCGCGACGATGCATGGGTTGCCGGCCCCTGCGCGTTCTGGTTCGGCTGCTCGGGATGGCTGCCCGACGGCAATACCGTGTGGTACACGGCCGAACACGACGGCTACAACCACCTCTACACGGTGAACCGCGACGGAACCGGACAGCGGCAGCTGACGTCCGGGCCATTCGAGGTCCACAGCGTCAGCCTGTCCGACGACGAGAGGCGGTTCTGGATTTCGACCAGCGAGGGCTCGCCCTTTGAGCGCCACTTCCACCACCTCGACTTCGACGGCTCGAACCGCACCCGCATCACCTCGATGGCCGGTAGCAACAGCGTCACGCCGTCGCCCGACGGACAGCGCCTCGCCATCGTGCGCTCATTCTCGAATGAGCCCGGCGAACTTTACGTCGCCAACAACCGCGCCGGCGCCGAAGCCGCCCGTATCACCACCACACCGACCGAGCAATGGCGATCCTTCGACTGGATCGCACCAGAGATCGTCCACTTCACCGCGAGCGACGGCGTTCAGGTCCCGGCTCGCATCTACCGGCCAGCGGACATGGGCGCCCAGGCGAATGGCGCCGCCGTCATCTTCGTCCACGGCGCAGGCTACCTCCAGAACGTGCACAACTGGTGGTCCACCTACTACCGCGAGTACATGTTCCACCATATCCTCGCGGCCCGCGGGTACGTCGTGCTGGACATCGACTACCGCGCTTCCGCCGGCTACGGCCGCGACTGGCGGACCGCCATCTACCGGCACATGGGCGGCAAGGACCTCAGCGACCAGGTCGATGGCTCACGCTATCTCCAGCAGACATTCGGTATCGACCCCGAACGCATCGGCCTCTACGGCGGATCCTATGGCGGCTTCATCACGCTGATGGCCCTCTTCAATGCGCCTGGTGACTTCGGCGCCGGCGCCGCGCTCCGCTCCGTCACCGACTGGGCGCACTACAACCACGGCTATACCGGCCGGATCCTGAACCTGCCGAAGGACGATTCGATTGCCTACGAGAGGTCGTCGCCCATCTACTTCGCCGAGGGCCTCGAGGACCCGCTCCTCATCGCACACGGAATGGTCGACACCAATGTCCATTTCTCCGACGTCGTCCGCCTTGCGCAACGCCTCATCGAACTCGGCAAGCGGGACTGGGAGATGGCCGTCTACCCCGTCGAGGATCATGGCTTCGTCGTGCCATCATCGTGGACCGACGAGTACCGCCGGATCCTCGAGCTGTTCGAACGACATCTCAATCCGATGGGCGACCCCGCCTCCGTCATGTAGCTGCATGACGGAGGCGTCGGCCGGTCTGGCTGGAGATTCCGCTCGGGAGCGGTGACGTACAGGTAGGGTCGGGGTCAGCCGGTGGTCTTGCGCCGCTCCGGAACCGCTTCGGCCGCCGGCGCATCGGGCACGGCCGCCGCTGCACGGGTAGACGCCACAAACGCGGCGTGCCTGGTCCGGTCGCCGGTCAGAACCAGCTCCGGGTAACCGTTGCCGGGATCCTCGCCCGCGTCGATCAGCGAGTCGACACGGCCCGGACCGCGGTTGTACGCCAGCAACGCAAGATGCGGGTCGTCGTACGTGTCGAGCAGATGCCGCAGATACCGGAACCCAACCCGCAGATTGAACCGCGGAACCATCAGATCGTCACGCCGCGTGCCCGGAAACAACCAGTTCGCCGTAGCCGGCATCACCTGCGTCAGGCCCACCGCGCCCACCGGCGATACCGCCGACGGCTTGAAGCTCGACTCCGCACGAACCAGCCGGAACGCCAGCTGCGGATCGATGCGCTCCTTCACCGCCGCCCAGTATATGTCGTCGGCCAGGTCCGCCGGTATCCGGAACCGCTCCGCAAACTTCCGCGAAACCTGCTGCCGTTCCCGGTCGATCACGCCCTGCCGCCACGCCGCCACGACAGTTTCCCGGGCCAGAAGCTCGGCCGCCGGATCGACGTCAACGACGACGATCTCTACGTCCGGATCGTCGTATACCACGAACGCGCTCGCCGGCGCGATCAGGCCAAATCCTGCAAGTATTCCAATGGTCGGTCGCCGCACTCTCTGGCACAGCGCCCTGACCTTCGGGTTCGTCCGCATGGCGGTCGCCCTCCGGCTTCGGGTGTGTGTCGCCGCATGACCCCGCCCCATGGGACGAGTATGCCGTCAACGGCCGGCCTGCGCTGTAAGTCCTTGTAAAAACGACACTTGAAATGCAAGTGCCGGACCCTCCTCAGCGAGGTCGCTTACTGGTACCCTCCCTGTGGCAAGGAAGGTTCCAACAGCGTGACGACCGGGTCCCGACCGGCGAACGGCTGCCGGACCCGAACCTGAATGCGTCAAAACACGAGGTCAGGGGTCAGAAAGCCGGCCAACGGACAGCGGAATGGTCGACCCTGCGATGAGGACGACACGAAACGGTCCGAAGGTGGTGTCGCCGGTGGCGGAGCGGGTCAGTATGTCCACTTCAGTGGACGCTGGTGCGGCGATGACGAAACGTTCGGTGCGGCCGGGCGGCACCGTGCCGAGCGCACGAGGCGCGGCGCCATCGTCGTAGGAGACGACGATTTCGACGGCGGTCGTGTTGGTAATGGCCACGGCGTAGACCGGCGTGGGCGGCGGCTGGACGGAGACTCCGCGGACGCATCCGCCGAACGAGAGGATGATTGCCAGGAGAGCGATGGCCGGCCGGATCGGCCACCCTGACCCGATCGGCATGGTTCGTCCGGCGGTTTGCGGCGGCGGGTGACGCGTCAATCGTCGAAGGGTATGCGGCCGGTCGCCTCGTCCGGCGGCCTGCCGGTCATGACCTCGATGATGCTGCGCATCTCGTGCCCGATCTGGCGGACGCGGTCCAGCACGGTGAGCAGGTGCGCATACTCGAAGTAGGACAGGATCGCGGACTCGGCGGACGCATACTCGTCGAGGATGAACGTATCGGTCCGCTCGCGCGCACCGGCGAGCAGGAATTCGACGGCCTTCTGGATGCTGATCTGCTCGTCGAGCGTTTCGATGGAAATGTCGCCATCGAGGCGAGGCGCGAGCCCTTCGAGATCTGGCAGCACGTCCGGCGGCGCTGCGACGCCGCCTCGATCGATGGCATCCAGCACACGCTCGACGGCGGCATCGAGAGCCGTCAGTTCCTCGTATGAGCAGTGCAGGATCATGTCGAGTCCTTCCGGCGACCGTACACCCTGATCATTGAAACGCCGCAACGGTGCGTAACGTTCCGACGAGGGTCGCATCGTCGCATCACATCGTGCATCACATACGAGATTCGGTCGTCCGTGCGATCCGCGCAACCTCCAGGATCGGGCAACAATCAGGCCAGCCTGCCATACAGCGCCGGGGCGAAAATGATGCCGGCCAGAATGTCGATGGCGGCGTGCGCGGCGATGGATGGCAGGATCGAACCGGTGACAAGCACGGGGACGACCAGGATGGCACCGAGCAGGCCGGCGCCGGCGGCACCCTTGATGCTCTGGTAGGTGTGCATCCAGCCGAAGACGACGGTGCTGAGCAGGGCGGCCAGTGCAATGGAACCGGACGCGGTGGCGATCGTCAGGATGAGGAATCCGCGGAACACGAGTTCCTCGCAGACGCCGGCGGTGATGCTGAGCCCGGCGAACACGCTCTTCTCGTGCGCGGTCCGTGGTATGACCGCCTCGAGCAGCGCGGTAGTGCCGATGTTCATCGCGTGCGCAGCGAATACGATGGCCATGCCTGCGGCGGTCGCGCCTGCCGCCCACGCGACTCCCGGCAGAATGCCGATGGACGCGATCCCGAGATCGGCGGCAACGAAGCCGGACGCGCGTGTGACGAGCGTCGTGATGAGGGCCATCGCCCAGAGCGAAATGATGGATGACATGTAGACCGGAACGCGGGGCAACGATGCCGGATCGGTCACCAGGCGGTGCTGAGCAGACACGGCGGCCGGCAGTGGCGCGAGCAGGATCGCGGTCCAGATCCGGGCCGCGACTGGCAGGTCGCCCAGCATGAACCAGGCGATGGCGCCGCCCAGCGCGCCCACCCACAGCGCTCCGCGCTGACCGCGGCCCGGCCCGGGTCGGGGTACGGCGTCATGCGACGACTCGTCGGCCGGAGCCGGTCCCGGTCCGTCCGGATCCGCGGTCATTCGTGGCTCCGCAGCCGGGCATAGAGGGCGGGGGCCACGGTGGCGAGCGTCGCACCGAGCACTGCACCGGCGATCGCGTCGATGGCGTAGTGGAACCCGCCATAGACAGCGCCGAGCGCCAGGCCGACGGCGAGAACGCCCACCGGCCAGGCGAGTGGCCTGCACCAGCGCCATGCGACGAGCGTCTGCGTGACCGCTACGCCGACGTGTGACGACGGGAACGCAGCGCCGCGGCTCGATCCGGCTTCCAGGATCCGGTGCGCGAGCTGGTACACTGGACCTTCCGCAAGGACGCCGCCCGGCGAAGGGAACAGGTAGCGCGGACCCTGCACGGGCAGAAAAATGAAGAACAGGTAGTGAGCCAGGAACGTCAGCATGAGTGCGAACACGGCGTTACGCAATGCCTGCGTGCCTGCGTGCCGCCAGATCAGAAATGGCGGCACGAAGATGATGAGGTAGTACGACAGATATGCGAAATGCAGCAGCTCCGATAGAGGGAGCAGGGGAAAAGCACGGGCCAGCTCGACGCTGGGCTGCAATCCGAAAACCATTTCCTCGAGCCGGATGATCGCGGAGTCGAAGTAACGGCCATCCCAGATCGAGATGTTGAGCGGCGGCAGCTCGGAGTACAGAGCAGGCACCAGCGCGAGCGGGTAGAGGTCGCCGATTGCACTGATGGCGCGCGGCCACCGGGCGACCAGCGCGTTCCAGGCTTCGCGGAACGGCGGGAGACCGAATCCGATGAAGGCGGCGGCGAGGTGCGCGAGCGCGAAAAGCCACCAGCGGTCGGGCCGGTGCGGAAACAGGAGCGCGGTTGCGGCGATGATCGCGTAAGTCGCAAGCAAGCGATCGACGGGCTCGGCCGCCCGGCGGGGCGTGAATGTCGTCGGCTGTGACACGCTCGATCTCAGGGCAGCGGCTTCTCGTACACGCGGTACGTCTTGCGCAGCACGGCGCCGAAGCGCTCGAGCGTGTGGCGCATCGGCATGTTGTCCTCGAGGATCCAGGAACACTCGCCGCGCGGCATGCCTGCCACGGATGCCATCCGGAACAGATGCAGGATCAGCAGCGCATCGAGGCCGGATCCGCGATGCTCGGGTTTCACGCCGAGCGTCAGCGTTCTGGCCGCGTCGATCTTTCGCCTGAACCACAGCAGCTTCAGCAGGCCGAACGGAAACAGCCGGCCGTTGATGTGACGGAGCGCCTGGTTGTAGTCGGGCAAGGCGAGGGCGAAGCCGACTGGCTCATCACCGACGAATGCCAGCGCGCACAGGTCCGGATTGACGACGGGCCGGAGCGCCGCAGCACGGTGGAGGATTTCCTCCTCGGTCATGGGCACGAAGCCCCAGTTACGTTCCCACGCGCTGTTGTAGATGGCCTGTATCGTGGCCACTTCCTCATTCAGCTTGCGCATGTCGAGCGACCGGATCGTGAACCCGCCGCGTCGAAGGAGCCGGTCGGCGCTGCGTTCGATTCGCGTCTGGCGGCTGGTGTCGATCCAGTACGTCAGCAGATCCCTGCTCCTGTCGTAACCGGCGCCCACGAAGAGCGCCCGATAGTATGGCGGATTGTGACCCATCATGATGGCTGGCGGCGAGTCGAAGCCGTCGATCAGGATGCCGGGACCCCACAGCTCATCGTTGGTGGACAGGTTCATCGGTCCGCGGCACGTGTCCATGCCGCGCTCTTTCAGCCATGCTTCCGCACCCGACAGCAGGGCGGTGGCCACATCGGGATCGTCGATCGACTCGAACAGGCCGAAGAAGCCGACCCGATCATCGTGGAACTGGTTGTGATTGCGGTTGACGATCGCCGCGATACGGCCGGCAACGCGACCATCACGGTGCGCGGTGAACAGTTCGACATCCGCGTGCTCGTGGAACGGGTGCCGGTCCCGGTTCAGTGCGGCCTTCATGTCGCTGATGAGCGGCGGCACCCAGTGCGGGTCGTTCGAGTAGATCGGCCAGGCACACCGTACGAACGTGTCCAGCTGTGTCCTGGACCGGACCGGCTGCAGTGTCGGATGCCCGGCGGCCGGCCGCTCATCGCCGCCGGCCGCGGATCCGCGGGCCGGCATGGCGGTGCTCATGTCACGGCCATTCGCTTGCCGGCCTTGGCGAACGCATCGAGTACGAAATCGATGTGTTGGTCCGTGTGCGTCGCCATCGCCGACACACGCAGCCGGCACGCGTTCTCAGGAACCGCAGGCGGCGTGACCGGATTGGTAAATACGCCCGCATCGAACAGCGTCTTCCAGTAGACGAACATCCGCTCCATGTCACCGACCTGTACGGGAATTATCGGCGTCACGGTCTGACCGATGTCATAGCCGAGGCTTTTCAGGCCTTCCTGCATGCGGCGCGTGTTGCGCCAGAGTGCTTCGCGACGTTCGGGCTCGTCCTCGAGGATCTCGAGCGCAGCCAGAGCGGCCGCCACGGCCGATGGCGGGCAGCTCGCACTGAAGATCAGCGAGCGGGCGTGGTGCTTGAGGTAGTGGATCACATCCTCCGGACCTGCCACCGCGCCGCCGATCGATGCAAGCGATTTCGAGAACGTCAGCATCGTCAGCGAGACGCGGTCTTCCATGCCGAAGTGCTGCGCGGTGCCGCCGCCGGTGTCGCCGAGAACGCCGAACGCATGCGCGTCATCGACCATGACCTCGGCGCCGTACCGCTCGGCGAGCGACATCACACCGGGCAGGTCGACAATGCTGCCTTCCATCGAGAAGATGCCATCGGTGACGATGAGCTTGCCTGCCTCCGACGGCGTGCGCGCGAGTTCGCGCTCGAGCGAGCGCAGATCGTCGTGCGGGTACCGGTGAACCGTGCCGTACGCCAGCCGCGCGCCATCCACGATACTGGCGTGGTTGAGTTTGTCGGAGAACAGGTGGTCGTCTCGCTGAACGAGTGCGGAGATGACACCGAGATTGGTCTGGAACCCGGTGCTGAACACGAGAGCGGATTCCTGGTTGAGGAACCGGGCCAGCCGTTCTTCGAGTCGCTCGTGCAGGTCCAGCGTACCGTTGAGGAAGCGGCTGCCGGTGCAGCCGCTTCCGTACTTGTGGAGCGCGGCCTCGGCGGCTCCGAGCACCTTCGGATGGTGCGTCAGGCCGAGGTAGTTGTTCGACCCGACCATCACCTTCCGTTCGCCCCGGATCACGACCTCCGTGTCGAACGATGCTTCGATCGGCACGAAGTAGGGATAGTACCCGGCGGCCATGACTTCCCTGGCCTTCGTGAACCGGTAGCACTTTTCGAAGAGGCTCATCCTGTCTCCAAAGGGTTGAAGCGAACGATCGCTTACAACCACCTGTTCCGCTCGTACCAGTGGGCCGTTTCCCGGAGTCCCCGTGCCAGTGGGGTCTCCGCCTCGAATCCGAGCACGTCTCGCGCGGTTCCGGTCTCGCAAAGCCAGCCGGTGGCGAGAAGCTCCTCCGCCTTGTCGCGGTTGAACACGGTGCTGCGCGCCAGCACGCCGCGGGCCGCTTCGTTCATGGACGCGGCCATCCTGAGGACAGCCGCAGGTACGGTCACGACGCGGACCTGCCTGCCCACTGCTTCGCCGACAAGGCGAGCGAACTCCCGACCGCCGTACGCCTTCGCCTCGGCAATGTGAAACAGCCCGGCCGCCGCCGGCCCGAGCGCGGCACGGACGAGCGCACCCGCCAGGTCGCCCACATGGACGAACTGCAACATCCGGTCGGGTCCCGCCGGGACGGGCACGATGCCGAGCCGTGCCATCCGGAAGAACCGGAACATCTCACGGTCACCCGGCCCGTAGACCGCGGGTGCCCGCAGTATGGACACCTCGATATCCGCGGCCGCCTCCTGGCAAGCGATTTCGCCCGCGAGCTTGCTGCGGCCGTATGCGGTCAACGGCCGCGGCGCATCGCCCGGCCTCACCGGCTCGCCATCGATGCTCGGCCCTGCTGCTGCCAGGGAACTCAGGTAAACGAACCGACGCGGCCGCGGGTCGGCAAGGACGGCCGCACGGACCAGGTCGCGGGTTCCGGTTTCGTTGACCCGGTGGTACTCGGCCGTCGATCGTGCGGAGGTCAGCGCGGCCAGGTGAACGACGACATCGACGTCGCGCACCGCGCGGCGAAGCGACTCCGGATCGGTCAATGAGCCGGGCGCCAGCTCGGCACCATGCCGCTCCAGCGCGCGAGTGTCGCTGGTCGCGCGGACCAGCGCGCGGATCGCCGTCCCCTGCTCCGCGAACCGACTGACGACGTGAGCTCCGATGAACCCGGTCGCGCCGGTAATCAGAACACTCGGCGTGCCCACGTAACGGCCTCTAAGCTTAGTGACGCATCCGCAAAAGGCAATGTTCGACGCCGTGCCGGTCCGGGTTGCACCGACCCTACCCGCAGGCTCACATTCCGGCCCGGGGAGCCGACACGCACACCGGGAGACGATCCATGGCCATGCTCGACGAAACCGCGATCCGGACCGGGCTCGAACGGCTGACCGGCTGGAGCCGGGCCGGCAACGAGATCCGCCGCACCTTCGAGTTCGATGCGTTCATGCCGGCGATCGCCTTCGTGAACCGTGTAGCGGAAGCGGCCGAAGCGGCCGACCACCATCCCGACATCGACATCCGGTTTTCGAAGGTCACGCTCGCCCTCTCGACACACAGCGCCGGTGGTCTGACCAGGCGTGACTTCGATCTTGCCGCAAGGATCGACGGGCTGGCCGGCTGACGCTGCAACGACTGCGACCGTACGCGGCCGCGCGGCCGGCGGTTTCCCCGCCGTCCTGATCGCGCCGCGTTGACCCTTCGACAGCCGGTCCGCTCTCACGGTTCCAGCGCGCTTTCGATGACATCGAGCGCGCTTTCGAGTTGCGCGTCCGAGATGACCGCCGGTGGCGTGATCGCGAGGACTTCGGCGTCATCGCCTTCCGCCAGGACCAGCACTCCTTCGCGCTGAGCCGCGATCGCGATGCGCAGCCCATGGCCGGGGGCGAGCACGACGCCCTGCAGCAGTCCGATGCCCCTGGCCGACCGGACCGTTGCGTGGGCCGCAGCCCACCGGGCCGTCCGATGCGCGATCCGTTCGCCGAGATGCCGCGCGCGCTCGAGCAGGCCCAATCGATCGATCTCGCCGATCTGCGCCAGCCCCGCCGCACAGGCTACGGGGTTGCCGAGAAACGTGCTCGTGTGCATTGCCTCACCCGATGACGGCGGCCACGCGGCCATCACCGCCGGCGTGCCGATAGCCGCACTCAGTGGCACACTGCCGGTGAGCGCCTTGCCCGCGCAGAGGATGTCCGGCGTGACGTTCCAGTGCTCGGCCGCGAACCAGCGACCGGTGCGGCCCATGCCGGTATAGATCTCGTCGAAGATCAGGACGAGGCGCTCGCCATCGCACAACGCGCGCAGGCGGGCGAGGAACCCGTCGGTCGGGACGACGATGCCGCCACGGCCCTGGATCGGCTCGACGAGGATCGCGCCGACCGGCCCGTCGTGTTCAGCCTGAGCCAGGATCCGGCTGATGGCATCGATGGCGGCGTCTTCAGCCACGCGGTCGGCTTCGGCGGCGCCCGTCATGGCCGGGTACGGCGCGAATCGGACGTTTCCGGCGAGCTGTGACGCGAATGGCGAGCGGAAATGAGACCGCCACGTCGTCGCCAACGCGCCGTACGTGAGTCCGTGGTATGCGTGTTCGAAGGCGATCACGCCGGGCCGGCCCGTGTGCAGCAGAGCGGTCTTGAGCGCGGCCTCGACGGCTTCCGCGCCGGCCGATCCGAGAATCGTGACGGAGAGGGAGGCCGGCGTGATCCGGTCGAGTGCTTCGAGGAGCAGCACCTTCGGCTCGGCCGGGTGCACGTCACCGAGCGCGTGGGGCAGCCGTCGGGCCTGGTCGGCGATCGCGGCCGATACAGCGGCGTTCGCGTGGCCCGCGTTCGCCACGCCGAAGCCGGCCGTCAGGTCGATGTAGACATTGTCGTCCACATCGCGCACGTTGGCGCCCGCGGCATCCGCCCAGAAGATCGGGCCATCCTCGCCCAGCGCGGTGACATTGCGGGATTCGACCCGGGCCAGCCGATGAGCAAGCGCGCGCGACCGCGGACCCGGTACGGCGGTTACGAGGCGGGCGAGATCACGGCCCGTCAAAGCCGTGGACATCTCGGCGGCAGGGATACCGGCGATCCGGCTACTCGCGACGCCGTGCGAGCCATGCGGCAACGCCGCCAATCGCGATGCCGGCGATGGCCGCGCCGCTCAGCAGCACCGCCCGCTGGCGGATGGCGCCGCCACGCGTGTCGTCACGTGCTGATGGCATCGTCCGATCCCCCGCCCTGTCATCGGGCGCGTTGCGCAGCTGCGTTCCTGGGCGGGCGAGGGACTCGATGCCATTGTGGACGGCGCCACACGCCGCACAGGTCGCAGCTCCGCTCTTGCGCGCAAGCCGGTTCTCGAACGCCAGTTGGCCACCGCACGAATCACACGGCACGCCTGCAGGCAAAGGACGCACGACGTCGTACAGTGCGCGCCGCGAGAAGTCGAATCGCGCCGCGATATCGGCAACGGATTCGTCGCCTTCCCAGTACATCCGGTTCGCCGCATCAGCGTCGTGTGTGTCCGGCATGGCGTCACCTCCATGTGGCGGTTGGACTGGCTAGTTATCGTGGTATCGGGGCGCATGCGCAAGCGCGGATCGGTCGAAATGGCCCGTTGCCCGTCGTCCGTCGATCGGGACCTCGAATGTGACGGGATCCAGCGCTTCGGCTATCTTGCCATGGGACCCGACTCAGGAGATGCTGCATGCTGCCCATTCTGCTCGCTACCGCGATCTTCGCGCAGGAGCCGGCCACGGCGGTGATGCGACACGTCGCGATCATGCCTGCCGAATCCGTCGGTGTGCACATCGCGGGGAGCGGTTTGACGCAGGTTTCGGGTGCGCGGTTGCCTGTTGTCCTCGTGCCGGGCCTGCTCGGTTCGGCGTATGGGTTCCGGCACATAATTCCTGAGATATCGAAGACGCGAATGGTGTACGTGATCGACCCGCTCGGGACGGGTTCGTCGTCGAGCCCGGAGCGAGCCGACTACTCGTTGAACGGGCAGGCGGCGAGGGTCGGTGAGGTGGCGCGCGCGCTGGGCCTGCGGCGCGCCGTCTTCGCCTGTCACTCGACGGGTGCTGCCATCTGTTATCGTCTGGCTCATGCGGAGCCGGGCCTGGTCGCTGGCATTGTCTCGATCAACGGCGGCCCGACCGAAAGCGTGAAGACGCCCGGGCTGAGCCTGGCCCTGACGTTCGCGCCGCTGATCCGGCTGTTCGGCGGCGAGGGCCGGGCCCGTGGCAAGGTCGAGGATGGGCTGAAGAAGAGCGCGGCCGATCCCGCGTGGGTCACCGACGATGTCGTACAGGGATACACCGCGCACTACAGGGGCGGCATAGGGTCCGTTCTCGGCACGCTCAAGCGGATGAGCGACGCGAAGGAGCCTGGCCCTCTCGCTCCACTGCTGCCCGCGATCCGTACGCCCGTTCATCTGCTCGTGGGCGCCGGCTCGCCGAACGGCGCCATCGGGCCCGAGGAACTCGCAAAACTGTTGACTCTGCCGGCTCTGTCGATCGACAGCATCGCCGATTCCGGCCAGTACATTCACGAGGAACGACCGGACGTGGTCATCGAAGCGATCCTGCTGATGTCGCGGTTCAGCAACACGCCGCCGGCCCCGGCGCTGAGCCGGCCGACCGTGACCACCGCCGAAACGGCGGCCTCGCCGCCCCGCAAAGTCACCTGCTGCTGATCGGCCCGGCCTCCCGGCTGCCGAAACCGGCCCACCCATGCGGCCGTACGTCCCATCTGACAGCTGTCGAATCACCCGGGCCCACTCATGCTCAGACTTGCGCTGCCGCTGTTGCTCGCGGTTCAGGCCGGCACCGCCGAACCCCCGGCCCGGCCCGACTCCGTGACGATCGCTACGGCTTACGCCGATTCGGCTGCGCGCACTCTCGTCGCGCGTGCGCGCGCGCACCGGCTGCTGTTCGATCAGTCGATCACGCGCTACCGCACGATCGCCGTGGACCGCCTGTCGGTCGGAATCAGCGCATTGCGACGGGAGCGGCTGCTGGTCCGTCGAGAGACGGCCATGCGCATCGACTGGCGGCGTGACAGTCCGACCAGCGTCGAGGTGCTGGGCGCAAGGCTCGCCGTGCCGATGTTCATTCCCGGCGTCCAGATTCCCGATGACGTGGACGCGGAGGACCTGGTATTCGACCCATCCGGCGACCGCTTCTTCCTCGGCGTGATGGACTCGTCGTTCGTCTACCATCCGTTCGGATCCGACAGCGAGATCCACTATCGATACAGGTCGGGCGACACGACGTCGATCCGCCTGCAGGGCGGACGCACGGTCCGGCTGCTCGCGGTGGAAGTGTCGCCCCGGATCCGCGACGCGCACCACGTCGAGGGAACGGTCTGGGTCGACGCCGACAGTCACGCGATGGTCCGGGCAGTCGTGCGTCTGGCCGAGCCGTACGATTTCTCGGAGGAGGAAGACGAAGACATACCGGGCTTCCTGAAGCCGCTGCGCGGCGAGCTGCGGTACCTGACGATCGAGTACGGTCTGTGGGACCTGCGATGGTGGCTTCCACGGCTGGTTGCGCTGGAAGGCGAGGGCAGCGCGGGCACGTTCCTGCGGGTCCCGTTCCACCTCGAACGGAAGTACTCGGAGTACGAAGTGGAAGGCGACACAGCCATCGCGCTCGTCGAGCGGGTGCCGCTTGACGAGGCGGCGCGTGACTCGGCGCGCGACGACTGCCGTTCGAACCGCGAAGACGATGTCCGGTTCACCCGGCAGACCCGTTGCGAGTGCGACCGGTACGGTTGCACGACGATCGAGATCACGTGGGCGGATACGGCCTCGTTGCGGAGCAGCGAGTACCTGCCGCCGTCGATTTATGACACGTCCGGGCTGTTGACCGAGGCGGAGCTGGATGAGCTGACGGCCGTGCTGCGAAAGGAGATGCCGCAGACGCCGCTGACGCTGACGCGGCCTCGCCTCGCGTGGGGGTTGGGCGAAGCCGGGTTGCTGCGATACAACCGGGTGGAGGGTCTGTCGATCGGTGCTCGAGCTACCATGAACATGGGTTGGGCCGAATCATCGCTCACGGCTCGCCTCGGCATTGCGGACCTCGAGCCCGGCATCGAGCTGGCCGGGGTGCGGACCTCGTCGTTCAGCCGGTACGACCTGGTGGCGTATCGCAGGCTCTCCGCCATGAACCCGGAGACGAAGCCGCTGGCTCTCGGCAACTCGCTGTCCTCGATCATGCTCGGCCATGACGATGGCGAGTACTTCCGCGCGACCGGCGCCGAGCTGCGCCGCCGTCCATCGACCGGCTTCGAATGGTACTCGGTGCGGCTGTACGCCGAAGCGCAGCGGGCCGTGGCCCGGGAAACCGATGCGAGCCTGCACCACGCGATCAATGGCGATCACCAGTTCCGGCCCAACCGGCTGGCCGCGCGGGCGGGTCAGGCGGGCGCCGACATCGCGTTCCGTCACGCTCGCGGCCTCGATCCTCTGGGCTGGCGCTGGGGGCTCGAGATGCGTGTGAACGGCGAAACCGGCACGTACGACTTCGCACGGGCTTCGCTCACAGCCCGGCTGGGCATGCCGCTTCCTGGCCCGCTCGTCGGAACGCTGGAAGCGGCCGGCGGCAGCTCGGTCGGCGATGTGCCGATGCAGGGCGAGTGGTTCCTGGGCGGACCTGCCACCCTGCGCGGCTACCCGGGCGCGCTGCTGGCCGGTAACGCGTTCTGGCGGGGCCGGGCGGAGATCGGCACGTCCTTCCCCGCCGTCAGATTGGCGGCGTTCGCCGATGCCGGCTGGGCCGGCACCCGGTCGAGCCGCCGCCTCGCGCCCACCGCATGGTCACTCGGCCTTGGCGGCAGCTTCGGCGATGGCATCGTGCGCGTGGACCTGGCCCGCGCGCTCGAAGGCAACATCGGCTGGAGACTGCACCTGTATCTGGACGGGATCCTCTAGAGTGGCTCGTCACCGAACCACCAGCCACGTTGCGGCCCGGCGCGCGGCCCCACAGGATTCCGCATGTCTTACGGAGCGACCGCCCCTCATCCGATCGTGCCGCCGGCGCTGCGCGCCGGCTCGCGTATCGCACTGATTTCGCCTGCGGGACCGTCAAAGCCGGAGCGGCTCGAACGCGCGATCGCGCGCTGCCACGAGCTTGGGCTGGAGCCCGTGCCGGGCGCGAACGCCCTGGCACGGCATGGCTACCTGGCCGGTGATGACGATGTGCGGCTCGCGGACTTCGCTTCGGCCATCGCGGATCCCCGAATCGACGCGATCTGGGCCGTACGCGGCGGCTACGGCACGATGCGGATCCTGAGCCGGCTCGACCTGCCATCGCTGCGCGAGCGGCCGAAAGCCTTCATCGGGTTCAGCGACAACACCGCCATCCACCTGGCGCTCTCGCGTCTGGGCGTCGTCTCCTTCCACGGCGCACACGCCGGTGCTGATTTCGACGAGTTCACGACGGACTGCCTGCGCAATGTCCTGTTCCGAGCGGCACCGGCGGGACCGTTGCCGGTGCAGACGGACGCACGGGTACGGTGCCTGTGCGGCGGCATTGCCGAGGGCCGGCTGGCCGGCGGGAACCTGACCATGCTCGCGGCCGCCTGTGGCACGCCGTTCGCCCTCGACGCCCGGGACCGGATCGTCTTCATCGAGGACGTCAACGAACCGGCCTACCGCATCGATCGGGCGTTCACGCAGCTGCGCCTGGCCGGCTGCCTGGACGGCGTGAGAGGCTTCGCGTTGGGCAGCTTTTCGTGGGAAGGCGAGCGGCCCCCGGACGAGCCCGACGGCGAGGAGATCCTGCGCGAACTGGTTGCGCCGCTCGGCGTACCGGCCCTGGCCGGGCTGCCGTTCGGCCATGACGGCGAACAGTGGTGCATCCCTGTCGGCGTTCGGGGCAGGCTCGACGCCGGCGGGGGCACTCTGTCGATCCTCGACCCCGCGGTGGCGGCGAACTGATGACGGAACGGATCTACACACGCACGGGTGATGCGGGCGACACGGGCCTCTTCGGTGGCGGCCGCGTCCGGAAATCGCATACCCGGGTCGAAGCCTACGGCGCTGTCGACGAGCTGAACGCGCAACTCGGTCTGGCTGTTGGCTCGATCGGTGATGCGGTACTCTGCGACAGGATTCACGTGCTCCAGTCCGACCTGTTCACGATCGGCGCGCACCTGGCGACGCCGAGCGCCGCCGATCGGCCGAAGGCGAGATCGCACCTGCCCGAGCTGCCGGCCGGACGGTCCCGCGAGATCGAAGTCTGGATCGATGAGATGGAGGCCGGCCTCGAGCCGCTGAAGTCGTTCATCCTGCCGGGCGGCTGCCCGGCTGCAGCGGCACTCCACGTCTGCCGGACCGTCTGCCGCCGCGCGGAACGCCGAGTCGTCGCCCTGTCCGCGACCGACACGGTCGACGCGCCGATCCTCGTGCTGCTCAACCGGATCTCGGATTTCCTGTTCGTCGCCGCGCGCGCCGAGAACCGGGCGGCCGGCGTCGAGGAGCCGCGCTGGGATCCGGGCGGCCGGTCGGCAGGGTGACGGACGCCGGCCCGCCTGATCCGGCCGAGGCCGAGGCGCTCGACGCGGCGGAGGCCGACGCGGCCGATACGAGGGAGGCCGACCTCGAGTTGCTGCTCGGCAGCAGAGAGCGGGCGGACGCGATGGCAGACCGGCTCCGCAGGACCGCTGACTGGAGGGGACTCGGCCGCCCGGACGCGATGCGGCTAGCCGACTGCTTTCTGAGCGCGATGCGACACCGCGCTGCCTCCATTCTCGACGATCATCACCCGGATTACCTGCACCCGGCCCGCACCGCGTTGATCCTGCTCGATGATGCCGGCGTTCGCGACCCGGCTGTGCTGTTCGCTGCCGTTCTGCAGGACACGGCCCGGCCGGACCTGGCAATGCCCGCGGACGAAGTCGAGCGCATCGCTGGCCCTCCAGCGGCCGCTGTCATCCGGCTACTGCCGTCGCCCGAGGTTGATCCTCACGAAATCACGGAAACGCTCGTGACCTTGCCACCCGGTGTGCTCGCGCTCTACCTGGCCGCGCAACTCGACCATGTGCGCCACCTCCACCTCGGTGAGCGCGGCCGCTGGCGAGAGGGCCACAGGCGGGTGACCGGTGCGCTCATCCCGCTCGCGCACCGTTGTCATCCCACGCTGGCGACACGGTTCGAACGGTGGGCCGGCGCGTTCCGCAGACGATTCCTCGAAGCCGGACCCTGAGCGCCCTACGACCGACGCGGTCCGGCGAGCCCGAGGCGCCGGACTGATGCCCACCAGCGATGGGACCGATCACTTGCGGCTGCGGTACGTCAGTTGCACACTTCTCTGCTGGTTTCCATTGACAGCCGTGGAGGAATCGACGGATGACGTACGTGATCACCGAACCGTGCATCGGGACCAAGGACGCGAGTTGCGTCGAGGTCTGCCCGGTGGACTGCATATACGATGGCGAGGACCAGTACTACATCCACCCGGATGAATGCATCGACTGCGGCGCATGTGAACCGGAATGCCCGGTCACCGCGATCTTTCCGGACACCGACGTTCCCCCGGAATGGAACGAATACATCGAGAAGAACCGCGCACACTTCGACTGACGGCGGGTTTGTGAGTTACCGCCCCCACGCCGGATCCGGTTTTACACGTTTCTGGATTCTGGTTTCTGGGGCTGGTTTCTGGGGTCCGCGCGTCAATGCCTCTCGACTTGTGCCGGTCCGGTGCGCCGCCCGCCGCCCCGCCGACCACCGGGATCGCTCCATGCGCGAACCCCAGAAACCAGCCCGAGAAACGAGAAACGAGAAACGTGTTTACTCGTCAAACCTCCCCGCCCGTCAGCCCCGGTCATACAAATGCGCCGGTCCGCGCGAGGCGGGCCGGCGCATTTCCATCACCGCGGTTCTGCCTGGTCTGCCTACAACCCGGCGGCGCGCATCGCGTCCAGTTGGCGGGCAGCCGACGTGGTGTTGCTGTCGACGACCCGTGTCGAGGGCGCTTCGCGATACCGACCGAGGAACAGACTCGCGGCAATCGCGGCGACGGCCAGCAAACTGACGCTCAAGGTGCGAATACCAGCCTCCTGTCCGACCGGTTGGGGTTACGGGGATCGGCGGTTCCCGGCCGCTTGCAGTGCATTTCGCATGCCGTCCCCGGCTGACGCATCCAACGGCCATTCGCACTGTCGGTTGCGCCTGTCAGACAACGAATACTCGGCCCCCGGAGTGACGAAGCATTACATGGAGTTGAAACGTTGTGGTAACCGTGCAACTTGCTCGTTTCCTCGCGATCCGCACGAACCCGAGCGATCGGCGAGGCTCGATGCGGCGACGGGCTTGCCGCGCGCCGGTGCCCGCCCACATTGACGTCGACGCATACTCAACGCGACCCCTGGAGAGCGCATGCTGGCAGTTGGAATCGGAGCGCCGGACGCGCAGGTTGCGATCAGGCCCCGCGAATGGATCGGGCTGCACCAGCTGTTCGACGGCAGGCCCGCCGTCCTGCTGTTCTTTCCCCTCGCATTCTCCTCGACCTGCACCGAGGAGATGTGCGCGATCGCGAAGGACTGGAGCCGCTGGAGCGCACTCGGCGTGACCGTGATCGGTCTGAGCGTCGATTCGCCGTACGTCAACGTGAAGTTCGGTGAATCGATGGGCGCGCCGTTCCCGATCGTGTCAGACTTCAATCGCGATGCGACGCGTGCCTACGACGTACTTCGTGAGGACCTGGGCGGGCTGCGGGACGTGTCGGAGCGGGTGGTGTTCGTGATCGGGCGGGATCGCCGGATCGCATGGACGTGGCAGGGTGAACACCCGGGCGTGATGCCGCCGCTGGACGAAGTCATGGCGGCCGTCGCGCGGGCCTGAGCCGGACCGGACATCAGTCCTGCTCGACCGCGGCCGTCGCGGCTTCCTCTTCGGGGAACATCGGGCTGATCTCGCGCCACAGATCCTCGACCTTGCGGCGCAACTCACGGACCCGGTCCTCCGTCTCGCCCTGGTTCTGAAGATGGTAGCGTGCCGCGGACAGCGCGCTGAACGCGCGCCACAACGCGCGTGACGCGGGCGTCCGATCCCGTGACGGCCGCTTCTGGTCGCGCAGCTTCGCCACCATCCACTGCGTCAGCTCGGAATCGACCAGGATGACGTCGCCATCCTTCTTCGATTCCTTCTTCACGAACTGTTGCAGCCTGGCCTTGAAGGAGCGAGGTACGCCTGCAATGACATAGATCGAGAGGTCTTCGCGTTCGAGCGTTTCAGCAGACATCGTTCTCTCTCCTTGAGCCGTCGCCGGTGACCCGCAACAGCGGGGTGGCGGCAGTGTTCGTGTGTCGTGTCATGATCAGCGTTCGAGCACCATTGCGAAGCCGAGCGCGCCCGCAGCGCACACCGTGACCAGACCCAGACCGAGGCCTCGACGTCGCATCTCGCGAAGCAGTGTCACGGTGACGCGGCCGCCGGTCGCGCCGAACGGATGGCCAATGGCGATGCTGCCGCCCATTACGTTGATCCGGTCTTCGGGCAGGATCCCGACCTTCGCGGTCCTGCCAAGTTCCCTGCGCCCGAACTCGTCGGAATCGAGCGCCTGAAGGTTGCTGAGCACCTGTGCCGCGAATGCCTCGTGCATCTCCCAAAGCTCGATGTCGCCCATCGTGACACCCGCCCGGTCAAGCGCGATCGGCGCCGCCCATGCCGGGCCCTGCAGAAGCTGCCCCGACGGGTCGAGCGCGGCGTACGCCCAGCTCCTGATGTAGCCGAGCGGCTCGTAGCCGAGCGCCTTCGCGCGGTCTTCGCTCATGAGCAGGACAGCAGACGCACCATCGGTCAACGGCGACGCGTTGCCCGCTGTGACCGTGCCGTACCTGCGGTCAAACACCGGCTTCAATGCGGCCAGCTTCTCGAGCGACGTGTCCGCGCGGATCCCGTTGTCCTCCGTAACGACCGATGCGTAGTCCGGCGGCACGTAGGTCGCCACGATCTCTTCGGCGAGGCGACCGTCGACCGTGCCCTGATGGGCCAGCCTGTGAGATCGCAATGCCCACGCATCCTGGGCTTCGCGCGAGATGCCGTTCTCCTTTGCCATCCGCTCGGCACTCTCGCCCATTGTTTCGCCCGTCGATGGCTCAGCGATCGACGGCGCAACCGGCGCCAGATCCCGTGGCCGGATCGTGGCCAGCGACCGTGCCCTGCCCGCGAGCGTCTTCGCCTTCGACGCCCCGATCAATGCATCACGGACCGGCCGCGACACCAGCATCGGCACGTCCGACAGTACCTCGACGCCGCCCGCCACCATGATGTCCGCGTAGCCGATCTGGATCTGTTCCGCCGCCGTCGTGATCGCCGTGTTCGCTGACGCACACGCACGACTGACCGTGAACGCCGGCACGGTCGGCGGGAGCCCAGCCGCGAATCCGACCTCGCGAGCAACGTTGGGCGCCTGAATCGGCGGGACAACGATGCCGTAGACGATTTCGTCGACAGCGGCCGGATCCAGATTCGACCGACCGAGCAGCTCACGGACGGCGACCTTGCCCAGGTCGATCGGACTCATTGCGCGGAACTCCGTGCCCGCCTTGCAGAACGGCGTCCGGCACCCGTCCACCACCGCGACCCTGCGGCCCACCCGATCAATCGCCATTCGGCCCTCCGTTCCATCGGCGCCGCTTGCCTGCCGCGAAAACGGGGCATGTTGGCCCGACAATCGTCCGGGCGCAACTCGGCGTGACCACCGGCAGATGGGACGCGGGGTCTGTCAAGCGCCTTCTAAGATATTCCGATGGAACGATTTATGTTCCCTTGCCGCATGACGGCGACGCCTGCATCATGCGCCCATGCAACTACGTCCTGCCACACGAACCGAGATCCGTGAGATCGCTGAACTGTGGACGCACACGTTCCCCGATGGACCGGCTCTGGCCGATCGCGTGCGCACGCTCGAAGAGGCTGGTCCGGCCGGCGGCATCGAAACGGTCACAGTCGCCTTTGATGATGACCGGATCGCCGGCGCACTCAAGAGTCTGAAATTCACCCAGCACATTGGCGGGGCCGCAATGCCGATGTTCGGCCTGGCCGCGGTCGGAGTCGCGCCGTGGGCCCGGCGAGGCGGTGTCGCCCGGATCCTGTGCGAGCACGCGCTCCACGAGTCGTTCGAACGGCGGGACGCGGTCAGCGCGCTGTACCCGTTCCGTCCCGCGTTCTACCGGCGAATGGGCTGGGCGCTGACCGGCGAACTGCACAGGTACCGGTTCGCCCCCGAACGTCTGGCGGATCCGGGTGACCCGGCCGTCCGGCTTGCGACCGCGTCGGATCTGCCGGCGGTCGAAGAGTGCTACGCACACGTCGCCCAACGGTCGAACGGACTGATCGATCGCGACTCGATACGTTGGGGTCACCACCTCGACAAGGCCGGCACACACGTGTTCGCCGCCAGCACCGGCGATACTGTCGATGGCTACATGATCGTGCGCTACGGCAGGTCGAGGTCCGGCGAAACGCGGCCGCTCGCCGTCCGCGAAATCGTGACGGCCGACCCCGCCGCGTACGCTCGCCTGCTCGCCTTTCTCTCACGTCAGCGAGACCTGTGGCGCAGAGTCCGCTACGACGCCTCGCCCGACGAGCGGTTCGGCCACCGCCTGACCGATCCCCGACCGCCCGGTTACGCCTCCGCCCGCGGGCTGTGGGCCGAGACGGCCCGCGTCCTGCGCGGCCCGATGTTCCGGATCGTGAACGTCGAACGCGCGTTCTCCATGCGCACTTCGTGGGGTCCCGCCCCCGCGTTCGAGTTCAGCCTCGCCGTCGACGACGCCCAGCTGCCCGGTAATGCCGGGCCGTGGTCGATCACCTTCGACGGACGGGCCGCCTCGAT
>DATKCF010000012.1:0-14258 GCA_035513345.1 Longimicrobiales bacterium
CACCTCGTGGACGGTCTCGATCGGGAAATGAGCAGTCAGAACGCCCAGGCTGATGTAATCCGTGAGCCGGGGTCCGGGTGGGAGTTCCGCAGCGGTCCGCGCCATTCCGCCTCCTCGGGTGGCTTGTCCGGACCCAATCTAATCGGTAAGGGCACTTAAGTGAACAGTATTGCTGTTAACCGCGCCAGGCGCGGTCAAAGGGACAAACATCCGTCGCGGTTCCATGCCCGTGACCGATCCACCGCGCCATGCGCGGTCAAAGGGACAATGCCCGCCTCCGAGCCATGCCCGCGTCGAGTTTGCCGCTCTGGCCCCTGGCCACCCGCTCGCCTTCCCCGGTCAGCCGGACTGCCGAACCCGCCCACGCCGCGCCCCCCCCGCCCGCACCGCGCCCCCCGCCGCACCAGCCCCCCGTCCCCCTGCCCTCCCCGCCGCACCGCCCCCCTCGCCGGCCAACAACACCCCTACCAGATCCCCGCCCCCGAACCGATCTCCATTCCGCGCCCAAAACGCTCCCCCCGATCCGTTCTCACCGCCCTCCGCGATCTCCGCGGTCAACAATCCCCGCGGCCGCCCCAGATAGAACCCCTTGCAGTCCCCCTCGATTACTAGTACTATAGTGATAGTTCTACGGTGCCCTCTCTCGTCCACCGGACACAACGACGGAGCATGGATCATGACCGCGAACCAGCGATTCAAACAGCGATTCGATCAGTGGTTGGGCGCGTCGATGGTGATCGCCGTAGCGCTTCACTTCTGCCTGTTCGCGTTCTGGCCGACAATGGCGGCGAGCGATGTCTCGTTCGACCCGGCAGAACTGGAAGCGATCTCGCTGCCGCCGGAGGTACCGATACCGCCGGCGCCGGAGGCGATCAGCAAGCCGGCGACGCCTGTCGTGAGCGAAGCGACCATCGACCAGGACATCACGATCGCCGAGACGCTGCCCGAGAGCAATCTGGTCAACAATCTGCCGCCGCCGCCGACCAGTTCGACGGCCACGCAGGACATATCGGAGGCACCCAGGTACACGCCGTTCGAAGAGCGGCCTCGCCTGCTGAACCAGGCGGACGTCGTCCGGTCAATGGAGCGCAACTACCCGACGTTCCTCAATCAAGCGGGCATTGGCGGCACGGTCGAGGTCTGGTTCCTCCTGGACGTGGATGGCTCGATTCTGAAGACGCAGTTGAAGCAGTCGAGCGGCCGGGCCGCATTGGATGAGGCCGCGTTGAAGGTGGCGGGAATCATGGAGTTCACGCCGGCGAAGAACCGTGACAGGCCCGTGCAGGTGTGGGTATCGCAGCCGATCACGTTCACCCCGCGCTGACGCGGAGCCCCCCGGCGCCGCGTCGGCTTCAGCGGCTCGCGTCAGTCGTTCTCCGGTTCGGCTGGCGCGAGTCGTTGGGGGCACTCAACTGACTTTCGTCCAACTCCCATCGGCGTTTGGTTGCCATCGTACACCTTCCTCATCGAGCCACTCTCCGAGGGGTTCACCAGCTCGGTTCTCCGATCCGAACCGCAAGACGTGCCGGTCAGCATCGAACACGTGCACCTCGCGCGACCCCCAGGGATAGTTCGCGGGAGGATGTCGAATCAGCGCGCCCCGGGCACGCAGCTCTTCATACAAAACCTGTACAGTTCCGCGCTCCGCGCTCGAATGCGGCTGATTGGTCATGGGACCCTCGTTTCACCGTACCAGTTTCCAGGTGCAGAGCGAAAGGACGACTTTCGACCGAGCACCGCATGCCTCACTCGCGGGCGATGGCGCGGCCGACGACGATCGTGATGTTGTCGGTGCCTCCGGCATCGAGTGCATCCTGGAGCAGCGCTTCGCAGGTCCCGCGTGCGGTCTCCATGGCGAGCAGGTGTTCGCGGATGCGGTCGTCTGACACGTGCTTCGTGAGGCCGTCACTGCACAGCAGGTGCACGTCGCCCCACTCCTGCTCGATGCCCGTGACGACGGGCGTTGTCTGCGGTCCGCCGATCGCGCTCGACAGGACGTGCGACCAGCGGCTGTGCGATGCTTCGGTCCGCGAGATCAGTCCTCGATCAACGAGTTCCTGCGCCATTGTCTGGTCGCGCGAGACCTGTGTCAGTTCACTGTCGCGGAACAGGTAGTAGCGGCTGTCACCGACCTGGAGCACGTACGCGCGCGGCCAGACACCGAGCCACAGTGTGAGGGTCGTGGCCATACCGTGATGTGCGGGATCGGATGCGGCGTCGCTGGTCAGTGTCGCATGGCATTCCATGGCGGCATCGGCCAGGGCGTTCGCGAAGGCAGCGTCATCGCTGGCATCCGCCGTGTAGTAGCAGTGCGTGCTGTGCGCTATGTAGTTGGTGATGGCTGATACCGCCAGACGGCTTGCGTCCTCGCCGGCCGCAGCGCCGCCAACGCCATCGGCGACCATCGCGAGGAACGCAAGGCGTTCCGTGCCAGGCGGCGTCGCGCTGGCTGGCGGCAGGCTCGTCATGAACACGTCCATCCGTTTGCGCAGCGAACCGATCAGGAACTGGTCCTGGTTCGTTTCGCGTACCAGCCCCCGATGTGTGATGCCATGAACGTCGATCTCGGAGTCCAGCGGCTTGCGGACGATCGATCCCATCTGCGATGCGGGCATGGTACTCATGGCCGGGCAGTCTCCTTGCGGGACACGCGTATCGGTCGGGGCTCGGTCGCGTGTCGCGGCCGAGCCGTCTCGTGTTCGAACGGGGGCATGATTGCCGACAAGGTGAAGCGAGTCGTGCGCACGCGCCAGTCGCGGACCGTGCGTGCGCCGGTTGCGTTCCGACCGGACCACCCCGCGCGGCCGGGCGATTAGCGGCCGGGCGATCAGTCGATGAAGCGGTGGCGCACGGCCGGCGAAGGGAGCGGGCAGGTCTCGTGCCGGCCGAAGAGGCGGTACCGATGTCGCGCGAAGAGGTCGTACGCCGCGTCGCGAACAAACCGCGGGACGACTCGGCCCACGCGCGCGGCCAGACCCCACACGCCGCCGAGGTAGACGCCGATGGCGATCGCGGCATCCGAGCGCACGCGAACCGTCGGTGCATGGTCGTCGCCTTCCCGTTCGACCAGGACCAGCGAGTCCAGCCCGGCAATCTCGGGCCGCTCGTGCAGGACAGCGGCAGCGAACTGGCCCTGCAGCGTTGCGAATCGCATTGATCCGTCCACGTCGCGCGCCAGCACGAACTGAACCGTGCGGTCGCAGAAACCGCAGAGACCGTCGTACAGGAGGACCGGCGGATCCGACGCACCACTGCCTTCGCGCCGGTCGCCGGCCTCGATGTCGTCGCCTTCCATGCGGTTCCTCTCGTTGGTCACGCGCGCCTCCCGCGGGCGGGGCCGAGGCCTCGGCCAGGGCTAAGGCTAAGGCCCGGACCGAGGCTCTCCAAGGTGGGCGGCCGGCCTGGCGAGTTCACAGGAGCACGGTGGCGTCCGTTCGGACCGGCGGGTAGGATTCGGCATCGACGCACCCGGTTCCATGTCGCACCGGCCATTGTGGCGGGGGGTGGCTCTGGCACAGCGAAGGCGACAACTCGCAAAGCGACGCGATCCGTTCGACCCGCTCGACGGTCCGGTTTCGGAGACGCTCGATCTGCACGGGTTCCGGGCAGCCGAGGTGCGCGAACAGTTGCCGCCGTTTCTCGCCGGCGCCCGCAAGCGGAATCCAGGCGGCCTCGTCCACATCATCACCGGCAAGGGCCGCAGTTCGCCCGGCGGACCGGTCATCAAGACACTCGTCAGAACACTGCTCAGGTCCGGCGACATCGCCGGCGTCAAGGAATGGAACGAGGATCCCGCAGGCGGCGGCTTCCTCATCCGGTTCTGAGAGGGCGTGAGGCGGTCTGTTCACCGCTACGGTCGCTTCGACACCGGTCTTTCACCGCCGGGCACGGAGAGAACGCTGCGTCAATCTCGTGTCGCCGGGCACGCGCGGATGGCGCTGTCCCCGGGACCTGGGGCGCGTGGCCAAGTGACAGTGCTCGCATCGAAGACCACACGTTTGTCCGGTTTGCCGCGCCAGGCGCGGCAAGACGGACAATGCCCGCCCTCGGAGCCATGCGGTTGTCTTTTTCACCGCGCTTGGCGCGGTGAAAGGGACAACCTCAAGCTGGCGACCACAAACACGTCGCCTTTGCCATGGACCCGGGGATCGCCACCAGCCGCGCATTGAGCGATACCCGCTCGGCAGCCGCAGGCCGAGCGAGGACATCGGACCCCGGTCGCTGCGCGACGTGGGGAGCGACACGGGCCGACCGGAGTCTCACGGGACGGCGTTTACCGCTGAGCGCCCGGACAGCGCTGAGAACGGACCCGGGAGCGTGGGCCGGTGGGATCACGAGGCATCCAGTCGGGCGACGGATCCCGAATACTTTGAATTTCACTGTCGCGGGGGAGTTTCACGGCGGCTCCGGGAATGGGGCGCGTACCCGTACCCGGACCGGGCCGGATAACAACCCCGATCCGTGCTTTCAAAGCGCCTGGCGGTGAATCGGTTCGATGCCTCGGTTCCGCCGCGAACCCGGACCCAGCCGAAAAGAACAACCCCGATCAGTCCTCTGCGCTCACCGCGTGCTCCGCGGTTGAATCATCGCGAGTCTGCCCGCGCGACGAGGCAGGCTGATCCGCCGCGCTCGCCCGGTGTGTCCCTCGCACCCTTGACACCCACCTCTCGCATCTCTATCCTTTCATACGGATACACGGATGATAAACTACGCTGGGAACTCGACGCGGGTCTACGACCGGCTGCAGACGCTCGGAGACGAGACACGGGCAAGGCTGTTGCTGTTGCTGGAGGATCACGAGTTCACGGTGTCGGATCTGTGTGCGGCGCTTCAGCTTCCGCAGTCGACGGTGAGCCGTCATCTGCGGGTGCTGGCGGACGGGGGGTGGGTGCTGTCGCGGGCGGACGGGACGAGCCGACATTACCGGTTGGCGGAGCTGGATGCGGCGGCCGGGGAGTTGTGGCGGGTGGTGCGGGGTCGGGCGGCAGAGGGCGCGGCGAGCCGGGCGGATGCGGAGCGGGCGCGCGCGGTGCGGTCGCGGCGGCGCGAGCGCTCGCGCGAGTTCTTCTCCATCGCGGCCGCGGATTGGGACCGGATGCGGGGCGAGCTGTTCGGCGACGGCTCGGAGATGTTGCCGCTGTACGGGCTGCTGGATCCGGCGTGGACTGTGGCGGACCTGGGCGCGGGCACTGGCGCGCTGGCGGCCCGGATCTCGCCGTTCGTGAAACGCGTGATCGCGGTGGACGGTTCGGCGCAGATGCTGGCGGCGTTGCGGGACCGGCTGGCCGGCGTAACGAACGTGGACAGCCGGCAGGGTGAACTCGAGGCACTCCCACTCGAGGACGGTTCGTGTGATGTCGCCTTCATGCTGCTGGTACTGCACTACATTGTGGAGCCGGCGGAAGCGTTGCGTGAGGCGTGTCGCATTCTCAGGCCGGGCGGTCGCCTGATCCTGGTGGACATGCGCGAGCACGACCGCGAGGAGTACCGATCGACCATGGGCCACGTTTGGACCGGGTTCGCGCCGGACCGCATCGAGGCGTGGGCGAAGGAAGCGGGATTCGGACGGACGAGTGTGATGCCGCTGTCGCCCGATCCGGACGCGGCGGGACCGATGCTGTTCGTGGCGTCAATGATGCGCGACGAGCAGAGCTCAGGCACGGGCTGAGGCTGATGGTGGAGGCGAGGGCTCGGGCCGGAAACGGCTTGCCCCTCGGCCTGACCTGGCACCGGCCTTCGATTCGACACTACAGAGGAGGCGTTTCATGGAGAGTGGCGTTCTGACACGGGACGATGTCGCGGTGGGCCAGGATCGGCCGCCGTTCAAGGTTGCCGACCTCGGGTTGGCGGAGTGGGGTCGCAAGGAAATCCGGCTGGCGGAGCAGGAGATGCCGGGGCTGATGGCGCTACGCGATGAGTATGGCGCGAAGCAGCCGCTGAAGGGCGCCAGGATCATGGGCTCGCTGCACATGACGGTGCAGACCGCCGTCCTGATCGAGACGCTGAAGGCGCTCGGCGCGGACGTGCGTTGGGTCTCGTGCAACATCTTCTCGACCCAGGACCATGCGGCCGCCGCCGTCGTCGTCGGCGAGGGTACCGTCGATCGGCCGAACGGCGTGCCCGTCTACGCATGGAAAGGCGAGACCCTCGAGGAGTACTGGTGGTGCACCGAGCAGGCGCTCGTCTGGCCGGACGGCTCCGGGCCCGACCTCATTGTCGATGACGGCGGCGACGCCACCCTCCTCATCCACAAGGGCGCCGAATTCGAGAAGGCAGGCGACATTCCCGCATTCGACGAGGCCGGCGAACCCGAGGAATGGGGCGTGATCCTGGATCTGTTGCGACGTGTCGCCCCCGTCGATCCGGACCGGTGGACCCGCATGGGCAACGCGATCCGCGGCGTCTCCGAGGAGACCACCACCGGCGTGCATCGCCTCTACGACATGGAGAAGAAGGGCACGCTCCTGTTCCCGGCCATCAACGTCAATGACAGCGTCACCAAGTCCAAGTTCGACAACATCTACGGCTGCCGCCATTCGGTCATTGACGGCCTCAATCGCGCAACCGACGTGATGCTCGCGGGCAAGGTCGCCGTCGTCTGCGGCTACGGCGAGGTCGGCAAGGGTTGCGCGCAGGCGTTGAAGGGCCAGGGCGCGCGTGTGATCGTGACGGAGATCGACCCGATCTGCGCATTGCAGGCGGTCATGGAAGGGTTCGAGGTGAACACGGTAGACGACGTTGTCGAGTACGCTGATCTGTTCGTTACCGCAACCGGCAATTACAACGTCATCACGCACGAACACATGGCCAGGATGAAGGACAAGGCGATTGTCGGTAACATCGGCCATTTCGACAATGAGATCGACATGGCCGGCCTCAAGCGGAAAGGTGTCGAGCGGATCAACATCAAGCCGCAATACGACGAGTTCCGGTTCCCCGACGGCCACAGTGTGCTGATCCTGGCCGAGGGCCGTCTGCTCAACCTGGGCTGCGCGACGGGCCACCCGAGCTTCGTGATGTCGGCGAGCTTCACGAACCAGGTGCTGGCACAGCTCGAGCTGCACCAGAACGCGGGCGAGTACGGGAAGAAGGTGTACGTGCTGCCGAAGCATCTCGACGAGAAGGTGGCGCGGCTGCACCTCGACAAGCTTGGCGTCAGGCTGACGGAGCTGTCGCAGGACCAGGCCGACTACATCGGCGTGCCGGTCGAGGGGCCGTACAAGCCGGGGCACTACCGTTACTAGAGAGTGGTTCGTCTCCGAAGTCTGTTGCTCGACGGGCTTCGGAGACGAACTGCGAGATTGGGGTGAGTTGTTTGCACCGCGGAGGGCGCGGAGAGCGGTGAGTAACGGATGGGGTGTTTTGCCGGCGGAACTCGCGACCCCCCATTCACCGCCTGGATTCGGAGTTGGGGTGGCAAGCCGTGCGCGCCGCGCGGGGAGCGTGGCCGGTCGGGTGGGAGTGGAACAGCTATCCGACCGATCAATTCAATAATGACAGGAGAATCAGGATTCAAGGTATCACTGGGTCGACGAATTGCGGCATTTGGTGTCGACTACGTCTTCATTTCGCTCTACATGTTGCTGTTGGTCCTCGTCGGGGTAACGGTACCGTCGTTCACGCGGGTGTTCGAGACACCGTTCGGGGGTCAGGCCGCGGGCATCGTTGTGTTGACGCTTCCTGTGATGCTCTATTTCAGTCTGTGGGAAGCATCACGACACGCTGCGACGCCGGGCAAGCGCGCCCTCGGCGTCCGGGTGCTTCGATCTACAGGAGAGCGTCTCACTCTCGGGAAAGCATCGCACGAAGTGCCGTGAAGTTCATTCCGTGGGAGTTGGCGCATGCCTTCCTCTGGCGCATACCTGGTTGGCCACAGCCGGAGGGTGAGATATCCGCCTGGATTGTCGCGGGCTTCGTCGGTGTGTGGTCGATCGTGGCGTTGAACGTGGTGCTGGCGTTGAGAACGAAGAGAGGCCAGACCGCGTACGATCTGGCGACAGACTCCGTCGTGGTTCGCTACGCGTCATCATGGAGGTTGCCGGACCGCGGCGTAGGAGTATAGCCATGGCGAACGAGTTTCCGGCGATCTGGTTCGACACGTTCCTGACTCCAGTGAACGCCTCGCCCGTCCAGGTCGAGCTCGATTTCATACAGCTCCACCTGCCCGTCTCGAAGTTTCGCCGACTACTCGACGTTCCGTGTGGTATCGGCCGCCATTGCGGACCTCTCGCCGCTCTGGGCTACGAGATGCTGGGGATCGACCGATCGGAGACAGCGCTGGCCGTGGCACGGAGGCAGTACCCGGAGGTGGAGTTCCGGAGGTGCGACATGTTTGCACTCCGTTCGGTCGAAGAATCGTTCGACGGAGTGCTGTGCCTCTGGCAGAGCTTCGGCTACGGCGATTCGTACCAGAACCGAACGCTCCTTGGCGATATGCGAGGCGCGCTCCGACCCGGTGGCCGTCTTGTGCTCGACATCTACAATGCCGATGCGGTCGACGTGCTCCCGCACGATGCCATTGAGGAGCGGGCCGGAAGAACGGTGCGAACGAAGCGTACGCGGAACGGTCGACGATTGCGCGTCGATCTCGAGTACTCGGACTCCGACGAGCGCGATGTGCACGAGTGGGAGATCTACAGCCCTTCGGACCTCGAGCAGATGGCGATCGACGTCGGCCTGGATGTACTTGTCCGCTGTGCGTGGTTCGACCCGTCCATTCCGCCGAGCAGGGATCATCTGCGAATGCAGTTCCTGCTTGAACGAAGAGCGTGAGAGGCGTCCTGGGCCGGCAGCACCGAGGGTTGACGTGGGCTTGCGGGTCTGGAATGATATCGCCCGACCTCAATCCGAGCGGAGACGAAGGACAATGGCCGAACTCAAGACAAAGCGAACCGAGGAGAGCGTCGACGCCTTTCTCGACGCGATCGACGACGAAACGCGTCGCAAGGACTGCAAGACGGTCCTGAAGATCATGAAGAAGGCGACGAAGGCGAAGCCGAAGATGTGGGGCCCGAGCATCGTCGGCTTCGGCGACTATCATTACAAGTACGAGAGCGGCCGGGAGGGTGACTGGTTCCTGGCCGGCTTCTCGCCGCGCAAGCGCGACCTGACGCTCTACATCGTGGCCGGCTTCGACCGCTACGAAGCGCTCATGGCGAGGCTCGGGAAGCACACGACCGGCAAGTCCTGCCTGTACATCAAGCGGCTGTCCGACATCGATACGACCGTCCTCGAGGAGCTGGTCACGGCGTCAGTGCAGCACATGAAGCAGAGGCACGGCTAGGGCACGACCATCGCCTACGACAACCTGGCGTACCTGATGCCGACGCAGGAAGTCCATCACCGCGGTCTCCCTGCTTCGGCCGTTTGCCCAACGACCATACAGGACCGTGTTCTCACCGCGCATCTACGGCGCCGTGTTGAACAACATGAAGCCAGCGACCAGAGTTCGGCCGGCTTCGCCCGGCAATTCGATTTTGATCGTTCGGATCTCCCGAATGCGATCACGGTCAACCGGCCACGATTCGGCCGAAACTCCCCACAATGCGCCGTTGACGACGAAATAGAAATACGACGATCGCAACGCGCTGTCGGGTATGCTGCGCAGAGCGAACCGCGCAGGGATTGCCACAGCGGCCGTCGCGCCATTGCGGCCGCGGAGATGTAACGTACGACTCGCGGCATCGTAGCCCTGCAGAACGCGGTCCGGCACGTCGATGTGTTCCGGCGATTGCGCCACGCCCGGTTCGTTCGGCGTGGAGAGACGAGCCGGCTGCTGAAATACGCATGAAGCGATGAAGAGTGCCGGTAGCACGGACAGGGCACGCCGCGGCCCAATAGTCGGGAGTTCCTTGCGGATTGCGGATACCATTTCAGACCTCCACAGGCCGGAGAGCTCGACGTCCGGAGCCAGGCAGAGCTCGAAGCCGCACAACGTGACGATCTCCTTACCGGGGCAGCTCGTACCGGATCTCGCGATGGTCGGAAATGCTCACAGCGCTCGCGAGAATACGATCATTGATCACGACCGTCACATGGCTGACGCACTCGGGTACATGCAGGAGGTGCACTGTGCCTGCGCCGGCCCGGATCCGCGCTGTCACGAGAACACGTTCAGCAGGAGGCTGCTCATACAAACCAGGCTGGCGATACTCCCTCGCGATCCGATAGGCACCGTTCGGCGCGGGCTCGTGAGTCTGAATCTCGACGCGGAACTTCTGACCTGTCGCCACGACGTGGTGCCGGGAGCTCCTGGTCACAACCACTTCGGCTCGCTTGGGGGCGCCGTCGATCTGCACATAGAGGGCGGTCGTGTCGAGTTCCCAGAGATCCCGCAGAAGAGCTCGAACTAGCGAGCTGCTGCGACGGCCGCAACGGGCCAGCATGACCGCCGCGCGCTCTGCCTCACCGTCTGTCCGGATCAGGTCGAGGTATCCTTGCGCAGAGCGCTGCCTCAGACGGCGTGCGGGTGCTCTGAGAACACGCCTTATAGCCTGTGCCAACATCGCAATGCCTCCGGAATCGAAACGTCAGCGACCCTTCCTGCTCTATCTCGCGGTTCTGCCGCAGCGGCGGCCCGCTCGCACGGCGAGCCAGCAGCTTCCGCGAAAGTCCTGATGATCGCTCAACGGTAACGCGTCCCGTGACGGTTGTCACGACAGGACAACCACCGCGGGACCGTCGACCGGCGGCATCACGCGGGGCCAGGACTGCGCGTCCGCATCGGATCGACAGCCCATGCGTCCTCCGGCTGGTACGGCGGGACCGGACCGCTCTGTCCATTGCGCTGATAGTCGTGAATGGCTCGGCCGTAGCGGCGGAGGCACGGTCCAGCCGATCGACAGGCACGGCCAGGGCGTGCAGGGCCGGCGCCTGGAGAGCCAGCGCCGAAGGCGACCGACAGCTTCATCGGCTTCTCAGGCCGCGCAGTCTTCATGCTCAGTTCCCACAATCCAGGTTGACGGTCGCTGGAAACACCGCCAACCCCTGCCTCGTGACACGCGGTGAGCTTGTGACCGTGAATTGCTTCAGTCTCGGAAGCCTTGCCAACGCCACGAGCCCAGCATCTGTGATTCCCGCACACTCCCAGAACTCCACCAGTTCCAACGACGTCATCCCGGCGAGGATCTCACAACTCCGGTCCGTGATCCTCGTCTTCCCCGCGTAATACGTCTTCAAGTTCAACCCGGCGATGTGCTCCGTGGCCTCGTCGCCAGTGTCACGGCAGTACATGCACCACAGGTCCACCAGTGTGCTGCACGCGCCCACATGCCGGAACCCGGCGTCCGGAACGTCCATCGGCATGAGCTGCCGGAGCTGCGAGAAGTGAGGGAGCATGGCCAGTGACCCCTCGTCGACAAACTTGCAGCTCACGCCGAGCCCGCGAAGCGCCGGCATGGCTGCGAGCGCTGCGAACCCGCGCCCATGGAGATTGGGGCAATCGCGACCCCAGAGATATTCGAGGGTCTGCGAATGGCTTAGCGCGACGAATCCGTCGTCACTCGCCACTGTCCCCTGCGCCATCAGCATTCGCAGTTTCGGGAGCGCCGCGATGCTGCGCATCGCGGCATCGTCGCATCGTTCACCCTGGCAGGCGAGGAATCCGAGGTTAGCCAATTCAGCGAGCGCCGAGAGGCCGGCCTGCGTGAACGCTTGCGCGTGCCAGAAGAATCCGAGGCCGAACAGGCCATCCAGCCCTGCAAGCGTGGCGAGTCCGCGGTCGGTGAACGGCCCGTCGAGCAGGAGGTTGCTGGACTCGGGCGCAAACGTCATCAGGTCGTATTTGATCTCGCGCTCCTGCCATGTCTTGAACATGGGGAAGTCGTGCAGCAGCCCGAGCCCGGCGTCGGTGACCAGCCGCCCGGTCCTGAGGTCGTGCAACCGGCCCTTCCCCCGCAACGCGTTGAGCGCGCCGTCGCCAGTCGGAGTCCCCATCAGGTCCACGCTTTCGAGATGATCGCAGGACGAGAGGTTGGCTACGCCCGCGTCGGTCACGGTTCGCAGCCAGGAAATAGCGAACCGACGGAGTCGCGGCAGATGGCGCAGGACCGTGAACCCGCGATCGGTTAGCTTGCCGCTGACGCTGAGCTCCTCGAGCTGCGGCATGTTCGCCAGGTGCAGCAGGCCGTCGTCGCTCAGTCCCGGGCCACCCACGTTGACCGAAGTCACGAACGTGAGCCGTGACAGCCGCGCAAGCGTGCTGTCCGTCATCGCCGCGGTCCTCAAGCTCGTTAACCCCCGGTCCTTCATGACTGCGAAGATCGTGTCCCAATCGCTGTCGGTGAGCGGCGGGAGCGCCTCGATCGCATTGCGCTCAGCGTCGATCCGATAGAACGGCGGCGCCGTGCTACGGCCGAGGCGGGCGTCGGGAGTAGCGTCAGGCGGCTGCGCCAACCCTTTGGCGAGAGCGGCCCAGCTCTCGAAACCGTATTCGTGCGCAACCATGTGCTGGACGTCTGCGACCGACGGGTCGCCGGGCGCGTCCCCGCGCGCGTCGTTCACGCGGCTTCGCACGCGGACGCGGAACTGGTCCACGTTGTAGCCGACGCCGTAGTGTGCGATGAGACGCTGCAGCGCCTCGACGTTACCCCGGTAGCCGGCGAGGATGTCCTGTGCGAGGCGGTCGAACTGCTCGATCCGCGCCGACGAGAGCACGGATTCGACGTGATGCGCCAGCTTCGGCCAGCTCTCGAACCCGTAGTCGCGGGCGAGCGCGTACTGCGCGTCGGCCAGGGTGGTGGCCGGGTCGACGCCACGCAGGGCGATCAGACGCTCTTTGGCTTGCTTACGGAGCTGCTCGAGGGACGGACGCGCAGGAAGGCGCGAGGCGGCATCTGGCATGCGATCTCCTTTCCGTTGCGCCCGCGTCCGCACGACGGGCTGAAAGAAGATCGAAGCTGTAACTGCGGTTCGACTCAGGTGGGCTCGGCCCTTCCCGCGGACGGGGTGCGTCCTGCCACGCGAGACGACTGTATCACGCGCCATCACTTCGAGCAAGTCGTCGGGTCTCGCGCGAAACAGGTATCGCACCGGTTGCGCTCACCTATAACGGCGAAGCCACCTTTGGCGGCCGTGTGTAAGGAACGGCTACCTCCTCGGCTCATACCGCATCGCCACCGCCCCCGAGCCGAACTCCAGCCGGCTTACGAGCTTCAAGTCGACATGCTTCGATAGCCCTGCGAACAACGTCGGCCCGTGCCCCGCGATCGTGGGCTGCACCACGAACTCGTACTCACCTGTAGACGATGCACGATCGGCTCGGATCCTCAGGGTCATAGAGGATCGCGACAGTGTCCGAAGCGCTCCAGTACCGCGCCATTTCCCCGGGCTGCTGCATATAGCCCAGGTAGGAAGTTCCGCCGACCTCGAATTCGTATTTGATCATGGTGGACATGCCGATATCGGCTCCAGGGATGGACCGGATTGTCCCGGTGGTGAACAACCCGTGCCGGAACAGATCGTCATACTTCTTCCTGCGTTTCCGTAGTAGCAGGCCGTAGACTGCGGGAGCACCACCGAGCGTCACGATGGACGCGGCTCCAACGAAGCCGATCCAGAACACATGCTCCGCATCGGACCAGGCGCGGCGAGCCGGGAACAATGGGTGCATCAAATTCCTGTAGACGTCTCTGAACTCGCCCCTCGGATCGCGTGGGGGATCTCCCATGTGGACGAACCGGGGTTCGCCGCTCTCTCCGAATACGGCTTTCCGCGGCTGCGCGACCGCCGCCGGCATCGAATGCGAAGTCGATATCTGCGTCGCCTTCCGCGGTGCCGGGTTAGTCAGCAGGTCGCGCGCGGCCTGGGCCGTACTCGGTCGATCGCGCGGCGCGGGACGTAGCAGTGCCTCGATCAAGTCGGCGAGCGGCCTGTCCGTGGGGAGATCGTCAGGAATCTCGATCCGTCCCGCATCGAATGGGAAATCGCTTGGAGGGTGTCCTGTAACGAGATGCAGAAGGGTGGCGCCGAGCGCGTAGAGGTCCGACGTCGGTCCGGCCTGCCCCGCGAACTGCTCGGGCGCCATGTAGCCGAAGGTGCCGACAACCGTCGCCCCCGCTGCTCCTCGAGGCTGCCATGCACGTACTCCACCGAAGTCGATCAGCGCTGGCGTGCCGTTCGCGCGCAGGAGCACGTTCGAAGGCTTGATGTCGCGGTGGATGACCGGTGGCGCGCGACCGTGCAGGTACGCCAGCACGTCGAGCAATCCGACCGCGATCTCATGGATCTCCGTCTGGCCGAGCATCGGGCCGGATTCCATC
>DATKCF010000013.1:0-4177 GCA_035513345.1 Longimicrobiales bacterium
GGTCGCGCTCGACAAGGTGATCAGCGCGACGGGTGTCAAGGAGTTCGGGGCCAAGGTGCGCCTGGCCAGCCGGAACGTGCTGCGCGCGATCAACCCGCGCCACAACCCCACGCAGGCAGCGCTCGACCGGCGGCTCCTGAAGCCGTTCGGCCTGGGCTTGAGTCTGGCGCTATGAGGGGCAAGGCCCGTAGAGCCCGTCCTGAACCGTCGATTCGAGCCACCGGACGCCCCACATGTCCCGCTCCATCGCGCCGCCCCTAAGAACGGCACGGAGTCTGAACCTGAGGTCGCGCAGCACGTCATTCTCCGCTCAGGCGAAGTCGAGAATCTGTCCAATCGTGCGCGACAGCGTCCACCACGCGGCGGTTTCGAGTCGACGCAGCCAACCCGCGACCTGGCTCCAACTGACGAAGGTTTGGCTCACCACTCAATCCAAGGGGTTGCGGATGGTTGCAGCGCATCGAGCCGGTCGGCCTCGCGTCTTGTCGCATCGGGCATCCGACATTGGGTGATTGCAGCCGCTTGGCGACATCAGAATCGTCTGGTCGGGAACCCGAAGGGAACTCGCAGAAATAGGAAACAACATGCATAAAAGAAGAAATCCGTGCGACCTCAACCGGAGACGTCAGTTCGAGGGGACGCCGTTGCGCTTCACACGGATTGCAGTCGCAACTCTGATCGGATTGATCGTGTCCGTGCCCGCGGCCAAAGCCGATCCGATTCCGGTGGAGCCGGGCTCGTTGGTGCTGCCCTTCTCGGTTCACATAGCGAGGACCTCCGGCGACTTCGAGTCGCTGTTCGGTCTGCGTGTCCACAGGGGAGACACGTTGTCGGGACGCGTCGTGATCGATGGTCCGGCGACGAACGATTTGATCCCCGAGGAACCCTCTCACGGGTTCTACCGCTTCACAACCGCCCGCTTCGAGTTCGCTGTCCCATCGGGATTGACGCTGCAATCGAGTCCATTCGAGCCGCTTACGGGTGTTGTCACGGACGGTCATTTTTCCAGTCAGTTCGGCCGCGCCGTTGACACACTGGTCGCCGAATCGTTCGTCGGAGGAGTATCGGCGCAAGCGATCTGGATCGATGTGACGGCGCGCGCGCTGGTCGGCGATGCCTTCCCGACCAATTCGGACATTCTCTCGGGCTTCGGGGTAGTGCAACTCAACCTCGCCACGCCTTTTGGCTCTCTGAATGGATCGTCAGACCCCGCCCCGGTTCCGGAACCCTCCACGATGGTTCTCACGCTCATCGGAGCGGCCATGGCAGGCCGCGCCGCGCGGAGAAGCCGCGGGCCTGCGACCCCTTCTGCGTAATTCGAGCGGTATTGACGGCGTATCTGGAGTTCCGTAGGCGCGCACCGGGTGGATCAGCGAGAGAAAGCCCGTAAGCGCCGGAATCTCCCGTCGAGGTGCTATCCTTGGAGCATGAAACTCCTTCGATTTGCCATCCTCGCGGCTGCCGTCGTCGTACCCGCCGATGCCGCGCAGCAGCGCAGCAAGCCGGCTGCGACCGGCCCGCAGGCCATCACCGTGTACCGCACGGCCAGCTGTGGATGCTGTGGAAAGTGGGTGGAACACCTGCAGGCCGCCGGCTTCGAGCCCACGGTCCACATGGTGGACAGCATCGAGCAGGCGCCGCCGCGGAAGGACGTGCCGGCCGCCCTGCAGTCCTGCCATACCGCGACCCTCGAAGGTTACGTGGTGGAAGGGCATGTGCCCGCCGAGGTGATCCGTCAGCTCCTGAAAGAGCGGCCGCGCGTGCAGGGCATCGCGGTCCCGGGGATGCCGCCCGGCTCTCCCGGCATGGAGTCCTCCAACCCGCAGCCGTACGACGTGCTCACCTTCGACGCCAACGGCAGGACGACCGTGTTCGCCAGCCGGTGACGTCGAGCCTCTGACTGGCGTGGAGCGACGCGCCGGGCATGTGGTGGCTCCTCCTTCTCCTTCAGGATCCAGGCGCGCCGCCGCCGAGGATCGCGCAGACGGTGGTCGTGTCTGCGGCAACCGAGCCCGTTCCGCTCGACGGGCTGGCGCGCGCCGTCGTCGTGATCACGCGCGAGGAGATCAGCCGCCTGCCTTCCTGGTCGCTTGCCGACCTCCTGCGGCTGGCCGGTAGCGTCGAGGTTCGCGCACGGGGAAGCTTTGGCGCACAGAGCGACCTCTCGGTCCGCGGAGGCGGGTTCGGCCAGGTCGTGGTCCTTGTCGACGGCGTCCGCCTGAACGACAGCCAGTCGGGGCATCACAACACGGACATCCCGGTCGCGATCGACCACATCGAACGGATCGAGATCGTTCGAGGCACCGGGTCATCCCTGTACGGCGCGGATGCCGTCACGGGCGCCATCAACATCATCACGGCGGCACGGCCGGGTGCGCGTGTCTCGGTGGCCGGCGGCGAGCACGATCTGGTCCGCGGGGCTGCGTCGGCGACGCTCACGCGGGGATCCGCGACGAGCGCCATCGCCGCGTGGGGCACGCGCACGTCGGGCTTCATGTTCGATCGCGAGGTGGCGACCGGCGGCGCATCTTTCGCCGCGACGTTCTCGCCACGGCGGAAGCTCGCCGTCTCGCACCTGCGGAATGCCTTCGGGGCGAACGGGTTCTACGGTCCGTCGCCCTCGAAGGAATGGACGGATCAGACCCTCGTCTCCTTCGCCGATGGTTTCGGCGGCGCCCGGCGGCGGGTCAGCACCCGTACAGCCTATCGCACGCACGGCGATCATTTTCTCTGGGACATTCATCGCCCCGGCTTTGCCGAGAACCGCCATCGAAGCCACGCGATCACGGCGGCAGCGACGTTCCGGAGCGGAACCGATCGCAACTGGACCAGCCTGGGCGCGGAGATGGGACTGGACTGGATCCGGTCGAACAACCTGGGGGACCATGCATTCAAGAGAGCCGGCGCGCTGATCGAGCTGCAGCGGGCGATCGGCACCCGCACCACGGTGTATCCGGGACTCCGGTACGACCGCTATTCAGCCTTCGGCGACAACTGGAGCCCGTCGGTCTCCGCCGTCGTGACGCTCTCCCGGTCGGTGCGCGCGCGCGCGTCGGCGGGAAGGGCCTTCCGGGTGCCCACGTTCACCGAGCGGTACTATCGCGACCCCGCGCACGAGGCCCGTTCAGGGCTCGGGCCCGAGCGGGCCTGGGGGTTCGACGGCGGCATCGACTGGACCGCCGGCCCGTGGAGCCTGTCCGTGACACCGTTTGCCAGGCTCGAGGCGGACGTGATCGACTGGGTCCGGACGAGCCCGCAGGACCGGTGGCAGACGGCGAACATCCACGAAGTCCGCACCAGAGGGATCGAGGCCGGCACGACGCGGTCGTGGCGAGGCGGTTTCCTGCGCGCCGAGTACGCCTGGATCGACTCCGCCGCGCCGTCCCTGAGCCAGCTCTCCAAGTATGTCGCCGACTACGCCCGGCACTCGCTGGCGGCGTCAGCGTCGTTCGGCGTCCCTGGACGGGCCTCGCTCGGTGTGCGGACCGACTGCAAACGCAAGGTCGATGGTCGTTCGTACTGTGGGGTGGACGTGCGGGCAGGCCGGGCGTTTGGACCATTCGAGCTGTTCGTCGAGGCGGCCAACCTCTTCAACGTGCGCTACCAGGAGATCGTCGGCGTCGACATGGGCCCACGGTGGCTGGCGGCGGGCCTGCGCGCGGGACGATGGCATTGACGTGAAAGATGTCAAGTGGAGAGTTGACACTGTGTTTTCATCACCCGCCGGCGGACTGCGCATCGAGCCCGTGACGGAGCCGGACATCCCGGAGCTCCTCAGCCTGATCACGGCGCTCGCCGAATACGAACGCCTGTCCGATCAGGTGGTCGCGTCCGAGGACAGTCTCCGCGAGTCGCTGTTCAGCGAGCCCCGCGCCGTGGAAGGGGTCATCGCGTCCGTGGACGGACGCCGGGTCGGATATGCGATGTGGTTCCATACCTTCTCGACGTTTCTCGGCCGGCGGGGGCTTTACCTCGAGGATCTGTTCGTGCTGCCGGAGTGGCGCGGGAAGGGTGTCGGGCGCGCGCTCCTCGCGCACGTCGCCGGCGTTGCCCTCGCCCGCCGCTGCGGCCGCATGGACTGGTCGGTGCTCGACTGGAACATCCCTGCGATCACCTTCTACAAGGGCATGGGCGCCGTGCCGATGGACGAGTGGACGGTCTTCCGCCTGAAAGGAGA
>DATKCF010000014.1:0-7991 GCA_035513345.1 Longimicrobiales bacterium
CGCGGTCGCGACTGCCGTAGCCGAGGAACTCGGGATCGACACCGTCTTCGCCGAAATACTGCCCGAGGACAAGGCGTCGAAGGTGCGCGAGCTGCAAGCTCAGGGGAAGCGCGTGGCCATGGTCGGAGACGGCGTGAACGACGCGCCGGCCCTTGCCACTGCGGACATCGGGATCGCCATCGGCGCCGGCACCGACGTGGCCGTGGAGGCAGGCCACATCGTGCTGGTGCGTTCCGATCCGCGCGACATCCCGCGTATCATCTCACTGTCGCGTGCCACCTACCGGAAGATGATCCAGAACCTGTGGTGGGCAGCCGGCTACAACATCGTCGCGATTCCGCTGGCCGCAGGCGTGCTCGCATCACAGGGGATTCTGCTCACCCCGGCGATTGGTGCGGTGTTCATGTCGCTCAGTACCGTGATCGTGGCCATCAACGCACAGCTTCTGAAGCGCGCCGAGTTGTGATGAGTTTGTCCATCAGAACGGCTTGTAGATGGCGATCGCCGCAGCGAGCAGTGCGAGGATCGGCATCGCAATGAGCAACGAGCCGGCTAGACGCGTGCTGTGGTAGACGAGCATGAAGGCGCCGCTCAGGACCACCCAGATCGTGAGTTTCGCGTACACCCAGTTGGGTAGTCCGCCATGCACGATTCCCAGGCGAGCGAGCATCCCGAATCCGCCGAGCAGGATCAGGAACGCGCTGATGCCGTGGGCGATGGCAAGGGTGCGACGATGCGGGTCACCGGCACGGGTTCCGCCGCGCAGGATGTGGATCGCGCTGGCCGCGAGTGCGATGAGCAACGTGAAGATGCCGAGGAGGTGGATCATCCGGTACACGATGTATGACATGTCCGCGAGCCTCGCGGTTGAAGTGTGGGCCTGGTCTCAAAGGATGCGGCGCGGTCCGGGGCGGTCGCGGCAGCCACCGCGCGAGCGAAATGGCGGTTCAGGATGCGGAGCCTCGCCGGCATGTCCGGGGCGGCGTGCAACCGGTCCGCGATGTCGCGCACGAGCTGCGGCGCGACCAGCGACGCGTCGATGAGGGAATCGCGGAGACCACGCGGTGGCACGAGCAGAAGCGCAGCCGCACCGGCAGGATGGAACCGTACGCCCACGAGGTCGACTGTACGGCCGGGTTCGACCACAACGCACCCGGTCATCTGGCCGGCAAGGAGCAGGACGGGCTGGCGCTCGACGGTCCCGTCGCGATGGTGGCGCTTGAAGGCCTCCGCCAGATTGACGATGAGTTCCATCCGGCCATCGGGAACGATCGGCTGAACCTGTGGAGTGCCGGCGGGAATGGCGGCCGGACCGGGGCCCGACCCGGACAGGAACCAGTAGCAGTCAACGTATTGCGCGAGCCCGGGCTCGGGCGTGAACTCGTCGTAGCGCACAGACCCAAGATCCCGGATTTCCGTCGTTTGCGCCACCTCCGGCAGCGGTGGTGTCCGTTTTGCCCGACGGCCCGGCGTCCGATAGGTTGCCGCGCGCCGGCCAAACGCGGCGTTTCGACCGTATCGGCGACATCGATGCTACGCCTGACACCGGACCGCCTTGATGAGTTGCTCGAACGGGCGCGCGAAGTTCGCGTTCTCGTTGTAGGCGACATTATGCTCGACCGCTACCTGCGCGGGTCGGCATCGCGCATCTCGCCGGAAGCTCCGGTTCCCGTGGTCCGGGTCACGGAGGAGTGGCGGGCGCTGGGCGGGGCGGCCAATGTGGCGGCTAACGCGGTCACACTGGGCGCGCGCTGCGTCATTGCCGGCTGTACAGGCACGGATGCGGAGGCCCACGCCTTGCGGGAGGCGCTCGCCGACCACGCAATCGACGACGCCGGAATCGTCGAGGTGAAAGGTCGCTTGACCACGGTGAAGACACGCGTGATCGCGCGACACCACCAGGTTGCGCGCTACGACCGCGAGGACGAAACGACGATTGACGCGGAGACCGCGTCGCGTCTTGCGGATCGTGTTCGTGAGCTTGCGGCGACCGCCGACGCCATCGCGCTCGAGGACTATGACAAGGGCGTTCTCGTGAAACTCGTGATCGAGGCCGCGCTCGAGGGTGCGGGCGGCGTGCCGGTGATCGTCGATCCGAAGGCACGCGGTTTCTTCGACTACGCCGGCTCGACCGTTTTCAAGCCGAACCTCGCAGAACTGGAAGCGGCGCTGCGCGCGACGGCGCAGCCGGATGACGCGGCGTGGATGGATGCGACGCGGCGACGGCTCGGATGCGAGCATCTGCTGCTCACGCTCGGCGAGGACGGGATGTCGCTGATCACAGCGGACGGCGAGTTCCTGCGCGTGCCGACCGTGGCCAGGGCCGTGTACGACGTGTCAGGCGCAGGCGACACCGTTACCGCGGCAATCGCCGTCGCCATGGCAGCCGGCGCGACGCCCGCCGAGGCGGCGGTGCTTGCGAATCACGCTGCCGGCATAGAAGTCGGCAAGCTCGGCGTCGCCACCGTGACGCCGGATGAATTGCGCACAGTCGTGCGGGACCATGCCAGCAATCCTGGCCGAGCCCGCGGACCGGTCCGCATCAACCCGATCCAATGAGGAACAAATGAGCGAGTTGCGCCAGGTCCATACGGATGACGCACCCGCGGCGATCGGACCCTACAGTCAGGGCATCATCGTGGGCGATCTGGTGTTCACGGCGGGGCAGATCCCGCTCGATCCATCGACGATGCAGATCGTCGGTACCGACATCGCGGAGCAGACGGATCGCGTTATGAGGAACCTGAGCGCGATTCTCGAGTCGGCCGGCGCATCGCTGTCGTCGATCGTGAAGACGACCGTGTTCCTGTCGGACATGGGCGAGTTCGCGGGAATGAACGACGTGTACTCGCGCTGGTTCGGCGAGCACCGGCCGGCGAGGTCGACGGTCGAAGTGTCGCGACTGCCGAAGGACGTGAAGGTCGAGATCGAGGCGATCGCCAGCCTGCGCTGAGTGGTGATGAGCCACTGAGGAGCGGTCAGTCTTCGACCTGCCAGGCCAAGCCCCACGCACCCGGTCCGAGGTGCGTGGCAATGACGGGAGCGCACGGCGCGTCGAGGATCTCCGCGTCCGGCCACCGCGCCCGGAGGTCAGCCGCCACTTCAGCCACGATGGCCGGCCTGCCCACGTGCATGATGCCGAATCTCAGCGATCGCGCATCGCCTGGTATCGCGGCCGCGAGTCTTGCGATCAGACCCGACCGGACGTTGTGGGAGCCGCGGACGTTCGCGAGCGGGCCGACACGGCCATCGGGTCCGAGCAACAGGATCGGCTTGATGTCGAGGAGTCCGGCAATCATGACCTTGCCTCTGCCGACACGACCGGAGGCAAGCAGGTTGTCGAAGACTTCGACGGTCAGAAGCGTGCCGGATCGGTCGCGGACCCGATCGAGTTCCTCAACGATCGCGTCGATGTCCATGCCGGATTCGGCGAGTTCGGCCGCCCGCAGCGCCAGCATGCCCTGTGTCATGCCTGCTCCGCGCGAGTCGAAGAGCCTGACAGCCACGCCTTCGAGCTTGCGCGCGGCCGCTTCCGCCGAGGCGAATGTGCCGGACAGTGACGAGCCGACGAGCACGGCGAGGACCGTTTCGCCATCGCGCGCCGCACGGCGGAACCCCTCGAGGAACGAAGCGGGCGCAGGCTGCGACGTGGTCACGCGCTCGCCTGCGCTCAGCCGCTCGACGAAGCGCGCCGCGTCGATGTCGATGCCATCGCGCAGCGCTTCGTTCTCGAAGACGACAAGCATGGGAACGACCTGCATGCCGTGCGCGCGGACGATCTCGTCCGGCAGGTTGCACGCGCTGTCGACCAGGATGCTGACAGGCCGGCGTGCGAGCTGCATGTGCTCGCCCGCCGCGCGCTCGACGGCTGCGTGCTGCACGGCCATGTCCTCCGCCTTGTGCGTGACCAGCCGGCCGAGGCCACGCAGGTACGCGAAGATGGACTCGGGCTCGTCGGTGTGGATGTGCAGTTTCAGCACGTCACCGCTGCGGATGACGATCAGCGAATCGCCGCGTTCGCGCAGCACGCCACGGATCTCGCGGGCCGCAGGCATGCGGGTACCGCGGACCAGCGCTTCGGTGCAATAGCGGAACCGCTCGCTGGCTTCGGGGAAATCGACCCGGGCCGCGGCCGAAGTGGCGGCATCGAAGACGGGTATGTTCTCGAGCGCAACGAACGGGTCGCCGTGCACGTAGGCGACGATGCCCTCGAACATGTGGACGAATCCCTTGGCACCGGCATCCACGACGCCGGCCGTGCGCAGCACTGGCAGCAGATCGGGTGTCCGTGCGAGCGCGTCGCGGGCCCGCGTGAGCAGAACCTCGACGAGGTCCGCGAAGTCCGCCGTGCCGGCGGAGGTCGCCTCATCCGCGAGTTCACGCATCACCGTGATGATCGTGCCTTCGACGGGTTTCTCGAGCGAGTCGTACACGTGGCGGACGGCGTCGTCGAGGGCGGTCGCGAACGCGGCCGCATCCAGCCGGTCGGCACTTCCGGTCGCATCGGCAAAGCCGAGCAGGAAGTGGGACAGGATCATGCCGCAGTTGCCACGCGCGCCGAGGATCGCGGAATCGGCCGCGTGCCGCGCGATCACCGAAATGGAGGGATCGGTGACACTGCGGAGGCCGTCCGCAATGGCAGCCGCGGTCAGGGCCAGGTTGGTCCCGGTGTCGCCATCCGGAACCGGAAAGACGTTGATCCGGTTCAGTTCGGCGCGACATTCCTGCACGTGCTGGCATGCCGCAATGAGGGAACGGCGAAGTCTCTCGCCGTCGAGGTAGTCGATCCGCATGGACGGCCAAGATACGTCGGCCGCCCCGGCCCGTACAGAAAGGGCACTCGACCTTGCGGAAGGTCGTCGGGAGGCGCACGCTTCCCCTGACCTGCGTCAACTCGAACGAACGCGGCCGCTGCCGCTGATGGGATGGCATGAATACACCGCAGTACATCTACGTGATGAAGGATCTCCGCAAGGTGGTTCCGCCGAGCCGGGAGATCCTGAAGGGCATCTGGCTGTCGTTCTATCCGGGCGCGAAGATCGGCGTCGTTGGCGGCAACGGCGCGGGCAAGAGCAGCCTGCTCCGGATCATGGCTGGCGTCGACGCCGATTTCCAGGGCGAGGCGTGGCCGGCGAAGGGGACCCGGATCGGATACCTGCCGCAGGAGCCGCAACTCGATCCGGCGCTCGACGTCCGAGGCAATGTCGAGGAAGCGGTGCGTCCGATCCGCGACCTGCTGAGAGAGTTCGACGCGATCAACGCGCGCTTTGCCGAGCCAATGTCGGACGACGACATGACCGATCTGCTCGACCGCCAGGCGAAAGTCCAGGATCGGATCGAGGACTCCGGCGCGTGGGAACTCGACCGCACGATCGAGATCGCAATGGACGCGCTGCGGTTGCCGCCCGGCGACGCGGACGTGACCACGCTCTCGGGCGGGGAGTGCCGCCGTGTCGCCCTGTGTCGCGTGCTGCTCGAACAGCCCGACCTGCTGCTGCTCGACGAGCCGACCAACCATCTCGATGCCGAGTCCGTCGCGTGGCTCGAGCGCCACCTCGCGGAGTTCAAGGGAACGGTGGTCGCGATCACGCACGACCGCTACTTCCTCGACAACGTCGCGGAGTGGATCCTCGAGCTGGACCGCGGCGAGGGCATTCCATGGAAGGGCAACTACTCGTCGTGGCTCGAACAGAAGCGGGAACGGCTGCGCAAGGAGGAGAAGCAGGAATCGGCGAAGCAGCGCACGCTGGCCCGCGAGCTGGACTGGATCCGGATGGCGCCGCGCGCCCGTCACGCGAAGAGCAAGGCCCGCATCACGGCGTACGAGGAGATGCTTCAGAGCGATGCGAAGGAGCGGCTCCAGGCATCCGAGATTGTCATCCCGGCCGGGCAGCGGCTCGGCGATGATGTGATCATCGCCGATTCGATCTCGAAGGCGTACGGCGAGAAGCTGTTGTTCGAGAACCTGTCGTTTCGCCTGCCGCGCGGCGGTATCGTCGGTGTGATCGGGCCGAACGGCGCGGGCAAGACGACGCTGTTCCGGATGATGGTTGACCAGGAGCAGCCGGATTCGGGTGAGCTGCGGGTCGGTTCGACGGTCGACCTGGCGTACGTCGATCAGTTTCGCGACGCGCTCGATCTGGAGCGAACGGTCTGGGAGGAAGTGTCCGGCGGTCTGGACCAGCTCGAGTTCGGCAAGGCGAAGGTCAATTCGCGGGCCTACCTGTCGTGGTTCGGGTTCAAGGGCAGCGACCAGCAGAAGAAGATTGCGGTTCTGTCGGGCGGCGAGCGCAACCGCCTCCACCTGGCCGCACTGCTCAAGCGCGGCGGCAACGTGATCCTGCTCGACGAGCCGACCAACGATCTCGACGTGGACACATTGCGCGCGCTCGAGGAAGCCATCCTCGGGTTCGCCGGCTGTGTCGTCGTGATCTCCCACGACCGCTGGTTCCTCGACCGTATCGCGACCCACATCCTGGCGTTCGAAGGGGACAGCACGGCCGTCTGGTACGAAGGCAACTATCAGGAGTACGAAGCCGACCGCAAGCGGAGACTGGGCGCGGACGCCGATCAGCCGCACAGGATCCGCTATCGCAAGCTGATCCACGGCTGAAGCGGTGAACGGGGGCGGAGCCGTCCTGGTGGGCGGAGCGGTCTTCAAAACCGTCCTGGCCCGAGGGTAAGACCCGGGTCGGTGGGTTCGATTCCCACACGCTCCCGCCACCACCGTCATGCGAGGCCGCGAACGCCAGTTGAATCCGACAGAACCGATGATCGTCATCGTCAATCCGACCTCGGGCGGTGCCAGCGAACGCATGGCGGCAGAGGCGACCGATCGTCTGGCCGGCGCGAAACCGGAAATCCGGATGACGGAACGACCGGGTCACGCGACCGAACTCGCGTTCGAGGCCGCCCGCCGTGGCGTCCGTGCGATCGTCGCGGTCGGCGGCGACGGCACCGTACACGAAACCGCCAACGGCCTGCTGCGCGCGCTCGAATCGGATCCACTACTGCCCGCCGTCCTCGGCATAGTGCCCGTCGGCACCGGCAATGACTTCGTGAAAATGCTGCCCGGCACAGCTCGCCGTGACGAGGCGTATCAGACCATTCTGGCCGGCGAGGTGCGGCGGGTCGACGCGGGACTGGCGTCGTGGGACGGAGGTGAGGAGTACTTCGTGAACTCCGCCGGCACGGGTATCGACGTCGAGGTCGTGCGCGCGATGGGCTCGCACCGGGGAACCAGCGGGCCGCTGGACTACGTGGTCGCGCTGATGCGGGCATTGCGAAGGTACCGGCCCATCCCGGTTTCGTTGAGCGGAGATGGCCACGGTCTTCAGGCCAGGATCATGATCGCAGCCGTTGGCAACGGACGCTGCGTGGGCGGCACATTCCGCATCTGCCCGGACGCGATCGTGGACGATGGCCTGTTCGACGTGTGCACCGTGCACGCGCTTTCGATTGCGACGAGCATACTCACAGCGGCGCGGATCGTGCGCGGGACGCACACGGGCACGCGTGGTGTGCGGACCTTTCGCGCTGCCGCCGTTCAACTGACCGTTCCGGAGGGCACCGACCTGTTCTTCCAGCTGGACGGCGAACTGAGGGAGCTGATGGGTGCGAAGACGTTGAAGCTCGAGATCCGCCGCGGCGCCCTGCCCGTTTTTGCGGGCGGAAAGGGTGAGGCGTGAGAGGCCGGGCCATTCGACAATGGGGACTGCGGGTCGCGTTCACGCTCACGCTGCTGGCGCCGGGCGCGACTGCTCGCCTTCATGCGCAGGTTGCAGGCGACACGGTTGCGCCAGCTGCCGGTCCCGTTGATGCGGTGTCGGCAGTCGTCACCCCACGGGGCGCAATGATCCGTTCGCTCGCCCTGTGGGGCTGGGGCCAGGCGGCGGTCGGATCGTATTTCCGCGGCGGCGTGTGGTTCACGATGGAAGCCGGCACGGTGTACATGCTGTTCCGCACGATCGGCCGGCTCAATACGGCGAAGG
>DATKCF010000015.1:0-29508 GCA_035513345.1 Longimicrobiales bacterium
TCCGTTACCAGGTAGTCGAAGGCCTCACTGGAATGAAGGATGTACCAGTCATCAAGGACCTGTGCACATAGGTGTGAAGGCCCGACCAGACTCAGCCCGCCCAGACACGTCGCAAGTATCAGCCTCACGTTACTGCCCTCCGACACGTGGTCGGCTCCGAACGGTATGGTCTACCAGCCCCCGATCCCTCTCCCTCAACGCTACTCCGCCTCCTCGTCCGACCCATCTCCCTCTCCGGTCCCCCGATCCCTCTCCCAATCATCTCGCCCGGTTTCACGCCGAAGGCAGCAGTGACGCAATGCGCTCCGCGTGTCCGAACAGTCCCGGCGATCCGCCGGTATGCAGGAATACGATCGTGTCGCCGGGCTCGATTGCGCCGCTGGCGATGTGGTCGATCATACCGGCCATTGCCTTGGCCGTGTAGACCGGATCGAGCAACAGGCCCTCGGTCCTTGCCACGAGCGCAAGCGCTTCCATTGCGGCGGGCGTCGGCTCGCCGTAGCCGGTTCCGTAGTACTGCTGTTCGGTGTGCATCGCAAGGTCGTCGTGGTCCACGAGGACGCCAAGCAGCCCGGCGGCTTCTGCCGCGATCCTGGTGGCACGTTCGCGTTTGACGGCCTCGCCTCCGCTCACCGCGACGCCTACGCACCGATAGGGCGCGCCAGACAGCCACGCACCCAGTTCGAGGCCGGCCTGCGTGCCGCGCGACCCGCTCGCGTAGTAGAGCCGTGCTGCCGTGACGCCAGTACTGTCCAGTTGCGCGACCAGTTCGCGCGTGGCCTGGACGTAGCCCAGTGCGCCGACCGCGTTGGATCCGCCAGTCGGTACGTACAGCGGCGTTTCCCCCGCATCACGCAGTGCCTGCATCACCTCATCGACCATCGCCTGCTCGCGGCGCTCCGCTTCGTCGTCATTGCCGCCATGGTGAAAGTGCACCATCGCGCCGAGCAGGTGGTCGAGGAGCAGGTTGCCCTGAAGCGGCGGCTCGGCCGCGTCCGCTTCCAGGACGAGCGCGCAGCGCATGCCGGCGATGGACGCGGCCGCTGCCGTCATGCGCGCGTGATTCGACTGGACCGCGCCGGTCGTGACGAGCGCGCTGAACCCTCGGTGCAGAGCGTCGCCTACAATGAACTCGAGTTTCCTGGCCTTGTTGCCGCCGAGCGCGAGGTCCGTGAGGTCGTCACGCTTGAGCAGGATGCGTGGACAACGCATTTCACCGCCGAGCGCGGCGCGCAAGCGGGGCGCCTCGTGGAGCGGCGTTGGCAGGCGGGCGAGCGGAAACCGCGGCAGCCGGTCCAGCGCCGCGCCCGTGCCGGATCCCGGGCCGGCCATCATAACGTGACGTCGGGTGGGACGGGCTGCGCGATGCCGGACCTCTTCAGGTGGGCGAGTGCGGCAAACATCATCGCTACGGAAGCCTCGATGGCGCCTTCCTCGGTGATGATGCCGAGCATCTTGAACCGCAGTTCGCGGATTGTCGGCATCGATCGTTTATGGCGACGGCTCTCGAGTCGGCCGGACTTCGCGCGCGAAAGGCCTTCGGCCACCTCCGGCAGGATCATGAGCGAACGGATCCGGCCCTCACTGTCCGCCTTGATGATCCAGCGGTCGTCGACCTTCGGATGCCCGACTTCGATGTCCTGCATGCCAAGCGCCTTGCCGAGCCCGCTGAAGACGCTCTTCGTGTACGCGCGAAAGCGGAACTCCTGCTTCTCCGTGTACAGGCCGCGCAGCCGCGTGTACCACTGCGATGACTCCCCTGTCGATTCGACTGTCGTGTCGAGCACGACCTTCCAGCCGTCAATGTCGAACCGCACTTCCTTCAGCTTCCTGCCTTTCCTGTCCATCACCCGCTCGCCGCCGGAGCGGTCGGCGACGTCGCCCCACACATCGTCCTTCGTCCGCTTCTTCTTGCTGTCGGGTTTCCTGTTTCCGGACAACGCTGCCCTCCTGCGGTCACCCAGCAAGGAACGCGACAACCGTCGTCGCGGCCATGCCGATCGCGATGAAGACGCTGTACACGGACGAAATGACCAGCCACTTGACCAGCGTCACAGGTACGCCCTGTCCGTACACCCGCTTCAGTGCAATCGGCAGATACAGGAACAGCCAGATCAACAGCAGCCCGGGCCGCAACACGTCCGGCAACACGATGATCATCGTGAAGATCAGGAACGCGAACGCGTGATAGTGCAATGCGAACACGAAATGCTCGACGTAGTAACGTTTCGACCGGATGTACATCACCTGAAGCAGCAGCGCGAAAACCGGCAGCATCACGAACATGGCCACCGGTGCGTACTCGATCGTGCCTCGGACGATCTGGCGAATGGCATCCACCGGCTCCATGCGGCGCATGTTCTCTGCCCGGGTGGTGATCATGTCATCGATGACCGGGATACCCGTGTGAAACGTGTTGGCCCAGCCGATGCTGTCGGCATCGAGGTCATCCTCCGTTATCGTGACGCCGATCATCGGGCGTCTCGACCGGCCTGCCCACCACCCACCGCCACCGAGTCCGCCGCCCGCGCCGCTGCTGCCACAATGCCCCCGCCACCGGCAGTGTCGGCCGCAGCCGCGGTGTCGCCTGACGTTTCCGCCGGAGTCCCTCCATTGATCGTGATCTCGGCCGACAGACCCAACCGGCTCGCGACCGACGCGACAAGGAAGAAGAGCAGGCTCGCCACCAGGTACAGCCGGAATGGTGCAATGAACGAAGCGATCCGGCCGCGCGAGTACTCGGCGGTAAGCCTGCCCGGATGCAGAAGCAATGCGGCCAGCGTGCGCGGCAGCGCGGAGTTGATCGAGAGCTGGTCCTCGAGCACTTCCGCGGTCAGCCGCCCCATTGACACGCGCACTTCGCCCTTCCGCTGGCCGCAGGCGCGGCAGTAGCGGCCCGGCGTCGTGTCGCCGCAGTTCAGGCACGGCTCATGGATGAAATCCCCGGTCCCGCTCAATCGGACTCCTGTGTTTCGACCGACTCGCCGATCCTGAGAATCATGAGGCGCCGGGCCGGCGGCGTCCACCACAGCGCAGGCGAGGCGCGGTCATGACCAAGGATCTGGTACATCGGCGGCCGGGGCTTCGTCGCCGTCTGTGCGACACTGCTGATTCGATCGCAGCGTCCGGACATATACGGATTCCACGAGCAGATAATTCCATTCCCGGCGGGCGCCATCGGCAGCTCGGCGGCGAGCTGGTTCGATGCCCGCGACCTGCGTGACGAAGCCGGCCACCGCGAAACCGCGCTTTTCGAAGTCGACCGGCTGCTCCAGCGCCCACACTTCTTCTGATCTGATATCCGGCGCCCGGGGTTTCACGCTGGATCGCCGCCAGACGTTCCGCGGTCGTCTGGGTGTCGACTGACCCCCGCCCGATCCCGAACTGGCCAGCACCCGGGACCGTGCCGAGAAACAGAAGAGTCCCCCCAAAAAATGTCGGGCTGCCTGCCCGGAGTCGGCGCCATCAGAAGGCGGAAGAACAGCAGCGTCCTCTGCCCCCATCGCGCGTGGAACAATTTAGTTCCGGCGCTCGGGGACCCACGCGTCTTCGGGCCCTCAGGCCGGCCGCGCGTACGCACGCATTGACGGGTGCAGCGCAAGCAGAGTCGCGCCCAGCACCGCCGGCGTGCAGAGCAACGCGGCCGTCTGTGCGCCGACCACATCACCCAGCGCGCCGGCCGGCAGTACACCCAGCGACCCGACCGCCCAGGCAAGACCCATCACGATGCCCGAGCTGACCGCCGCTCCGCTCGGCACGATCTCCTGCGCCATGATCACGATGGGTGGAAGCAGCGACATTGTCACGAAACCGGCACCGGCCGCCGCCACGAGGGCGCCCGCCGAACCCGGCGCGAGCCACAACGCCAGCGCGTGGGCCGGCAGTGACAGAAGTGTGAGCGTGACCAGCGTGACGGTCCGGTTCGCCCGATCCGCCAGCCAGCCACCTGCCAGGCTGCCGACCGCCTGCCCGCCCAGGTAGAAGCTCAACGCCAGTGCACCCACCGCTTCCGACCCGCCCGCCGCGCTCACGGCGATCGGCTCCATCGTCAGGAATACACGCTGCACGAACGTCGCCAGCGCGCTGATCCCGAATACCAGACCGAGCGGCCCGCGCAGCAGCCGCAACACCGTTCCCACAGCAGGTGGTGGCTGCGCAGCCGCCGCGTCTGTCGATGGCAGAACCGCGAACAGTACCGGCGCAAGCACGAGCATCGGCAGCATCGCCACCCACATGCCCTCGAGCCCGACCAGCGCGACCAGGCCAACCGCTATCAGCGGGCCGACCGCGTAGCCCAGTGAGCCGCCGAACGAGAACAGCGAGTACCGCAGCCCGCTGCCCCTCCCTTCACCGACCCTCGCCGCGATCGACGCACCCGGCGGATGGAACAACGCGCTGCCCAGACCACCCAACGCAAGAACTCCGACCAGCACCGCGAACGTCGGCGCCACGCCGATCAGCGACAGGAACACCGCGCTCATTACCGGGCCCATCACCACGAACACACGACGGCGCCCGCGGTCCGCCAGCCAACCCATTACCGGCTGGAGCAGAGACGCCGCGAGCGACAACGTCGTCGCCAGCACTGCCGCCAGCCCGATCGTCAACCCCAGCTTGTCCATGATCCGCGGCAACAGCGGATGCAGAAACGCGGCGTACGCATCGTTCAACCCGTGCGCCACCGCCACCGTCAGCGCAACCGCCAGCGCGCCAGGCGCCCGCGGTGCGCGCTTCACCGCCGGCACCATCGTTATCCGCCCTGTCGTTTCCGTCCTCGCCCGAACGTTCTGGCCCGTCAAGAAACGCGCGTGCACGCCCACTGTCCAGTGTGACCGCACGAAAAAGCGGGCCCCAGGAATCTCCCCGGAGCCCGCCGCTCGCAAGATCGAAGCTGCGTCAGTCCGTGACCGGACGGACGGCCAGCGGGTCCCCGCTGTAATCGATCACGAGCGAGACACGTCGGTTCTGCATGCCCTGCGCGCCCGGACCCTGCGCCCCAGCCACTACCTGACGCTCGCGCGCCTCGCCGTAGCTCACGGTACGGATCGCGGCTGCACCCAGTCCCTCCTGCACCAGGAAGGCCTTCACCGACTCCGCCCGGTTCTGGCCCAAGCGCAGATTGTACGCCGCGCTGCCCGATGGATCCGTGAACCCCTCGACCGTCACGACCGCGTTCGGATAGTACTCCTCGACCACGTTCGCGAACTTCCGCAGTACCTCGAGATCACCCGACCGAAGGTCCGAACTGTCATACTCGAAGTTCACGGGAAGGTTGAACGACAGCATGTCACGCATCGACTCGATCTGCGCGCTGAAGTCCGTCCGCATCGTCTGCAACTCCTGCTGCAGCGACTGGACACGCTGCTCCAGCGTCTGGACCCGGGTCGCCACGCCGTCGATCCGCGTGCCCATCCGTGTTTCGACGCCTGCGTCCGCCGTCTGCATGTCCTGACGGATCTGGTCCATCTGCGCGTTCACATCGTCACGCTTCGCGTAGCCGCAACCCGTGAGCACCGCCACGGCCGCCACTGCCCCGCTCCGCGCGATCCACTTTGAACTGTTCTGCATCGGTTTCATGTCTGTCCTCCAGGGATGTTTGGGTCCTGCGTCGGTGCCCGGCGCTCATCGCTGCCGTCCTTTCGAGTGCGCCGCCGAGCGCCACGGGTTCAGCCCGGCTCCCCGTTCCCGGCCTCGACCGCGGCACTCGAAACGGCGCCTCGAATTCTGTTCTCAATCTAATGCAAGGGATATGCCCGACAATGTAAACGCATGTACAACATACGTTTAGCTCTTGTGTGGAAAACCGGCCCGGGAGCGGTGCGGCACCGGCACCCGCTGCCGCGGCGGACCCGCCATCAACCGGATGCGCAGAATCACCGGTGTCGCAGCCGGTGGTGTGTCGTGGCACACAGCGGCCGGCGCGCCTCGCGAAGGGAACCTCGACGACCGATACGGGCTTTAACCAGAGTTCATCGGAGCTGAAGACCGCGGTTGCCCTGGAGAGCAAAGATATGCTGATCCGCAAGCCGAGCGACATCCCATCGTCGGAAATCACGCCGGAATCGGTGTACGTCAACCGCCGCAAGTTCATCGCGTCGGTCGCGGCTGGCGCGGTGGCGGCCGTGGCCCCGGGCGAGGTGTCGGCCCGGCAGGCTGGCGGCGAGGCGCAGGACACGTTGAACTCGTGGGAGGATATCACGACGTACAACAATTTCTACGAGTTCGGCACGAGGAAAGGAGATCCGGTTCAGCATGCTGGTGCTCTGACGACATCGCCGTGGACGGTGAAGGTTGACGGCCACGTGATGAAGCCGGCGACGTACCAGCTCGAGGATCTGCTGAGTCCGCATGAGATGGAGGATCGGATCTATCGTCTGCGCTGCGTCGAGGCCTGGTCGATGGTGATACCGTGGCGGGGCTTCGAGTTGCGGCGGCTGATCGAGCGGGTACAGCCGACATCGCAGGCGAAGTACGTGGCGTTTCAGACGCTGCTGCGGCCGGACGAGATGATCGGGCAGCGGCGGCCGGTTCTGGACTGGCCGTACGTCGAGGGGCTGCGCATGGATGAGGCACTGCACCCGCTCACGCTGCTGGCCACGGGGCTGTACGGCAAGGATCTGCCGAACCAGAACGGTGCGCCACTCCGGCTCGTGGTGCCGTGGAAGTATGGCTTCAAGAGCATCAAGTCGATCGTCGGCATCCGTTTCGTCGAGGACGAGCCACCGACGGCCTGGAACAAGTCGGCGCCGCAGGAATACGGTTTCTACTCGAACGTGAACCCGAACGTCGACCACCCGCGCTGGAGCCAGAGGCGGGAAACCCGTCTGCCAGCCCTCACCCGCAACCACCCGACGCAACTGTTCAACGGGTACGCGGAACAGGTCGCGCACCTGTACGAGGGCATGGATCTGCAGAAGTACTACTGAGCCTGATGCCGGGGCTCGTCTGAACGCCGGTGGACAGGTCGAGGACGGCCGGTCGACGGCGAGTCTGCCAGACCCGCTTCACGTCGGTGCGGTGATACTCCGGCCGGGGGTAGCGCTTTGACCGGAGCGACGCGGATGCGGTGGGTCATCAAGCCGATCGTGTGGATCGGCTGCCTGGTTCCGGCGGGAATTCTGGGTATGCGGGCGCTGCGCGGCGATCTCACGGCGAACCCGCTCGAGTTGCTGACCAACTGGACGGGCTACACAACGCTCGTGCTCGTGATGGTCACGCTGGCGGTCACGCCGGTGCGTCGCCTGACCGGTTGGAACGGCGTAATCAGGCTGCGTCGACTGATCGGCCTCTTCGCGTTCTTCTACGCGTGCATTCACTTCAGCATCTACATCGGGCTCGACATTTTCTTCGATTGGGGCCGGATCATCGAGGACATTCTACTGCGGCCGTACATCACGGTCGGATTCACTGCTTTCGTGCTGCTGATCCCACTCGCGCTGACATCGACGAAGGGCTGGATCCGGCGGCTGGGCAAGCGCTGGCAGAAGCTGCACCGCCTGATCTACGCCGTCGGCGCACTCGGCGTGCTACACTATTACTGGAAGGTGAAGGCAGACACGCGTGAGCCGTTGGTCTTCGCCGCCATCTTTGTTGTCCTGATGCTGCTCCGTACCGGTTTCGTCCGTCAGCTGTTCGAGCGGCTCCGGAACCGGACCCGTCTCGCTCCCGCCGAGTAGTCGCCCGGCCGGCGAGTCGCCCTCAACGCGAGAGTGGCGGCGTCAACCGGATCGTCAACTGGCGCAACCACGGAACGGAAATGACAACGAGGACGGCGCTGGTCGCGAGCGCGACGATCTCGCGAACCGGCAGTTCGGGAGACGCGGCCGGCAGCGTGGCGATGGCCAGCAGATACGCCACCGCGCCGGTCACACCGCAAGCGCCGATCAGCACGCTCCGGCGTAGCCAGCGACCGGCCGGCGGTGGCGTCCGGCGCACGACGGCGCCGAGCGCGAGCAGCATGGCGATCGGTGTCAGACTCGCGACCGCGACGCCAATCGCTGCGGCGCCCGCGTCACCGCCCAGCGAGAGTATGCCGGACACCAAGAACGCACCGCCCGCCATGACCGCCGCAATCACACACCACAGCATGCGGCCCCGCTGACGACGTGTCGCCTGCGTAAACGCGCCGCGGATGTTAGTGACGCCCACGGCCAGGCCCGCACTCAGCAACACCGTCATCAACCAGTGCACCGCCGTCCATGGCGAGCGGGAATGGAACGCACCCGCCATGATGACCGCCGGCCATATGATGCGTGCTTCGAGCAGGCCGGACGACAGAACGCGAGCGGCAAGGTTCCGGAACCCGGCGCCGATGTCGGCGCCCGCGAAGGCGACGGAGCGCATCATCCCCTTGCGGTCGCGCTCGCCTGCTACTTCAATGCGACCCGCATCGAGACGACGAGGCCACGTCACCGAAAGGCGAAGCATCGCACCGAGCGCGATCCATGCCGACCATTCCGGTGAACCGAAGATGAAGTCGAGGAGTGACAGAGAAGCGCCGTGGCCGCGCAGCCACAGGGCCATTGATTCCTGAACGTGACCCGGGAATCCGGTGAACGCGAACGCTTTCGCGTACCAGACCGCGGCGAATGTGATGAAGACGCCGAACAGGCCCGCGGCGGCAGTCCGGCGGGAATGGCGGATCGCGTTGCCGGCAACCGACACGGCAAGGATGAGCGTGACGGCACGGCACCCTTCGATCGCGATCAGTGTGAATGCGTCGAGCGCGCTGTCGAACTGCCCGCGAATGCCAATGATGCGAACGAGCACATCGACGGACAGGAACGCGAAAAAGCCGAGCCATGCCAGCAGCAGTTCGCGCGCGAGCAGGCCGCCCATGCCGCTCGCGGACTCTCTGCGTAGCGTGCGTGCCATTGGTCCGATCCGATTTTCGATTCCGGGGGTGCGTCCTCTATTCGAGTATCGGTTGCGGTACATTGGCGGTTGAAGCGACGACCTGGCGTTCAGTCGTCCTTCGTCTCGTCATCCGTCTCGGCGGGACCGATCTCGGCGACCGGCCGGCCGGGGTCGCGCGAGCGCGCCGCGCGATCATCGAGGTCCTGACGCAGCTCGTCGATTCGGACCTGGAGCCGCTGGAGCAGCGCATCGAGGCGCGGCTGAAGGTCGGCCACGAACTCGTTGACCTTCGGCCCGACTTCCTTGACGGCGCCCTGCGCGCGCGGCCTGAGGTCGGCGATTGCCGCATCGACTTTCCCGTCGAGTTCCTCGAATGCCCTGCGTATCTTCGGCCGGACCTCGTCGAGCGCCGCCTCGAGACGAGTCCTCAGCTCCGCCAGCGCGTCGCGTTCACTGCCATCCTGCGGTTCAGCGCGATCATCGTCCATGTCCGCCTCCGGATAGGGGTGCCTGTGCCTTCCTGTCGCCTGAATGGCTACGGCAACACTACGTTGCCGTGCGCGCGTCGTTTCAGTTGTCCGGCCGCGGCCGTTCGCCCGGCCGGTAGCGCACTGTCATCGCGGATTCGACTTCCTCGCGCGTGAACCACAACGGCTTCATTTGGCCACGCGCGTAGAGCTGCGCCTGGTCGAACCAGTGCGGCGACATCGAGTCGGCGCTCTGGCCGAAGTTCACGATCGTGCGCGTTCTGATGCGTTCACCGAGCTCGATCACGCCGACCCAGCTGTGCCCGCGGAACCCGTACTGTACGCGGCCGTCCGGTCCCGCGCGCGTGTCGAAGTTGAACACCATGCCGAGCGCGCCCGGACCACCAGGCACCGGCAGGCTGGCCGATCCGTTGTCGAACGGCTCGGTACCGCTTGTGTGAACGCGTTGAAGCCGGTTCACCTGACCCCATGCGATTCGCGCGGTGCCCCACGCCTCCTCGAGCTCCGATACTGCCGCTTCGAGAGCCTGCACGTTCGGCCATTCGCCGCTCAGCGCGGCCGGTTCCGCGCTGTGTCGGAACCAGCCGTCGAACAGTGTCATGGCCGGCGAACCGACGCTGCTCCTGTAGTCCCAGTTGCGCAGTTCATCGATGTGTGGCTCGAGCCGGCGCGCCCGCTCCGGATCGTGCGCGCCGAGCCGCTCCCATTCGTCGGCGATTCGTGCAATGGCGATCGCGGCCTCGTGTACCTGTACGTCGAACGCGGCCGCCTGCCAATCATCGAACGTCCACGGCGAAGCCCTGCCGAGCAGGGCGCGCGACGCCCTCGCGCGCGCGTTATCAGATTCGACCGCCATGTACCCTGGGTATCCGGCCGGATCCGGGTTGTCGTCGCCTCCGGTCGCCTCGAATGGCGTCGAGTTCGTGTTCTGGATCCAGCCGGACGCCGGATTGGTCAGGTGCGGCAGCTCGTCGGGCGAATGGTACCCGTCCCACGCGGTGCTCGTGTCTGCGCCATCGAGCGGAACGTTCCAGTCGGCACCGTGATTGCGGCGGGGTACTGCATTGCCGTGCAGGTAGTGGATGTTGCCATCGCGGTCCGCGTACATCGTGTTCGAGCCGGGCAGCGAGGTCAACGCGAGGGCGGCCCGGAACTCATCGAACGACGCCGCACGGCTCATGGCCAGCCATTGCTGGATCGCGCCACCCTCGTCGTGTCGTGCGATCCGGATCGATGCGCGACCGCCGTCGGGCAGAGCGACGACCGGGCCTCGATGTGTGCGCAGGAACCGGTAGCGGCGTCGCTCGATGGCGCCGCCCGTCCGCACCTCGATCAGTCTTTCGAATTCGATCGCCCGCATCCACTCCTCGCCGTGACGGTAGGCCAGCGGATCCGTCGGATGGTCGAATGACTCGGTCCATGCGTCCGCGACGTCCGCCCCCGTGCTCGTGTGCGTCCACCCCAGGAACTCGTTGTGTCCCGAATGCGGTACCGGCATGCCGAGCACGGCGGATCCCGCGAAATGCCAGCCGGTCCCGCTACGGATGTGCATTTCCCAGCGTTGACCGTTGCCGAAGAAATTGACGTGCGGGTTGAGGAACAGCAGTGCGGCTCCATCGCGTGTGCGCGCGGGGCCGACGACCCATGCGTTGGACTCGGCCGGCGCACGACGGGCGAGGAAGGAGGGGTCGGGCGAACGCCAGGTCGTGGCGGCGGCCGGCGGAACCGCATCGGGCGCCGGTCGTGCCAGGGCGTTCATCGGCGCCGCGATCACGTCGCGCACGCTGACGCCGTTGACGACCGAGGCGGACCACACGCTCCGCGAGAGTGCGAACGCAAACCACGGCTCGAAACGGCGAATCGCACGCGGTCGCACATCCCGCCGAGTGCGCAGGAAGTGGTTGATGCCGTCGGCGTACGCATCCCATAGCGCTCGGCGTTGCGGCGGCTCGCTCTCGTACTCCTCGCGCGCGAACCGCTCGACCTCGAACGCGGCGCGCACGAGATCGTCCGCCAGCGCAGCTTCACCGTACACCGCCGCCGCACGGCCGAGCGCACTGATGTAGTCTTCCTCGAGCTGCCAGAAGTTGTCCTCGGCCTGGGCATACGCCATGCCGAAAACGACGCCGGCATCCGTCGCCGCCTCGACGTGCGGAACGCCCCATGAGTCGCGCGTGATCGTTACGGTCTTCGCCAGCCGCGCACCGCCATCGAACAGGTCGCGAACGCCGTTCAGTGGCGCGCACGCCGCCATCGCCACCCCCGCTAGCACGACCAGGCGCGCCAGCCCGCCAGTCGAAAGACGACCGCAACGCGCGCGCGTGCGGCGACTTACGACTTGCCCGCTCGGGCGGGCCGAGCCAGATTCGATCATTCGCGAGGCAGGAAAATGAATCCCGGCGCCGGCGTCATACGTATTGGTTGATGGGACCATATTCTTCACGGAGTGTTGCCATGGGAATCTTCAGCTCGAAGCTCCTTACGGGGAGCGTACTCGCGGTGATCGGCCTGATCACGGTCAAGGTGATCATGGCCATCGTGGGCGCGTTGTCAGGCTTCGTCTCGCTGCTCTTCTCGCTACTTCCGATCCTGCTGGTCGGCTGGCTCATACTCAAGGTGATCAAGCACCTTGGCCGCGACAAGAAGGCGGCGTACGATTGACACCGCGGAACGGCGCGGGCCGGGATGGCCCGCCGCGCTCCGTCGACACCCTGACTCGCCTGTCTCCTCGGGAGGTATAACATGCTCGGTGGCCTGATCGCCAAGATAATCTTCGGCGGAATCGTGGGTGCTCTTGCGAAGTGGATCATGCCGGGCAAGGACCCGGGCGGAATCGTCTTCACCATCCTGCTCGGCATTGCCGGCTCGATGGCCGGTGGCCTGCTGCTCGGCCGCTGGGGTGATGGCTGGATCGGCTCGATCCTCGGCGCACTGCTCCTGCTCTGGCTCTACAAGAAGTTCATCCTGAAGGATTCCGTCGAAGTCTGACGGTTCATCGGAAGTTCGACGGCCCGGCCCGCATCCACGCGGACCGGGCCGTTTTCGTCAGCGCTCCCCAACGAACATGATCTCGGGCTCGAGCGAATGACCGAGCTGCCGTTCCACCGTCTCCATGGCCAGATCGATCAGCGCGTGAACCTCCGCCGCCGTCGCGCCGCCGAGGTTCACGATGATGTTCGCGTGCTTGGGAAATATCTGGGCATTGCCGAGCACGTGACCCTTCAACCCGCACTCGTCGATCAGCCTGCCTGCACCGATACCCTCCAGCTTCCGGAAGATCGAGCCTGCGCACGGATACAGCCAGAGGTCCGGGTGTCGATCGTCGCGCCATTTCAGGTTCTCCCGGATGACATGGCGCAGATCGGCGATGGGCATCGGTTCGAGTCGGAACGTCGCCGACAGTACGATATGCTCGACATCGTGCAGGCGGCTGTAGTCGTAGCCGAAGTCGAACCAGTCGGCGCCCGCGGTCTGGATCGTGCCATCGGGCGCCAGAAGTTCGGCGCTCTCGAACACCTCCGCGATGAAGCAGGTCCGCTCGCGCTCGGGCGGCGGGGAGAGGAAGTGCAGATTCTGCCAGAGCGCGCCGCCTACGGTACTCGGGATACCTACGTAGTGGTGCAGTCCGCCGAGGCCGCGGGCAACAGTCGCGTCGATCAGATCGTGGAACGTGTCCACGCCCGCGCCGGCCCGGACACGCACGTCGTCGATGAACTCGATGCCGCCGATAGCGCACCGGATGACGAGCCCGCGGAACCCGCCGTCGCCGACCAGGATGTTCGCGCCGCGCCCGAGCACGAAGAACGGGATGCCGAGCGCGCGGCACGCGCCGACCGCATCGGTGAGCACTCCGGCCGAGTCCGCTTCGAGGAACCGATCCGCGGGCCCACCGATGCGGAACGTCGTGTACGGCGCGATCGGCACGTCCCGCCGCAGGCGGGTCGCACCGAGGTCGAGGTCGAGTCGTTCGTAGTCCATTGGCCGCCGGATGGCCGACGGGGCGCGCTCAACGAACGCGCCCCGTCGGGTACTGCACCCGGAATCGGAAGCTCTACTTCAGATGGTTGTTGACGAGCTTCGTCATCTCGAACATGGAGACACGCGACTTGCCACCGAAGACAGCCTTGAGCTTGTCGTCGGCGTTGATCATGCGCCTCTCCTTCGGGTCCTGGAGGTTGTTCTTCTTGATGTAGGCCCACAGCTTCTTCGTGACTTCGGTCCTCGGCATCGGCTCGTTGCCGACTACCGCGGCCAGCTGTGGAGTCGGGTTCATGGCCTTCATGAACGCCGGGTTCGGCTTGCGCTTCGTTGCGCCCTTCTTTGCGGCGCCTTTTTTCGTGGCACCCTTCTTCTTGGCTTTCTTGGCGGACTTCTTCGCCGCCTTCTTGGTCGAGCGACGTGCCGTCTTGCGCGTCGCCTTCTTCGCGGCCTTGCGGGCGGTCTTCTTCCGCGCGGCCTTCTTCGCCGGACGACGCACAGCCTTCTTCGCCGGACGGCGAGCGGTCTTGCGAGTCGCCTTCTTCGCGCCCTTGCGGGCGGTCTTCTTGCGAGCGGCCTTCTTGGCCGGACGACGCGTCGTCTTCTTCGCGGTCCGCCTGGTTGCCTTCTTGGCGGTCCGCCGCGTCGCCTTCTTCGCGGTCGTACGACGCGCGGCCTTCTTCGCCGTGCGCTTGGCCGGACGACGCGCGGTCTTCTTCGCGACCTTGCGCGCGCCCTTCTTTGCTGCCCTCTTCTTGGCCGCCGGTTTCTTCGCGGCCTTCTTGCGAGTGGACTTCTTCGCTGGTGCCATGGACCTCTCCCTAAGAGGTTGGAATGTGCGGCAAGGTTCCTTACCGCAGTACACGTACTTAAAAGTTATTGCATTTTTCGCAACGCGCAACAAAAAAATACCCATGACCGCCCCCGGGCGACCAGGGGGAGACCCTGTCCATCATACTTTTCGTGAGTCAATTTCGAACCGTCCGGCGTCAGACTTGAGCATCCGGAGTGTTCATTGAACGGCTGGCAGACACCTTCTGAACGACTCTCTCTCGAGCCGGACGAAGCGCACATCTGGATGGTGCGAACGGACCCGGACGCGATCGATGTCGACCTGTGGCTGGACGCACTCGCCACTGCCGAACGCGTACGCGCGAAGCGCTTCAGGCACGCTTCGAGCAGGTCGGGATTCGTGGTCGCGCGTTCCGCCCTGCGACATCTGCTCGGCCGTTATCTGGACGTACCACCGGCTACGATCGAGCTGCGGCAAACGTCGTCCGGCAAACCGGAGCTGGCCGGTACGCACGCGTCTGACGTGCGCTTCAGCGTGGCTCACTCGGGCGGCATCGCGCTGCTCTCGTTCGCGGCCGTCGAGGTGGGTGTCGACGTCGAACGGATCCGGCCGATCGCCCGCTCCGAGCGCATCGTGTCGCGTGTCTTCTCCGAAGCGATGCGACAGCGGCTCGCGGACGTTTCGCCTGCTGACCGGCAGGACGCGTTCTTCGCAGCGTGGACGCAGCGCGAAGCGCTCGTGAAGGCAGTTGGTGGAACGCTGCTGGCAACGCACGACCCGCTCGACTTCGAATGGCCCGTGCCCGATGGACCGCGCGTTTTCGGCATGCCATCCGTGTCGTCGTCGCACCACTGGACCGTGTTGAAGCTGCCGCAGCCGGAAGGGTACGCGGCGGCTTTCGTCGCCGCCGGCGACGTGCGCAGGATCGGGTTGTTCCTGCATCCAGCCGAGCCGGCCGACTCAGCCGATCGCTGAACCGATCCGATCGCCGAGCCGGATACGCGAGCCGGTCCGCAATCCGTCGACAAGCCGCGCGTTCGCCGCCTCGAACAGCAGCACGACCGTCGATCCGAGGTGGAAGATCATCAGCTCGTCGCCCCGCCCGATCACATGTGGTGGATCGTAGCGTACGTCCCTCGCCTCCAAACCTCGACGGTTCGAGCGCCAGGACTGGTCGAACACCACTTCGATGCGGCCGACGTTGAACGCACCGATCGCCACGATCGCGACCCGGCCGACCGGTCCGTCCAGGTAGCACGCGACGCGTTCGTTGCGCGGGAACAGTCCGGCCACATGCCTGATCGCCTGCTCGTTCACAGGCAACAGCGCGCCTGGCACGTGACGCACCTTCGCGACCGAGCCCGCAACCGGCGAATGGACACGGTGATAGTCACGGGGACTCAGATACACCGTGACGAACACACCGCCATCGAAGCGCATGGCTTCCGCGTCATCGTCGAGCAGGGCGGCAGCGGTGTACGGCCTGCCCTTCGCCTGGAGCAGAACGCCATCGCGGACGGTACCGAACTGGCCGACCGTGCCATCGGCTGGCGATGCGATCGCCCGCGCATCCGCTGGCCAGCGGCGCACGCCCGGCTGGAGCTGGCGGATAAAGAAAGCGTCGAATGTGCGGTACTCGCGGAGCGGCCGGCCGGCTTCGGCGAGATCGATTCCGGCGATCGACGCGAACGCGCCGAAGAGGTATCGACGGAGGAAGCGCGGGACGGGAACATCGGCCAGCCGGCCGGTCATACGACTGAGCATGCCCTGCGGCAGCCGTCCGATCACTGCGAGACCAACCCGCCACGCTGCAGAAGCACGGTCGGGCGGGTCTGCCGTGACGATGTCCGTGCGCCGGTCGCTCACAGCATCACCACAACCACAACGCGCATCACGAGGCGCGGCCCGCGCCGAAGCGGTGGACGAGCGCGGCCGCGGTCCCGCCGACCACGATCGGCAACCCGGCGCGCAGTGGGTAGAAGAAGAAGCCGGCGGTGCCGCCGTCGAACGCGCTCGACGTGGTCGTCGCCCATGTCAGCGCGACACCGGCGGCGACGCCGATCCACAACGCGAGCACCCGTGCTGCCCGGCGTCGGCGGACCGACAGCACCACACCGAACGCAAGTGTGAACAGGACGATGCGGGTCAGCCAGAGGCTGCGCGGCGAATTGACGAACCATGGCTCGATCATGCCGAGCCGCGCGCTCTCTTCGTAGCCCGGCCATGGCGGCTTCGCGAACAAGACGTCCCACGTCACGACGAACAGGGCGTGCAGCCCGATGACCGCCGCGAGGCCCGGCAGCGCGAACGCTGCAGGGTGTGTCGGCCGGGTGGCCGGACTCACTCGTAGCGAACCGCGGTGCCGTTCGCGCTGACCATCAGCATGCTCGTGCCCTGGCCGCCGATCGTCTCGTAGTCGAGATCCACGCCGACCACGGCGTTCGCACCCAGCGCTTGCGCCTCCGCGACCATCTCGTCGATGGCGATCTGCTTCGCCTTGCGCAGCTCACCTTCGTACGCCGCCGATCGTCCGCCCACGATGTCGCGGATACCAGCGAAGAAGTCCTTGAAGATGTCCGCGCCTAGAATCGCCTCGCCGCTGACCAGACCGTAGTACTTCGTAATCCGATGGCCTTCCAGCCCCGGCGTCGTGCTGACAAGCATCGTCACTCCGCTCCTGTCCGGGAAGTCGGTGCGGCCAGCTTGCGCTGAAACTCAAGCTCATCGACCAGCCTCGCCACTTCGTCCTTGATGTTGGATACGCTCTGCACTTCCTGCTCGAGCAGGGCAAGACGCCGCTCGACGAGCTGGATCGCTTCCGTTTTCGCCGAGGAGTCACGCAGCTTTGCGATGCTTTCCACGATCGGCTTCATGGCGAAACGCGCAGTGAAGCCGGCGATCGGGATCAGAAACATCAGCGATCCCATGATGATCGCGATGATGGCCGTGTAGTCCGGTGTCATCGGTCTCCCGTGTTCGGTCAGCGCGGGCCGCTCGTCGTGTGCCGCCCGGAACCTACCCTACGGTGCCTGCACGCCTGCCGGTTTCCTGGCGGCGATCTCGGCTTCCGCAGCAATATAGCCGAACGCGGCCCAGCCGGTCTGCTCGACGATGCGGCGGAAGAGGCGGTCGGCAGCCGCGGTGTCGCCTTCGACCAGCAGCCAGTTGGCGACACCGTAGCCATACGTCGCGAGCTGGACCGGATCGTCGGTTTCCGCGCTCAGCAGCGAATCGCTCGCCAGCTCGCCGCGGTACATCAGCAGGCGTCGGTGGTACGCGGTGTTCTCGAGGATCGTCATGTCGGCGCGGATCGGGTCGAGCACGGCCGCCGCCTCGGCATCGCGGCCGAGCCTGCGGTACGTCATGTAGAGCCAGTCGCTGGTCGCGACACGCATGTCATCGTTCGTCGATGCCCGATGCGACTCGATCCAGGCGGGCAGCGCCGCCTCGAAATCGTGCTTCAGGTAGTGCGCAAGCGCGAGATGGTACCAGATGTTGCCATTCAGGGTGCTGACCGGAATGCCGGCCGCGTTCGGCGCGCCGTCCGGCTCGACCTCGTCCTGCCTCCCGCGGATCAGGGCAGCCGCGCGGTCGAGGTCGCTGATCGCATTGTCGAACTCGCGGACGGTGATGTAGCGGTGTCCACGGTGGCGGTACATGCGCGCATCATCCGGGTGTGCCAGAACGCCCCGCGTGAACACCTCGATGGCGTCACGGTACCGGCTCAGATACGCCAGCCGTCGGCCCAGCCATATGATGCTGTCGGCATCCTCCGGCGCGCGCTCGTACGCGGACTGCGCCGCCGCGAGGTTCGCCTCGAGGCGCATCCTCGCGTCATCGCCGAGAGCCGGCCGGACCAGCGGATCGCCGAGCAGCGAGATCGCCTCGACATCGGGCAACTCGATAGCTGCGGACGTGTCGGCCGATCCGGAATCCGCATCCGTCCCGCCACAACCGGCCACGATTACACACGTCAGAACAGGGAATGCGACACGTCTCATGACACCTCCCGGCGCTTCGGCAGCATCCTCGCGGCCCAGAGCCCGCTGTAGTGGTCGGCGAAGAATATGTGGCCGTCGTACGGCTGCGCACCCCAGACCATCGCGGCGTTCGCAATGAACCCGTCGGGATCGTACGACTTGAACACCGCGATCTCGCGACCCTGTTCGGCAAGGTTGCCGAGCAGCTCGCCCGAGATGTCCACCATACGCACGCCGCCCTCATAGTACGCGGCGAACAGGATGTCGTCCTCGATCCAGATGTTGTGCGTTCCGAACTCGCTGACCTCGTAACGCGCGACGTCCGCGGGGTTCATCGGGTCGGTCACATCGATCACGTGGTAGTAGCCCGACGTTACTTCGGGAATGCCACCCCTGCCGCCCTGGTCCGGCGGCCCCCGCCACGCCGCGCCTTCGCCGCGACCAATGATCTCGTCACCAAGGAACAGGTACGTGCGGCCTGACGACTCCTGGCGATACGGGAACGCGGCATGCGTCCGACCGACCGGGTACGGGATGCTCGTGACGAACACCGGATTGTGCGGCGAACCGCCCCACCGGCCGTTGCCGACATCCACGATCACGACGCCCGTCTGCCATTCGCTCGTGTACGCCAGCCCGTCCTCGACCCAGACGTCGTGAACGCGCGAATCCGGGTGGTCGTACTCAGCGGCAAACTTCGGCGCCGCGATGTCGCGTACGTCGATGATGATGAACTTCTCGCCGTTCGACAGTGCATAGAGGTAGTCGTTGGTGGCGAACATGTTGTGCACGCCGCCCGTAACGTCATCGTAGCGCGACGCGATCGTCGGGTGCGCCGGGTCGCTCAGATCGAGGATGACCAGACCATTGCGGCGGTCCGACGCGCCCTCGCGCGATATCGCGGCGTACCGGCCGTCGGGCGAGACCTTCACGTCGTTGACGGTGCGCGCGTCCACGCGGACGGAGTCGGTCTTCACGATGGTCGAGGGATCGGTCACATCCCAGAAGTACGCCCAGCCGTCAGCGCCCCACGTACCGGTAACCGCGTAGTCGCGGCCGTCCAGACCCTGCCAGACCCAGAGGTCCGATGTATGCACGTCGCGCACGGGGCCGTGACCGACGAACTCGATCTCGCGGACCGCATCACGCGGCCGGACGTCGATCGCCGTGCGTGCGACCAGCGGGCCGACGAACGCCGACACGATATACGTGCCCGGAACCTCGCCGACGAAGCGGTCGCCGCGGATGATGCCGGCGGCGCCGGGCGCCCGGATCGAATCGTCCGGTGTGAACGTGAACGTGTACTCGACCGGCGCATCGGTCAGTACCGAGCCAGCAGCCGTCAACGTGCGGGCGTCGAGCGTGACGACATCGCCGGTCCGCACGCCGGTCGCGCCGGCCACGAGGCGGAGCGACGTGCCGGGAAACGCGCGCACATCGTGTGTGACCGAACCGCCTCGCCCGTCCACCGCCGCGGTGATGGTCACGGAGCCGGCCGCGTGTGCGGTGACGTTGCCGAACCGGTCGACCGTCGCGACTGCGGGATCGGAGCTCGACCACGCGATGTCCGGACGCGGCCGCTCGCTGCCATCGCCGTGGAACGCCGCGGCGGTGTGTCGCAGCGTGGTCGAAGTGTACAGCACGTGGTCCGTTGTCTTCACATCGACGCGCGCGACCGCCGGCCAGGCCACGACCACGGGTACTTCGAGCGTAACGGGCTGACGTTCTGCTTCAGGCGGCAGAACGACGGTAGCGACGATCAGGTTCGCGCCCGCGCTGATGGCCATCACGGAGTCGCCGCGCACGAGGACTGCGCCAACGCCCGACCGGCGGGCGGTCACCCGAACGACGGCATCCTCGACGGCGATGCCGTTCGCGTCCAGCGCGATCACGCGGAACGCGACGGCACGGCCGGCCGTGATGCGCAGCTCGGCTGGTTCCGCTCTCAGGCTGGCGACGCGCAGGCCCGCTTCGAGCGAGCCCTGCTGCCGCGCGAACAACGGCTGCGCCGCGACGATGGAAAGCAGGAGCGCCGGCAGGACCGGCGTGCGAAGGGCGCGCACCATGGCATTTCCTCGACTGACAGTGGTCTCGAAACCTGCAGCAGAGGATAATCGTGGAGCGCGCCCGCGGCCATAGCGGGAGGGCGTGACCTACTCGTGCCGGAGCGCGACCGTCGGTTCGACGCGCATTGCGCGACGTGCGGGCAGCCAGCTCGCGACGAGGACGACGACGAGCAGTGTCGCCGCACCGATGATGTACGTCCCGCCATCGAGGCGGCCGATTCCGTACAGGCGGGATTCGAGGACCCGGCTCAGCCAGGCACCGGCGAGAAGGCCCGGCACGAGGCCGAGCGCCGACAGCAGCAGTCCGCTCCCTACGACGGCCGCCAGCGTGCGGCGCGGCTGCGCGCCGAGCGCACTGCGGATCCCGATCTCGCGGGTCCGGCGCGTAACCGCGAGGGCCAGAACACCGTACAGGCCGATTGCCGCCAGCAGCAGGCCGAACGCCGCAAGCCCGAGCGCGAGCGTGGCGACGAGCCGCTGTTCTGCGAGCAGCGACCGGATCTCGTCGTGCCACGTCCTCAGCCCGTGCACCGGAAGAGTCGGATCCAGCCCGCCTACCAGATCGCGGATCGCCGGCGACGTAGCGCTGAGCGGCTGACTCGTGCGCACGTACACTGTGAATCGGCCGATGTCGAAGCCCTGGGCCCACGGCAGGAAGACGTACTCCCGCGATGCGTCGGACGGCCGCTCGAGGCGAGCGTCGCGCACCACGCCGACCACGCGCACGGGCTGATCCTCCGATCCGAGACGCCGATGAACGATGCGCCCGATCACGTCTGATGGCGAAAGGCCCGGGTACGCGGACCTCGCCGCTGACTCGTTCAGGATCGCGACACGGTCAGTCGTGGACCATGTCTCGCCATCCTGGAATGGGCGACCCGCAATGAACTCGATGCCGAGTGTCTCGAACAGGGCCGGCGTCACCATGAAGCTTCGCGCCGTTACGCGACCCGTCTCCCATTCGGCGGCCGGGTGCTTGATCGAAAGGGGCACGTGCAGCAGCTCGAACGGAGGCGACCACACCGCGCCGACCGACGCGATGTCGGCGCGCGCCGCCAGCCCGGCAGTCACGTCGCGCACGAGCGCCGTCGTGGCTCCGTGATCGTAGCCCTGAAGACCGGGATCGAGCGCGAACGCGACCACACCCGTGTCGTCCACACCGAGATCCACACGACGCAGATTGTCCAGCGTCCGGGCCAGCAGCACACCGCCGATGAGCAGCACGACCGACAGCGTTACCTGCGCCACGACGAGCGCCCGCCCCATGCGGTTCATCGCGCGATCCACGCCACGACCCGCGCGCAGGACCGAAGCCGCTCGCTCGCGTCGCGACAGCAGTGCCGGCAGCAGCCCGGCCAGCACACCCGCCAGCACTCCCGCCAGGATCGTGAACGCGACGACGCGTCCGTCCAGCGACACGCCGTCCAGCGGAACGCCGAGCAACCCCAGCCCGCTCGCGCGCAGTCCACCGATCGCACCCGCGCCGAGGATCACCCCGAGAGCGCCACCGGCGAGGCCGACCAGCGCGCTCTCGATGATCCGCTCGACCGCGACCGCAGCGCCGCTCGCACCCAGCGCCCGGCGTACCATGATGGCGCTGCTCAAAGACGCTGCACGTGCCAGACCCAGGTTCGTGATGTTCGCGCACGCGAGCAGCAGCAGCAGCGCCGCTGAACCGGCCAGAATCGAAAGCGTCCTCGACGTAGGCGAGCGCAGCGATGGCGCCAGGCCGACGCCGGGGAACGCCCGGAACGTGAAATGTGTCGCCAGAAAGGAGTGCTCCTCACCCGCCTTCTCCAGGCGGATCGCCTCCATCAGGGCGTTCATCTCCGCTTCGACCGCGTTGACGGAAGCACCAGCCGTCGGCCGGCCGATCATCGTCGACCACACCTGCCTCCCGCTGCGTCGCAGGATCTGCGGGTCGTGCAGGAGATCCGGCAGGGCGCCACCGGGAAGCCACAGCTCCATCGCGCCGGGCAACGCTTCGCCGCGGAAACCCGGTTCCGTCACACCAATGACAGTGTAGCGATGGCCGTTGACAACCAGCTCCGCGCCGACCGCCAGCTCGGCGGCGCGCCAGTGGCGGCTCGCGTACCGCTCGCTCAGAACCAGCACATGAGGCTGCTCGCTGCCGTCCGCTTCCGCGGCCGTGAACGGACGGCCCGCAAGCATCCGCACACCGAGCACATCGAAATACGCGCCCGTCACTACCTGCCCGCGTACCCGCTCCGGAACGCCGCCGACCCGCGCGATGTGAACATTCTGCTCGGTCGCACCCGCCATCCCGGACAACAACCGCGTCCTGTCGACAAGCACCCCGAGGTCCGGCTCCGAGATCGGCCACGATGCACCAACCGCCTGGACACTCCCGAGAAGGATCGTGACCAGCTCGTCCGGCCGCTCCACACCCGGAACCGGCCGCAGCAACGACCAGTTCGCTACAGCGTGGATCGACGAGACGCCGGCAACACCGATGCCCAGCGTCGCGATCGACGCGACCGCGTACAGCGGCGCGCGACGCAACCCGCGCAACCCCGAACGGGCGGTGCGCCAGGCCGCTGCGCCGCGTATCCAGCGGCTCCGCCTCGCTCGATCACAGGACATGCGCACACCCGCGCCACGTCCCCGATCCGCGCTTCCGATGGCGTACGCGGCCAGCCGTACCGCAAAGCTCGGTATCTGCGCCGCATACCACGAGTCCGCCCGAATCCGGCCATACCGCGCGGCACGCCGCGCGTACAGCACGTCCAGCTCGGTCAGCACCGAATCCCGGTCGCGCGCCGGCAACAGCGAACCCAGCGCACGGCGCAACCAGCCCGGAGGTCCGACACTCTCCGCCATCAGTCCTCCGCCAGCAGCATCTCGAGTCCGCTCCACAGCCGCAGAAAACGCGACCGCGATCTGCGCAACACCACCAACCCTTCCTCCGTCACCTCGAAGTACCGTCTCTCCCGCGTCCCCCCTGCACCCTCCGCCAACCGCATCTCCGACTCGACCAGCCCGTTCTCCTCCAGCCGGCGAAGCGCGATGTAGACCGCCGCCGGCGCCACGTCACGTTCGATCAGCTGCTCCAGCGCCAGCACGATCTCCGCGCTGTACGCGTCCGGTCCGAGATGAAGGGCCGCCAGCAGGACGTGGTGCTCGAATTCACCGAGAGCAGACTTCATCGCGTGGTCCGGGTTCGCGGCATGAGGCTCAGGCTGAGACCTTCGTTTCAACTAACATTGTATGTGGAAGTCGGATGCGCAAGGCGAAGGGGCGAACGGCACCGCCGCGCGCCCCCTCGAGATTGCCCCCCGGCCCTTGGCCCCTGGCCTGAGCCTCAGCCTCGAATGCGGTTCGGAGCGAACCGCGGAACCGGCGGTTCGCTCCGAACAGCGCTCACGACACCGGTCTCGTCGGCGGCGTCAGCTTCACGGCCCAGAGGCCGCTGTTGTAGTCGGAGAAGAAGACGAATCCCTTGTACGGCTGAGCGCCCCATGTGAAGGGCATGTTGGCACGCTGGCCGTCGGGGTCGAAGGCCTTGAAGACGGCGATCTCGCGGCCCTGGTTGGCAAGGTTGCCCATGAGCTGGCCGGAGACGTCGACGACGCGCATTCCGCCTTCGTAGTAGCCGGCGTAGAGCTTGTCATCCTCGACCCAGAGGTTGTGGGAGCCGAACTCGGGCACCTCGTAGCGGGCGACGTCCTTCGGGTTTTCGGGGTCGGTGAAGTCGATGATGTGGTAGTAGCCGCTGGTGACGGACAGCCGGCCGACGCTGGCACCGCTCCACGCGGCGCCTCGCCGGTTGAGGATCTCGTCGCCAAGGAAGAGATAGAACCTGCCGGTCTGTTCCTGATGGTACGGGAACGCGGCGTGGGTTCTGCCGACCGGATACGGCACATTGGTGACGAAGACCGGCTTCTCGATGGTACCGCCCCATTTGCCGTTGCCGACATCGACGACAACGACGCCGGTGCCCCACTCGCTGGAATACGCGATGCCGTCATGCACCCATACGTCGTGGATGCTGGATTCGGGGTGGTCGTATTCGCTGACGTACTTCGGATTGGCGATGTCGCGCACGTCGATGATCACGTACTTGTCGCCGGCATCGAGAGCGAACAGATAATCGTTCGTGGCGAACATGTTGTGGACGCCGCCGGTGACATCATCGTACGTGGACGCGATGGTCGGGTGCGCAGGATTGGCGAGGTCGAGGATGACGACGCCGTTGCGGCGGTCCGAGGCGCCTTCGCGTGACAGCGCTGCGTAGCGGCCGTCAGGCGAGACCTTGACGTCGTTGACGGTTCGGGCGTCGACACGGATCGAGTCGGTCTTGCTGATGGTGCCGCCTGTGACGTCCCAGAAGTAGGCCCAGCCGTCGCCGCCGTGGGTTCCGGTGACGGCGTAGTCGCGGCCGTCGACGCCCTCGAAGACCCAGAGGTCGGACGTATTGTAGCCGGTCTTTTCGCCCTGCCCCGAGACCGTGATCTCCTGGACGACCTGGCGAGGCCTGACGTCGACGACGCGGCGTGCGGTCGTTGTGCCGGTGCTGGCGATGAGCGTGTACTGGCCGGGCACTTCGGCAACGAAATGGCCGTCCTGGAGGAGGCCGGCTGCACCGGGCGCAGCGATCGAGTCGTCGGGTGTGAATGTGAACGTCCACGCGACGGGTGCGTCGTCCGTTGTGGTGCCATCGGCGGTGGTGGCACGGACGCCCAGTCGGATCACATCGCCGGTGCGCACGCGGTCCTCGGCGATGTCGATCGTGAGGCTTTGCGCGGGGAACACCACGGCGTCGTAGCTGCGAGTGACGGTCCTGTCGTCGACGCTGGCCGAGACAGTGAACGCGCCGGCGTCGAGCACGGACACGTTGCCCCAGCGGTCGACGGCCGCGACGGACGGGTCGGAGACCGACCACTGCGCTTCGGCGCCGCGCCGCTCGCTGCCATCGGCATGGAACACGCGTACGGCGTGGTGCGCGCTCGAACCGACCCACATCCGGCCTTCGGGCTCGGCGACAATCTCGACACGATCGGCGGCCGGCCATGTCACGACGACGGGAATCTCGAGGCGGACCGGCTGGCCGCCCGCATCAGGCGGCAGTACGACAGTGGCGTTGATCGAGAACTCGCCGGCGCTCAAGCCTGTAACCTGGCCATCAGTGACGGCGACAGCGCCTCGCCGGCCGCTGATGCGAAGCTGGGCGTCGACGGGGTTGCCCGCCTCGTCGAGTGCGACCACCTTGAGGGGCACGGTCTGGCCGACGGTCAAAGCCAGTTGCGCCGGTTCGGCCCGCAGCTGCGTGACTCTGAGTCCCGCCTCGAGATTCTGCGCCGCGGCCGCCGCGGGCAGGACGAGGCATGCCAGTGCGAGCACGATGAGGGTGTTGCGCATTGATCGCATGGAACCGACTCCGGGTCGTGGGTACATAGCGCGCGGGCCTGGAGACGGGTCACCCCCGCACATCGGTGCTGCGACACGGCCGGCCGGCCGTGGGCGCGCGCACAGGGTTCAACGTGTATCCAGGAAGTCGGAAGATGTCCGCAACAGCGAATACACGCAAGGCGACACGACTCGTTGCCGCGCTCATCATCACCATCACGCTCGCGTCACCGCTGATGGCCCAGTCGGCTCCCGAAGCCGAACCGCCGGACGCGAACTACTGGGTATACGTAGGTGCCGAGTCGGCCGACCTGATGCACAGGGTCCGGTTCGGGCCAGAGGGCATCACCGTCGAGAAGACGATCCCCGTCGGCCTGTACGCTCTGGAAACGGAGGGTCCGCACGGCCTGGTGATTTCGCGCGATGGGAAGTACCTGCACATGACGACGGGCCACGGCCTGCCGGACGGCATGTACTTCCGGTACGAACTGGGGCCGGACACGCTCGTGGGCGAACCGATCCCGCTCGGCATGTTCCCCGCCACGATCGATCTCACGCCGGACGGACTGTACGCGTTCGTCGTCAACTTCAATCTGTACGGCGATCATGTGCCGTCGACGGTTTCGATCATCTACACGCCGGACAACGTCGAAGTCGCGCGGGTCGAGACCTGCACGATGCCGCACGGCAGCCGCATCGACCGCAGCGGCATTCGCCAGTATTCGGTGTGCATGATGGATGACCAGCTCGTCGAGATGGACACGCGCACGTTCGATGTCGCTCGCCGGTTCAGCGTGGCAAAGCGTGCCGAGGGCCCGGTGCAGGCTCATGCGATGACCGACCACGGCGACCACGAGATGGGCGGGATGAAGACGCCGACGTGTTCGCCGACCTGGGCGCAACCGGGCGTGCACGGCGATTTCGTGTATGTCGCCTGCAACAAGTCTGATGAGATTCTCGAGATTTCCGTGACCGACTGGAAGGTCACTCGCCGGTTCCCCACAGGACGCGCACCGTACAACCTGGCCCCGACGCCTGACGGCCGCCTGCTCGTCGCCACGCTGAAGGCCGGCAGGGCCGTCGAGTTCTTCGACCTGTCGACCGGTGAGAGCATGGCGAGGACCGAAACGTCGACGACCATAGTGCACGGCGTAGTCGTGTCGCCCGATTCACGCTACGCGTTTGTCACCGTGGAAGGCGTCGGTGCCGAGCCCGGCAAGGTCGACGTGTTCGACCTCCGCACGTTCGCGCGCGTCGCCTCCGCCGAAGTCGGCCAGCAAGCCTCCGGAATCGCGTTCTGGCGGATGGAACCTTCATCGCGGTGAGCGGGGTCTGCGTGTAAACGTTTCTGGTTTCTGGTTTCAGGTTTCTGGTTTCTGGGGACGGCGGACGAAAACGCCCCAGTAACCAGAAACGGCCTCACTGCCCGTCCCTGCCCCTTCCTCCCCGAGCCCCAGAAACGTGTCCAGAAACGTGTCCCAGGAAACGTTTTCCCAGACCCAGCCAGGCAGGTGTCTGCTCGGCGGCTCCAACCGAACGGCCTTGTGCAACTATCAAAGCGTTCAACCGTATTGAAGAACAAAGGGAGGCTGGTCCATGCGTACGACTCTTGTTTCGACTCTTCTTGTAGTGGCCGCGGCTTCACCCGCGGCCGGCCAGCGCGATTGCGAGCACGAGGCAACGCGATCGGCGACGATGCGTGCCTCGACTGGTGACGTTCTGCACCTGATTGCGCGGGCCGGCTCGCTGACGGTCCGCGGGCGTGAAGGCCTGACGGAGGTCCGCGTAATGGGTCGCGCGTGCGCATCGAGCGAAGAGCTGCTCGAGCAGCTCCGCCTCGAGACGGACCGGTCGGGTTCGACGATCCGCGTGGAGGTGCCGGACGTCGAGGGCGGCTCCTTGCTTACGGGCAACCGGTACCACGCGCTGCACCTCGATATCGAGGTGCCGAAGGGCATGGCCGCCCGCATCGAGGACGGTAGTGGCGGAATCGTGCTCGAAGGGCTCGGCCCGCTCGACCTGCACGACGGCTCCGGCAACATCGAGATCACCGACATCGACGGCGACGTCGTGATCGATGACGGATCCGGCGACATCACGGTTCGCGGAGTCGACGGCTCGGTCCGCGTGAACGACGGTTCCGGCTCGATCAGCATTCGCGATGTCGAGGGCACGGTCGACGTCGAGGACGACGGCTCCGGCTCGATCGATGTACGGAACGTAGCCGGTGATTTCATCGTCGGCGACAAGGGCTCCGGCGGCATCACCTACAGCAATGTTTCCGGCCGCGTCGACATCCCGCGTCGCGATCGTCGGCGGCAGCGCCGCTGACGGCTGGACGGAGTTCGCCGGCCGCGACAGATTCCGTTACGGATCCGGGCGCCCCGGTCCTTGCCAGGATCGGGGCGTTCGTCATATCACGCGACTCGGAGCGGAGCACATGCCGAAGCGACCGAAGCCGGATCCACTCGCCGAGTATCGCCGCAAGCGCGACTTCGGCCGCACCAGCGAACCGGCCGGCGCCGTTCACGAACGCGCGTCCAATGCGCGTCTCGAGTTCGTCATACAGAAGCACGCCGCGTCCAGCCTGCACTACGATCTCCGGCTCGAGATCGATGGTGTGATGAAGAGCTGGGCCGTGCCGCGCGGCATGACGCTCGACCCCGCCACAAAACGCCTCGCCATGCAGACCGAGGATCACCCGATGGACTACAACGCGTTCGAGGGCACGATCCCGAGCGGCGAGTACGGTGGCGGCACCGTGATGGTCTGGGATCGCGGTCACTACTTCGCTGATGAAGCAGCGGAAGGCCAGGACGAGGAAGCGGTCCTGCGCCGCGAGTTCGAAGCCGGCAAGATGAGTGTGTCGTTCGTCGGCGAGCGGATGCATGGTTCGTATGCGCTCGTTCGCACCGAGGGCGGCCGTTCACCCAAATGGCTGCTCATCAAGCATCGCGACGACTTCGTCCGGCGAGGCGTCGATCCCGGCGAGATTCACACGACATCGGTCGTCACCGGCCGGACACTCGACGAAATCGCCAACGAGGATGCGACCGACGGCTTCGAGGGCGTCGGTTTCTCCGCCATGCTGTTCCGCTACGTAGCCGAGTTGCCCGCCGGCGCCGGCTGGGCCTTCGAGCGCGCGATACGCGGCGCGCGTGTGCACCTCTACGTGACTCCGGATGCCCGCCAGATCGTGACCGCCGTCCCGAACACGTCGAAGCTCTACCGCGACGTGGGTACCGATCTCCTCCGCTACGCGGTCGAAAACAACCGGTCCTTCGTGCTGGATGGCGAGATCGCGCCCGCCGACAATAGCGGTGGCGACCTCCGTTTCTCCGTGTACGATCTGCTGTTCGAGGACGGCGAAGTCCTCGTCGACAAGCCGTGGACCGACCGGCGAAAGCGCCTCGAGACCCTCTTCAAGAAACTGGAGACGCCCGACGTCCAGCTCCTGCCCGTCTCCCGCCGAGGCGGCGCCTCCCTGATCGCCAGAGCTCACGCAGCACAATGGGCCGGCATCGTGGCGAAGCGCGTCGCCTCTCCCTACCGCCCCGGCACAAGATCCAACGACTGGCGCAAACACCTTTTCCCCGCAACACGAGTGAGCTGAGCTGTGAGGAGTTCCTGGCGCGGGCTCGAACAGAAATTTCACCGCGGAGCACGCTGAGAGCACCGAGAACTGAACAGAAAATCAGTTTCCGAAAAAAAAAAAATGGATTCATTCCTCGGTCGGAATCCGCCGGATCCCGCCGAAACACCAGATCCGATCATGTCTCTGCGCTCTCCGCGCTCTCCGCGGTGAAATTTTGCCCGGGTTCGAGCACAACACCGGCATTGCTCGCTTGACGCCGGATCGGCCCCGGCCTATTCGTACTCGCCCCTCTTCTCCCGTACTCCAACCGCGAGAAATTGATGGAAGGCGATGACAGCATGACGCGCGGCCGGCCGGCAGCGGAGACCGGCGCTGCTGCCGGCGG
>DATKCF010000016.1:0-7365 GCA_035513345.1 Longimicrobiales bacterium
ATTCCGCTCGGTTGGCCACTTTCCTTCGTGAGCGCCCTAATGGGATATACCGAGGACGGACGCTGGCCTCCTACCGCGCCGCAGCCGATGGAGAAGCCGAAACAGCCGCAATACCGTCAGACTGACGACTTAACCCGCCAAGCGTGCAACATCGTTCCATGACCGACATTGCAGAGGGGTTTGTAGAACATCCCAAGGTCCTTCGGTCAGCACCGGGAGGCCCGCAAGTCGGCGACCAGAGCGGCTGACATCCGTCGAACTCGTGGCTTGCTTTGACCGCGGAAATGATCGCCGTTACTCAAGCTGCCTTTGAGATCGGCAACCAACTGGCTCATGCGCGCGCTGCGAATCGGTTATCGGCCTTGGTCCGCGCGAACCGCGCTAACCGAGACGGTCGTGCGCGGGCGATAAGCAAGAGGATTGTTTTGCGATCAGGGATATAACCGCCTGCCATAACCGATCCCCAGGGGTAGTCCTCAAGGACATCGGGCCTTCTAAGCCGGGGGTCCCAGGTTCGAGTCCTGGCGGGCGCACGATTTCCTAAAGAATCCGCGCCGGAAGGCGAAGGCCGCCCTGCAGCTTGACTCTTCTCCGCCCGCCGCATAGCATCTGCCACACTTTCAGAGGTTACGCCCTGCCGCTCGAAGCAGGCCATTGTTGGTGGAGGTTCGGATGAAGCGTTGGCTGACGCTCTCGATCGCATTGTTGCTTGGCACAGTGCCACTCGGCGCGCAGAAGGCGAAAGACGCTGTGATCGTCGACCCCCAGGCACACCGCGTCGTCCTGGAAAATGAACACGTGCGGGTCATTGAGGCACGCGCCTCACAGGGCGCGCGCAGCGCCATGCACAGCCACCCGCCGCTGGTGTTTATCGGCATGGACACGGCGCGAGTCAAGTTCGGGCTTCCGGACGGCACGAGTACCATTTTCGACATTAACCCCGGACAGGTGCTGTGGCTAGCCGACGGCATGGAGCATTCATGGGAGTTGATGAGCGGCAAGGTGAGCGTCATTGGCGTTGAGGTGAAGTCGGCGCAGAAGCCCGGCGCGGCCCCCCCGGCGGTGAAGCGGCGGGCCAATGACTCGGTCGCCGTCGATCCCGACGTGCATCACGTGTTGTTCGAGAACGAACACGTGCGCGTCTTCGACGGCCGCGCGTCGAAGGGACGGAAGAGTCCGATGCATTCCCACCCGCCATCTTTGCTCATTGCTCTGCGCGAAGGGCAGGGCAGGCTTACTCTGCCTGACGGCTCCACGGTGCTGCACGACTACACACCCGGCTCGGTCCTATGGGCAGGCGACGGGATGGAACATTCCTGGGAGATGCTCTCGGGTGACCCTCACGTGATCGTCATCGAGGTGAAGTCAGCGCACAGGGCGACCCCGGCGAAGGAAAAGTAGCGCTAAACCAAAGCGCCGGGAGGGATCATTTCTTCTTGACGCCCTTCACCCAGTGCTTTGCCACGATGATCCCCTGGATCGGAACCTCCGGCAGGATCAGGGAAGTCGCGGCGGTCGCGGTGAGCACCCGCTGATACGAGAGGAACCGCTGCCCGTCGGCCGAGACGTCGTACGTGTGATAGTCGACGCCGCCGTGCGGGAACCGCAGGGCCAGCACGCGAAGGACTTCCTTCGGGATCGCCGGTTCGATCGACTGGCCCGTGACCTTGATCGCTACGGAGTAGATCGGGCCCGCAAAGGCGAGACCGTTGGTGTACGGGCCGTACGCGCCGGCGTTGCCCAACGAGTGGAAGTACAGCTCCTGCGTGTCGCGTTTCCACCGCGGCCAGTCAGCGCCGAGGCCGGCGTCGAGCGACATCTGCCAGCGGCCGGTGCCGCTGGGAAACGGCTGCACATAGACTTCCTTCCGCCCTGTCAGCTCGGACGTGTACGCGATCCATTTGCCGTCGGGCGATATCTGCGGGTGCGTCTCGTTCTTGCTCGAGGTGAGAAACGGCACGGGCTTTCTCTCGGCCGCGGTGCCATCCATTGGCAGAATCCAGATGTCGCCGGCGCTTTTCGGGTCGAACACCGAGTAGACGAGCCGCGTGCCGTCGGGTGACCACGACATCGGCGCCTTGGGCAGGTCAGATTCGATCAGCAGATCACCATCGGTCCCCGAGCCGTCCGACCGCGTGACGTAGAGTCCCCACTTGCCGTTGCGCTTCGACGCAAAGACGATCCGGTCGCCGGTGGGCGACCAGACCGGCGACGAGTTGTCCTCGGTCGTGTCGAAGGTGATGCGTGTCGGCGCGCGCGGCGGCGGCTCCATCACCCAGATGTCCCCCCCGGTGCCGTCATGCCGGTGCACAGCAACACGCTGTCCGTTTGGCGAGACTTCGACGCCACGATAAAACCCATACGGCCCGACCGTGCCGAGCTGCTGGGCCCCGCGGTCGGCCCACTGCAACTGAAACTCCCACGACTCTTCGCCGCCCGTGCCCGCGCCCTGGCTGTTGGTGAAGTAGACGAGCACACCATTCCGTGACGCGTCGAAGAACCCGTGTCCCACCGTCGCGTTGATGGTCACTTCATCAGCGATGCGGGTTGGCTCGCCCGACACCTTCAAGGTCTTCGCGTCGAATGGCTGGGCATACACCGAGGACCCGCGCTGGAACACCAGCACCCCGGGCTCCACGTAGGCCGCGTTCGACGCCACTGGCAAGACTCGTGTCTTATCGGCAGACCCAAGCGATCCGGCGAACACCCCGCTCTTTGCGGGATCGGCCGACGACACCACGTACAGGTAGCGCTGGCCATCGGGCAGGAAGCGCGGCCAGAAGTGGCCGACTTCTCCGGCATCGACCGTGGTCACGGCTTCGGGCTCCCCACCCTCGGCCGAGACGCGGAAGATGCCGGTCGCCGAACCGAACAGGATGACCCCTCCCGCGTTCCACGTGCCGCCGGTAAAACCGGGCGCGTCGCACACGTCCTGTGCGGGTCCGCCGTTCGCGGAGATTTTCCGCAGCTTGTTTCCCTTGCCGAGGTATCCGATAAAGCGGCTGTCGTGCGACCAGAACGTGAGTCTGGCGTCTTCCGTGCCCGACAGTCTCTGCGGCGTCACGGCATCGACGGGCCGGACGTAGATCAGAAACGTGCCGTCGTTGGTGGGCCGCGCGACAAACGCGATGGACTTGCCGTCTGGTGAAATCGACGTGTCGGCGCGGCTGGATGTCGGGGCGCCGCCGCTCGGGCTGTTGCCGGTATTGGTCTCCTCGGGATCCGAAGAGAGATTGCGCGGCACACGGAAGCGAAGTTCTTCGGGTTCGGGAGGACCCTGAACGTACGAGTACGCGGGCCAGGCGAGGAGTACGATCGCCGCCACCGCAGCGCCGGCGAGACCCCATCGGATCCAGCGGCGCGTCCGGCGCCCGCGCTCGGAGCCGGCCATGGCGAACCCGACGTCGCCGCCCCCCTCGGCAATCCATCGCAGTTCGGCGGTGAGATCCCGAGCGTCCTGCCAACGGTCCGCGGGATCCTTCTCCAGACACGTCTTCACCACGTGGTCGAGGGCCGGCGGCGATTCCGGCTGCACGCGTGACAACGGTGGCGGCTCGGCTGTGGCGATCGCGGAAATGAGGAGCACCTGGCTCCTGCCCTCGAACGCCTTCTTGCCGGTCACCATCTCGTGCATCAGAACGCCGAAGGCGAAGATGTCTGTACGGCGATCCGCTTCGGCGCCATCCAGTTGCTCGGGCGCCATGTACTGCATCGTCCCGAGGATCGTCCCCGGGATCGTCATCGTCACGGAGGTACCCGCCGGCAGAGCAGCCTGCGATTTCGCCAGGCCGAAGTCCAGAAGCTTCGGCCCGCTGCCGGTAAGCATGACGTTGCCGGGCTTCAGATCGCGGTGCACCACGCCCTGCCGGTGGGCCTTGTCGAGCGCGTCGGCGATCGCGATGGCGACGCCGAGCGCCTCGTCGAGCGGCAGCGGGCCCTGTGTCAGACGATCGGTCAGCGTTTCGCCTTCGAGGTGTTCCATGACGAGAAAATCGATCCCGTCCTGGCTGCCGATGTCGTGGAGCACGCAGATGTGCGGATGCTTCAGCGACGCAATCGTCTGCGCTTCGCGATCGAATCGCTGTTTCGCCGTGGGATCGTTGACGAACTCGGGCGGAAGCACCTTGATCGCGACGATCCGGTCGAGACGTGTGTCGCGGGCCTTGTAGACCTCGCCCATGCCGCCCGCGCCGATGGCGCTGAGGATTTCGTACGGGCCGAGACGCACCCCGGGCGTGAGCGCCATCGCTACGTCCCGCCTTTCTTGAGGAGCGATGTCCAGTGGAGGATCACGGTGAGGCCGCTCGTCACGGGACCGCGTTGGGCGATAGAACTGGAGCCGCCGCCGCCCGCCGTGATCGTGATCGGCACGAGCGGGCCCTCGCCGCCGGTGGCACCGACGGTGGCCGCTCCCACCGGGATGCGCACCAGGAACTGCCCATCGGCCCCAACCGAGAACATGTGACGGGTCGGGTCTGCGGCGGTGGGATGCCTCGTCGGTGCGGCGCCAATGAAGTGCGGACGTCCGGCCTGTATCGTTTCACCGAGGGTGACGTCCACGAACGCCATGCGATGGTCCGGTGTTCGGTAGTAGATCCGCTTCCCGTCCCAACCCCAGCGCGGCTGGCCGCCGCCTTCGGTGGATACCTGCAGCTTGCGGTCTGGCACCGGAAACGAGACGACGTAGACCTGAAACCTGCCGGGCTCGTTTTGATCCGCGGTATACGCGAGCCATTTCCCATCCTTCGAGAACTGCGGCTCGTCCTTCTGGTAGCGCCCTTCGACAACGGGGAACGGCTTGCCGGGTGTGTCGTTTTCGATCGGCAGCGCGTAGATATCCTGAAAGGCATCCTTGCCGAATTCGAACGCGATGAAGCGGCCGTCGCGCGACCAGTCCTCGACAGATTCGTTCAACGCGGACTCCAATAGCGGCGTCTCCGCGCCAACACCGTTGGCGTTGGTCACGTAGATATCGGCATTGCCTTTGCGATACGACGTGAAGGCCACGCGACGTCCGTCAGGTGACCACACTGGATCGACGGCATCGACCGGGTCGTTCGTGATCTTCTGCGAGACCTGCTTCGCCCAGTCGAACACCCAGATGTCGGCGGCTGCCGCACCGGCCTCCTGCCGGGTGACGGCGATGAACTTTCCGTCCGGTGAGAGGTCCATATCGCCGTACTGGCCGGGGTCGATGGCCGCCCCGGCGCGGCCGCCGGACCGGCCGACCCATCCGAACTGCGCCAGCGTGACCCGCCCACGTCCGCTCGTCGATGCGCCGGGGCGGCCCTGGAAGTAGATAAGCGCGCCGTTCTGCGAAGCGGAAAACTTGCCGAAGCCGTTCGCGGCTAAAGACATTCCTCCGATGATCTGCGCCGGATCGCCGGTGAAGCGGAGTCCCTTCGGATCGAACGGCTGTGCGAAAAGCGTGGACTGCTGGTGAAAGAGCAGTTGGCCGCCCGACGCGGGCGTCGCGGCGTAAACAGGGTTGGATTCGGCATCAACAAGGCGCGTGCGATCCTTTGAATCGAGCGATCCGGCGTAGATCGCGCGCCTGGCTCGCTCCTCTGACCACGCGAGATACACGATGTGCCGTCCGTCCGGCAGGAAACTCGGCCAGAAATGTCCCGCTTCGGCCTCACCGAGTTCTGAGGCTGGTGTCTGCTCACCGCCCTCGGCAGACACTTTGAACAAACCCTTCGGCGTCCCGAACACAATCGTGCCGCCCCGACTCCACGCGCCGCCATAGAAATCGGTCGCGTCGCACAGATCCTGTGTCGCCCCGCCCGACGCAGAGACCTTTTTCAACTTCCCGCCGCTGACGTACGCGATGAACTGGCTGTCGGGCGACCAGAAAGGCTGCGATGCGTTGTCGGTGCCGGCGAGTTTGACGGCCGCCAGGCCGCCGATCGGCCGGATGTAAAGCGAGGCCGCACCCGCGTTGTCGGGCTTGGCGACAAACGCGATCGTCTTGCCGTCCGGCGAGACGGCAATGTCGGCCTCGGAAAGGCCGGAGATCGTGTGGCGGAACTGAATGGCGCCGGGTTGGAGACCGCCCCGCCAGTGGAGGTACGCCGGCACGGACACTCCCGCGAGCAGTATCGCGAGCGTGGCCCACATTGCCGTGTCGCGCCAGGTGCGTGGCGCCGCCGCGACCGCGGCGCTGTCGCGATGCCGCGCGATCCATTGCAGTTTGAGCTTGATGCTGTGCGCGTCCTGCCAGCGTTCTTCGGGATCCTTGACGAGGCAGCGTGCGATCATGTGCTCGAGCACGGCCGGCGTCTCGGGCGCGTGGTGCGAGATAGGCCGCGGCTCGGCCTTCATGATCGCGCCGATCAGGCTCGCCTGGCTTTTCCCCTCGAAGGCGCGTTTCCCCGTCAGCATCTCGTAGAGCACCGCGCCGAGCGCGAAGATGTCGGTGCGCGAGTCGGCTTCTTTTCCTTCCACCTGCTCGGGGGCCATGTACTGCAGCGTGCCGATGATCGCGCCCTGCGACGTCACGTCCATGCGCGTCGACTGCGCGGCAATCGTGTTGCCGCCGCCCGGCGCCACCCACTTGGCGAGCCCGAAGTCGAGGAGCTTGATGTGCGACGAGGAAGATCGCATCGACATCGAGGAGGCCGATGACGAGGGGCGCCCGGATTTCGGCGAAGACCCGAGGGACGGGGGAGCCGGATCTGACGTCGTCTTCACCGGAGACTCGACCGGCGCCGTGATGATCTTGGACGCCGCCGCTGTGCCGGTCCGTGTGGCCTTGGCGAGCATGATGTTGGCCGGCTTCAAATCGCGATGCACGATGCCCTGCTGGTGCGCCTTGTCGAGCGCATCGACGATTTCGCCGGCGATACGCAGCGCCTCGCCGAGCGGCAACGGGCCGCGACTGATGCGATCGGCCAGCGTCTCACCCTCGACATATTCCATGACGAGAAAGTGCGTGCCGTCCTGTTCTCCGATGTCGTGCAGGATGCAGATGTTCGGGTGGTTCAGGCCGGCGATGGTCTGCGCTTCGCGGTGGAAGCGCTGCTCCATTTCGGGGTCGGCGGCGAAGTGGGTCGGCAGTACTTTGATCGCGACAGTGCGGCTCAAACGGGTGTCGGTCGCTTTGTAGACCTCGCCCATGCCGCCGGCGCCAATGGCGCCCACGATCTGATAGGGCCCGAGACGGGCGCCTTCGGAGAGTTTCATGAAGGGCCCCATTATGGGCCATCTCTCACCTGGCGCGACCGCGTTGGGCCCGACCAGGAGGGCTTTGTCGCTGGCGCATCGGTTATCGCCTTCTGTTACCCTGCCACTGCCTTCCAAGGCAATTCGCAAGGTATTAGGCCGGCCGGCGCGTCCGCAGCGCGTGAACCATAACCGCTATGA
>DATKCF010000017.1:0-32805 GCA_035513345.1 Longimicrobiales bacterium
ATGAAGCTCGCCCGCCATTCCATCGGCGATCCACAGTCGGCCGGAGCCATCGAGCGCTACGTCCGTGATCGCACCGAATTCCGCCGCGGGCGGGCCGACCCGCCGGTCCTCCGTGAATGTCCACGCGGGTGCCTGCGCGCCGAGCGGCGCCGCGCCAATCATGATGGCGGCGAGAGCTGCCTGGGTGCTGTTGATTGTCGAGCGACGCTGACCTTGCATAGAGACCCCCGTTATAAAGATTCATGATATATTATTTGGCTATATATAGAACCGCAAGCCCCCGTGGGATCCCCCCCGGACCGCCTCAGCGTCCGACGCGGTTCTCTTCCTCAGACGCGCCCTCGCCCACCCTCTCCGTCAACCCGCCCCCGCCCCGCTTGTACTGCGGGAGGGGGAGCGGGCGCGGAGACGGAGAGGGGTCGGACGATGGAGGCGGAGAGTAGTTAGGGTTTGGGGAGAGGGATCCGGGGGGGGACGGCCGGTCCCGATCGGACCGGCCTACAGGCTGTCGAATCCCCACCGCCCGCCGCGCGGACCCCGATCCGGGGATTTGACCGGCCCACAGGCTGTCGAATCCCCACCGCCCGGTCCGCGATGCGCACTCCCGGGATTTTCGCCGGCCCACGCGCTGTCGACGGGAACGGATCGGGACCGAAACACACTCCCCCGATCCCCCTCCCCAAACCTGCCTCCGCCTCCATCGTCCGACCCTCTCCGTCTCCCCGCCCGCTCCCCTCCCCCGCAGTACAAGCGGAGGAGCGATGGCGGGTTGACGGAGAGGGCAGTTGGGTCGGAGGCTGAGGCGGACCACGTTGACGTGAACCCAAACCCCCTCGTTTGCACCCCTTGCAGGTCTATGGGAGCCGTCATATTGTTACCCTAGACAGGTATAGGGAAGGGCGCAGCCGCAGGATCGAGCGCGTCCGCCACGTATACGACGCGCGGGACGGGAGCACCGAGATGAACCGGCGAGACAACGCGGACAGGGGGCGGCTACACGAGCGGGGTCCTGGGCATGAGGTGGACGAGGAGCTGGCGTTCCACGTCGAGCAGCGTGTGCGATACTACATGGACCGCGGGCTGAACGAGGATGAGGCGCGGCGGGTTGCGCACGAGCGGTTGGGCGACCTCGAGGCGGTCCGCGAGGATTGTGTGAATCTGCTTGAAGCGGGCCATCGCGCATCGGTTCCACGTGGATGGTGGAGCGATCTGGGCCAGGACATCCGTTTCGGCGTCCGGTCGGCGGCGCGGGCTCCGGTACTGACGCTCATGGCGGTCGTGACGCTGGCGCTGGGAGTCGGTGTGAACGCGGCGGTATTCGGCGTGGTCAAATCGGTTCTGCTGGATTCGTTGCCGTACGAGGACGGGGACCGTCTGGTGCGGGTCTACGGCATTCCGGTCGACGATCCGGCGTCGCGATCGGCGTTGAGCGCGGGCGCGGCGGCTGACCTGATGGCCCGCCAGCGCTCGTTCGAGCGGATGGCGAGTTTCTATCCGACGGTGTGGGACGTGATCTACCGTGCGGACGACGGCGTGCGGGTGGAGAAGGCGGCGTACGTCGAGGCCGGGTTCTTCGAGGCGCTCGGCGTGCGTCCGGCGATGGGGCGGGCGCTCACGCGCGAGGAGGTCGAAGCGAACGCGTCCGTGGTGATGGTGACCGACGCGCTGTGGCGCCGGGAGTTCGGCGGCGATCCGGCGGTGATCGGCGGGACGGTGCGGGTGGATGCCGACACGTGGGAAGTGATCGGCGTTCTGCCGCGGGACTTCATCGGCCCAATGGGCGATGCGGATCTGTGGTTCGGCATCGATTCGCCTCTGGCTGCGGCGAATCCGGTCCGTACGGTGCAGGCGGGGCAGCTCGGTCTGATAGGCAGGTTGCGTCCGGGCGTGAGAGCGGAATCCGCGGCGCGCGACCTCGAGTCGATTGCGGCGGATCTGGCGATCGAGCATCCCGCCACGGATGGCGGCCGGACCGTGAGCGTCGTTCCGATCCGGGACTCGATGGTAGGCGACACACGCACGGTGTTGCTCGCGTTGATGGCGAGTGCGGCGCTCGTGCTGCTGATCGCGTGCGCGAACCTCGGCGGGGCGTTGCTTTCGCGCACGATGGCACGCCGCGGGGAGTTTGCGGTCCGCGTCGCACTCGGTGCGGGGCGGGGTCGCCTGACCCGGCAGCTTCTGACGGAGACTACGATGCTGGGCCTGGCGGGAGCGGCGGCGGGGCTCGTGCTGGCCGTGCTGGGTCTGGCGGCTCTGCGTCAGCTCGCGCTGCCGGCAATGCCCGCGTGGGCCGACCTGTCGCTCGATGCAGGAGCGGCGCTGGTCATGACGATCGTCGCACTATCGGCCGGTGTGCTGATCGCCGTGGCGCCGGCACTGGCCACCCGTTCCATCAACTCACAGGCGACACTGCGCGAACAGTCGGGTTCGGGCGGCGGACTGCGTTCCGGTCGTCTGCGGGGCACAATCGTCGCGGCCCAGATCGCGCTGTGCCTGAGCCTGCTCGCCGGCGCCAGTCTCCTTTCGCGGAGCCTGATCGCGATCACAAGACAGCAACCCGGCTACGACCCGGAGGGTGTGCTCACCGTTGCCGTGAAGGGGCCGATTCCGGCGATGGATGAGGCGCGCAGGCAATTCTTCGACCGGCTCGAGGCGAATGTTGCGGCGCTGCCGGGCGTGATCGGCGTAGCGACGACCAGCGAGTTGCCCGGACCGTCGCTCACCCGCCTCGAGGTCGTGGTCGACGGCGTCGGCCCGGCTGGCGGGACACACGCAGCCGTTCCGGTTGCCACCGTGTCGGACGGCTATTTCAGCACGATGCGAATTCCCATCCTCGAAGGTCGCGGGTTCGGACCCCAGGACGCACAGGTTGCGCAGGCGGCCGTGCTGGTCAGCGAGAGCATGGCGGGCCGCTACTGGCCTCGTGGCGACGCGGTGGGGGCACGCGTACGATCGGGTCCGGACACGACCGCCGCTCCGGCCATCGTGGTGGGCATCGTGGGCGACGTTCGCAACGATCCCGCGCGCGAAGCGCCCGAACCGATGATGTACACGACCAGCCGCCAGTCGTCGCTCCGCGGTATCCGCGTGTACGTCGTCCGGTCCGCGGGCGATCCGCGCGCCCTCGTGCGTCCGTTCCGGATGCAGCTCGAGGCGCTGGACCCGACCGTGCCGATGGACGATGTCCGGACCCTGCGCGAGCTGCGCGACACGTACGTGAGTCCACGACGTCTGCCCGCTGTCGTGCTCACCTCGTTCGCGAGCCTGGCCCTGCTGCTCGCCTGCGTCGGCGTCTACGCGCTGTTCGCCGCGCTGGCCGTCTCGAGGGAACGCGAGTTCGCCGTCCGTATCGCACTCGGATCGAGTCCGCTCGCCATCGCACAGCTCGCGCTGCGACAGGGCGCCGCCTGGTTGGTCGGCGGGCTTGTCGCCGGCGCGATCGGCGCCGCCGCAACGGCTGCAACACTGCGCGGCCTGCTGTACGGCGTGTCGCCGCTCGATCCGCTCTCCCTCCTGATCGCCGTCTCAGCAATACTCGCATTCGGCACCCTGGCCATGCTCGTCCCGATCCGGCGGGTGATCCGGCTGGACCCGCGCACCGTCATGAGGTAGTGGTTCGGCGGTGACGCGCCACTCTAGCGCCCGCAATCCGGCGCACGATCCGCTGGTGCAGGGATCGGCCTTGACATGGTTCACCGACCGCGGTATCTATATCGCACGACGATATAACGGACCGCGATAGAGCCATGACAAAACGACCAACGCCGCCCGAAGCACTCCTGCCGCTGTCCAGACCGGTATTCCATATCCTGCTCGCGCTGGCGGACGGGGAGCGGCACGGCTACGCGATCATGCAGGACGTGGAGACGCGGTCGGACGGGGAAGTGCGGATCGGGCCGGGCACGCTGTACGGCGCGATCCGGCGTCTGCTGGAGCAGGGCGCGATCGAGGAGATGGAGACGCGACGGGCCCCGGACGAGGACGCGCGCCGCCGGTACTACGCGCTGACGGAGTTCGGCCGCGCGGCGCTGGTTGCGGAAGCGGACCGGCTGGAGTCGCTGGTGAAGGCGTTGCGGTCGAAGAAGCTGATGGCGCGGGCGAGGACGTCGTGACGCCTGCGCCGCGGCGCTCGCCCTTGACGGCTGTTCGCCTGTCGCTGCGCATCTACCGCGGACTTCTGCGTGGGTATCCGCCATCGTTCCGACAGGAGTACGGTGACGTGATGGAGGCGACGTTCCGCGAGGCTGTCCTCTCCGCTCACGCGCGGTCCGGCACTGCCGGGCTGGCCGCGCTCTGGCTCCGGATCACGAAGGATCTCGTTCTGAGCGCGACTCGCGAGCGGATCGACGCCAGGCGCCGGAAAGCCAGCCACAATGTTGTCGCCCCGGGCGCGGGCGGCCCCAGCGCAAGCCGTCAGTTCGGCCAACTGCTCCACGACGCGCGCTACGCGCTCCGTTCTCTGCTGCGCGCCCCGGCGTTCACGGCGGTTTCCGCGTTGACGCTCGGCATCGGCATCGCGGCGGCGGTGACGATTTTCGGCGTGATCGAGGGCGTGCTGCTGCGGCCGCTGCCGTACGCGGAGCCGGATAATATCGTGCGGATCTACGGATCGAGCACGGACGCGAGTGGCGATCTGGGCAACGTGTCGCCTGTCGACGCGATGGACTGGCGCGAACAGTCGCGCACGCTCGAGGACATCGCGGTGACGAACGGCTCGTTCTTCGCGATGACGGGGCAGGGCGATCCGGAGATGGTGTGGGTGACGGCGGCGTCGGCGGCGCTGTTTGACGCACTCGAAGTCGAGGCAGCGTTCGGTCGGCGGTTCACTGCGGAAGACGAAACGATCGGGCGACACCGTGTCGCCATGCTGGCGCACGGGTTCTGGCAGTCGAGGTTCGGCGGCGATCCGTCGGTCGTGAGCCGGACCGTGGAGCTTCAGGGCAACCCATACGAAATCGTCGGCGTGATGCCTGCGTCATTCATGGATCCCACACCCGGCCCGTTCGGCGATGCGGCGCTATGGCGACCGTTCGCGTTCGAATACTCGCCGGCAGCGAGAGGCGGGCACTGGTTGCAGGCGTATGCGCGGCTCGCGCCCGGTGCAACGCTGGCGAGCGCTCAGCAGGAGATGCGCGGCATTATGCTGAGGCTCGAGCAGGAGTACCCGGCGACGAACACGGGCCAGGCCAGACGGTGACGCTGATGACGTTGCACGATTCGTTCGCCGGCGAGCTGAAGCGTCCACTGGCCGTGCTGTCCGGCGCGGTCGCGCTGCTGTTGCTGATCGCGTGCGCGAATGTCGCGAACCTGATGCTGGCGCGCGCGGCGACACGGCGGCGGGAACTCGCGGTACGGTCGGCACTGGGCGGCGGGCGTCTGCGGATCACTCGCCAGCTCTTTGCCGAGAGCGTATGGATCGCGTTCGGTGCGGCTGCGATCGGCACAGCCGTAGCGTGGGCCTCGCTCCGGCTCGCGGCCGCGTTCGTCGGCCAGGACCTGGGCGTTCCGGGCGAGATCCGCGTCAACGCAACGGTCGTCCTTTTCGCGATCGGCGTTAGCGCGTTCACCGCGTTGCTGTTCGGCCTCGCGCCGGCGCTCGGCGCGATGCGCGGCACGCTTCAGGACACACTGCGCGACGGTGGGCGCGGCTCAACGACCGGTGTGGCCGGCGGCCGGATGCGCGGCGCGCTCGTCGTTGCCGAAGTCGCGCTTTCGCTCGTGCTGCTTGTCGGCGCGGGACTGCTCGCCCGCAGCTTCCAGAAACTCAGCTCCGTGGATGCGGGGTTCGACCGGCAGAGTGCATTGACGGCGACACTGTCGCTTCCATCGACGCGGTATTCGACCGCAGAGAGGATCGCCTTCTTCCAGCAGTTCGAGGAGCGCGCGCGCGTTCTGCCGGCCGTGCGCGAGGCCGGTCTCGTCAACATGCTGCCGATGAGCAACCGCTGGTCGTGCGACAGCTTCGCGCTCTCCGACCGCGAGCCGCCGCCGTCAGGACAGGAACCGTGCGCGGAGACACGATCGGTTTCGCCGACGTACTTCGACGCGTTCGGCATCCCGTCACTGCACGGCCGCACGTTCACCGATGCGGATCGCGAGGGCGCGCCGCTCGTCGCTGTCATCAATCGTCGCATGGCCGACGAGTCCTGGCCGGGCGACGATGCTGTGGGCAGGCGAGTGAAGTGGGGGTGGCACGGTGCGGACTCGCCGTGGCTCGAGATCGTCGGCGTTGTCGGCGACGTGAAGCACTTCGGGCTCGACGGTGAGGACCGCGCGGCCATCTACACGCCAATGGCGCAGAACCCGGCCTCGATGATGACGCTCGTCGCGGGTACGAACGGAGATCCGGCAGCTGTCGCCTCCGATATCCGTGGCATCGTCCGGTCGATGGATCCCGACCTGCCGCTGACCCGCCTCGAGACCATGTCGCAGGTCGTGTCGCGATCCGTCGCGGCACCAAGGTTCCGCACGCTGCTGCTCGGCGTCTTCGCGGCCGTAGCACTGCTGCTCAGTCTGAGCGGCCTCTACGGCGTGCTTGCGTTCGCCGTCGCGCAGCGCACGCATGAGTTCGGCATTCGCATGGCCGTCGGCGCCGCACGCGCAGACGTGCTGCGCATGGTCGTCCGCCAGGGACTCGCGCTCGTAATCGCCGGCATCGCGATCGGCCTGCCGGTCGCACTGCTGGCGACACGGGCGCTTCAGGGCATGCTGTTCGAGATCCCCGCGACCGACGCCGCCACGTTCGCGGCGATCGCCGCATTGCTGGTGGTCGTGTCCGCACTCGCGAGCTGGGTCCCGGCCCGGCGGGCCACACGGGTAGATCCGATGGTCGCCCTGCGCGACGAGTGAAGCGAGCCATCAGTCCGACCGGAGCGCGACCATCGGATCCACTCGCGTCGCGCGCAACGCCGGCACGAGGGCCGCCACCAGTCCGACCGTCACGACGAGCGCCAGAACGCCTCCGAACACGGCCGGGTCGCGCGGATTGACCCGGTACATCAGGATCCCGACCACACTCGACAGACCGGCGGCCATCACGAGACCGATGCCGAGCCCTACCGCGAGCTGCATGAGGCCCTGGCTCAGGATCAGGCGGATGACCTGGCGGCCCTCGGCGCCGAGCGCCATCCGGATGCCCATCTCCTGCGTACGCCGGCTCACGGAGAAGGACAGAACGCCGTAGAGACCGGCGGTGGCCATGAACAGCGCGGCCAGCCCGAACGCGATGAAGACCGAGCCAAAAACCATGTAGAACCATGACCCCCGGCGCAGCGATTCATCGACCGTCCGCAGCTCGAAGAGCGGGACGTCGGGATCAATCGTGCCCACGGCGTCGCGCAGCGCCGGCGCCAGGGCGACGGCCGCGCCCGAACGCGGGCGGGCGACGACGGCCATAAAGGTCGGGTCGGACTGCGCGAGCGGCATGTAGAAGCCGTCGGGGGTCGAGCTTGGCGAGCCGGTCGGCCGGAATCCCTGCATCTGCAGATCGGGGACGACGCCGATCACCCGCATCCACGGTATCGAGTCGGCTGTGCCGGTGCGGAACCGGCGTCCGACGGCCGAGCCCTCCGGGAAGAATCGCTGCGCGAAAGAGCGGTTCACGATGGCGACGCGCTCCGATTCCAACGTGTGCGCTTCCGAGAAGCCCTCGCCCTCGATGAGCGCCACGCCGAGCATGTCGAAGTACCCGGTCGAGACGATATCGCCGAGCGTCGAGGGCCGGTCGGAGGGCTCGGGGTACGTCTGCCCCTCGAGACGGATGGGTTGGTTGCCGGAGCCACCGCCGGGAACCGCGCCCGAGATCGCGACGGCCGCGACGCCGGGCAGCGACGCGACGCGACGCTCGGTCTCCTGCCAGAAACGCTGCCGGTCGGTCCGCTCCGGATAGTCCGTACCGAGCAGCCCGATGCGACCCGACAGGTACGCCTCCGGCTCGAACGGCAGGTCGACACGGCCGAGCTGGATGATGCTCTTCGTCATGAGCCCCGCCCCGATGAGCAGGGCGACCGACAGCGCGACTTCCACCATGACGAGACCGCGGCTGAGCCGGCCGAGCTGGAAGCTCGACGACCCGCGCGCCTCGTCCTTGAGAATGCTGTTCAGATCGGCGCGCGTGACCTGGATCGCCGGCGCGATACCCGCGGCCAGCGCGGTGAACGCGGTGATCCCCACGACGTACAGGAGCACCGGCACGTCCACGACGAACTTCACGAAGTACGGACGTCCCGTGAGTGTCGGCGCCGTCGCCTGGTCGAAGAGGTCGACCGCCCAGTACGCGAGCGCCGTCCCGACAACGGCGCCCGCGCACGCGAGTACGAGGGCTTCGGCGAAGAACGGGAACGCCACGCGCAGCCGCCCCGCACCGAGCGCGGCCCGCACGCCCGCTACACGTGTGCGGGTAGCGGCTCGCGCAAGCAGCAGATTGGCGACGTTCGCGCACGCCACGAGCAGCACGCACAGCACGGCCACCATCATCGCGCTGAAGATCAGTGCGATCTCGTCGCCGTTCTGCTGCTCCGAGACCGTCAACAGGTCGGCCGACATACCCTCGTTCAGCTCGGGGTGCTCGCGCTCGAGCTGCGCCGCCACAGCCGCCAGGTCGAGCTCCGCCCGCTCCCACGACACGCCGTCAGCCAGGCGACCCACCACGCTCCAGGGGCGCCATTCGCCCCGAGGCCGCGAGAGCGGATCATCCGTCATGGCGATCCAGAGATCGTGGTTGGACGGCCAGCGGAAGCCTTCCGGCATGACCCCGATGATCGTGCCCACGCGGCCGTTCACACGGACGCTCTGGCCGAGCGCGCCTGGATCGCTCGCGTACCGGTCGCGCCAGACGTCGTAGCCGAGGACCACCGTCGGCTCCAGTCCCGGCGCGTCCTCGCCCGCCGCGAACGTGCGACCGAGTATGGGCCGCATGCGCAGCACGTCGAACGTGTTCGCCGTCGTCCAGGCGCCGTTGTATCGTCCAGCCGCAACGTCGTCGGCGAGCGTCACCGATCCGCCGTAATAGGCGGCCAGGCCCTCGAACGAGCGCGTCCGCTCGCGGAAATCCAGGAAGTCGTGCGCCGGAACCGGACTCCCGCCCCGATCGAGATCCCGCGTGTCGATGCGCTCGACCACCGCGATCCGGTCCGACTCCGGCACGTCCAGCCCGCGCACCAGCACGCCGTAGATCAGCGAGAACATGAACGTCGAAAGCCCGATCCCCAGCCCGAGAATCAGCACCGACAGGAGCGCCGACCCCGGCTGCTTCACGAGGGCCCGCACCGCGAAGCGGATATCCTTCAGCACACCGTCCATTACCACCTCGAACGCGTAGGCCCGGGCGATGCCCAGGGCGTGAAAGCAGTACCACAGTCGCGGCGCCAACCCGCCCGATCGGGCGTAGGCAAGCAGCTCTTCGCGCGCGTCGCCCAGAATGCTGTCCCCCGTCACACCGGACGGCAGGAACGCGCGCAGCAGCCATTCGACGATCCTCGGAGGGTGCATCGACCGGTCACTCACGTCGGCCGCCGCCGCAGCACCGGCTCGAGGCCCGTCCACAACCGGACCAGGGCCTCACGCGACGTCCTCAGCAGCTCGACACCACTGGCCGTCACCCGGAACAGCCGCCTCGGATGACCGCCCCGTTCCGGCGTCGCCTCCTCCACGGCCCAGGCGACATAGCCCTTGGCTTCCATCCGATCGAGCGTCTTGTACAGCGTTCCGCGCGACACTCGCCGGCCCGCCTGCTCGTCCAGTTCTGCCAGCACGGCCAATGCATGCGCGCCGTCCTCGAGCCGCAGGATCGCCAGCAGCACCATCTGCTCGAACTCGCCGGGGAACTCGCCAGGCGCCACGGTCGGCCTCCATCTGTCGACATTGTCTACATCGAGCCGTCACCCTTACGGCGGCCCGGTCGCCGGAGTTTCAGCGACCCTGGCGTGGACAAACCCGGCCATGGGAGTGCGAGGGGGGATCGCGGGGCGAGTAGTGCAGGCTCATCATCGATGGCGACACGGTGCTCCGATACTCTTCACCGGGTGTCGGCGGCGGGGTCGTCAGCGGTTACGATCGGGTTACTGACCGACGAAGTCGACTCCCTCGCGGAGCAGAGAGCGCCAGAGCTGCCGGTCCGCACGCGGAATCGAGACCCATTCCCGGAAGACTTTGCCGGCGGGAGCGAACGGCTGACCCGTGCCGATCCCGATCAGTTCGGTGACCCGGGCGGCGGGCAGCTTCACGACCAGACCGGAGCCTTTGTGGTCGACGAGCGCCAGGAACTCACCGTCGACACGCGCGCACCGGCCACCCATGATCGTGCCGTCGCCGACGCGCGGATCATCCGCCGCCAGTCCTCGATGAGGTGCCAGAACAGCTTCTGATGATCCGCGATCAATCGCACCTCGGTTTTCGACGTCAGCCGTGAGTTCAGTTCGCGCCCCCGGATGTTGACGCCCAACGATGCGCATGGACACCGCGCCGCACCAGATTCGGCCCGGCATGGATAGCCGGGCGCTGCCAGTTGTCCGCGTGCACGAGCGAGCACACGCACGGTTCCGCGGGCACATGACGCGCTCCGTTTCCAACCGCCCGGGTGTTTCGCTGTGGAAGCGGCGCGGACGCGGGCCGCGCGGCGCGCCGAAGAGCCGCCGCGGCTGGCCGGTAGGTGCGCCGAACAGGTCGATCAGACGGGAGGTGCGGTGGAGCCTCGTTTGCGGAAGATTGCACAAACGAATGTGGCCGAAGCGTGCCGTGTTCGATTCTCCGTATTAATCCGGCACGATTGCACAACGGTCGGACGGCGCGATCGGAGGTTGTGCGATATGACTGCCGTGGACAGGCATGTCGCACAACAGCCGTGCGGCGCGCCTCGAGTGTGCGTTTTCCGTCACGCGATATCCGGCCGACGCACGCGATATCCGGCCGCCGCACGCGATGCCCGGCCGACGCACGCGAGCTCCGGCCGCCGCACGCGAGCTCCGGCCGCCGCACGCGAGATCCGTCCGGCGCACGCGAGCTCCGGCCGCCGCACGCGAGATCCGTCCGATGCAATCGAGCCCAGGCCGTGGCACGCGAGCGCCGGCCGCCAGGGTGACCGTCCGTTCTCGCGAGCCGAGTCCGGACCGCATACGTTCGCGCCCATGTCATCGCTTCCTCGCTTCACCGCAACCGAGTACCTCCAGCCTCTGCGGGAGGGCGGATCACTGCCGGCGGTCCTCGACACGGACGGCGGCCTGTTCGTCGCGAAGTTCAGAACGGCGGGGCAGGGGCCGCGCGCGCTGATCGCGGAAGTCGTGGTCGGGCTGCTGGCGGTCGAGCTGGGGCTGCCGGTCCCGGAGATCGCGGAGATCGTTGTGCCGCACGGTCTGGCCGCGGACCAGCGGGATCCGGAGATCCGCGAGCTGGTGGAGGGCAGCGCGGGCAGCAACATCGGGCTGCGCTACCTGGATGGCGCGTTCAACTTCGATGCGCGCGCGGCCGGTGAATTCATCTCGGCCGAACTGGCGGCGGCGATCGTGTGGCTGGACGCGTACACGACCAATCCGGACCGTACGGCGAGGAATCCGAACCTGCTGATCTGGGACCGGCGGCCGTGGCTGATCGATCACGGATCGGCACTGTATGCACATCACGCGTGGGACACAACGGATGACGATCGTACGCGGACGTCGTTTCCGCTGATCCGGAACCACGTGCTTCTGCTGCACGCCGCGGATCTGGCTCAAGCGGATGGGCGGCTGGGTGCACGGCTCGAAGACGACACGGTGGCCCACGTCGTCGCCGGCATTCCCGACGATCTTCTGATGGACCCTCTTGCCCGCGGCGCGTTCGGTTCCGCCGGCGAAGCACGCGACCGCTACCGCCGGTACCTCGTGCGCCGGCTCGAGCCACCACGCGCGTTCGCGGCGGAGGCGGCACGCGCGCAGGCGGAACGTCGCGCCGGGAAGCCTCGCCGACTGGAGGCGCGCCGGTGAGCGGGCAGCCCTGCAGCTGGGCCGTGCTGCACGTTGTTCCGCATCCGCACACGGGCCGCGGCGCGCCGGTGGGCGTCGTGCTCCAGTCGCGCCCCGCGATGTACGTCGGTTTCCGCGGGATCACCGACGCAGATCGGCTGATGCAGCTCGCGCCGGATGTCGACATCGAGCTGCTGGTGCGCTACCTCCGACAGTGCGAAGCAATCGCCGAGGGCAGGGAGGAAGCCGGCGAGATCGCACTGCTCTCGCCGCCGGAGCGTTTCTACTGGCTCTCCGCGCCACGGTCGGATGTGCTCCAGCCAGGCCATCTCGAGTACGGCATGGCGGACGACCCGGCCCGCCTGCTGGACACGCTGTTCCGCAACCGCGTCGAGAACCCGGCGGCCTGAGCGCAGCGCGGCCGCGTGCGGGCACGCGGTCGGGCGCGAATGCGTCCGCGCCGGGCCGCGCTTCGGATCACCGCACGAGCATGGCATCGGCTCTGGTCGATCCGACCCGGGTCGCCGGGCGCGCAGCGGCCGGCATCAGAAGAGGATGCCTATGGAGACCGGGATGGCGCGGATCGACCGAGCGTCGATCGCGCCGGCCTCCGTGTAGATGTTCTGCACGCGGCCTTCGACGAACGCTTCCAGCCGTCCGAGCCTGAACGCGAGACCTGCGCCGCCGTCGATTCCGAACTCCGTGACGGACTCCGATACGGCCGGTCCGGTCGTCCCGGCCTCGATTGCGTCGCGAACACCGAAGGCGCCGACTCCCGCCACCACGTACGGCCGCAACGGTCCAACCGTGAAGAGGCTCAGGCTGACGGCGGCGACGCCGCTGAGAATCCGCGTGTTTCCCTGCACGCCACTGCCCAGGACATCGCGATAGTCGAACTTCTGGTAGCCGAGATTCACACGGAACGGCGGAAGAACGCCCGTGTCGATCAGGACGAAAGCCTGGCCGTTGATGCCGTTCTCGAGCGCATGCCGCACGTCGCTCGTGGGCACGCTCACGCCCCCGCCGAAGCCGATGCGGAACAGGTGCCGTTCCGGCCCGCCCATCTGCATGTCGGGCATCTGCGCGGCGGCCGACCGGGCCGTCATGAACGCGATCGTCGCGAGAAGGGCCGCCACGCGCAGCCCGCGAAGTGAAGTCGTCATCGGTCACCTCCGTAGTCGTCCGTTTACCGTAATGGCGCGAGCGTACCCGAATCACGGATGGCTCGCGAGAACCGCGAGAAGCGCAATGCGGCGGCGTTGGGTCGCGGCCCGCCGAGAGGTCCGTCGATACCCTCACCACCGAACAGCCGGAGCCTCAGCATACGGAGAACCGCCGGATGATCCGTTTGTGATTCCTGGATGAGAACGGCGTTGCTAACGTAAATCCGCCACCGACCGGTGGGCAATCGCGCGGCGCACGCCCGCGGGCGTCAGCCGCGACCGTCTCATCGCTTTCTTCTGGCCGGACAGTTCTGATGAGCGCGCGCGCCACGTACCGGCCCAGCTCCTCTATGCGATCCGGAAGGACCTGGGCGCGGACGCGATCACGGGCAGCGCGACGATGCTGCGACAAAGCCGCCGCTAGATTGCCGAAGCAGACAACGGGGTACCCAGCTTCAGGACACCAGCATTCTCGAAGCGCACGTTCATGCCGAATCCCACACTGCCATCGGGCAGACGCCGATAGGTCGCGAGCGTGCGGAGCGGCTCCTTCCCGGCGGTGCCCGTGTCCTGGTCGACCGTCGTGAGCGCGCACCGCGGGCACGGCCGGACTCCGCACACAATGACGTCACCGATGCGGACACGGCCGAGCCGGTCTTCGCCGTAGGGCGGCAAGCCGTCAAGCACGAGATTCGGGCGGAACCGGTTCATGTGCAGCGGTTCTGCCAGGCGAGCGTTGAGATCCTCGAGCGACGCGATCGAGATCACGAGCGCCGGCTCGGCATCCGCGAAACCGGCGCACACCTTTCCCGAAGCATCGAGAGGGTCACGGCCGGGCGGCTCCACGGCGCGCATCACGCGGCAGGCGATTCCCATGACGTTGCTGAACCAGGCGGCGGGTCCCGCGCCACAGTCCACGGCATACCGGCCGGTGTGCCAGATGTGGAACTCCTCGTGGCCGTCGTACAGGTCGGGTCGGGCGAGCGGAAGTTCGAGCGTGCCGCGGTCCGGATCGTCCTTCACAGTGACAAGCAGAGCGGCGTCATCCAGGGCGACCCTCAGCAACGCCATGGCGGGATGGGTCCGCTGCGACATGAAACGACCGGCGTCATCGACCAGTATCCAGCGACGGTCCCACTCGAGGCCGACCTCGTTCACCGCGACTTCGTCCACCGCGATGCCACCGGCAGACTTCAGCGGATAGATGTAGAGCCCCGCGAGTCGCGTCATCGCCTCTCTTCCGCTGGCGGTCAATACTGACGCGCCGGAGAGCGCCATTTCCGCCACGCCTCGGCGAAAACCAGGACGAACGCGATCTTGAGGACGGTGCCCGGGATGAACGGAAGGACCGCGAGCGACATCACGCTCTCGAGCGATTGACCCGTGAGGACGATGAGCTGGAGCATGCCGCCGCCGAAGATGATCACCTGAGCGAGGAACACGCCGCCGAGAATCCGGATCCGCCGATGGGGCAACCGTGTCGCCAGGCCGATCACACAGCACGCGGCCGGGTACGCCAGCAGGTAGCCGCCGGTCGGACCGAACAACCAGAGTACGCCGGCGTGGCCGTTCGAGAACACGGGTGCACCGGCGGCGCCGGCGCCGAGGTACGTGATGACGGCGGACGTGCCCGCGACCGGGCCGAGCGTCACTCCGATCAGCATGACCAGGAGGTCCTGGAGCGACACGGGCACGGGCGTGCCGGGTATCGGGACGGCGAACTGCGCGGCCACGCTGATCGCCACGACGGCCAGGAGTGCGTAGCTGACGGTCCTGCCGCGCGCGACCGGAAAGGCCGCAGCGCGGCCGACAGCAACGTGGCTGCCGTCAGTCACGCGGCCGTCGCCAGCAACGCGGCCGTGGCCATCCGCCGCGTCGACGGGACTGACCGTGTCGCCTGCACAAGGATCCGCTTCATCAGACTCATCGTGCTGCAGCTCCACGGACTCGGGTGGCGGGACTCGTCGCTTCGCGGCCAATATAGATGGAGCTCGGGTCGGCCGCACACAGGAGATGGATCGGATGCGCACGGTCACGTACGTAGCCCTCGGTGTCGCCTTCGCACTGTCCGCACAGCACGCGCTGGCGCAGGAGCAGGACGGCGAGTGGATCCAGCTGTTCAACGGCCGCGACATCTCGGACTGGATCGTCAAGATCGCGGGGCACGAGGTCGGCGAGAACTACGCCAACACGTTCCGCGTCGAGGACGGCGTACTGAAGGCCGCATACGACCGGTACGCATCCTTCGACATGCGGTTCGCCCACATCTATTACCGCGAGCCGTTCTCCGACTATCACCTCGTGATCGAGTACAGGTTCACGGGCGACTGGATGGCGGACGTGCCCGAATGGGCGCGACGCAACAGCGGCGTGATGCTGCACGCGCAGGATCCGCGGACCATGCCGAAGGATCAGGACTTTCCGATATCGGTCGAGATGCAGTTCCTCGGCGGGTTCGGCGACGGCCAGCCTCGCCCGACCGGCAACATGTGCTCGCCGGGAACCGAGGTGAGCATCAACGGTCGGCAGGTGTCCTCCCACTGCGTAAACTCGACGTCGCAGACGTACGACGGCGATCAGTGGGTGCACGCGGAAACGATCGTCCGGGGCGATTCCATCACGCACGTCATCAATGGCGACACGGTGCTCCGATACACGTCACCGCGTGTGGGCGGCGGTGTCGTCAACGGGTTCGATCCGGCGGTGAAAGTCGATGGCACTCCACTGCGGTCCGGCTACATCGCGCTTCAGGGCGAGGGACATCCGGTGGAATTCCGGAAAGTGGACTTGCAGCGTCTGGAACCGCGCCGTTGATCGTCAGTCGAGCGGTCGAACCCAGATGTTGCGGAAGCTGATCGGCGGGCTCGGGTCGCCGTGCGCCTGGAGCATGATCGGCGCATCGCCGTGCGCATGGTACCGGGGCTGTCCGGTGTACACGGTGAAGCCGCGCAGCTCGAAGTCGTTCTGGACGAGCACGCCGTTATGGAACGCCGTGACGCGCGCGGGCGACTCGAGCGTTCCATCGGGCCCGAACCTGGGCGCCGTCCAGACAATGTCGTACGTCTGCCACTCGCCGGGCGGCCTGCTCGCGTTCACGAGCGGGATCGACTGCTTGTAGATGCTGGCGGCCATGCCGTTGACGTACGTCTCGTTCCGGTACGAATCGAGAATCTGCAGTTCGTAGCCGCCTTCCTCGGTGAGAGCCAGGAAGACGCCGCTGTTGCCCCTGGCCTGGTCGCTGCCGGTGATGTGCTCCGGGATCCGCCATTCGATGTGCAACTGGAAATTGCGGAAGCGACGCCGCGTCTCGATGTTGCCGGCCGACTTCACGACTGTCATCACACCGTCCGCCACGGTCCAGTCTGCGGGCGACCGATCCCTCGAGTTCACCCATTCGTCGAGGTGCGTCCCACCGAAGAGCACGACGGCATCTGACGGCGGTACGGTGCCCACCATCGGAGTGCCGGGCGTGACCACAGGCGGCACCGGCACCCAGACCTCCGTGTCCTGCGGGCGGGCGGTCTGTTGAGCGTGGACCGACCCGACCGAAAGGACGAGCGCCGCGAGCGTGACCGGCGAGGTGCGTTTCATCGGGACCCCGTGTGTTCGTCGTCTCGTTCGAAACCGCGTGCCGGAAGACGACTGAGGATGCGACAGACCATGAGGCCGCGCCAGCGCAGCGCCCGCCGTTCGGCGTGCGTGTCTGGTAGCACGAATGTTGCGCGGTCCGCGCCGGTCGAGTTGCCGCTGAATCAGGCGGCGCCGTATCATGTTGCCGGACCCGACTTTCGCGGGTTGCCACCATAGGGGAAGACGAACTGAAGGTCAGCGGACCGCAGGCGGACATGGTGCTGATCCGACCATCCCGAGAGTCGCGCCAGCCAGGTTCAGCCGCCGGGGACTTCGAACTCTGGCTGGACTTCCACGGAGTGCTGGCCCGTGTGCTGACCGACACCTTCGAGGTCCGGGACAGGATCGCGAAGGATTTCTCGTACTTCGTCTCCGATCCACCCGGATCGGGAGATCCGGCGTACACGGTGCGGACCCGGCAGACGGAACCGGACTGGGACGCGCTTCCCGAGCTGGCCGCCCGGGTGCAGACACCTCGCAATCATTGCTATAGCGACGGCGACCTGACCTACCTCGACTATTTCGGGAGCGCGCTGGCCGTGTACGACCGGTCGCGGAACTACCTGACAGTCGAGTCGGTCGACACGCACAGACTCCACGAGATCACATATCTGTCGCTGCTCTCCCGCGTCGGCGAGCTGCTCGAACGGCGGGGCCTTCACCGGCTGCACGCGCTGGCCGTTGGCAGGCATGGCGAAACGGCCTTGTTCATGATGGACTCCGGCGGAGGGAAGAGCACACTCGGCCTGGGCTTTCTGAGATCGTCGGACCGGTACGAGCTTATCTCCGAGGACAGCCCATTGATCGACCGGCGAGGGAGAGTCCACCCGTTCCCGCTCCGCTTCGGTGTGCTGCCGCCGCTTCCGGAGGGAATCGCCGAGGAGCACATCTACTACATCGACCGGATGGAGTTCAAGCCCAAGTACCTGATCGCGCTCAGTGCTTTCGAGGGGCGGATCGGCCAGGGCGTCAGCCGCCCGAAGTATCTGTTCATCGGCAGGCGGCGGCTCGGACGAGAGTGTGTGATACGACCAGCGTCCCGGTGGGCGGGCTTCAAGGCGCTGACGCGTCAAATGATCGTTGGTGTGGGCCTGTATCAGGGACTCGAGTTTCTGCTGCGCTCCTCGGCGCTCGACCTGATTCGTGGCAGCCGTGTGTTCGCGGGGCGTCTCGTCGCGGCGGTGGGACTTCTTGCGCGCGCTCGCATACAGGTGGTCGAGCTGGGCCGGGATCCGGACAGGAACATCGAGCGGGTCATCGCTTTCCTCGACGAACAGGGCCTGGGACGCGACGTCGGCGCCTGATCTTCCGGCTGCACCCCCGCCGGCTGCTGCAGAGCGCCGTCGTTGCCGCCAAGTGGCGCGTCGATTGACATTCGGTTGCGGTTGACGTATGGTTGCACAAGTGGCACAATCCATGGTTGCACAGAGAGTCAGCACAATCCGGGAGGACACATGGGCTCACGATCGCCGCACGTGGTGGCGGAACGGCTGGTGGCGGAAGCGCCGGACCGGGCGTGGCTGCGGGCGCTGGTGGACGAGCTGGACGGTCGGCTTCGGACGGACCCGCTGGAGCGGCTGCTGGCGCTGTGGGGGCTGTCGGCGAGCGAGGCGGCGATGGCGTTTGGTGTGACGCGGCAGGCGGTGTCGAAGTGGCGGCAGTCCGGGGTGCCGGCGGACCGGACGCCGGCGCTGATGGACCTTGCGGCGGCGACGGACGAGCTGGACCGGCGGGTGAAGCGGGAGCGGATCCCGGCGGTGGTGCGTCGAGCGGCGCCCGACCTGGGTGGCCAGTCTCTTCTCGAGCTGGCCTACGAGGGCAGGCACGCCGAGGTACGGGAGGCGGTCGCGCGCACGTTCGACCTGCGACGCGTGCAGGCGTGACGGCGCGAACGGTCCGTGTGCCGGACGGCCGCGTGTGGCTGCGCGTGGCCGATCCGGACTGGACCGATCCGCTGGACCCGTCGCACGCGGCCGAGCGGGGCGGCCGCTGGAACCCGCCGGACTCGTATCCGACGCTCTACCTGAACGGCGACGTCGGGACGGCGAGCGCGCAGATCGAGCGCATGCTGGCGGGCTCACCCGTGCGCATCGACGACCTCGATGACGACGCGTACGTGCTGGTCGCGGCCACGCTGCCGGCATCACAGGTGTGCGCGAATGCGACGACGCCGGCCGGGCTGCGCGCGCTCGATCTGCCCGGCAGCTATCCGCTCGATTCCGCTGGCGTGGTCCTGCCGGTCGACGTTTGCCAGCCCGTCGGCTTGCATGTCAAGTCGGCTGGATTGCGCGGCGTGTGGTGCCGGTCGGCATCGATGTCCGACGGGACGGGCAGGGAACTGGCGTGGTTCCCGGCCGGCGCCCGCTCTCGCGCCAGGCGAGTGTGGAGGAAGGTGCTGCCGCTGGGCAGGTGGAGGCACGCCACATTGTGGGCCGACATCGGACTCGACGAGCAGCGCGATCCCGACTGACTGACGATCAGACTGCTCGCGGCGGACACGTCAGCGGTCGGAGGCCCACGGCCTGGCCTCGAGCCATGTGGCGAGTGTGCGTACGAGAGGTTCGGGAAAGATCGAGCCTCGCCCGTCCCGCAGGCCGACCAGGGCGTGACCCACGCCGGGTACCGTCTCGACCGTGAGCAGGGCGGGACTCACCGCGTCGCGCCAGATCCCGGCGGCCACGGAGACGGGCACGTTGTCGTCGTCGGCTCCGAACACCACGAGTGCCGGGACGTGTATCGCACGCAGATCGGCCAACGGGTCGTACCGCGCGAGCGCACGTACAAGTGACCAGCGGGCCGGGTCCTGGGTTGGAACAGCCTCGACCAGCGCGACGACCGCGGGATCGGCGGCGGCGACGCGCCCGATGTACGCGGCCCAGTCATCCCCCGTTCCGGCGTATCGCCATTTCGCTTCCATGAGGGCCGCCGCATCCTCGGCGGACAAGCCGGCGGCAGCCGCCTCCGCGCGGGCCCGGAACACCTCCTGCTCCCTGGGCGACACACCGCCGCCCGACAACACCACGAGGAAATCCGCGCCCCTCGCCATGGCGGCCGCCGCCGGGATCACCCAACCGGCCTGGCTATGGCCGATCAGACCGACGGCTCGATCGGCGATCGTGGGGTGAGCGCGCAGCAGCGCAACGCCGGCCGCCGCGTCGCCGGCGAGGTCGTGGATCCCGGCCTGCTCCCAGTCGCCCGATGAACCCGCTACACCTCGCTTGTCGTACAGCAGCACCGCGATTCCGGAACGCAGGAACAGATCGGCGCGCAGCAGCGTCAGGAGGTTCGTCCGCTCGGCGGGCCCGGAGCCGTGTACCATTACCGCAGCCGGGTGCGGCCCGGCCCCCGGCGGCAGCAGGAGGGTGCCCGACAACGTGACGTCGCCACTGGTGAAGGTCACAGCCTCCTGGACAATCGCGTCATCGGCGCGTCGGGTGATCCGGACTGGACCGGCCTCCGGATGCCATTCGATCTCGTCGTCGCCGCGGAACGCGGCCCACTCGTGCAATCGCGGATCGGCCCGGATCGAGCGGTCCGTGAACACCGTGTCGGCCGAGTACCCGTACAGCGCGCCGCCAGCGATCCAGACGGCACCGTCATCCAGGGTCTCCGTTTCCGCCCAGCCCATGCCACCGCTCGAACGCACCGTGACCAGAAGCCGATGGCCCGCCCGTTCAGACCAGGATCCGGCCCGCGCGCGGCTGACCGCCGGATCCGCCGAAAGGACTGGCAGCAGGTGCAGGTTACCGCTCAGGCCGTTGCCCTCGACCCGGCCGAAGAGCATGCCGTCCGTCCAGCTCGCGGTCGCATGATGTTCCCCGAACGGCGAGTGGAACGAGAAGCGTACCATCGAGTCCGACACCTCCACAGCCGTCACCGGCAGACGCGACACGTTTTCCGATGGCGCGCGAAGTTCGCCCTCGAGCCGTCCGTCGACCCGCCGGAAATCCGCCTCGATCAGGATGTATCCGCCCAGTGCGTCCGTCCCGCCGACCCACGCTCCCTCCATCTGGCCGGCCGGACGGACGGTGGTGAAGTCGAGGGGTACCGGCCCGCCGCCGCCGGAAGCACAGGCCGCGACCGCCGCCAGAAGGCTCATCGGAAGCACCCGCGGTCCGCCGCCATTGTGTCGCCTCATGGAACGAATGCCCCGTGCAGAACGGCCAGTACCGTCGCGCGCGTCACGCCATCGTCCAGACCGGCCGAGTCCGGAGCCGTGTGCCTGTGCATCGCGAAGAACGATGCGGTCTCGAGCATGATCCTCGCCGCCACGGCCGTGTCCGGCATCGCCCGCAGACGGCCCTCCGCAATGCGACCCTCCAGGTAACGCTCCACCAGACTCAAGCCGCCGCGTCGCAGCTCGCGATAGAAGTACGTGCTCAGTTCCGGCCATTCCACAGCGCATTTCTCCACCATCCTGATGCCTCGCCAGTACTCCGCCAGCCAGTCGTAGAACTCCAGCACGACAAGGTCGAACTCCGCTCCGACATCCTCGACCGACGGAAGCCCGGCCGCTCGTTCGAGAATCGGGAAGTGCGCCCGCTCCCGGACCATCCGCCACGTCGACTCGATCACCGACGACCGGTCCGGCAACTCGTGCGGAGCACCGTCCGGCTCATCACGCGGCTCGCCGAACGCCGCGTGCAGCGCCAGATCGAAGAGCGCGTCCTTGCCCGCCGCATAGAGGTAGAGCGTACCGGGCGCGACGCCGGCCTGCTCGGCGATCATCTCCATGCGTGTGGCGGCGTAGCCGCGTCGCATGAAGAGGGTGATGGCGGCGTCAACGATGTCGGCGGCGCGGTTGGGCGATCGCAGTCTGGGCATGGATAAATGAATAATTCATTCATTAATCCGGGGCAAGAGGAACGCGGCTTTCCTCGCGTCCGGCGGGAAGGCCGTGGGGAGCTTGACAGCGCATGCGGTGTGGTGCGATCGTGGACATGCAAATTTTTTCGCATTGAGGCCATGGCGAGACCAAACGACAGCGCGAGCCCGGATGCCGGTCTCAGCCGCCGCGAGCGGGAGATCATGAAGATCCTGTACCGGCAGGGGGAGGCGACGGTTCGGGAGGTCTCGGAGCGGATGCCGGACGGGCCGGGCTACAACGCGGTGCGGGTGACGCTCGGGATCCTGGAGAAGAAGGGGCGGGTGACGCACCGGGAGGACGGCCGGCGTTACGTGTACCGGCCGGTGGTGGACGTGGCGCGTGCATCGCGCGGAGCGGTTCGGGACATCCTGCGGACGTTTTTCGCGCGCCGTCCGTCGGAGGCGATTCTGACGATGCTGGACGAGGCGTCGACGCAGCTGTCGTCGGAGGAGCTGGACGAGATCGAGGCGTGGATCCGCCGGAACCGGGAGGAGTCGCGGTGATCGCGTTGACGGGCGAGTGGGACGCGGCGGTTGCGGCATGGCTGGCGAACCAGGTGCTGGTACGCGGGTCGGTGATCCTGCTGGCTGCGCTGGCGGCGACGCGGCTGCTGCGACGCTCGACGGCGGGCGCGCGCTACGCGGTGTGGATGCTCGCGGTCGCCGCGCTGGCGCTGGGACCCGCGGTGGAACGGCTGACGGAGGCGCCGGACCGTGGGGATGGCGGTGTCGCCTGGAATGCTGTGCGTACCGGCGCTTGGGACGTCGTGGTGAAGCCGGCGGCGGCCGTGCCGGCAGGTCGTGCTGATGGGTCGGGGCACATCACATATCGCCCGACCGTGCCGGACGCCTAGGTGTGGGTGTGGCTGGTGGGCGCCGCGCTGCTGCTCATGCGGCTGGCGGTGCACGCGCGGCTGGCGGCGCGGATGGAGGCGACATCGCAGCCGGCGGACCCACGGCTGGTGGCAGTGTTCGAGGCGACGCGGCGCGAGGTGTGTCCGGGCCGGCAGGTCGCGATGAGAGGGCACCCGGACGCGTGGATCCCGCTCGTGGTGGGTGGGCGCCGGCCGGTGGTGCTGGTACCGCCGCGCGCGGCGTCGTGGCCGGCGGATCGGCTTCGATCGACGTTCCGGCACGAGCTGGCGCACGTCGTCCGGCACGACTACCCCCAGCACCTGGCCTCGAGCGTGGTCCTGGCGTTGTACTGGGCGACACCGCTCGCATGGCTGGCGCGGCGCTTCCTCGACCTCGAGCGCGAGGCCGCGTGCGACGAGCGCGTGATCGCGTGGGGCACGAGCCCGGCCGACTACGCTGGGCGAAGCGGGCGCAGACGTGCGGTATGCGGTGCGGCCGAACCTGACGGTCGATCTGACGGTGAACACGGATTTCGCGCAGATCGAGGTGGACGACCAGCAGGTGAACCTGACGCGCTTCGGTCTGTTCTTGCCGGAGAAGCGGCAGTTCTTCCTGGAGCGCGCGGGCATCTTCGCGTTCGCAACGGGCGGTTCGGACCGGTTGTTCCACAGTCGTCGGATCGGTCTGGACGAGGCGGGCCAGCCGGTGCGCATCCTGGGCGGCGCGCGTCTGGCGGGCCGGATCGGCGAATGGGATGTCGGGCTGCTCGACCTGCAGACGGAGAGCACGGCGGATCTGGCGACGATCAACCATGGCGTCGCGCGGGTGCGGCGACGCGTCCTGAACGACTATTCGACGGCGGGCGCGATGCTGGCGACGCGGATCGGTTCGGACGGCGCGTACAACGTGACCGCCGGTCTGGACACGCAGGTGCGCATCGCCGGCGACGACTACGTGGGCGTTCAGTACGCGCGCACGTTCGACGACGGTGACGACGCGCGCGAGGCGGCGTTGGTTGCGGATGGTCGCTCGGCGGGCGCGCTCGACAAGTCGCTGATCCGGCTGCGCGCGTACCGGTCGGTGCAGGAGGGCTTCGCGTACTTCGTGGCGGGTCGGTTCATCGGGCCGCTGTACTCGCCGGCGATTGGGTTCCTGCAGCGGCCGGACATCAGCGACGTGTCATACTCGCTGAGCTGGTCGAAGCTGTACGGCGAGAGCGGCGCGATCCGTCGCATCGACCCGTTCCAGCTGTTCGGCAGCGTGGTGGTCCGCAATGACGACGGCTCGGTCGAGAGCGCGATGGTCGAGTACGACACGGACGTCACGTGGAAGAACGGCTGGAGCATCTGGCAGGACTTCGAGCTGTACCACGACGATCTGCGCGAGCCGGTCTCGTTCGGCGGTGGCACGTCGGTTCCGGCCGGCGAGTACACGTACTTCCGGACGGAGGGCGGCGTGAACATGCCGTCCGGTCAGCCGTTCCGCGGCTCGTTCAGCTGGGGCGTTCAGCGGTTCTACGACGGCACACTGTGGAACGCGAACGTGACGCCGGTCTGGAACGTGTCGCCGCACCTGACGCTGATCGGCCAGTACCGTCTGAACGTGGTGCGATTCCCTTCCCGCGGCGAAGGGTTCGATTCGCATCTCGCGCAACTGCGCATCCAGACGGCGCTCGATGTGCGGCTGTCGCTGAGCGCGTTCCTGCAGTACTCGAGCCTGGCCGATGTCGCCGGCGCGAACGTCCGGGTGCGCTACGCCATGGCGGAAGGCCGCGACCTGTGGATCGTGTATGACGAGGGCCTGCGTTTCGATCGGGACGGGCTCGAGCCGCGGCCGCCGCTATCGACGCGGCGAGCGCTGCTCGTGAAGTACACTCACACTTTCGGAGGCCGGTAATGAAGGTCGGAAGCGTGGTTCGTGGATCGGCGGTGTCGAGGGTCGTTGCGACGTTCGTTCTCGTATGCTGCTCGGCGTGCGGCGGGCAGACGGAAACGGCGGCATCCGACGGTCCGGCCGACGACGGCGTCGCTGCGACGGCGGCCACGGCGCCGGCTTCGATCGACGAGGTCACGGGCGGACCGATCGAGCCGGAGCTGGTCGGTGCCGGCGTGATCTCGACGCCGGACGGGAACCAGACGTTCCCGGCGGAAGACCCGCGGACGGGCGATCTCTGGATCTCGGTGTACAGCGATGACTTCGACGAGCAGACGATCATGGTGTCGCGCCGCACGGCGAGCGGCTGGTCGATGCCGGAGGTCGCGCCGTTCTCGGGGCGGTGGGGCGACCGCGCTCCGCGCTTCGATCCGGGCGGCACGACGCTGTACTTCACATCGAACCGGCCACGATCGCCTGAAGCCGAGCCGGGCGACATGAACATCTGGCGCGTCGTGCGAGCGGGTGACACGTGGAGCGCACCGGAGCTGGTGCCCGGCGCGGTGAACTCGCCGGCGCGCGACATCCACATGGCGGTGACGGATTCGGGCTTGTGGTTCGCGTCGGCGCGGGAAGGCGGTTTCGGCCGGTCGGACGTGTATCGCGTGTCACGATCGGACCCCGGTTTCGCCTTCCATCTCCCTGCTCCGGTCAACGATTCGCTGAGTCAACCCGATGTGTGGGTCAGTGCCGACGAGTCGTGGATGATCCTCGTGATCACGGACCATCCTTCGGGTCATGGCGGCGACGATCTGTACGTGCTGCGGCGGGACGGCGACGGCTGGACGTCGGCGGTGAATGCGGGGCCGCGTGTGAACTCGCCGGACTACGAGTACGGCCCGACACTGTCGCGCGACGGACAGCACATCCTGTTCGCGAGCCACCGGGGCGAGAACGCCAACGTGTACCGGGTTCCGGTCGCGGAGTTGCGGGCCCTGATCCGGTGACGGACGCGACTCGTCCGGCAAACCGGGCATGCAGACCGAGCGTGTCACCGGCCCGGAGCGCCGGCTCGCCATCGGTACGGGCCGGCGAGCCGGCAGCCGTCAGTTGCGCCTGTCGTCCTGGCTCACGGCCCGGGCGTCATCGTGCGTGCCCCACTTCTCGAACCACTTCCGCAGGTACAGCTGGGTCCGCATGAAGTTGGACGGATTCGATGTCGTGCCGTGCCACTCGTTCTGGTACCGGATCATGACGGTCGGCACGCCGACGTACTTGAGCGCCTGGTAGAACTCCTCGGTCTGGCCCATCGGAGTGCGCAGATCGTTCTCGCCCGTCATGAGCATGGTCGGCGTGGTGACGTTGCCGACGTAGAAGATCGACGACCGGTCGATCCACTCGGCGGGATCCTCCCAGAACGGCTTCTCGAACGTGCGCGTGTAGCTGATCGCGTCCGATGTGCCCATCGCGGACAACCAGTTGACGATCGGGCAGTTCGCCGAGGCGGCCGTGAACCGGTCGGTGTTGCCGACGATGTACGTCGTCAGGATGCCGCCGCCGGAGCAACCGTAGACGAACAGGTTCGACTCGTCGATGTAGCCACGCGCGATGGCATCGTCGACGCCGTTCATGAGGTCGGGCATGTCCGCGCCCGGATAGTCGTGGTTGATCGCGTTGGCGAACGCTGTGCCATAGCCGGTGCTGCCGCGGGGATTCGTATAGAGCACGACGTAATCGTTCGCCGCATGCTCCTGGAACGCGAAGTTGAACCCGCCGTTGTACATGCTGTGCGGGCCGCCGTGGATCGCGAGCATGAGCGGGTATTTGCGCGACGGGTCGAACCCGGGCGGTTTGACCAGCCAGCCATTCACGCGGAACCCGCCATCCGAATCGTACCACAGCTCTTCGACCTCGCCGAGCGTGACACCGTGCAGCACGTCGGCGTTGACATTGGTGAGCCGCGTCAGGTTGTTCGGGTCCGACAGAGAGAACCGGTAGATGTCGCCCGGCTCGTGGGCGCTCGAGAGCGTGCCGACTGCAACGCCATTCCTCGAGAACGACGAAAGCGAGAGCAGCTGCTTGCCCTGGGTCAGCTGTGTCACGCCACCCTGAAGCGACACGAAGTGGATGCTCTGATAGCCTTCGCGCGAAACACTGAAGTACAGGCCGCTGCCGTCCGGTGCCCACCGCATTCCGCCGGACTGTCTGTCATAGTCGCCGGAGATGAGCCGCGAGCCCGAACCGTCGCGGTTCATCACGTGGATCTTCGAGTTGCGGTACGTGTCGCGATGCTCATCGCCCACGCTGTACGCGATCAGCCGCCCGTCCGGCGAGGGTACGGGACTGCCGTCCGAACCGCGGCGGTTCGTCAGCTGTCGGATTTCGCCGGTCCCGACAGCCACGGCGTAGATCTCCGTCTCCTGCCAGTTCGCGGGAGTGTCCCAGTCTTCGGCGCGGTAGGACGTGAAGTAGATCTCGGTGCCATCCGGACTCCACTCGAATCCGCCATGGTTCCATTCGCCGTTCGTGAGCTGGCGAGGCGTGCCGCCGTCGGCGGGCACCACGAAAACGTGGGTCCAGCCCGTGTCGATGTAGCCGCTGCGGTCGCGCTTGTAGCCGGCGCGTTCGACGACTTTCGGGTCGGCCGTCCACTCAGCGCCGGGTGGCCTCGCCGGCAGGCTGACGCCCGCGAAGTCAGCCCGGTCATCGACGTTGCTCGTGAATGCGATCCACCGTCCATCGGGTGACCAGCTTGCATTCGACGGAGAACCGACCAGCCGCGTGACCTGTGTCGTTGCGCCTTCCGCGTCCATCCAGCGCACGAAGATCTGCGAGCCGCGCGGCTCGCCCGGCGCGGTGAAGAGGATGCGTGTGCCGTCGGGCGACCAGCGTGCTCCGCCGCCGTCGATCAGGTGCCGGTTCCTCGAACCGTCCGCGCTCATGATCCAGAGCGACGACTGCCGGCGGTCGTTGACCTTGTCGACCCAGCCGCGCGTGTACACGATCTCCGAGCCGTCCGGCGCGATCTGCGGATCTCCGGCGGACTCGAAATCCAGGTAGTCCGCAAGTGCGAGTCGCTTGATCCCGGCCTGCTGGGCCGCCACTCCGGCCGGAGCAATGTGTGCGGCGGACCCGGCGAGAACGAAAGTACTGAGGATACGAATGATGGTGCGGGCGGCGGTCATCGGTCCTCCCTTGACGCGGACGCGTGGGCGGTCTGGATGGGATCCGGAAGGACTCGAATCTATGGGTCGGCGGTCCGCGCGCCAAGCGGACCGTGGTAACCCGTGCTCAGTAGAACCGGTTCATTGAACTCTTACGCGTCGCGTGGTAGCGTCCGATCAGGTCGCTCCCTTTCATGTGGTGCTCGAGCAACCTGCGCGGCACTGCGCCGTGAACTGGATCCGGTTGCACAGTACCGGTCTGGTATGTGAACTGATCATTACCGCAGTGCGGACATTGCCCGTTGAACGGCTCGAGGTCCATCACCCAGCCGACACCGCCACAGTGCTCGCATATGACGGTCGGCCGGATCGGCCGCTTCAGATAGAGCCACGCCGACAGCGCCGCGAACACGAGCATGGCGACGGCGCCGACGGACACGCTGGTCGCGAAACGTGTGGCGCAGTCGACCGCCGCCGCACTCGAGTCGCAATTGCCGAGAGCGAAGTCAATGAACGGAATCTCATGGTGTATGACACCGACGAGGAAACCCATGAGAATCGTGGTGCCGCCGAGCAGCGGGATCCAGACCGATGCCTGCGCCCTGCGGATGGCTTCGGGCGACTGCGCGTTGAACAGACGAGGCTGCGTGCGAGTCATGGTCCGCCAAGGTACACTCGCGCGGCGTGGGCCCACAACGTCTGGCGGTGCGCCGATCGCTGGCCAGGCCACGAAATGCCTTCCGGCGTTCCGTGACCTGGCCACAGGGAGCGACGATTCCTACTTCTTGCGAAGGCAGAAACCGACTGACGCCGCCGTATGATGCACGCTCGACTGACTGTTCACGATGGCGCGGTCGTACGCGTGTACCTCGATGATGTAGCCGCACACCGCCATGCCCGTCGTCTTGAGCGTCCAGTTCGAGCCCGTGATGGGTGTCTGAACGATGCCAGACGCCGGACTCGGCGTGTTCGCTGACGGGTGACCTTTCACGACAAGCGAGTAGCGGCCGAAGTACAGATCCCGGGCGACGAACGTGCCGCTCATCATGTCGCCTGGCGAGAACATTCCGCAACTGCCGCTTCCGGACGTGATCTCGATGTCGGCTGTGGGCGACGTGTTGTCGAGTCGCACGATCTGGCTGGCGGAACCCGCGACCCCTTCGATGTCCAGCCGGATCTCGTACAACTCGTTGCCCGACGTATCGAAGTAGGCCAGAATGCTGGCGAAGTTGCTGGAGAAGCCGAGGTAGTTGAAGTAGCCATCCCCTGCCGGCGAATGGTAGAACCCGGGCCCGACCACGGGCTGGACCCAGATCGGCTTGACCAGTGTGGTCCACACGCCACCCGGGAATTCACGAACCTGTACGCGGTACCGGTGGCCCGGGAACTGGAGTCCGCGGACCACGACGCGGCCGCCGAACGGGCATGCCCGCCCCAGCGAGTCCACATTGAAGCCGGTATCGACGAACTTTGCGGCCGGCAGTGTGAGCCCGCTCACGTTGTCGATGTCGTTCACGTGAATACCGCCCACGACGGTCAGGTCCGGCGTGACCGTGCCCGGGAACGGTTTACCGGGCTTCACGATGACGTGCGCGTCCAGGCGATTGCCCCAGAAGGGCACGGCGTCCGGGTTCGTTGTGGACGGCGGCGAGTTCCAGCTCAGTACGGCGCGGACCCTGCCAATGACCGGCGTCGTGCACGGCTTCCTGTACTTCGAGAGATCCACGGGCAGCACAGCCGCGTAACACAGGCCACCGGCCGGCAGATCGCTGCCGAAGTCGTACGCCTTCGTCTTGACAGTGCCCAGGTACGTCCAGTTGCAGTCATCGTCGAAGTCGCCCCAGAAGGCGACGTACTGGTAGCTGCCTGCGCTGCACAGATCGCCCGAGTAGCCGGACGGCCTCTTGATGGCGTACGTCGCGACCACCGAATCCGTGTTGTTGTCGAGGCCGACGCATTCGACTTCTTCATAGCCGATGTTGCCTGTCGGGTCCTCGATCTCGACGAGCAACTTGCCGATGTCGATGCCGAGCTCGAGGAACGGCTTCGCCAGCAACTCGAACTCCGCGTCCGACGCCGCGGGCACCGCCTTCAACTGCGCTGCGTGAGTGAAGCCGAATCGGCTGACCTCGACAGCCTGCCGCTGCCCCTTGGACGGCTTGCCGGAGTAGCCGTACTTCTTCGCAAGCGTCGCAACATCGAGCGGCGGCGGGTCGGGCAGCGGTTGCGGAAGGGGTAGCTCCTTCACGGCCTCGATCTGCTCCAGCAGACCTGGATCCAGCTTGGGGCCGGCGATCGTCGCGAGTGAATCGACCAGACCGAAGATCGACCACGACTTCTCGATCTGCACGGCGCACTCGTGCACGTTGCCCCACACCGGCACCCAGTTCGGCTGGTTGGGCGGCGGCGGAACCTCCCACGAAAGGATGGCGCGTACGCGCGGAAGCTGAGGCTTCCTGCAGCCGAACTTCTGCGGATCGAACGGGACCGCCACGGTATGGATCAGCGGATGTCGCGACTGTTTGGCGCAGTCCTGTCCTGCCGGAATGTCGTGCACCTGCGCGCCAGCAATGCCGGCATCCTGCCACCCGCCGCCCGAGTCGACGTAGAAGCGCACGTACTCCTCGGACCCCGCCGTGCACAGGCCTCCCTTGTAGCCGGTCGTCCGTTTGACCGCGAGCGTGGCCTCGAGCCGGTCGAACGCACCGTTGTAGGCGACACACGTGAGTTCTTCGTACTTCGTGCTGCCGGCCAGCGATAGGACCGCCTTGAATTTCGAGCCTGCAATGGTCCCGAAATAGTTGGGGTTGCTGGCCAACAGCTGGCGAAAGCTGCCACGTTCGCGCTCGACGGCAATGTTGCTGGCCGCCTGTGTCCTGCCCGTTTGTTTGCCACGGGTCGTTGCCTTCTTCTGTGCCATGATCCCTTCCCGTTCGACCGCCCGAAAATGCTGGCGCAGTCGCGCCAGCGGCCGATGGCTGCGGCTACGCTTGCCGCTCCATCGCGGAAATGAGGCGTCAGGAGTGGGCCGAGCCGAGAGAGTCGATTCGCGGGTTGCGAACGCGAGAGCATGTCACGGCACTCTGACGTTCAGGCAAGCGCGAAAGCCACGAGCGACCGGACACACCAGGGCCAGACGGCGCCGTGCTTCCAGGCTCATTCGATGACGCGCCGTTTACGACGAAGTGCGGGTCGAAAGGCGATGCAGGAGAAGATCTCCATACGTCCGCGGAAATCTGCGAGTCAATGGAAGCCGCCCCCCGCGCCGAAAGCATCCGTGGCAGGGCTGGGTTCACTGACGCGCAGATTCCGCGGCGCGGGGTTAACCGACGGGTTAACCGCAGGGGTTAACCGTGGGTTGACCGCGGCACCACTGTCGGCCGGTCGCCCTGTCTCACCCCGCCCGGCTGGCCTCGCGGTTGACGTGTGATTCCGCGATGGTGGTGAGCCGCTTGTCGGTCTCGCCCTCCTCGTCCAGCGTCTTCTGGAGCAGCTTCGAGTGCTGCGTCAGGCCGAGGCGCCTTGCGAAGTTGCGGACGGTCCCGTATGCCGCGATCTCGTAATGCTCGACGCGCTGCGCCGCCGAGATCAGGGCCGCATCCATCACCTCGGGTTCGCCCTTCTCCTTCATCATGTCGGACCCCTCCTCGATCAGCCCGGCCATGCCGGCGCACCGCTTACCGCGCGGGCTGCGCTCGAGGTCGCCGAAGATGGTTTCCAGACGCTTCACCTGCTCCTTCGTGACCTCGAGATGCTCCTGGAACGCAGCGCGCAGCTCATCGTCGGATGCCTTCTTCGCCATCTTCGGAAGAGCCTTCACGATCTGGTTCTCCGCGCTGTAGAGATCCTTGAGTTCCTCGATGTAGAGGTCTCTGAGTGTGTCCATTGCCATGCCTGCCTCCGCGTGCGGTTCATGCCCGGCGCCGGAGTGACGCCGCCGCAAGAAACGGCAGTGCAAGGAGGGTGCCTTCCCGGTGGGACCCGGCCCGGGATTGGCGCGCGTCCGGGCGGAGCGCGAGCGCTACGCGAAGTCGTGTCAGGCCAGAGGTGTGCGAGCGGGAGGAGATCGCCCGCAACCGAGCAACGTCCGACCCGGCGGATGATCCCCGATCCGCGTCACCGCGCGCGGCGCATGCTGCGTGGGTTGTCGGGTGTCAGCGACCCGGTCCTTCACCCACGCCGGCCGTAGCGGAGGAACCCGAGGCCAGCGTGGGCACTGCGACCGACGTGCCGTTCCGCATCGCCTCCCCGGACAGCATCGATATCAGGCGGTCGAGGCGGCCGGCCCAGCGACGCGCCAGCACGCGCCACGCGCCACGCCCCGTCACGTTCCCGGCCACGATGCCGAGCGATGTCAAGACCATCAATCCGGCCGGGTCCCCTGTCGCGAAGCCGGCCAGGCTGAATAGCGCGCCGCCGATCGTACCACCCGCGCGCCGAATGAACTTCCGCTGGCTGCCGCGTTCGATGGCAAGGTGGAACCGGGTGCCTGCTTCGCGCTCCTCGATGGCGGCGTGCGTGTGGCCGTCCCTCATGCGGAAATGGGTCCAGACGGTCCCGCAGCTCAGCTCGGTGACCGCGCCCGGGCCTCCGAACTCGGCCTCGAGGTGGGCCAGGAGCCCGCGGATGTCCTCGTTGTCGAGGCGAACCGGCAGCTCGACGCTCTGCTCCCAGCGCGTCTGCCCCTTGCGGCTCTTCCGCCTCGGCAGCTCCGGCGGCTTCGCCTGCCTGCGCAGCTCAACGAGAGCCTCCTCGACCAGGTGCGGCTCGATCCCCGCCTCGCTCGCGACCTGCCTCAGCTCCTCGAGCGAAAGCCCCGTCGCGCGGCCGCCGCTCTCCGCCTGAAGCTCCGCCGCCTTCTGGAGAATCAGCGCGATCTCGCCGTCGTTGAAGATCTTCCGGTCGTCCGGGACCGCCATTGCTCGTGGCCACCGTGAGAGTGAGTCGCCGGCTACACCCCGATCGCCGACACGCTACAATGCGCGATCCGGCACGCTCGGGCAACAGGAGGGCCGGCGATTCGGACCGCGGCGGTGCGAACAGGGTTGAACGGAGCGCCGGGACTCGAACCCCGAAGGTCGTTCGGCCGACCGAGCATCACGTGGAGCTGGCCATCGATGTATCGTGCCCGGCCAGCGGCGCAATTGTGCCCTCGTGGTATCTGGAAACGCCGCCGCAGGCGCAATGTCGTTCTCCTCGCCAGTGGTTCGTCACCGAAGTGCGTTGACATCGAGAGCGCCGGGGCGCCCGCAGGGCAAGGCGCGACGACGAACGAATAGCTGGCCCTGAGGCGGTGGAATCCCCGCCAGCCGGTGCGGC
>DATKCF010000018.1:0-3574 GCA_035513345.1 Longimicrobiales bacterium
TCTCCGTCATGCCATCCGCACCATGCGCCGGATGCCCGCGTTCTCGTTCGGGATCATCGCGACGCTCGCGCTCGGCATCGGCGCCACCACGGCGATCTTCTCCACGGTGAACGCGGTCCTGCTGCGGCCGCTGCCGTACCCCGGCGCCGATGCGCTCTACGCACTCGGAACGGAGCGGGCCGGCGGACGGCCAACGAGCGGCGGACTCGCTTCGAGCGAGATCGTCCGGCTCGAGGCCGGGCTCCAGACGATCGACCGGGCGGTCGGGCTGAGAGTCGTCGAATCGACCACGCTGCTGCGGGACGACGGGACACCGCGGTCGGTGAACGCGTACAGCGTGAGCGAGGGCTTTTTCGAGCTGTTCGGCCTGCCGCTGGCGCTCGGGTCCGGATTCGCCCGCGAGGATCATCTCGAGACGGCGGCCCACGTAGCCGTGATCTCGTTCGCGCTATGGCAGAACGAATACGGCGCCGATCCCGCGATTCTCGGACAGCAGATCCGCCTCGTCGGATCTTCGAACACCATCATGGGCGTGGCCTCACCGGAACTCGATCTGCCGCGGGGCGCGGACGTCTGGCTGAGCGCATCGCTCAACCCGCAGGGCCTGGCGCATGACTGGAACGGCTTCGTGCGGCTGAAGCCGGACGCGAGCCTCGCCCGGGCGGAAAGCGAAATGGCAGGGGTAATGGCCGGGCTGGCACGCGACTTCCCTGCGAGCGCCGGGGACCGCTCGTACGTCGTCACGCCGCTCGTCGAGTCGATTGTCGGCGATCTCGGAGCCATTCTGATTCTCGTGCTTCTGGCGGTCGCTGCGCTCCTGCTCCTGGCGTGTATGAACCTCGCGAGCCTGCTGCTCGCTCGTGCCACGGTGCGGATGCCCGAGTTCGCTCTGCGACGCGCATTGGGTGCGCGCCCGACTCGAATCCTTCGACAGCTGCTGACCGAGACATTGCTCATGGCATTGGCGGGTGGACTGCTGGGGCTCGGTGCGGCGTACCTCGGTGTGCGGTTGCTGCAGAATCTGGGTGCTTCGGAGCTGCCGCGCCTCGCCACCGTGCCGTTCGACGCGGCCGTCTTGCTGTTCGCTATTCTCGCGCTCCTCTCCTCAGTTGTGCTCGTCGGACTCGCTCCCGCGCTTCGACTGGCACGAACCGATCTCACGGTCGCCCTGAAAGACGAAGGCCGCTCCGCCACCGGCAGCCGAGCCACTGCCCGGTGGCTTCGCGTGCTGACCATGGCGGAAGTCGCGCTGTCGGTAGCGTTGGTCGCCGGGGCCGGCTGGCTCGTCCGAAGCTACGCCGGACTCCGCGCGATCGACCCCGGCTTCGAGACCGAGCACCGTCTGATCGCGGACGTGTCGGTGGCGGGCGACCGGTACGCGGACCACGAGGCGGAGTCGAACGGCATTCGTGACCTGCTCGCGCAGGTCCGTACCGTTCCCGGAGTACGCGCGGCCGGAGCGACATTCAGGATGCCGCTGCGCAGTGCTCAGCCCGGCGGTGTGCCGGTTCTGTTTCCCGGCGAGGACTACCGGCCGGGCGAGCACCGATCGACACTCACGGCTGTTGTCAGCCCCGGCTATTTCGAGGCGATGGGAATCGAGCTCGTCAGCGGCCGCGAGTTCAGCGACGAAGATGACCTCGATGCACCAGAGAGGGTCGTCGTGAGCCGCACGTTCGTCGAGCGGTTCCTGTCCGGCCGCCAAGCCGTCGGCGAACGCTTCATCTGGGGATATCCCGAGCCGGTCAACAAGGTCACGATTATCGGTGTCGCCGAAGATATTCGGCATCAATCGCTGTTCGCGGATCCTTTGCCGTTGATGTACCTGTCGCTGTTGCGGCGGACGCAGACGGGTCTATCCCTGGTCGTCGAATCGACCGCCGACGATCCTGGGCCGCTGGAGGCAGGCATCCGTGGTGCGGTCCGCCGTTTCGACCCGGGGATGCCGGTCGAATTCGAGCCGGTGACGGACCTCGTCCGGTCCCTCACCCTTCGGCAGCGCGTCGGGATGGTGCTGATGCTGCTGTTCGGCGCGGCCGCCGTCCTGCTTGCCGCGCTCGGCGTCTACGGAATCATCGCGAACGCAGCCGTGCGGCGGCGACGCGAAATGGCGACCCGCCTCGCGCTCGGCGCGGCGCCCGCATCCTTGTTCTGGCTGATTCTGAAGGAAGGTGCCTCGCTCGCACTTGCGGGCACGGGCATCGGGCTGGGCATCGCCCTGGTCGCCGGGCGGATCGTCTCGAGCCGGTTGTACGAGGTGCGAACGTTGGATCCGGCGATCCTCGCCGGCGCGGCTGCGGTGATTCTGGCGATCGCACTGCTCGCGACGCTGGTGCCAGCGCTTCGGACGATGCGACTGGAGCCGTCGGGCGTGCTGAGATCCTGAACGACGCGCCTTGCTTGCGCGATGGCCCTGGATGTGGCCATCTGTCGCATTACCGGACGGAGAGCCCGCACGGGCGATGACAAGCTGCGACTTACCATCCGCGAAAGGAGCCACCGATGGCCGAGCATCCCAACGTCTCCCTGCACCGGAAAGGGCACGACGCCTTCCGGAACGGCGACATCGACACGCTCTCCGGGCTCTTCGCCGAGGACACGGTCTGGCATTGGCCGGGCAGGAGCGACTTCGGCGGCGAGTTCCGCGGCCGGGACTCGATCCTCGAGCTGCTCGGGAACTTCGGTCAGCGTGCCGACGCGCTCGAGTTGGAGGACCAGGAGTTCCTGGCCAACGACACGCACACCACGTCGCTCTCGCACATGAAAGCGACGAGGGCTGGGAAGACGCTTGAGTTCGATCTCTGCGAGGTGGTTCGCTGGCGCGACGGCCAGGTGGCCGAGGAGTGGCTGCTGGTCGACGACCAGTACGCGTACGACGAGTTCTGGTCCTGACGCAAGGCGACATCACGCGGATCCTCGCCGGCGCCGCCAGTCTCAGCCGGGAGGAAGCGCTCGAGCGTCTGAATCCGAGATGCTCGAACGCGTCTTCCAGCCGCTTTACGCCACCCGGGCCGACGGCACCGGTCTGGGTCTGACCATCGCGCGCCGAATCGTCGAGCAGCACCGCGGCGATATCGAGAGCGAGGTCGGCGAGGGCACGACGGTGCTGATCCGGTTGCCGTTGCAGCACGGCAGCCAGCACGCACCCGGGCCGTCCACGTTGTAACGGCGGCAGGGAGCGCCGTAACGATGCGTGACGCGTCCCGGCGGCGGAGCCGCGTTCCAACAGTCGATGTATAGTCAGGTCCGTTAGGCACTTACACGTCACGGGCCGGCGAGGCACACGCCTTTCGTTGACCCGGGGGCACCGTCGCCGGGAGGCGGGAACCAACAGATCCAGGCGCTCACGTGGGTAACGGGACCAATGGAAGGAACGTCATGGCAGCGATAAGGATGCGACGAACGCGGGTCGGTTTGCTCGTCCTTTTCGGCGCGTTGGCGTGTCGCCCGGAAGCGGAGTCACTGAGGCTGGCTGGCATGGGTGTGAGTGACTCGGCCGGTGCGAAGCAGATCGCCGGTCACGATGCCTCCGTGTCGGATACGGAGCTTCGGCGGCTGTGGGCAGGCGAGGACT
>DATKCF010000019.1:0-29928 GCA_035513345.1 Longimicrobiales bacterium
GTCCGCGGGTTGTAGAATCCCACCGTGTCCAGGTAGTAACCGTCGCGCGGCGTCCTCGAATCCGCGACCACCACCCGGTAGTACGGCTGCGCCTTCCGGCCAACCCTTCGGAGTCTTATGCGTACGGACATGGAGCCTCTCGGTTTGGAAATCGCTTCTGGTTTCTGGTTTCTGGGGCTGGTTTCTGGGGTCCGCGCCGCGCCTGGTGAACTGCGCGAACCAGAAACGCTTTCCTCAGAAGCCCACCGATTGTTCGTTTCTGGTTTCTTGTTTCTCTGTCAAAGCCCAGGTATCCGGACGCCGCCACCCATGGTACCGCCACCCATGCCCTTCATCTGCTTCATCAGCTTCTGCATCTGCTTGAACTGCTGCATGAGCCGGTTCACTTCCTGGACCGGTCGGCCGGATCCCTTCGCGATCCGCAGCCGGCGTGACCCGTTCAGAATGTCCGGCCGCCGTCGTTCCTGCGGCGTCATCGACAGGACGATCGCTTCCACGTGCCGGATCTTCTTCGGATCGACCTTCGTCTGCTTCAGCATCTTGCTGTTCACGCCCGGCACCATCTTGAGCAGCCCCTCGAGCGGCCCCATCTTCTGCATCTGCTGCGTCACGGTCAGGAAGTCCTCGAGATCGAAACGGCCTTCCTTCCCGACCTTCTGCTCCAGCTTCTGCGCCTGGCCCTCGTCGAACGCCTGCTGCGCCTTCTCCACCAGTCCGACCACGTCGCCCTGCTGGAGAATCCGGCCCGCCATGCGGTGCGGATCGAACACCTCGAGGCCGTCCACACGCTCGCCGGTTCCCACGAACCTTACCGGTACGCCCGTCACACCCCGGATCGACAGCGCGGCACCGCCACGTGCATCGCCGTCCATCTTCGTCAGCACGACGCCCGTCAGATCCAGCGCTTCGCGGAAACCCTGAGCGATCCGGACCGCCTCCTGCCCGATCATCGCGTCCACAACGAGCAGCGTCTCCGACGGCGACACCGCCTCACGCACCCGGCGCAGCTCGTCCATCAGTTCCGCATCGACCTGAAGGCGACCCGCTGTGTCCAGGATCACCACCCGGTGCCTCGCGGCCCTCGCCTCGTCCACCGCCCAGCGCGCCAGCTTCACCACGTCCTTCTCGGACCGATCCGCCAGCACCGGGACGCCGATCTCCTTGCCCAGCGTCTCGAGCTGGTCGATGGCCGCCGGCCGGTACGGGTCCAGCGCAGCCAGTGCCGGAGAGCGACCCTCCCGCACCATCCGCTTCGCCAGCTTCGCCGCTGTCGTCGTCTTGCCCGACCCCTGAAGCCCCACCAGCATCACCACCGTCGGTGGCACCGGCGCTACCGCCAATGGCGAGGGCCTGTCCCCGAGCAGCACGACCAGCTCGTCGTGTACGATCTTCACTACCTGCTGCCCGGGCGACACCGACTTCAACACCTTCTCGCCCGTCGCCTTCTCCTCGACCCGGCCCAGAAACTCCTTGACGAGCTGGAAATTGACGTCCGCCTCGAGGAGCACTCGCCTTACATCGCGCAGCCCCTCGCGGATCATCGGCGCCGTCAGCAGCCCGCGCTGCTTCAGTCTGCCGAATACGACGTCCAGCTTCTCTGAGAGTTCGTCGAACACGTCCGCATCGATTCCGGGTGAACAGAGCCTTGCAAGTTAGCCCCTGATCCGGCACTTCTCAAGTTCCACGGGTCCGGACGGCACCTCAGACGACCAGGTCGATTATCTGCTCGCGCTCCGTGCCGACGGAGATGAAGTCCACGGGAACGCCAGTCAATTCGACGATGCGATCGAGATAGGCCCTTGCCCGGGCGGGGAGGTCGGCGAGCGACCGTGCTCCGGCTGTCGAGGATTTCCAGCCCGGCAAGGTTTCGTAGACCGGTCTGGCATGGTCGAGGAAGCCGAGGTCGGGGGGGAACGTCGTATGGGCTTCGCCGTTGACATCGTAGCCGGTGCAGACGTGGATCTGATCGAACGAGTCGAGCACATCGAGCTTGGTGACGGCCAGGCTGGTCAGGCCGTTGACCTGTGCGGCGTAGCGGACGACGACTGAATCGAACCAGCCGCAGCGGCGAGGGCGGCCGGTGGTCGCGCCGTACTCACCGCCCAGCTCGCGCAGGTGATCGCCGAGCGGCGCCTCGATCTCGGTGGGCAGCGGGCCGCTGCCGACCCGGGTCGTATACGCCTTGACCACGCCGATCACGCCGTCGATGACAGTCGGCCCGATGCCGACGCCGGTGGCCGCGCCGCCCGCCGTTGTGGATGAAGACGTGACGAACGGATAGGTGCCGTGATCGATGTCGAGCATGGCGCCCTGGGCGCCCTCGAGCAGGACGCGACCATCGCTGCGCGCGAGCGTGTCGAGGATCTCGCGGCCCGTGTCGGTGAGCATGGGCAGGATTCGCTCACGGCTGGCCAGAACGGATTCGACCAGCGCGCCGGCGTCGACCGGGTCACCGTCGATGGCCCTCAACCGGCCGTTCGCCCGGTCGACCGCCGCACGGATGAGACGCGAGGCGCGGTCCGGGTCCGACAGGTCGGCCACGCGAATGCCCGCGCGCGCAATCTTGTCTTCGTAGGCGGGTCCGATACCCTTGCCGGTCGTGCCGATCTTGTCGATGCCACGCATGGTCTCGCCAGCGAGGTCCAGCCGCTTGTGGTGCTCGAGCAGGAGGTGCGCACGGCCGCTTATGCCGATGTGCGGTTCCGCCTCGATGCCGCGGGCCTTCAGGGCATCCAGCTCGGCCAGAAACTGGTCGACGTCCAGAACGACGCCGTTGCCGAGCAGGCAACGTTTGCCGCCGTGCAGAACGCCGGACGGAATCTGATGGAGGATGAACTCCTCGTCGGCGACGTGGACCGTATGGCCCGCGTTGGCGCCGCCCTGGTAACGCGCGATGATCGAGGCACGCGCCGCGATCACGTCCACGATCTTGCCCTTGCCTTCGTCGCCCCACTGCGCACCCACGACGACGAGGCAGCGATGATCCCGCATCCGCAGTACCCTGCCCGATGACACACAGAACCCGCTCCGCGCGCAACGGCGAGGGAGCGGGTCGAGAGATGGTCTTTTCCCGGAAAGGTTAGCCGGGCGCGGGTTCGCGCGCCACCCTCAGGGCCCGGTCGGTTGCCGGATCGGTCCGGATCACGTCGAGCGCGTCGCTCACGATGTCGGCGACGAGCGTCGCGCCTCGCCCGTCCATCCGGTCCGCGGTGTCGCCCGGCCTGTGCACCCGCGCAAGCGACCGCAGCCGGCCACGCATGATGGTGACCGCGTGGTGGCCGGCTCGTGAGAATGGCACGTGGTCGAGCAGGAGGCCGGGCGGCAGACCGCGGTGCCTGACCTGAGCATCACGCTCGGTGGCGCACTGGTCCAGCGTCCAGGTCAGGCGCGACGGCGGCGAGGCAAGCGGCGACCGGCCGTCGATCAGAACGATCGGCCCATCGTCATCGAGGCCATCGAGGTTGATCACCGCTTCGACGTCGGGAAACGAAGCGGCGGCCACCCGCGCACCGACCAGGCCGAACTCCTCGGCGTCCGTCACGAGGAAGGCGACATCGTGCGATCCGCGATCGGCTTCGATCCGTGCGATCCGGAGCAGGCCGGCCACGCCGCTGGCGTTGTCGAGCGCACCGTCCGAATCGTTGCCGACGCAGCATCGGGAGATGACCAGGCCGCAGATGCCGCCAATGATGCCGGCCGTCGTCGCTACCGCCGGAGCCTGGCCGTTCGCGGCAACGATGGCGACGAGCGTCAGCCAGGCCAGGACGGCGCCAACCGCGCCACCGACGCGGAGTATGAGCGGCATGGGCTGCGACTTGCTGTCGCGGTGCGCCACGATCAGAAAACGCGCTGCGCCGGACCCGGCCAGCATGTTGGCGCCTGCCGCGCGCGCGAACGGCAGGCGCAGCATTGCGGCATCCGACAGCATCACCGCCGTCGCGGCCAGGATCGCCGGCGCGAGCAGAAACGCGAGAGCCGGCGCGAAGCGTCCGGCCTGGACGAAGAAAGCCGCCGCGGGAAGCGTGACGGCCAGGATCACGCCGCAGATCTGTGCACCGAACCGGCCCGGCAGAGCGGAGAACGTGAACGGGCAATCCTCGACCGCCAGGCCAATGCGCTCGAATTCGGCACGGATCCTGGCTTGCACGCCAGCGGCGGCCGCAGAGCCGTGTAGCCTGGGCACGGCCAGAGACCGCAACATCTCGAGCACGGCGTCGCGCGGCGGAGGCTCCGTCCCCGACAACCTAGGTCCGGGCTGCGGCAAGCAGACCGGTGTCGCGCAGCACACCGGCGAGCTTGCGCTGATCGGCCTCTCCGAGCGGACGCAACGGCGGCCGCGGCGGGCCCCCGCTCCAGCCGAGCTGATCGAGCGCCGCCTTCACACCGACCGCGCCCCACGTTCCGACGATCGAGCGGTGCGCCGTCGACATGCGCTCCTGTACGCGGCCAGCGCGCGCCGTGTCGCCTTCGCGGAACGCAGCCACGATCTCCGCACACTCGGCCGGCGCGAAGTCCGCGACGGCAAGAACACCGCCCGCGCCGCCCAGCTCGAGCGCCGTGTACAGCAGCGTACCGTTCCCGACGAACAGCGCCTTGCCGGCCGGCGAGGAATCGGTGTAATCGGCGAAGCGCTTCACTTCGCCGGATGAGTCCTTCATGCCCGCGATGTTCGGATGGCGCAGCAGCTCTCCCATGAGGCCGGGATCGATCACGACCTTCGTGTACTTGGGCATGTGATAGACGATCACGGGCACCGGCGAAGCATCCGCAACGGCCCGATAGTGGTCGAGCAGCGCAGCCACGGGCAGGTACGGTCCGAAGTACCAGGGTGCGTGCGACAGCATGTATTCGGCGCCCGCCGCAGCAAGCTCCCTGCACTGCCGGATCGTGGCGCGCGTCGACTCGCCGCTCGCGCCAGCCACCAGCGCAATGCCCGGCGGCACCACTTCGCGCGCGAACCCGGTCAGCCGGACCTTCTCGTCCTCGTCGAGCAGCGCCCCCTCGCCCGTCGACCCGAACAGCACGATCCCGTCGATCGGCTCATCGACCCAGCGCCGCAGATTGTCGCGGAAACTGACCGGCGCGATTTCGCCCGTCACCGGATCGAAGGGCGTCGTGACCGGCAGGAATATGCCGGAAAGGCGGGCATCGGTGGGCATGATGGTACTGACTCGTTTCTGGTTTCTGGTTCTGGGGCTGGTTTCTGGGGGTACTGACTCGTTTCTGGTTTCTGGTTTCTGGGGCTGGTTTCTGGGGTCCGCGCTGCGCTGGGTTAACTGCGCGAACCAGAAACGCTTCTTTCAGACGGCAACCCGCAATGCGCTGCCGCGCGGTCCCGTTGTCAAGTGACACGAGTGGCACCGGGTGCGCAAGGGACGCCCACGCGGCGACGTGCCGCAACCGGCACCCCCCTCACGCGCCGCTGACCCCGCTTCCAACGTGTGTTCCCAGAAACCCGCCCCAGAAACCAGAAACCAGAAACGAGTTCCCACAGCGCAATAGCGCCCCGGCCGCACACGTGCGGCCGGGGCGCCAGCGTTACCCTTCCGTTTCTGGTTACACGAGCGTCCGCATCCTGAGCTCGAAGTCGGCCGGGTTGTTGGCGGCGGCCTTGGCGACTTCGTAGGAGACGAGGTCGGCGTCGACGAGATCGCGAAGATGCTGGTCGAAGGTCTGGGAGCCGTACTGCTCCTTGCCGTCGGCGATCAGGTCGTAGATCTCGTGCTGTTTGTCTCCGCCCTGCATGATCGCGTCCTGGATGGTACCGGTCACGACCATGACCTCGGCGGCGACGACGCGGCCGCGGTTGTCCTTGCGCGGCAGCAGTCGCTGGCTGATCACGGCGACGAGCGTCTCGGCCAGCCGGATCCGCACCATTTCCTGTTCGTGCGGAGGGAACACGGCGACGATGCGGGAAATCGTCTGCACCGCGTTCGTCGTGTGCAGGGTGGACAGCACGAGGTGGCCGGTTTCGGCGGCCTTCATCGCGGTGTCCATCGTGATGGTGTCGCGCATTTCACCGATCATGACTACATCGGGGTCTTCGCGCAGGGCGGACTTCAGACCCTGGTCGAATGACGCCGTGTCGCTGCCAACCTCTCGCTGTGTGATCGAGCAATTGATGTCGCGGTGCAGGAACTCGATCGGGTTCTCGAGCGTGATGATGTGCTTGCGCCGGGTGTTGTTGATGTAGCCGACGATCGCCGCCAGCGTGCTGCTCTTTCCGGAACCGGTCACGCCCGTCACGAGCACCAGGCCGCGTTCCGCCGAGGACACCGCAGACAGTACAGGCGGCAGCTTCAGCGCCTCGAAGTTCGGGATGTCGATCGGAATGACGCGCATCACGGCCATTGGCGTGCCGCGCTGGCGAAGGATGTTCACCCGGAACCTGCCGAGGCCTGGCGCGCCCCACGAACAGTCGTAGTCGCGGATCTCGTCGAACCGGTCGCGATCCTTGGAATTCGTGATCAGTTGCAGGCAGATCTGACGTACCTGATCCTGCGACAGACGCTGCTGCGTCAGCGGCACCAGCTCTCCGTAGATTCGTGCGCGCAGGAAGTCACCGACCTTGATGTGGATGTCGGAGGCGCCGCGCTGAACTGCCGCCTTGAATATCTCGATCATCTCGAACCGACGTGGAGGTTCCTGGTGGGCATCATGCCCGGGTCCAGGGGCCGGCGAAGCCCTCGTCCGGAGGTTCATCGGCCTGATCCGAGTATCGGAATGCGTCTCTGTGGCCTTGACATCGGAGCCCGGTACGGGGGGCGAATCCACTCCTGACAGTCGTGCATGACCCATTCCAGTCGATACGCGCGTCCCGAACCGCGCGGAGCCCGTGTCCGGCGTGGTTTCCGGGCGCGATCATCTGCCGACCCGCTGTCGCCTTCGGGGGTACACTCGTCGCGGCGCCTGTGGGACGGCGAGGATGCAACGGATCGGGGCGGAGAATGCATCTCAGGAGCATGCTGGAAGTGGCGGTCGATGCGGCGAGAGCGGCGGTGGGTGTGCATCGCGCGAACCTGAGCGACATCGATGCCGAGGAGTGGACGGAGAAGGGCCATCACGACTTCGTGTCGCGCGTGGACCGAGAGGCGGAGTCGCAGATCATCGAACGCATCCACAGAGCGTTCCCGGATCACCGATTCCTTTCGGAGGAGGAGGCGACAGCGCCGGTCGGAATCGCAGCGCGATCGGGCCTCACCGAAGACGGCGGGTCCGTCGCTGGACATCTGTCGATTCCAGCGGACCGGCTTGCCGAGGCGAAGAGCGAGGCGGGCTGGATCTGGGTCATCGACCCGCTGGACGGCACAACGAACTACCTGCATCGGTATCCGATGTATGCTGCGTCGATCGCCGGGTTGCTCGACGGTGAGCTGGCGGTGGGTGTCGTGATGGACGGATCGACCGGTGCGACATGGACGGCGCTCCGGGGCGGCGGCGCGTTTCTGGACGACAGGCGAATTCGCGTTTCCGCCACGACCGATCCCTCACGCGCTCTGATTGGTACCGGGTTCCCTTTCAAGGCGCTCGACCTGCTGCCCGGCTATCTCGATCAGTTTTCGCGGATCGTGAAGGCCACCGCCGGCGTACGAAGAGCTGGCGCGGCCGCACTGGATCTCTGTCACCTGGCCTCGGGGTACTTCGACGGGTTCTGGGAGCTGTCGCTGGCGCCGTGGGACATCGCGGCAGGCGCGCTCATCGTCCGCGAGGCGGGCGGGACGATCACGCGGATCGACGGTAACGCCGACATCGTCGGCTCTGGCTCGGTGCTTGCGAGCAACGGCCGGCTGCACGAATGGCTGGCAGCGGCGGTACAGGACGACTGACTGGACTGAGGACTGCGATGGACCCGGTTCGGAGGGTGCTGACGGGAATGGGCAGACGGATGGGCAGCGCGTGGGGCTGGCTCCGACGGAGACCGATGGTTTTCGCCGTACTGGCCATCGGCCTGATCGGGACAATGTCACTGGCGGGCGGCCTGCTTCTTGGCAGCTGGCAATCGGTCTGCCGGGACTGCCCATCGATCGCGCAAATCTACGTGTGGGAGCCGAAAAGCGCCACGCAGCTGCTCGACCACGAGGGCCGGCTCATCTCGGAGCTGTTCAGGGAACGTCGCACGCCGGTCAGCGTCGAGACACTGCCCGACTACGTGGCCCAGGCGTTCATCGCCATCGAGGACAAGCGCTTCTACAATCACGGCGGGTTCGACCCGCAGGGCTTCCTCGGCGCTACCGTGAAGAACATCCTGCGCGGACGGCGGCCGGCGGGCGGAAGTACGATCACGCAGCAGCTGGCCAGGCACATGTTCGAGGACGAGATCGGCTTCGAGCGGCGACCGACGCGCAAGATGAAGGAGCTGCACGTCGCCTTCCAGCTCGAGGACGTGTACTCGAAGGACGAGATCCTCGAAGCCTACATCAATCAGGTCAACTATGGCCGCGGGCGCTATGGCATCGAGGCGGCTTCGCAGTACTTCTTCGGCAAGGCCGCTATCCAGCTGACATTGCCGGAGGCGGCGCTCCTCGCAGCGGTAATCAACCGGCCGGAAGCGTACTCGCCGTTCGCCAATGCGGCGGCAGCGCGGCAGAGACGGAACATCGTGCTCCGCCTGATGGCCGATCAGGGTTACATCACGGAGGCCGAAGCGCAGGAGTACATGGAGGAGCCGCTCCCGGAATCGACGCACGAGTACGAAGGAACGGAGATCGCGCCGTACTTCAAGGAGACAGTGCGACAGATCCTGTTCGAGCGGTTCGGCGCGGATGCCGTGTATGACGAAGGGCTGCGCGTTACGACGACACTGGACCTCGACATGCAGCGTGTTGCGCGAGCGGCGATGGACAGCGGGTGGGCGAGGGTCGAGTCACAGCCGAACTTCCGCTCGCCGAAGTTCGGCGATGTCATGGCGGAAGGCGGATCGAACGGCGCCGAGACGCAATATCTGCAAGGCATGTTCCTCGCCATGGATCCGGCGACCGGCGAGATCCGCGCGATGATCGGCGGCCGCGACTATGATGATTCGAAGTTCAACCGCGCCACGCAGGCGCTTCGCCAGCCGGGCTCGACGTTCAAGCCGTTCGTCTACGCGGCCGCGATCGCCAGCGGCATCCCTGCATCACACGTGATCTACGATTCACCGCTGATGCTCGAGCAGGTCGACGGCTCGATCTATTCGCCACGCAACTACGATCCCGAGTTCAGGGGACCGGTCACGTTGCGTGATGCGCTGCGCACGTCGATCAACACGGTGGCCGTCAAGCTCGGCCTCGAGGTCGGCCTCGAAACGATTTCGCAGCTCGCGGGCGACGCCGGGATTTCCACCGAGATACCGCCCTACCCGTCGACATCGATCGGTGCGGCGTCCGTCTACCCGATCGAGCTGGCCAGGGCGTACACGGTTCTCGCGAACGATGGAGTCGGGGTCAACCCGCGCTACATTCTGAGGGTCGAGGATGCGGACGGCCGGCTGCTCTGGTCCACGCAGCCGGAGCGCGAGCAGGTGCTCGACACCGCTGTAGCCGCCATCGCGCGTGACCTGATGCGTACCGTGATCGACAACGGCTCGGGCGTTCCGGCCAGGGCTCAACCCAGGGGCCTGCCGTACGACGTGCCGGCCGCGGGCAAGACCGGTACGACCAATGACGCGACGGACGTCTGGTTCGTGGGCTTCACCCCTGACCTGCTGGCGGCCGTGTGGCTGGGCTTCGACCGGCCGAAGACGATCCTGCCCGGTGCCGCGGGTGGCGTCTACGCCGCGCCGATCTGGGGCGAGTTCATGCGTCAGATGTACTATCCGGACGGCGCCCCCGCTGATTCCGCGAATCCCGAGGAGGTCGGGCCGGTCAATGCACTCGAGATCCCGCCGCCGTGGCAATGGCCGGACCGGATCACGACGCGCATGGTCGACCGGAAGTCCGGTACGCTCGCATCGTCATGGTGCGCGCCCGAGGATGCGTACCTGGAATTCTTCCTGCCCGGTACCGAGCCGACCGAGCTGTGCCGGCCGGAGAGCGGACTGTTCGGCGGGCCGGTCCGAAGCCGGTTCCGCGCCGACACGACAGCCATCGATACGCTCAGGCCTCGCCGGCCACGCCGCGACTTCTGACGAAGATCCTGAACGGCACGCCGGCTGCCTCGAGCGCCCGGCACAGCTCGCTCAGATCCTCATCCAGACACTCGATCGCCAGGTCGCATTTCGCGTTCGCTTCGGCGGGCGAGGGCACGACCTGAGCGCCCAGCCGGTGCTCCGCCACGATCTGCTCAGCCCACAGAGCGTGGTGCGTCGTGTCGAAGGTGAGGAGCGTCGTCATGCGCTGAAGCCGGACGTCAATGGACATGCGAGAACATTCATCGCGACGCTGTTATCCGCGGGCCGATCAGCGGGAGGAAAGCGGCATCTCCGTCACCGATCGTGATGGCGGCGCTCAGTTCCGCGACGGCGAGGGCGGCGGATTCCTCATCGCCGGCATGGACCTGTGCAATGGCGAGGCCGCGCTCGACGCTGTCGCCGGGCTTCGCGTGGACCAGGAACCCGACGGCGGGGTCGATAACCGCTTTCAGGTTGGCGCGGCCGGCACCGAGCGCAACAGCGGCCAGGCCGATGGCGCGAACGTCGATCGCGGTGACAGTCCCGGTGCGGGCGGCGGTCACGTCGACCCGGATCGGGGCGGCCGGAAGGCGGGCGGTATCGTCGATCGCGGCGACGTCGCCTCCCTGTGCCCGTACGATCTGGCGGAACCGTTCGAACGCGCGGCCATCGTCGAGGGCGGCGGCGGCCATTGAACGGGCGGCATCGCGGTCCGGCGCGCCGTCGCCCAGCATCACCATCTCGGCGGCCAGCGTCAGTGTGACTTCACGCAGATCGGCCGGTCCGCCGCCGCGCAGGCATTCGACGGACTCGATGACTTCGAGCGCGTTGCCGACCGCGGTGCCGAGCGGCCGATCCATTGCGGTGATGTACGCGACGACGCGTTTTCCGTAGGATTCGCCGATCGCGATCATCGTTCGCGCCAGCTCCTCGGCGCGGGCCGGCTCCGGCATGAACGCGCCGTTGCCCGCCTTGACGTCGAGCACCAGCGCGTCGAGCCCCTCCGCCAGCTTCTTGCTCATGATGCTTGACGCGATCAGCGGTATCGATTCGACGGTGGCCGTCACGTCGCGCAGCGCGTAGAGGCTCCGGTCGAGCGGCGCGATCTCGTCCGTCTGGGCGATCAGGGCGCAGCCCAACTCCTTCATCTGAGCGCGGAACGCGGCCAGCGTCAGGTCCGTCCGGAAGCCGGGAATCGACTCGAGCTTGTCGACCGTTCCACCGGAGTGACCCAGTCCTCGCCCGCTCATCATGGGCACGGGCACGCCGAGTGAGGCGACGAGCGGCGCGAGGATCAGGGAGACCTTGTCGCCGACACCGCCCGTGGAGTGCTTGTCGACCTTGATGCCGGGCACGTCATCGAGAACAACGGTGTCGCCCGACCGGAGCATCACCTCGACCAGCGCGTGCAGCTCCGCTGTAGTGAGGCCGCGGAAGAAAACGGCCATCAGGAAGGCGGCCACCTGGTAATCCTCCACGTGGCCATCCCGATAGCCGTTCATGAACGACGTGATCTCGGCCGGCGTCAGCTCGAAGCCGTCACGCTTCCGCTGAACCGTTCGATACAGCGACATGTCGGGTGCAGGGCGCGGGGGCGCCCCAGCGCTCAGACCCGGATCTTCTTCCGGCCGGCCTCGACTGCGGACCGGACGTCGTCGGACAGGTCGCCCCAGCGCTCGCCGGCATTGTCGCGCGCCGAATAGACGGCCTTTCTCAGCTGCCGCCGAGTGCGCTTGCCGCTCTGTGGCGCCGACAGCAACGCGACGGCCGCGCCCGCGGCCGCGCCGACCAGCATGCCGAGCAGGAAATTGAGGGCTCCGCCGTTGTCCTCATCGTAGTACATGATCGTTCCCTTTCGTGGTTGTGGCCGGGTCCGCGTCCCTTCGGCCGGCCTCGTTCGCGCCCAACGCCATGGCGGTCTCGATCTCCTCGGCCGTACGCGGTGCGGCGCCGGACAGGATTTCGTGACCGGTGGCCGTAACGAGGATGTCGTCCTCGATGCGGACGCCTATCTGCTCTGATGCAATGTAAATGCCGGGCTCGATTGTGAGGACCATGCCGGGCTCGAGCGGACGCGCGTAGTCGCCCACATCATGGACGTCCATGCCGAGCCAGTGCGAGAGTCCGTGGAGGAAGTAACGACGGCAGCTTTCGGAGCCGCAGACGTCGCCCGAGTTCGTCTCCATGTACTGTTGTGCGATTCGTGTCAGTTCGGCGATGGTCACGCCCGGCTTGACGGCATCGATCGCGGCCTGTTGTGTGCCCAGAACGATGTCGTATACGGCCCGCTGGCGCGTTGTGAATCTGCCGGAGACCGGCACGGTCCGGGTCACTTCCGCCGTGTAGTAGCCCCACTCCGCGCCAATGTCCATCACCACCAGATCGCCGGCCTCCGTCTGACGGCGGTTCCTGTCGTAGTGCAGCGTCACGGAGTTCGGGCCGGATCCCACGATGCTGGGAAAACCGACCCGCTCGGCGCCGTTGCGACGGAACGTGTACTCGATGATCGCCTCGATCTCGTACTCGAACATGCCGGGCGTGATGGCACGCATGGCCTCGCGCTGCGCTTCGGCGGTGATGTCGATCGCGCGGCGCAGCCTCCGCATCTCATCCGCGTCCTTGACGAGGCGGAGCGCAGCCGTGAGCGGAGCGACACCCTGCGGGTCCACGGCCTCGATCCCGATCCGGTCGAGCGCAGGAACGCACGGTTGGCGTCCGCCGCAAGCCTCGGCGCCGGCTACCTGCCCATAGACCTTCGCCGCACGTTCGAGCAGGCGGCCGAGTTCGGGCCGGATCCGCTCCATCGACCGGACACTCGCAATGCCGGTCAGCGCGGCAGCTTCCGGCCCCAGACCGAGCTTCTCCCCGGTCCATTGCTCCTGGCCGGGATCGCGGGGCGGCATGTACAGAATGGCTTCGCGCGAGTCGCCACCGGCAACGAGCACCAGGTACGAGCCGGGCGCTTCGAGCCCGGTCAGGTAGAAGAAGTCGTTGTTCTCACGGTAGTCGCTCTCCTGCGGGTGGTCGACCTGGATGGTGCGCGCCTCCGCGGCCCGGACGACCGCGACGCCGTTGCCAATGGCGTCGAGCAGGGCGGACCGGCGTTGCTCCAGCAGATCGACCGGAACAGCGCCAGCGGGCGATCCGACCTGTGCGGAGAGGGGCGTTGCGGCGAACGTCGTCAACGCACACGCGATGAGTACCGTGACGGCGCGGGTCCGGGCCGTCGGAACGATGGCGCCGCGCGCCTCGGGCGAGAGTACTCCGGCTTGCTTCATCCAGTCCGCCAAGGATACCTTGTCACAACCGTTTGCGTCAACTCGGCCTCGGTCGGGAAAGGACGGTGGCACGGTCCTTTCCTTGTACCATCGAGGTACGCATCGGCCGCCCCACGGTTCCGTTTCGGGATGCGAGCGCCGGACCCGATCCGACACGACCGATCGAGATCCGAGCGCCGCGACCATCCACACGCCTGCATAATGGAAAGCCAGCCGACAGGTCAAGCCGCCGCTGAGGACCGGAAGGCACGCATCCTCGTCGTTGACGACAATGCCGACAACGCGGAGATCATCTCGACACGTCTGCGCCACCGCGGGTATTCGATTGCGGAAGCCGGCACGGGCCAGGCGGCGCTCGATCACGTGCAGGCGAACGCGCCGGATCTCGTGCTTCTCGACATCATGCTCCCGGACATCGACGGGTTCGAAGTATCGCGGCGCATCAAGTCCGACAGCTCGCTGCCGTTCATCCCGATCATCCTGGTGACGGCGCGCGATTCGACCGAAGACAAGGTGATGGGTTTCGAAGCGGGCGCGGACGACTACCTGACGAAGCCGATCAACTTTTCGGAGCTGGAGGCGAGGGTCCGGTCGATGCTTCGGATCAAGAGGCTGCAGGACGAACTCGAGGAGAAGAACCGCGAGCTGCGGCGTCTCAGCGTGAGCGATGGACTGACCGGGTTGTACAATCACAGGCACATTCACGGGCTCCTGCGCGACGAGTTCGAGCGCTCGGGTCGTACGGGCGCCTCGCTGACAGTCGCGATGTTCGATCTCGACCTGTTCAAGTCGGTCAACGACACGTACGGCCATCCGGCGGGCGACCGCGTGCTGGTCCAGATTGCCGGCATCATGCGCGTGTCGGCTCGCGACATCGACCGGCTCGGCCGGTACGGCGGCGAGGAGTTCATTGCGCTCCTTCCCGCGACGGATGCCGACGGTGGCGCCGTTTTCGTGGAGCGAGTTCGCGTCGCCGTCGAGAACCATGAGTTCGACATCGGCGCTGGCGAACCGATCGGCATGACGATCTCCGCGGGCGTTGCGACGTACCCGCACCACCAGCTCAGCAATGCCGAAGCTCTGATCCACGGAGCCGATCGAGCGCTGTACGCGGCGAAGGCGGCGGGCCGGAACCGGACGATCCGTTTCGACCAGATGGAGAACGTCGAGGCCAGGGAGTGACGCACGCTGCGTCGACGGACGTCGCGCGGCGGGCATCCGAGCTGCGCGCGATCCTGAACGAGGCGAACCACGCGTATTTCGTTCTGGACGCGCCGTCGATCACGGATGCAGAGTACGACCGGCATCTGCGTGAACTGAAGGAGATCGAGCGCGACCATCCGGAACTTGCGACGCTCGACTCGCCCGCCCGCCGGATCGGCGCCGAACCCGCACGGCACTTCGCGAAGGTCGAGCACCTGGCACCCATGTACTCGCTCGACAACGCGTTTTCCGCCGACGACCTGCGTGCATGGGAGGAGCGCAATGCGCGCATCGTCCGCGAGGTCCGCGATGGCGGGTACGTCGCCGAACTGAAGCTCGATGGCGCCGCCGTCACACTGCGCTACGAGGATGGCCTGTTCGTGCGCGGCGCGACGCGTGGTAACGGCGCTATCGGCGAAGACGTGACGGCGAATCTGCGAACGATCCGGAGCATCCCGCTCCGACTGCCGGCCGACGGCGTACCATCCGTGCTCGAGGTCCGTGGCGAAGTGTTCATGACGCTGTCCGGGTTCGGCGAGATGAACGAGCGCCGCGAGGCCGCGGGCGAACCGCTGTACGCGAACCCGCGCAACTCGGCCGCCGGTTCACTCCGGCAGCTCGATCCGAAGCTCACGGCGGACCGGCCGTTGCGGTTCTTCGGATTCCAGATTCAGACGGACCCGTCGTCCACGGACCGGCTGCCGGTCGAGACGCAGGCGGACGTTCTCGCGCTGCTGGCCGAGTGGGGTGTCCCGACCAATCCGGTGCGGCGTCAGTGCGACTCGCTGGAGGACGTGATCGCGTTCCTCGACGAGGCGGCGGCGCTGCGCGCCGGCCTCGACTACGCGATGGACGGCGTTGTCGTCAAGGTCGCACGGCTGTCGCTCTGGCCCGAACTCGGCGTGGTCGGCGAGCGGGATCCACGCTGGGCCATCGCCTACAAGTTTCCCGCGGACGTCGAGGTCACGCGGCTCCTCGACATCCGCATCAACGTGGGCCGGACCGGCTCGCTCAATCCGTACGCGATGCTCGAGCCGGTCGTCATCGGTGGCGCAACCGTGAAACTGGCGACACTGCACAACTTCGACGACATCGCGCGCAAGGACCTGCGCATCGGCGACTGGGTCGAGGTGCAACGCGCGGGTGAAGTCATTCCGCAGGTCATCGGGCCGGTGGTCGAGCGGCGGACGGGCCGGGAAGTGGTGTACTCGCCGCCGGACTCGTGTCCGTCGTGCGGCACGCCGGTCGAGCGGCCGGCGGACGAAGTGATGATGTACTGCCCGAACGTGGCGTGCCCCGACCGGATCCGGTGGGGTGTGATCCACTTCGTGTCACGTTCGGCAATGGACATCCGCGGCCTGGGCGAGCGGACGGTTGCCCAGCTCATCGATGGCGGGCTGGTCGGCGACTTCGCGGACCTGTATCACCTGAAGGCGGAAGACCTCATGCAGCTCGAGGGATTCGCCGACATTTCAGCGAGGAACCTCGTCGCCTCGATCGACGCATCGAAAGCGCTGCCGCTGTCCAGGCTCCTGTTCGCGCTCGGCATCCGCCACGTCGGCGCGAGTGCGGCCCGGCTGCTGGCCCGCCGCTTCGAGACGATGGACGGCCTGATGAGCGCCGGACGTGAGGAGATCGCCGCCGTACACGGCATCGGCGAGACGACGGCGGACGCGGTGATCGCCTTCCTCGCCGAGAGCAGGAACCGCACGCTGATCGAACGGCTGCGTGAAACCGGCCTCAACCTGACCGAGCCGGTCGAGCGAGCCGAGCGAAGTTCGCTGGCCGGCCTTACATTCGTCGTGACCGGCACGCACGCGGTGAGCCGCAAGGAACTGACGTCGTTCATCGAACGCCATGGCGGCCGCGTCACGAGCAGTGTCTCGAAATCGACAGACCATGTAGTCGCCGGTGAGAATCCCGGGTCCAAGCAGGAGCGCGCCAGGGAACTCGGCGTCAACGTCATTGATGAACAGGCACTGCGCGCCCTGGCGGCCACGCACGTCGGGGACGCCTGAGAGCGCTCGAGGAACGGGAGGAGCATGATGACGCACAGTCAACGGCCGCACGAGCTGGCGCTTCCGGTCGCTTCACTGGCAGCACTGCGGCGGGCGCTGGCTGACGTGGTCGGCGCGGATCACGCCGCGCACACGCTGCAGACCGCCGGCAATGCGGCCGGCGATGCATTCCACGACATCCTCACGGGTGCGTCCGCGGATACCGCGCCGACGGACTGGAGTGAAGCAGCGTTCTGGCGCCGGTTCGCGGAGCTGTTCGCCCGGCGCGGATGGGGGCACCTGTCGAACGAGCGCGTACACGAAGGCGTGGGCGCACTGAGCGCGGACGACTGGGCCGAAGCCGATCCCGCTTTCGGCGAGGAACGACCGAGCTGCTCATTCACCGCGGGCCTGTTCGCGAACCTGCTCGGCCGTGTATCCGACGACGAGGTCGCCGTCCTCGAGGTCGAGTGCCGCTCACGCGGCGACCAACGCTGCCGCTTCCTGTACGGCAGTGCCGCCGCGCTCGACGCCGTGTACGCCCGGCTCCGCTCCGGCGATGCGGTCGGTGAAACGCTGGCAACGCTGCGCTGAGTGGGCCGCACGCTCGCAATCGACTTCGGTGGACGCCGTATCGGCCTCGCGATCAGTGATCCCACGGCGACGGTCGCGCAACCGCTGCCCGCACTCGTGCGCCGCCGAGGCAAACGCCCTCCGGTCAAGGCGATCCTCGACGTGATGTCGGAGTACGATGTCGAATGCGCCGTCGTCGGACTGCCGCTCTCGCTCGACGGCGACGACACCGAGTGGACCGCCGGCGTCAGGGAGTTCGCGGCCCGGCTTGCCGAACGCGCCGGTATCGACGTCTTCCTCATCGACGAACGGATGACATCCGTCGCGGCCGAACGCACCGTACGCTCACTCGGGCTGCCGCGTGCGCAACGCGAACGCAAGGACCGCATAGACACGGCTGCGGCAATGCTCATACTGCAGGCGTTCCTCGATCGTACACGCGGCGGCATCGAGATCGAACGGGCCGGCCACGGCACTAAAGGCGACCATGCGCATTGAACGTTCGCGGCGCGTGCCGCACGTCCTGCTGCTTGCGATCGTATTCTGCGCCTGTGGCGAATCGAGCAGCGGGACGGGCGATCCGTTGCGCGTTCGCGTGCCTGCCGGCGCGGCGTTCGCGCTGGTCGCGGACAGCCTTGCCGCGAAGGACATCATCGGATCGCCCCGTCTGTTCCGTCTCTACGCGCGGTTCAGGGGCGACGCAACGAAGATCAAGCCGGGCACGTACGAGTTCCGCCGCGAGTCCGGCTGGGACCATGTCCTGGCGGAACTGGTCGCGGGCAACATCATGACCGAACGGCTCGTCATTCCCGAGGGCCTTCGTCTCGATGAAATCGCCGAACGCATCGCGGCGCTTGCGGATGTCGATGCCGATTCGCTGGCCGATGCACTGCGCGACACGTCCCTCGTCACCCGATTCGCCGTGCCGGGACCGACGCTCGAGGGCTACCTGTATCCTGCGACGTACACGTTTCCGGTCGACACGGAAGCGGACGTGGTAGTCGAGCACCTGATCGACACGTACCACCAGATCTGGACGGCCGAGCGCCTCGCCATGGCCGATTCACTCGGCATGACCGAGCGTCAGGTCGTGACGCTCGCGTCGATCATCGAAACGGAAGCGGTACTGCCCGCCGAGATGCCCATCATTTCGGCCGTCTACCACAACCGCCTGCGCATCGGCATGCCATTGCAGGCGGATCCAACGGTGCAGTACGCGCTCGGCGGGCACCGGGAGCGACTGCTGTACGCCGACATCGACCGCGTCGCCGACCATCCGTACAACACCTACACGCAGCGCGGCCTGCCACCGGGTCCCATCGCGTCGCCATCCGAACGTGCAATCGATGCGGCGCTATCACCCGCCGATGTCGACTTCCTCTATTTCGTGGCCCGTCCCGATGGCAGCCATATCTTCACCCGCACACTGGCCGAACACAACCGCGCTCGTGCCGAGGTCCGGCGCTTGCAGACGAGCGGCAGTTGAACGGCCCGGATCTCCGGCTCATTGTCATCACCGATGCTTCACTGGCCTTGCCGCGGACGGTCGCGGATGTGGTGGCCGCCGCGCTCGGCCAGGGCGCGCCCTGCATCCAGCTCCGTGACAAGAATGCGAATGCGCGCGAGCTGTTCGATCAGGCGAAGGCCCTGCTTCCGCTCGTGCGAGCGCACGGTGCTTCGCTGATCATCAACGACAGGCTCGATATCGCGCTGCTCACGGGCGCGGACGGCGTTCACCTCGGTCCGGACGACCTGCCCGTCGCCGAAGCCAGACGTATCGCGCCGGCGCCCTTCATCATCGGCCACTCGACGGACGATCCGGCCGTGGCCCGGCAGGCCGAGCGCGATGGCGCCAGCTACATCGGCTGCGGCGCCGTGTTCGGCACGACGTCGAAGGCCGATGCCGGCGATGAGAGCATCGGCGTCGGCCGCCTCGACGAGGTCGCACGCGCCGTCAGCATCCCGGTCGTCGGCATCGGCGGCATCACGACGAACAACATCGCGCTTGTTGCCGGCACCGCCGCCGCCGGCGCAGCCGTGATCGGCGCGATCATGACGGCACGCGATACGGCGTCGACGGTCCGGTCGCTGCTGGCGCCGTTCGACGCGCGCAAATGACGACGACCGGTGCGCTCGTCGCGCGAGTCAACGCCCGCGGCGCCACCCGATGGGCCAGCCGGCTGCACCCGTGGATCTACCGCAGCGACCTGCTGGACTCGCCCGGCGATGAACCCGGCGTTGTCGATGTCGTCGACGCGGGCGGACGACCCATCGGCAGCGCCCTCTGGAGCCCCGTATCGACCATCTCGCTGCGCATGCTCACGCACGAACCTCGCGCTATCGATGCCGCGTTCTGGCGCGAGCGTCTACAGCAGGCAAAAACGTTGCGCGACTCGCTGCGCCCCCACGCCGACTCGTACCGGCTGGTTCACGCCGAAGCGGATGGCCTGCCTTCGCTCATCGTCGACCGGTACGCCAACTGGCTCGTCGTTCAGTTCCTGTCAGCCGGGATCGAGCGCCATCGCGATGAGATCCGCGACGCACTCGTCGACACGCTCGCACCACGCGGCATCCTCGCGCGCGACGACGTGCCGATCCGACGCCACGAGCAACTCGGCACCGGCGTCAGTGTGATCCATGGTGAGGTTCCGGAATCGATCGAGGCGAGTGAGGTCGATGTTCGCTACGTCGTCGCACCACGGACCGGACAGAAGACCGGCGCGTTCCTCGACCAGCGCGAGAACCGCGCTCGTGCCGGGTCGCTCGCCCGCGGCGAAGCTCTCGACCTCTTCACCTTCAACGGTGCCTTCGCACTGCACCTCGCCCGCGGCGGTGCACGCGTCACAGCCGTCGATTCCTCCAGCGATGCGCTCGAACGCGCCACCCTCAACGCAAGGCTGAACGGACTCGCTGATCGCATCGACTGTGTCGAAGCCAATGTCTTCGACCTGCTGCCGGATCTCGAGCGTGACTCACGACGCTTCGACATCATCGTGCTCGATCCGCCCGCCTTCGCCAGAAAACGCGAAAACGTCGATGCCGCGCTGCGCGGCTACAAGGAGGTCAACCTGCGCGCCATGAGACTGCTCGCGCCCGGCGGCCACCTGCTCACCTTCTCCTGCTCGTACCACGTCGGAACCGACCGATTCCGGACAATGCTGGAAAGCGCTGCCGCCGATGCCGGCCGGCCCATCCGCTGGATCGAGACCCTCGGCCAGGCCAGCGACCATCCGGCGATCCTCCAGATACCGGAGAGTTCCTATCTGAAGGGCGCGATCCTGCAGGGCTGAGGGCGCGACGAGCACAGGGTCGGCGCCTGGAGACACAGGCCCTGACTGTGACGAGTACAGGTTCGTGCCAGACCACCACTTGTGGTTCGTGACCGGCAAAGAGGAAGGTGGCCGTCGCCCTGGACAGTGAGCGGCTCGAAGCGATGGACGAGTCGATCGCACGACGGGAGGTCCTCGGGTTCCCAGCAGGCCGACCGCGCCGGGATCAAACCCGCGCTCTTCAACTCCGCAAACGCAGCCGGCGTATCCTGCGATTGCGGGATTCGCTGCGCTATAGACATCCGATCGCGCATTGGTGCGCGCGTCCCGACATTGACTGCGGAATCGAGTACTTCACAGACAGCCAAATCCGCAGGGGCATCGCTGGCGTCGCACCCTTGCGGAATTGGCGACGGCTCCGCCAAGCGGGTCGGGTGGTCGCTTGCGCGACGTGAACCCTGCCCCACCACGCGAATCGCCGGCGTGGAGCAGCATTCGCCGCTCATGGAGTGGTGAGTCCTGCCCCGCGTCCCTGGCTCGACGGCGCTGGGGCAAATCCGACTGCTCCATGCGCGGTCAGATTGCCCCACCCGACGAAATGCGTGCGTTGGGGCCACTTTCACAGCGCCTGCGGCCGAAAGTCGCGCCTGCCATGTGCATGCCGGACCAATCCGCTGCTGTCGCTCGGATGCCAACAGACTTCGGTGACGAGACGCCTGTGCCCGTTCCTGCGCCAGGCGATCGGCTGATCAGGACAACAGCGGTCCCGGCCTGTCCCGAAGCTGCTTCGCGAAGTCCACCTCGGCTGTCAGCCGATGGATCTCCCGGTTCGCCGCCGACAACTCGTCCTCGGTCAGACTCAACCGTGTCTCGAACTCCATGACCCGCTCCTCGAGGAGGTTCGTAACGGCGCCGCCGGCCACGCGCCGGCCCGTGGCCAGCCCCGGTGTCGCCTGCCGCGAACCCAGCCAGCGAAGAACGACCCACGCGCTCGTCGCCAGTACGAAAACGACGCACCCCGCGATCGTCGTCGTCAGCGTGACGCGGACACCGCCCCACAGCAGGGAGGTCGAAACGGCACCCGCGCTCTCGACTGCCCGCGCCATCTGGCTGAATCCGATCAGCGTTCCGAGCACGCCTCCCACCAGCGCGAAGCCACCCCAGAAAATGACGCCATCGGCAACGTCCTTCCCCGCCCTGCCGGATCGCAACGTCGCCGCAGACCGCAACGCGGAAACCGCCGCGAGCGCCGCTCCCGCGAGCACGAAGCTCATCGCAAATCCGCCCTCCCGAATGAAATCCATCATTGTCCTTGCTCCTCTTCCTCAGGACCGTCCGCGCCGGGCCCGACTCAGCCGACGCTCGCCGCGCTCCGCCGCAGCGATGCGCGTCTTCAGAAGGAACCACACGATGCCCGTGCCCAACGCCGTCGCCAGCGCGGCGCTCAGCAGGTCCGCAGAGTGCCTCAGCCAGGGCATCAGAAGGGCCAGCGCACGACCCGGCGCCACGTCCGCCGGGGGAAGCGCACCGTACAGATCGATCGCCGCGCTCAGGACTGCCGCCGTACACGCAACCAGCGACAGCACCGGAACCGCCGCCAGCCCGCGCCGCATCCGGTCCAACCGCGTTTCGCCGCGCACCACGATCCGGAAGGAACGCGCCGCCGCAACGACCCACGCGCCCGATGCCGCAACCAGTACCACCCACGGCAGCAGCGAGCCATCCAGAAGCCGCAACCGGGTCATTGCCGCCACTCCCGCACCCAGCAGGAACACCACCGTCACCAGCAGCAGACCGACCTCAACCGCAACCTCCCGACCCGCCGCGTATCGCCGGACCAGACGCGCGTACAGCGGCCGATGCAGTTCCGCCAGTTCTTCCGCCGCATGGTCCGTCACGCCGAGCCGCGACTCGACTTCCCGCATCGCCGACACCTCATCGTGGCCAAGCCGCCGGTAGTGCCCGTACAGCCCCTCCACGTCCGACGCCAGTTCCTCCAGAATCATCGCCTTCGCCGGATACGGCACCTCGAGCGCGCTGCGCGCCCGCTCAACCACTCGTGCCAGATCGCTCATCCCGTGCCTCCAGAACGTGCGACAGCCGGCGCAGCACCCGCTGCACCCACTCCGATCCCTGCGACAGCTCCACCCGACCTTCCGCCGTCAGACCGTAGACCTTCCGCCGACGCTCCCCATCGCCGCCCGACCATTCTCCTTCGATCATCCCCGCCGCCTCGAGTCGGTGCAGAATCGGGTACAGCGTTCCGTACTGAAGCACGAACCAGCCACCGCTGCGTTCCTCGACATCGAGTGCGATCTGGTAGCCGTGTTTCGGGCCACCGGCGAGGGATCCGAGGACCAGCATCTCGTAGATGCGTCTGGGGAACGCCTGGGCGTCGAAAGCGTCATTATTCATGGCATTGGGTAGAGATCCGAGATATATCGATACTCTTTATATAATCACCCGAATGTCGCACCGCAAGGGGCACGTGAACAAACCAGAAACGTTTCTCGTTTCTCGTTTCTGGGGCTGGTTTCTGGGGTCCGAGCATTGACGGGTTGGAGCATTGAGGCTGGCGGGCGGCGGTACGACCAGGGCGGGGATGCGTCGGTGTGTAGACGTTCCCCTTGCGCGGACCGGACCCCAGAAACCAGCCCCAGAAACCAGAAACAAGAAACGTGTCATGGACATGGCGAGTGCCGCGGGCTGGCTCGGCTCTGGTTCGCCGCAGGGCACCGGGCCGGCCGTTGGCGTCAGATGCCGCCGCGCTCGAGGAACGGGCCGACCTCGTCGGTACCGACGCACCACTGGCCGAGTCGTCCGGACCATGGTCCGTGCCAGTCGGATCCGCCGGTAGCGAGGAGTCCTCGGCGTCGAGCGGCGTCCTCGAGGATGCGGGTGTTGTCCTGATTGCAGCGGGGCCGGAAACACTCGATGGCATCGAGGCCCCAGTCGGTGAGGCGGTCGATGTGGCTGTCGAAGGTGGCCATTTCGGGGTGAGCCCATGCTGCGAGGCCGCCGGCGTTCTGAATCAGAGCGATGGCGTCGCGGGGAGTGATGAGATCGATGGGGCGGTAAGCGGGACAGTTGTCGCCGATCCAGCGGTCGAAGGCGTCGGAGACGGAATGAGCGTGGCCGCGGTTGACGAGGACGCGAGCGAGGTGCGGTCGCGCGACGATGCTGGCGCCGGCGGCTTCGGCCTCGACATCGGCGAAGTCGACATCGATGCCACCGGATCCGAGCGAATCGATGATGGCTTCCATGCGCTCGCGTCGACGGTCGATGGCCTGCAGCTCGTGGGTGGCCAGGTCGGGGAACGCGGTGTCGATGAAGTAGCCGAGGACGTGGAGTTCGCTGGTTTCGAAAGTGGTGGAGATCTCGATGGCGGGGATGACGTGAATCGTGCCTTCACCGGTGGAGCATGCGAGCTGTACTCCTGAGGTGGTGTCGTGGTCGGCGAGCGCGATGATATCGAGGCCGCCGGCGCGGGCCTGATTGACGAGGACGTCGGCGCGAAGCGACCCGTCGGACGCGGTGGAATGCAGGTGAAGGTCGACTCTCATGATTCGGTCGCGCTGCGTGTGTGAGGCGTCAGCTCTCGCTCGCGCGTTCGCTGAGGACGGTGACCACATCGTCAGCGACCTGGAGGAATCCACCCTCGACGTGGAACTGTGTCGTCTGGGTTCCATCAGTCACGCGGAGGCTGCCCCTGCCGAGGAGCACGAGTGTCGGGGCATGCCCGCGCAGGATACCCATTTCGCCATCCCACGCGGGAGCGACGACCATGTCGGCGGAGCCCTCGAAGATGGTCCGTTCGGGGCTGATGACGGAGACGCGGATCTGCGGGCCAGCCACGGCGCTAGACCTCCATTCCCATTTCGCGGGCCTCGGCGAGGACGTCCTCGATGCCACCCTTCATGTAGAAGGCCTGTTCGGGCAGGTGGTCGAACTCGCCGGCGACGACGCGTTCGAACGACTCGATCGTGTCCTCGAGTTTGACGTACTTGCCGGCCCGGCCCGTGAACTGCTCGGCGACATGGAACGGCTGCGAGAGGAACCGCTGAATGCGGCGAGCGCGGCCGACGACGATCTTGTCTTCCTCGGACAACTCGTCCATCCCGAGGATCGCGATGATATCCTGAAGATCCTTGTAGCGCTGCAGGATCCGCTGCACTTCGGTGGCGACATTGTAATGGCGTTCGCCGATGTACTGCGCATCGAGGATGCGCGACGTCGAGTCGAGCGGATCGACGGCCGGATAGATTCCGATCTCCGTGAGTGCGCGTGTGAGCACGGTGGTGGCGTCGAGGTGTGCGAACGCGGTTGCGGGAGCGGGATCGGTAAGGTCGTCGGCGGGCACGTAGATGGCCTGCACGGATGTGATCGAGCCGTCACGCGTCGAAGTGATCCGCTCCTGCAGCTCGCCCATTTCGGTCCCGAGCGTCGGCTGGTAGCCGACGGCCGAAGGCATGCGGCCGAGCAGCGCGGACACCTCGGAGCCGGCCTGCGTGAAGCGGAAGATATTGTCGATGAAGAGGAGCACGTCCTGCTTCTCGACGTCGCGGAAATATTCGGCGACCGTGAGCCCGGACAGTCCGACGCGGGCGCGAGCGCCCGGCGGCTCGTTCATCTGGCCATACACGAGTGCGACGTTCGGCAGAACGCCGCTCTCTTCCATCTCGAGCCAGAGGTCGTTGCCTTCACGCGTGCGCTCGCCCACACCGCAGAAGACCGATCGGCCGCCGTGCTCCTTGGCGATGTTGTTGATCAGCTCCATGATGATGACGGTCTTGCCTACGCCGGCACCGCCGAACAGGCCGGTCTTGCCGCCCTTCACATATGGCGCGATCAGGTCGACAACCTTGATCCCCGTCTCGAAGATCTCCGTCTTGGGCTCGAGTTCGGGAAACTTCGGCGGCTGCCGGTGGATCGGCCAGCGCAGGGCGTCAGCCGGGATGTCACCCCGCTCATCGACGGGATTGCCGAGCACGTTCAGGATACGGCCGAGCGGGACCTCTCCGACCGGCACGCTGATCGCGGCGCCCGTATCGATCGCCTTCATGCCGCGCGTGACGCCGTCGGTCGACGACATGGCGACCGCCCGCACCTGATTGCGTCCGATGTGCTGCTGCACTTCGGCCACCAGGTCCACGTCGATCCCGCCTTCCTGCGACGACGCCCGGACATGAAGCGCGTTGTAGATCTCCGGTAGCGAATCCGCATCGAACTCGACATCGAGGACCGGGCCGATTACCTGGACGACCCTGCCGGCGTTCTTCTGATCTTTCATTGCGTGTCCTTTTGGTCGTTCTGTCCTCTGGAACAAGAAACGTGTACAGAAACTCGTTTCTGGGGCGCGTTTCTGGGGCTCGTTTCTCGGAACTCACGTCCTCCGGCTGCGTTCGCGGCGCCCATGACTGCGGGGGCCGCTGTTCTTCTCCGCCCTCGCCCGGCGCACCACTCCGTTGGTCGAATCCGTTTCTGGTTTCTGGTTTCTGGTTCCCCAGAAACGAGCCCCAGAAACGAGCCCCAGAAACGAGTTCTCTGCGCTACTCCAGTGCGGCCGCCCCTCCCACAATTTCAGCGATCTCCTGCGTAATCTGCGCCTGCCTGGCTCGATTATACGTCCGATTCAGGTTGTCCAGCATGTCGCCGGCGTTGTCGGTGGCGTTCTTCATGGCGGTCCTGCGCGCGCCGTGTTCGGCGGCTGCGGTCTCGACGAGCGCGCGATACATGCTGTTGCGCACGTAGAGGGGGAGCAGCCGGTGGAGGATGGCGTCGGCGGACGGCGACATCTCGAAATTGCTGTGCCACTCAGTGGCGCCGTCGCGGCCTTCGTCATCGTCCTGCGGTGGCTGCACCGGCAGGACGCGCACGACGCCGGGCGGCGTGCTCAGGGCAGAGCGAAACTGTGCGTGAACGATGTAGACTTCGTCGAGGTCGCCGGACTCGAACTTCTCGCGCAGCGGTTCGATCACGCTGGCGGCGTCTTCCATGGTCGGCTTGTCCGTGATGTCGCTGCGGGAAGTCGCCATCGGCTGGCCGCGAAACCTGAAGAACGCAACGCCCTTCTTGCCGACCGCGTGCAACTCGACATCGACGCCCTGGCCCTGGAGGCGCTCGATCAGCAGTCGGCCCTCGCGGATCAGGTTCGCGTTGAACGCACCGGCAAGGCCGCGGTTCGACGTGGTGACGACGACCGCGGCGCGGCGGATGGTGTCCGGCTGACGCAGCAGCGGAAACCGCTCGAGCAGTTCGGGGTCGATCAGGCGACCCAGGACTTCGGCCAGGTTGGCCGCATACGGCCTCGCCGCGTGCACACGATCGGTGGCACGCTTGAGCTTGGACGTGGACACCATTTCCATCGTCCGGGTGATCTGGCGCGTCTTCCCGACGGACCGGATCCGGCGCTTGAGTTCGAGGGCCCTGGCCATTGTGCTCCCGTCCTCAGGCCGCCGTGGCGGCGTACTGCTCGTGGAAGTGTCCGATCGCCTTGTTCAGCGCGGCGGTCGTATCGTCGTCCATTTTCGCACCCTCGCGGATGGTCTGGCACAGGTCCGGGTGATGCGTGCGCATGAACTCCTGGAAGCCGTGTTCCCACTTCCGGACCTGCGCGGGCGGCACCTCGTCGAGGAATCCGCCGGTGGCGGCGTGAATGATCATGATCTGATGCTCGACCGGCGTTGGCGCGTACTGCGGTTGCTTGAGGATCTCGACGAGCCGTTCACCGCGCGCGAGCTGTTTCTGCGTTGCGGCATCGAGTTCGGAACCGAACTGCGCGAACGCTTCGAGTTCGCGGTACTGCGCCAGCTCGAGGCGCAGCCTGCCGGCGACCTGGCGCATGCCCCTGACCTGGGCCGCACCGCCGACGCGTGACACGGAGATGCCTGCGTTCACGGCCGGCCGAACGCCGGAGTAGAACAGGTCGGACTCGAGGAAGATCTGGCCGTCGGTGATCGAGATGACGTTCGTCGGGATGTAGGCTGACACGTCGCCGGCCTGCGTCTCGATGATCGGCAGTGCGGTCAGCGAGCCGCCACCGTGTTCGTCTGACAGCTTGGCCGCGCGTTCGAGCAGACGGGAGTGCAGGTAGAAGACGTCGCCCGGATACGCTTCACGACCGGGCGGCCGGCGCAGCACGAGCGAGATCTGGCGATACGACTGCGCCTGCTTCGACAGGTCATCGTAGATCACGAGCGTATGGCGGCCCTGCCACATGAAATGTTCGGCGAGCGCTGTGGCCGAATACGGCGCAATGTACTGGAGCGGCGCCGGGTCGGCCGCGTTGGCCGCAACGACGATCGTGTAGTCCATGGCGCCGTACTCGCGCAGCGTTTCGACGACGCCCGCGACCTTGCCCGCGCGCTGGCCGACCGCACAGTAGACGCAGACGACGTCGCCGCCCTTCTGATTGATGATCGTGTCGATCGCGACCGCGGTCTTGCCGGTGCCGCGGTCGCCGATGATCAGCTCGCGCTGGCCGCGTCCGATCGGAATCATCGAGTCGATCGCCTTGATGCCCGTCTGCATCGGCTGACTGACGGGCTGGCGCAGCACGATGCCCGGCGCAACGATGTCGATGTAGCGGCGGCCCTCGCTCGGAATGTCGCCCTGCCCGTCGATCGGCTGGCCCAGCGGGTTCACGACCCGGCCGAGATACGCTTCGCCGACGGGAATGTCGAGGACTCGTCCGGTGCGGCGGACAGCATCGCCCTCGCGCAGGTGCGTCCAGTCACCCAGCACGACCGCGCCGATATTGTCTTCCTCGAGATTCAGCGCGAGCGCGGTGACGTAGTCGCCCGTCTCCGACGAGTGGATCTCGAGCATCTCGCTCGCCATCGCGCTGGTCAGGCCGTAGATGCGCGCGACGCCATCCTTGACCTCGAGGACTTCACCGACTTCCTGGACTTGCAGGTCCTCGGAATACTGCTCGATCTGGCGGAGCAGAATGTCCTTGATCTCGGTTGCGCGCAGATGCGATTCCGTCGTGGCCATTGTTTCGTTCAACCTTGAAGGGTGCCTGGATTACGGACCGCGATGTTCGCCTCCATGAGGCGGCCTCGCAGGGACACGAGCTGACGCCGAAGCGAACCGTCCAGCAGACGGTCGCCGTACCGGACAATGATGCCGCCGAGGATCGCGGGCTCGACGTGCACGTGCGCAACGACCGCCCTGCCCGTGAGTGCCGATAACCGCGCAGTGATCGCCTCCATGTCACGCGGCCCCGGCTCACGCGCCAGGGTGACATTCACATTGACACGGCCGAGCTTCTGGTCGACCAGCAGATCGTATTCGCGGGCAATGTCGTGCAGCAGACGCTGCCGCCGCTGGTCGAGCACGACGAGCAGGAAGTTCAGGAATATGATTGGTACACGGCTTTCGAAGGTCGTGCGCAGTACCCGCTTCTTGGCCGCCAGCTCGATCTTCGGGCTGCCGAGGAACTCGCCGATACGGCGATTCGATGCGAGCAGAGCGTTGACGCTCGCGAACGCACGCGAAACCGCCTCGACCTCACCCCTTCGGCCGGCAAGCTCGAACAGCGCCGTCGCGTAACTGCGTGCGATCGTCGTTTTCTCCACGTCAATTCGCTCCCGCGGTCGACGCGCCGGCCTGCGCCCGGCTCAGGAACTCGACCACAAGCTTGCGATCCTCCTCGGCACCGAGCTTCTTCTCGATCAACCGGCCGGCTGCGGCAAGCGCGATGTCGACCGCCTCGCGGCGGACCGACTCGACAGCAAGATCGCGCTCGCGCTCGATCTCCTGCCTCGCGCGTGTCAGCATCGCCGCCTGCTCGGTGCGCGTCCCCTCGATCAGCTCGGCCCGGACTCGCTCCGACGCCTGCTTCGCATCCGCGATCAACTGCTGCGCTTCCTGTCTGGCCGTGGTCAGCTCCTGACGCTGCTGGGCAAGCAGTGATTCCGCCTCCGCACGCGTCCGCTTCGCCTCGTCCAGGCTGTTCTGGATCCGCTGCTCGCGCGCTGCCGCGTAGCCCAGAATCGGCGGGAACGCCCACTTCGTCAGAACGCCCAGCAGCAACAGGAAGATCACGAGCGTCCAGAACGATACGTTCTGGCTCAGCGCGAACACGTTCGGCGTTTCAGTGTGGTCCTGAAGCACCAGCAGTACCGGTAGCACGTTCATGCCAGTCCTCTGTCGGCTGGAGCGAACGGAGCATGGCTCCGTCCGCCCCCGCCGTCGTGTTTCGGATCAGGTGTTGGGAATCATAAACGCGATGACCAGCGCGAAAAGCGCCGCGCCCTCGATCAGAGCCGCAAAAATGATCGCGGCATTCTGAATGTTGCCCGCGATCTCCGGCTGCCTGGCCATGCTCTCCGTCATGTTGCCGCCGATGCGGCCGATGCCGATACCGGCACCTACCACCGTGATGCCCGCGCCGACCGCCTTGCCCAACATCGCCAGGCCCCAGCCGCTTTCGGCCGCGCCCTGCAGCATCCCGAGAATCGGAAAGCTCATCGTATCACCTCGTCGTTTCGGGGTCCGCCTGCCAGTTGTCGCTCCAT
>DATKCF010000020.1:0-34681 GCA_035513345.1 Longimicrobiales bacterium
CGGCTCATGCGTGAAATCGGCGTGCGGCTGGCGGCTGGAAACGGCACGGATGCACCGGACCTGCGGGATCGCGCCGAGCACGCCGCGGCCGTTTTGAACGAGCTGGGCGGCATCGTCGAAGTCGTGGAGGGGGAGGGCGGAGGGCTTCGACTTCAGGGCTTCGGTTGTCCGCTCGGCGAGGTGACGGCGGAGCATCCCCTGACCTGCAAGCTCGCCGAAGCGCTGGTGACGGAACTCGTGGGTGCGCGCGCGACTGAAAGCTGCGAGCGCGGCGAACGGCCGCGCTGCGCCTTCCGCATCATGGAGAGCTGAGCGAACCGGGCCCGGCCGCCGCGCCGGGAATCAGCCGTTCGTACAGCTCGTAGAGCGAGGCATAGGCGCCGCGGCGCGCGAGCAGGTCGTCGTGCGAGCCGCTTTCCACGATGCGTCCGCCATCCAGCACCGCGATACGATCGGCCATGCCGATGGTCGTGAACCGGTGGGAGATCAGCAGCGTCGTCCGTCCGCGGGACAGTTCCTTGAATCGCACGAACAGGTCGTGCTCGGTCCGTGCGTCGAAGCTGGCGGTCGGCTCGTCGAGTATGAGGAGGGACGCGTTGCGGGCCAGTGCGCGTGCGACGGCCAGCCGCTGCCATTCGCCTCCCGAGAGCGTGGCCTGCCCGAAGGACCGCCCGAGGTGCGTGTCGTAGCCGTCGGCCATGGCCGTGAACCGCTCGTCGAGCTGAACCTTGGCGGCGAGCTGCCGGATGGCAGCCCGATCGTCGCGCAGCCGCGGCCAGTCGCCATATGCCAGGTTCTCAGCTACGCTCGCCTCGTACCGGCCGAAGGACTGGAGCACGAGTCCCATGTGCCGGTGGAGATGCGCCGGGTCGATGTCGCGCAGATCGGCACCGTCGAGAAGGATCCGGCCGTCGTCGGGATCGTACAGCCGTGCGATCAGCTTCACGAGTGTCGACTTCCCGGCGCCGTTCTCGCCGACGAGTGCCACCGTCTTCCCTGCCTCGATCGTGAGGGAGACCCCACGCAGCACCGGCTCCGTCGCTCCGGGATAGGTAAATGTGACGTCCTCGATCCGGATCTCGCCGCGGTCCAGCGGCGGTCGCAGCATCGCCCGGGACGCCAGCCTCGGCGGCGCACCCAGGAACTCGCGGAGGTTTTCAACGAAGAGCACGCGTTCGAACGCGCCCGTACCGGAGCGGATCGCCTCGTTGAGCGCGAGGCGGAGCCGGACGGCCGCACCGCCGAAGATCGCCAGGTCACCGAGCGACGCGGTGCCGGTCAGGGTGCGAAGCGCGACGCGGACGAAGATCGCATAGAGGGCCGCGATCGTGAGCAGAGCGGCCACGGCCGTGCCCCGGAAATTGCGCAGGTGCAGTTGCCGGTCCCGGTCCCTGAACTCACTCAGCAGCGTCCGGAACCGTTGCGCCAGTAACGGCCCGAGCCCGAGCAGGCGGACCTCAGCCACGGAATCGGAGGACGTCAGCTTCGAGACGAAGTACGACGTCCAGCGGCGCTTCTCGGCGCGCTGGTGCTCCTCCGTGAATCGCTGCCGCGCGAGCTTCGCCTGGAAGTAGAGGAACGGGATGGCAAAGGGCGGTACCACCACGAGGACGAGGGGATCGATCAGGACCAGTACGGCGAGCAGCGACGCAGCCGACAGGAGATTTCGGACGGCGGCCAGGGATTCGGCCACGAACGTCTGCAGGTGCAGGGCGGTATTGCTCTGTGTTCGCGTGATCAGGTCCTGGCGTAGCGGGTCCTCGAAGAACGCGAGGTCGAGGATCTGTGCGTGGTCGAGGATGTCGCCCGTCACCTCGATATTCAGCTCGTCAACCATGCGCCGGTTCATGTAGGCGACGGCGAGCGAGCTGAGCGCATCGGCCGCGGCAAGGCTGAATGCAATGCCGAGCCAGACATAGAGCTCGGTTGCCGAAGCGGCCCCGGCATCGATCGCCGCGACGGCGGCATCGATGAGTCCGCGCAGGGCCAGCGCGAGTCCCGCCGGCAGCAGTCCCTGGACCAGTGTCAGACCCGCCAGTCCGATGAGCAGCCCTGGCGATGCCGCCCGGATCCGACGGACCGCCCAGAGCGCCGTCCGCAACGGCGCACCCGGCCGCCAGCGAGTCTCAGCCATGCCGCGCGCGGATGAACTCGACGTATACGGCCGGCGTGAACGTAGCCGGACGCGCACCGCCTTCGGCTGCCGAGTCCGGGTCGGCTACGCTACGGATGTGGGCCAATTCCGAAGCTCCCTCCGTTGCAGTGCGATCATCCGTGCAAGCGATTTCCGATCGGCGCGGAACCGTGTGCTCCTTCGCTCCTCGGTGTTCGAACCGTGCAATCGGCAGCGGTAGAGCACTTCGTGTACCCGGCCGACGGCCCAGCGCTCGGCAACGCGCATCACCAGGTCGTAGTCCTCGGCATAGTCGCCGAAGCGGTCCTCGTCGAAGCCTCCCAGCCATTCCAGCACGCAACGGTGCCAGACGCGCACCGCGCCCGCGCCGTTGGTGCGCAGTATCGCATTCCGGTCGTACTCCGAATGCCGGACCGTGCCGTGCTCATCGAGCGTCGCTCCGTCCGCGTCGATGAAGTCGTAGTACGAGATGGCGAGCCCCCAGTCGGGGTGCGCGGCCAGCTCCGAGACCATCCGTTCCAGCGTCCGTGGCACGTACTCGTCGTCCGAATCGAGCTGCGCCACGTAGCGACCGCGCGCGGCGCGAACCCCGATGTTGAGCGATCGTGCGATCCGGTTCACCGGGTTGCGGATCAGCCGGACGCGCGGGTCGCGCGCGGCTACCTCCTCGACAACCTCGACAGTGCCATCGGTCGAGCCGCCGTCCACCACCAGCACCTCGAAGTCGGGATATGTCCCGGCCCGTAGGCTGTCGATGGCAAGCGTCACGAGCCTCGCGCGATCGTGCACGGGAATGACGACACTCACCACCGGCGACGCGTCGCCATGCGGACACCGCAGTGGTTCCGCCGGCCCATCAAGCCATGCGCGGCGCCCGCGTACCTCGCGCTCGAACACTCGATCGATCTCCTCTCCTTCATCCGCGTTCTGGAACAGGTACCCCATACCCTTGCGCGGGCTGGACTCGGGCGTGAACCAGCGGCGCAACCTCGTGCGCACCAGCGGGTCATCCAGATCCATCCGATACCCCGACACGGCATAGAGCGGCTCCTCGACGCGCGCCAGCTCGTGGCTCCTCGTGAGACGGAGTCGCAGATCGTACTCGGCCGTGTGGCGCAGCTCCGTGTCGTATCCGCCGATCTCGAGAAACGGTGCGGTCCGCACGGCAGTCACGTACCCGGTGCTTGCCCACTCCGACAGGTCCGCCTCGTGGGCCAGGATGGTCTGCGTCAGGACCCTTCCGTCGTTGACGTGCAGGATATAGTCGCCGTACGCGATCGCCGCCTCCGGTCGCCGGTCCAATGCGTGTGCGTACGTCACGGCGAGATCCGGTTCCGGTTCCGTGAAGTCCGGCACGAGCACGACGAACTCCGATGCAACGCTCGCGATCTCCCTGTTGATGGCGGCCGGCTCGGCGTCACAGATCCGTACGGCGGTCGGACCCGGAGCGCTGCCCGCGAGCCGCGCAACACACAGATCCGCCTCGCCGAGCCCGGTGTCGAGGACGAGCACACGGACGTTCACGAGACTCGCTCCTGCGCGGGCCGCGACGCACGCTCGAGCAGGAGGTCCGCGATCTTCGTGGTGATGGCATCGGCCACCGCGAAGGCGGTGCGTGCGTTCGATCCGCCCGCCGCCTCGATCGGTGGCAGCCTCGCGCCGAGCCGGTCGTCGTGCATGCCAAGCGCCGCCAGCAGCTCGGTCACCGGCCGCGCATCCCGATGCGGCTCGTCCGTCAGCAGGAACAGGCAGAGCTCGGCGGCGCTCCGCAGGTGCGCGCGGATGGCCGGCAGCGGATCCCGGCGTGCCGCTGCCGCCCAGAGGTTGGTGGCCGCGTACAGCGCTTCGTAGACGAGCTGCTCGCGCAGCAGAAAGGGAGAATCCGGGACGAGCGCGCCGGTCGTCCTGTTGCGCAGGATTCGCACAGGTGGGCGCCACGGCGCCATGGCAACCGCGGTGACCCGATGAAGCTGGACGCTCACGCCGGTATCCCGCCGCACCTGGACCAGATCCCGCAGCGCCTTGCCGCTCTGCTCCGAAGTCCACGTCCCGTCCGCCAACAGCAGCAGGCAGCCCTCGGCCGAGGCGATTCCGGCGAGCTGGAGGGCCCACGGGCACCGTTCGATCGCATCGAGGGCCTTCTCCTCGCGCGGCGTCGGATCCACGACGATGCCGGCCGCCGCCGCGTCGTATTCGGCACCGTCTCCGAGGACGTCGCGCACGAGTTCGGCCGAGCGAGCCAGCTCATCGATTGCACCCGCAAGCGTCGGGTCTGCTTCGTCGGTTGCCGAACGTGCGGCACCCAATTCGTTCGCGATCCGGCGCGCGTACATCCTGGCCTTCCTCAGGCTGCCGGGCAGCGCCCGTACCGTCTCCTTGCCGATAAGGGCCTGCCGCTGTGCGAGGCATGTCCAGAGATGCTGGCGGTTCCACCATGCTGCGAGCGCGATGCGGGGCTCGACCGGACCGGCCGCCAGTGGCGCTCGACCCGTGAGGCTGCGCCAGCGCGGCGCGCCGTACAGCCCGCCGAAGGCACGCAGCAGCGGCCACTGCGGTTCCGGGATGATCGTCTGCCACGTGTCCCGCACGAACGGGTTCGTCAACCGGACCATCCGGAGTCGGCGGTGCAGGGAGCGGCAGGCGTCGTACGGGTGCGTGTCGGGCGGACGTCGCACGAGTATGGCGAGGTCGATGTCACTGAGGAAGGGTCGGAATCCACCCTCGGCGTAGCTGCCCCGCACGAGCACGTCCTCGACCTCGACCCCGCCGAGCAACCGGGCCGAGCCGTGACACACCAGCTCGATACCGGCCATGATGGGTCCTCGAACGGGAGCATGGCGGGTTCCCGCGTGGAGGATGCGACGCAATCGATCCAGCATCCGGCGCTATTCCCCCGCGTTCGATTCCGCGCGCCGGGTACGCTGCGGTCGACCGGTCGCCCTTGCCGCGCTCTTCGCCTGAGCGGCCTCGAGGCGGTGCAGGGTGAAATAGAACCTGGACAGGAAGATCGCGAGCCCGGGCCACAGCAGGAGGAAGCGCGTCAACTTGCGGTGGCGAGCACTGATTGGCGCCCATGCTGCCAGCTTCCCCGCCACCACCCGGCAACAGTGCCCGAGCGTCCAGGAGCGGGTGGCGGTCGGCGGGTACTTCGCCGCGGTGATGCGGAAATGCGAGGTCGCATAGCGCGTGCGCTGATCCATGAAGTCCCGGAAGCGCTTGCCCTCGTGGTGGTCGATGTAGAATCCGTGCATGAAATGGAGAGGTATGCCCCGGGCCGCCAGGCGCTGCCCCATCTCGCCATCCTCGCCGGCGGTCAGCCGCGCGTCGAACGCACCGGCCTCCTCGAATACCGAACGACGGAACACCGCCGCACGCGAAGCCGGCAGTCGCTTCGTCTCGATGATGCCTCGCCCGTCCGGTTCCGCTCCCGCATTCTGGAGCAGGACCAGCTCGTGGTAGAGCTGCTGTACCCGAACGCCGACGCCGCGACCGACCGAACGCACGTTGAACGTCAGGACCTTGCCGTCCGGATAGTTCTCGAAGAAATCACGGGCGCGGATCAGGTAATCGCGCGGCAGGGTGTAGTCGTCGGCGAGAAATGCGATGAACGGACTGCGTGCCAGGGCGAGACCGCGGTTGCGCGCCGCGGCCACGCCCCGATGCGGGACCCACTCGTACCGGAGCGGCAATTCCGGGAACTGCGTCGGGAGCGGTGGCTCCGGTTTCTGGCGAGAGCCGTCGTCGACCACGATGATCTCCGAGGGCACAACGGCTGAGTCCAGCGCCCGGATCGACTGCAGGCAACGGTGCAGCGCGTCCGGGCGCTCGTGCGTCATCACAATGAGGGTGCACTCGAAACGACTCACGCGACTCCCCTGCGTTCCGGTGCGCGGGACAGTGGAGGCCATGTCCGGGGAAGGTATGGCGAAACTAGGCCGCGATCCCGATACGCGTCAAGCAACGCCAGGGTCGCGCCCCCGCGACCGTTCGGACAGAGCACGTGCGCAGGCTTTGATCGAGGGGTGATTGCTTTATTGGACCGTGTTGGCATTCGAGCGCCGCGGCATCCCGCATGGCTGCGTTGCGCCTCCTCGAAATAGCGCTGCTATTCCTTCGTCGTCCCGCCTTGCCCTGCGGGCGGGTCGGCCTCGCGGCCGCACGGTTGTCCGGGTGCCAACACTTCCTGCGCGGACGGACCGGAAACGGGGCAACGCAGAGGCGGTGGGAATCCCCGCCAGCGGGTGCGCCGGTCGCGGCTCGGGGAATCGACCGGCCTGGAGGCGGTGGAATCCCCGCCAGCGCGTGCGCCGGGCGCGGCTCGGGGAATCGACCGGCCAGGGGAGGGGAGACGACGCATCAGGGCAGTCGGTGTTTGACGATCACGAGGCGGCCGGCGTCGACGCAGCTGAACAGCGCCTCCACGTGGATCTGCATCAACCGCCTGGCGTCACTCCGAACTACTCAGGGTTCGTCCGCGCTGGGTCCATAGATCTGGGGTACGGTCGATCCCATGGGCCGCAGGTAGGTCGTGATCTGTCCGCGATGGTGAACGATGTCGAACAGGAAGCTCCATGCCATGGGCGAGGCGGGCCGCTGGCTGCCGAAGAACTCGAGCGAGCCGTCCCATCGCTCCGGTGGCAGGCCTTTCCAGCGACGGGGCATCTCCGCACTCTGCGTTTCGTAGGCGTCGAGCACTTCCTTCATCGTGTCCGGCATGGGCGGCGGCGCCCACTCGGCGGTGCCGTTCTCGAGCGCCTCGATGATCATCTTCTCCTCGCAGACGATCTGCCACGCGATCTCCTGCGCGGTACGAGACTTCGGATCCGGACGGTAGTCGGACGCTTCGGGAATCCTGGCCAGGACGTTCCGGGTGGTCTTCGATTCGTTCGTCCAGAAGCGTGTGAAGAGTGCCTTCTCGTCCATGCTGTCTCCTATTGGTGGTCGGCGGGCGAATCAGAGTTGATCGAGCAGCGACTTGCCACGCGGCGAGAGGCGGTAGCCTCTGGCGAGGCTCTCGGTGAGCCCGTGGCTCTTGAGCTTCCGCACGTTGCGCTTGAAGTGCAAGCGCTCCTGGCCAAGGCGGACGCAGAGATCGGCCGCGCGTACGCCCGGGTGCTCGTTCAGGAGTTGCAGAGTCCGAAGCGTCCATGGACCGTCGGCGGCGGCCGCATCGAGCCGCGCGAGCCGCTTCCGCAGCGCCGCAATCGCCGCTTCATCCGGTGTAGCCTCACGCAATGCGATCCTCGGATCCGCGCCCAGCGGTCCGAATTCGATCCGGTAGATCAGGCCATCGGTCCGTCGGTCGAGTTCTGTCATCAGCGCTTCTTTCGACGTGAAGCCGGCGCGCGTTGCATCCCCTTCCGATATCGTTTCCGGCGCAACGACTTCGACGGAGCGGATCTGAAGCTGGCCGGCTGCCGTCATGAGCGTCCCACCGGAACGCACAGTCGGGCGTCGCCAGCGACGGAACGCGAGCGTGACAGTGCCTCGCCTGATGGCTTCGAGTGTATCTCGTTGCAGAAGCATGACGGCAACAACCTCACGGGATCACTGACGGTCTCTCCAGCCGGTCTGGCACGTCCTCAGCCATCCATACAATGCCGGCGGCGCGACTGGCAACCCCCTCACCTCAGGCGCAGTCAGCGCAGTACCATCCGCATCCGGTTGAGTCCCGGAGCCAGAGCCCACCGGTCTCGTCGACCATCACTCGCCCGTCGAGCAGCAACTCGCCGAATCGGCGAGTCAACCCGTGCACCGTGAGCCTGTCAACCTCGTCCGCGACAGAGGCGTCCTCCGTGCTCACTGGCGGGGTGTGAATGCGATCAGGATGTCCGCCGCGGCCGAGTTGATCTCCGCCTCCTCGCCGCGGCCGCGCCCGTTCAGGCTTCCGATCAGGATCATGTACCGCAACCCGTCCGCTTCGCCGCGCTGCTCGAGCGGCGTTGCACGCGCGCGTGGACCGGCTCCCGATCGGCTTGCTTCAATCCGTTCGCTCCTGGCCCGGTCGACCAGTGGCCACAGTGGCACTGTAGCGAGGACCTGGCCGGCGTGCATGATGTGGAGGTCGCGGGACGCGCGGACACGGCGAGCGCGACAGTGTCGCCCCGGATCGGCACGCGCGTCGTGTCCGAGCGAGCGAGTTCGATGCGGACGAGTACGTCGTAGCCCTCGAGCGGCACGGCTCGGCCGTTCATAGCCGCATAGTAGTTGACCCAGTCTTCAGGCGAAGCCTCGCCGCGGTTCACATAGGCGAGCCCGAGCACGTTCTCGACGACCACGCGCGCGGTCTCGTTGTCCGATCGAACGCGTCGATCGAGCGTCGTGTCAGTCGCTTCGGCGGCCAGCCGCAGCTCGGGCGACACGTCGTCGAGCGACCGTAGCCCGTGCGTCTCGACGAGATAGCGCAGGATAGCGCTGATCTCGCGTCTGACTTCGAAGGGCGCTGTGTCAGCGGCCGACGCAACGATGCGTCCATCGAGCAGCATGCCCTGGGTCGTGAGCAGGCCCTCGAGCCGCGAGGCCTGGCTGCCGCGCGACACCGCGTACGCGGACCACGGTCCGGCCAGCGTCGCGAGCACCACAAGACATAAAGTCACGGGAATCAGACGTATGTTGCGCGACGCGGTGACGCCATAGTACAGCGCGATGCCCGCCAGCCAGAATGCCAGGACGAGCAGGAAATAGCGCCGTTCCGTAAAGCCGTACTGGTTGAGCCGCTGGAAGATCGCCATGAGCAGCATCACGATCGACGGCAGCAGTGCGACGTAGAACCAGCGGCCGTACACGTCGACCCAGCGACTGTCCTCGTGCTCGCGTACGGGGTGCACGAGGAGCAGCGCGAGTGTGCCCGCCGCTGCGACACTGGAAACCAGCCACCCGATCCAGCCGCTCGGCCACGTCTGTGTGGCAAGTACGCGTACCAGGTACGCCGACAGGATCAGGACGTAGATCGTGACCACCGGAATCAGCACGAACTGCGCGAACACCTTGAGGCCGAGCGGATAGTCCGTGCGCTGCTCGAGCGCCTCGACATCCTGCGGCAGGCTGCCGAGGAAGAACCATGGATTGAACACGAACGCCAGCAGGATCCACAAATGTCCGTAGGCCTCGCCGTCAATATCGATTCCAAACAGGTTGTCCAGTGCGACCAGTGCCACCGCCAGACCCGTGAACAGCACGGCGCTGTAGAGCGCTGCCAGCAGGAAACGCAGGAACAGGATCCTGTTGTACTGCCAGAACGCGTGCTTGGCGGTGAATCCGACGAACGGAAGGAACGCAGCCATGAGATGGAACGCCACGCTGAGCTGGACGTACCGTGTGAACAGGAGCGTCTGCGTCCAGTCGGCCGATATGAAATGGAACAGCGTGAGTGTGGCGGCACCCGCCGCGAGCACGCCGATCCTGCGTCCGCCGGCCCAGCCTCGCCGCTGGCCGGTCGTTTCGAGCGCGACGAAGAGCGGCAGCCCGAGTGTCGCCGTCAGAAGGAGTCGGATGCGTGTCGGGTTATCGTCGGCCGACTCGATGATCACCATTGCGACCACGGCAGCGATCACCGCACACACCAGAACCAGCGGGAACCTCGCCAGCGCGATCCTCGCACTGGCGGATGCCTGCCGGATCGATGTGAAGCCGAACCTCATTCTCGCCTCCCGGTTGCGTGGCGGCCCGCGAACAGCGGAAGTTCAAGGCGGAGTCGGGAGACCGCAAGCGGCGGTCTCCGATCGACCGACCCGGGTTGGACCATGAGAAACTGCAGATCGCTGACCTGCGGGGCACTCGCAACGATTCTGTGCGCAACCGTCCTCGGCGCCACACCCGCCCTGGCGCAGGTCCGGGCGCTGGGCGAGGCGCCGTTCGGTCACATGCGAATGCTGTTCGAGCGCACCATCTTCAATGTCGACGTCCTGACACTCGACGTCTGTTTCGATGCGCCAACCGCCGCCGGGATAGCCGAGCATGCGCGCGATGGCAGGACCGATGCCGGCGATGACGCGATCGCGGCCGCCGCCATCGATGCGATGACCGCGCTCGGCCGGATTCAGTTCCGCCGGAACATCAGTCTGGGTCAGTTTCTCGGCGGGATCCGTGACGAACAGCGGAAGGCCGTGCGGGCCGGCCTGCTGGCTGACAGCACGTACCGGCTGATCGGCGATTCACTTCCCGTCTGGTTCGACTTCCTGGACGAACGCGGCATCCACACTGACGATCAGATCGTCTACGTATTCAGCAGCGACTCCCTGCGCACCGTCTACCGCGATCGGGACGGCAGTGTGCTGCTCGACAGGATCGATGTGGGCGAGCAGCGGCGCACGTCCGTGATCGCGACCTGGCTCGCGCCGGGTTCCGACTTCCGTGAACCGCTCCTGCGCTCGCTCGACCCGGACGGCAGGACCGACCCGGCCGCTTGCGTGGTACCCGACAATGCGACTGGCGGCGGACAGGAAAGTCGCGGGTCAGGAGCAGGCCGGTGAGCGATGCGCCTGTAATCGAGACCACCGGGCTGACGAAGCGGTTCGGCAGCCAGATCGCCGTAGACGGCATTTCGTTCACCGTCGAACGGGGTCAGATCTTCGGGTTCCTCGGCCCGAACGGCAGTGGCAAGACGACGACGATCGGGATGCTGCTCGGCATCATCAATGCCACGGCCGGCTCGTTCCGGCTGCTTGGCGAAGGCAGTCTGCGCGGACTGCATCGCGTTCGACAGCGAGTCGGCGCTACGCTCGAGACGCCCAACTTTTATCCGTACCTGAGCGGCCGTGACAACCTGCGCATCGTCGCGAATGTCAAGCGCGCTCCGGAATCGAAGATTGTCGAGGTGCTCGACGCGGTCGGACTGGCCGATCGCGCGAAGGACCGGTTCCGGACGTACTCGCTCGGGATGAAGCAGCGGCTCGCGCTCGCCGCGACCATGCTGGGCGACACCGACCTGGTAATCCTCGATGAGCCCGCCAACGGTCTCGATCCGGAAGGCATGCGTGAGATCCGCGAGATCATACTCCGGTTGCGCGAGCAGGGCCGGACGATCTTCCTCTCGAGTCACTTGCTCTGGGAAGTCGAGCGCACCTGTACGCACGTCGCGATCATCAAGAACGGCCGAATCGTCCGGCAGGCCAGCGTGTCCGAGATGACGGCCGGCACGGTGACGGCGGGCCTGCGCGGTGGTGATGCCGAGACGTTGCTCGCCATCGTGGGCGACTATCCCGGCGCGGTCACGGTCACCCGGCAGGCGGACCTGGTTATTGCCGAACTGCGCGATGACGATCTCGCGGCGCTCAACGCGTTTGTCGCCGGTCGCGGCATCTTTCTGTCTCACCTGGCGCTCCGCCAGCGCAGCCTCGAGGACGTATTCATCGAACTGACCGGCGAACCCCCGACCGGAACCGCCGTATGAACGTTCCAGCTCTGGTCCGCAACGAGACCATCAAGCTCAGGAACTACGTGCCGACGCTCGTCACGCTCGGCATCTACATCGCAATCCTCGTACTGGGTTTTGGCGAGATGCACCGCAGGTCGATCCGCGAAGTCGATCCGCGCCCCTTCGCGCTGCCCACCGCGTGGAACCAGATCCTCGGCGAGCTGCTCGGCCTGAGCGTGTTCTTCATCTGCGTCCTGCTCATCCTGCTGATCGCGAACGAGTTCACGTGGCGGACCGCGCGCCAGAACGTGATCGACGGACTCGCGAAGGAGGAGTGGTTCCTGGGCAAGATGCTCCTCGTGGCGATCGTGGGATCGGTCTTCTTCCTGACGGTCATCGTCATTGGCGGCCTCATTGCCAGCCTCGGCGACGACTCGGCCGTTGCCGGCCCGATCGTGCGCGCGGCCGACCTCAAGGTCATGGGCGCCTTCGCGCTCAGTCTGCTCGGCTACGGTTCGCTGGCACTGCTGATCGCGACACTCGTGCGCAGCGCCGGCTCCGCCCTCGGCATCTTCTTCCTCTATACCGTGCTCCTCGAGCGGCTCCTCGGGCTCGGCCTCGGCTACGCCTTCGACCGCGGCTCCGACATCGCCAGCTTCCTGCCGACCGTCCTGCTCAATGCCCTCATGCAGCGGATCCAGTGGGATCCCGACGCTCTGGCTGCTCTGGCCGCCGCTGCGGCTGCTGCGGGCCAGCCGGTACCGGACCTGATGAGCGCGCCCGTGCTGCTCGCAGCCGCCGCCGGCTGGACCGTCGCGTTCACCGCGATTGCCTTCGTCGTCTTCAGACGGCGCGACCTGTAGCGCAGTGATCGTCATCGCGCACCGTGGCGCGTCCGGCCACGCGCCCGAACACACCTTCGCTGCATGGGACGTAGCCCTCGACATGCGCGCCGAGTACCTCGAGCAGGACCTCCAGATGACGGCCGACAACGTGCTCATCGTGCTGCACGACGACACGCTCGACCGTACGACCGGCGGCCGCTGCCGTGGACCCGTCCGCAAGAGGACGCTCGCATCCATCGCCGACTGCGATGCCGGCTCCTGGTTCAATCAGGCCTGGCCCGCCCGTGCTCGCCCGGAGTTCGCCGAACTGAGGATCCCGACGCTCCAGGAAGTGCTCGAGCGCTACGAGGGCAGAGCCCGCTTCTACATAGAGACGAAGAACCCGCGCGCAGCGCCCGGTATGGAGGAAGAACTGCTCAGACTGATCGGGAAACACGGCCTGCTCGGACGTCCCGACGATGCGTTGCCGACAGTCATCGTTCAGTCGTTCAGTGTAGCCAGCCTGCGCAAACTCCACACGCTCGAGCCACGACTTCCCCTCGTGCGGCTGTTCGGCCGGCACCACACCGGTTTTACACTCCGTCGCCTGTTGCCGCGCGTGGCCCGCTACGCCATCGGCATCGGGCCTTCACGCGCCGACACTGACGAACGACTCGTTCGCGCGGCTCACGCCGCCGGCCTCCTGGTCCACCCCTGGACGGTCAACGAACCGATGCAGATCCGCCGTTTCGAACGCATCGGTGTGGACGGAATCTTCACCGACTTTCCCGACCGGATCCCGCGTAAGCAAAATCCCTAGGTGATTTCGCCCCATCCGCTATCGCACGCGGATCTGTACACTTCAGGTACTCGACAGACACAGACGGCCAGCGAGCGGCGCGTTCCGGCCCCGGACGACGGAACACGCACGCGGAACCCGTTTCAACCGACGGTACCGGTCGTCCGAAGCTGAGGAAAAAGACGTGCTTTCGTCGAGGAATCGAGGGACACGTCAGAAGGCAACGCTGATCATGAATTCGCGTGTGGCGTCACTGATGCCCGCGTCGATTGCGGGCCGGTACCGGCCCGGCAGATCGCCGGATCCTGCCGAATGGCGGATCCTCCCCATGTACGCACTGTGAAAGGATCTACTACAATGCGGAAGATCACCGGAAAGGTCGCGACCTTCGTCTTCGCAGCCGCCCTCGCCGCCTTCACGTCGGCATGCACCAACTCGCCGCTCGGACCGTCACAGAACGAAGACGGTGAAGCCGACGTCTGCTACACAGTCAATGGCCACATCGTCTGCATCGGAGACCGCTGATCTTATGTTGGACGGAAACGGCCCCGCTGGCTACGGTCGGCGGGGCCGTTCTCATTCCTTTCGATCGCGCACGCTGCCGACTTCCGCCGGATCGAGCCGTCGAGAATCGAAGCTGACGCCTTCGAACCAGCGCTTCGTCGACACATACCACCGGGCCGTCCTGCTGACAGCGAAATACAGCTCCAGATACTCCGCCGCATCGGGTATGCGGTCGAGACGGGCCATTGCGGCCGCGGCATACAGGAACCGGTCGTCGCTACCTTCGTGCTCCCCGACGAGCGAATCGACAAGTCGCGCCACTTCGTTCTGCTGTCCGGCATCCCTCTCGGCCGCTCTGGCCAGCACGGCGGCCAGCAGCAGCTCGACCTGCGGCGTGACCACGGGCCGCAGGTCGCCGTGAACGCCGGCAAGGTAGACATCCGCAAGCTGTCTGGCCTCGTCCACGTCCGGCGGCAGGACGTCGGACCACGCGCGCAGCACGAGATTACAGTGGAGGAACCTCAAGTCGCCCCTCGGCAAGGGTCGCATTGAGGCGCAGTATTCGAGCGCGAGCGTGTCCTGCTTCATGTTGAACGCGATCTCGAACAGATCGAAAAGGATCCTGCCCCGGTCGAGCCCGTACTCGTCGCTATTCAGCGCCCATAACGCCTGCGACCGTGCGTCATCCCATTCGCCGCGTTCCATGTACACGGCGGTGAGAACGCTGTGTGCCAGTGGGCGTACCCCGCCGAGTTCGATCGCGTCGCTGGCGTCTGACACCGCGAGATTCAGGACCGCGGTGTCGATCGCTACGGCGTATTGCCACGACATCAAGCGGAGCTGGGCCCGTTCCTCGAGCGCCTCGGCGCCGTTGTCGGCACGATCTACAATGGCACTCAGGTAACCGATCCCTTCGTCGAACGCCGACTGCCATTCGCAATCCACGACCTCCAGATAGCACAGCCGGATACGCGACCCCACCAGACGACCTCTGTACAGATACGGATTCGACCATCTGCTGTCTCTCTCGATCGCGAGGCCGAACAGTGAATCCGCGCGCTGAAACTGGCTTGCAACAAGATCGAACGCGCCGGTCGAACCGAACTGGATCGCATTACGTTCCGCGGCGATCCCCTGCAGTGTGAAGGTCGCCGCAAGACTGTCCGTCGTACCGAACCGGATCTCCCTCGCCATCACCGCACTGCGCAGTTGCGGAATGCTCTCCGCCACCCACGTCAGGACCGCTTCGGTGATGATCGCGGGATTGGCGCCATCGAATGTCAGCACATCGCTGTTGACGGCGGTTCCGTCGGCTCCGGTGACCTCCAGGCTGACCTGTGTCTGGTCCGCGAGCCGCCTCACACTGCCGTACACGAAAAATGCCGCTCGCAGCGCTGGCACGAGCGAGTCCAGATCGATGGCCACGTTGCGGTACTTCTGAACCGCGCTCCGCGGGAGCACCTCGATGGCCGAGTAGGATCGCAGGTGTTCGATCAGGATATCGGTGACACCCTCGGCAATGATCTGCGCCGTGCTGTCGCCCATTGAAGTCAGATACAGGACGGCGACACGGTTGGGCACTATTGCCGGCGTGGTGTCCGTCGTCGACGGCATGTTGAGCCACACGAGGAGCAGGGCGACGACCGCGAGGACACCCGTCGCTGCCGGGCGGACCCCTCGCCATCCACGGCGAGGCGGCTGCCCGGCGGGAGCGGGCCCGGCCGTGTCGCGTGTTGGCGCGCCGGCCGCGACCGGGAAGTCCGGGACGGTCGTGATGCCCGACTCGGCCGTCCGCCCGGACGGCGATTCCGGCCGCCGGCTCCGGATCATCTCGATCAGACGTACGGTCTCGCGGGCCGGCTCGAGATCGTATTCGGTGCCGAGCCGGGAGCGGAACGATTCGAACTCGCTCAGAGCCTGAGCCGCGTCGCCTGCCTCATCGAGGAGCGCCAGGTACTCGCGGAAAATCGACTCGTCGAGGGGCCGTACCGCTACCGCTCGACGCGCCCACGCGATGGCAGCGGGAACGTCGCCTGCCTTGAACGACGCGTCCGCCAATCGCTTGGCCGCGCCCGCAGCCGCGCGCTGGAGCCGCAACCGCTCACCGTCCAGCCAGCGCGAGAACTCCGGTGTCACCTGATCGCCGTTCAGACCGTGCAGCAACTCATCACGGTGCAGTTTCACGGCTTCCGGCCAGCGCTCGCCCGCGATCGCTGCCTCGAACGCCCGAACGTCGATCCAGACGTGATCCGGCGAGATCCCGAGTTCCTCGTTGCCACGGCTGCGGATCGCGGTGCGCCCCAACGATCGCCGCAGCGTCAGCGTCGCCTGACTCAGGGCCCGCCTTGCCTTCTCCGGGTCCGAGTCCGGCCAGAACATTTCGACCAGCACCTCGCGCCGGACGAAGCCGCCCTGAATGGCAAGGTACGCCAGCAGAGCCAGCCGTTTCGGCTGCGAAAGAATGCCGGCCGGGTCCTCGCCCGGGCCGTCGACCGCCGGTACCCCCAGCAGCCGCAGCCGGATGCCGTCAACCACTATCACGCCGGCCTCCCGCCGGAGGGGTGACACTTCGGTGATAGGTAGGTGATCCCTCGCATGCACATTGACTTGCAGACGCTGGCGAGGACGCCGGTGTCATGGGAGTCGTTTGCCAAGGAGGTATCGCATGATCGGGTTCCATCCTGCCGTCGATCGCCCCGTAGCCCGTGTAGTTGACCCCAAACGAGTCATTCAGGAGCAGATTCGCCACATCCTCGCCAGCCTGCCACCCTCGGTCCTGAACACCCCTGCATCGGCCGACGGGCCTGCCCTCGTACGGCACATCGCGATCGGCGAGGAGCGGTTCCGGCTGGTGGTCGAACTGTTGCCGCCGAACGCTCACGGAGACCGCCTCCCGATTGCCACGGTAGAACGCCTGGCAACGGAGGATCTGTCCGAAACCGCGCTCCACGAGCGTTTCAGGCTGACCCGCAAGGAAGCGCACGTCGCGCTCCTCCTGGCACAGCGCCGGTCGAATGCGGAGATCGCCGACACGTTGCGTATCAGCCCGCACACCGCTCGGCGACACACCGAGAACGTAATGCTCAAACTGAACGTGACGAGCCGGTTCTCGGTGAAATCCGCTCTCAGCGCGGAGGCCTGACGCTACGCTGTCACAGACCCCCCCGGTGAGGGCGGGCTCCGAACGGGGTCCGCCCTTTTTTGCCGGCCTTGACCAGCGCACAGGGCAGACGAGCCTCGTGGGCGTCGCGCAGGTCTGATGCCGGGGTTCGAGCGCTCCACGTCCGGTTGATCACGAATGTATACAATATAGCCAACCGACGACACCAATCCAATCCGCAGCACCTGGGCGTGCAGTGATCCGGCGCTGTCAGGCGACAGTGCGGCGGAACCGTGCCGTCGCGATCCCGGCGATCAGGAGTGTTCCGATCATGAGCCCGCCGCCGATGGCGAGACGTGGCTGTGTGCCGATGATCGTGGCGAGAACAAGCACGTAGAGGGCAACGGTGAGGCCGGGGATCCACGGGTGGCCGGGCACGCGGAGCGGTCTGTGCAGGCCGGGCTGGCGCCGTCGCAACTGGAAGAACCCGAGCAGGACGACGAGGTCGACGCTGATGGCGACGAGCATCATGAAGGCGATGAGCTGTTCGAACGCCCCGGTGATGGCGAGACCGAGGATGATGGTGGCCATGAAGAGCATGGCGACGACGGGCGTCCCTGATGAGCTGACTTTCGAGAACCATACTGGCGCGAGTCGGTCGCGTGAGAGTGCGAACGCCACGCGCGGTGTCGCCAGGAAATTGACGTTCAGGCTGCTGAGCAGGATCAGCAGGCTACAGATGGTGACGACCATGCCGGCACTGCCGCCGAAGACGCCGGCAATGGCATCGCGGGCGACGAGCGTCGAGCCGGCCATTTCCTCGGGTGTGAGTGCTGCGATGAACGAGACGTTCATGAGCAGGTAGGTGAACGCGACGATCGTCGAGCCGCCGATGAGGATGCGCGGCAGCGCGCGTCCGGGGTCGCGGACTTCCTCGGCCATCTTGGACGCGTCCTCCCAGCCATAGTAGGCGAAAGCGACGGCCTGGTACGCGAGGGCTACGCCGAGCAGGCCGGCAAACTCGGGCGACACGATCAGCGGCGTATCGAAGCCGCGCGGACTGCCTGTCGCTATGCCGGCAGCTGCGATGCCGGCCAGCACGATCAGCTTGAGGACGGTCGTGGTGTTCTGGAACACGGTGCCCACGCGCAGGCCGCCGAGGTGGAGCATCACGAAGAAGACGACGATCACGCCGGCGATGACAGGCACGTGCCCGCGACCGGCCAGCTCGACCGTGTATTCCGCGATGACGACCGTCTTGGCGGCGCCGGAGAATCCGCGCGAAACGATGATCTCGGCCCAGCCGGCGACGAACCCGGCGGTCGGCCCCCAGGCTTCCCTGGCATAGACGTACTTGCCGCCGGCGGCGGGAATGGCCGCGGCCATTTCGGCGAGCATGAGGGTGCTGAGGCCGGCGATGACGCCACCGAGCAGCCAGATACCGAGGATGAGCCAGGCGTCGCCGAGGTATCCGGCAATGAGGCCGGGTGTGCGCAGGATGCCGGCGCCGATCACGATACCGACGGAAACGGCCAGGCCGTCGCGCACCCTGATGATGCGGTGCAGTCCGTCGGGCCCGCCGGTTGCGGACGCCGCGTTGTCCACCATTGGAGTCGTCGCCGCGAGCGGGAGTGGCTAGTGGCCCGCGGCGCCTGCGTCGGTGGCGCGCGCGTCGGGCGCGCCGATGCGCTCACCGGTCGCGGGATCGACCATGATGCTGTTTGCCGCGCCCTGGCGGCCGGCCACGCGGACATTGTGGCCGATGGCCTCGAGCGCGCGCACCGCGTCGTCGCTGATGCCGCCTTCCTCGATCGTCACGCGGTCGGGCAGCCACTGGTGGTGCATGCGGGGCGCCGCGACCGCCGCCTCGATGCCCTTCCGGAAGTCGACGATGTTCAGCACGACCCCGAGCACCGTGTTGATGATCGTACGGCCGCCCGGACTGCCGATGACGGCGACGACATTGCCATCCTTCGCCAGGATCGTCGGCGTCATGCTCGACAGCATCCGCTGGCCCGGCCTCGCCAGGTTGTTGTCCGTGCCGATCAGGCCGGACTCCGTCGTCATGCCGGGCGCCGCATTGAAGTCGCCCATCTCGTTGTTGAGCAGGAATCCGCCGCCGTGTACGACGATCTTCGAACCGTACCCGGCTTCGAGCGTGTACGTGACGGCAACGGCCATGCCGGACGCGTCCACTACGGAATAGTGCGTTGTCAGCGGACTCTCGGCGGGCAGCTCGATATCGGTGACGGCTGATGCCGTGGCACGGTCGGCCGATATCGTTGCACGCTGTTCCGCCGCGTATTCCTTGCTCGTCATCAGCTCGATCGGCACATCAGCGAAATCGCCATCGGCCGACCAGCGGGCGCGATCACGATAGGCGCGACGCATGGCCTCGACCACGTGGTGCACGTACGCTGGAGACAGCTCGCCCATCGCGGCCAGATCGTAGCCCTCGAGAATGTTCAGCATCTCGACCAGCGCGATGCCGCCACTGCTCGGCGGAGGCATGCCGATGATGTCGTAGCCGCGGTACGTGCCGTGAATCGGCGTGCGCTCCTTCGACTCGTACGCGGCCAGGTCTGCTTCGGTGATCAGCCCGCCGCCGCGTCGCATTTCCTGCGCAATCAGTCTGGCCGTCTCGCCGCGGTAGAAGCCGTCATGGCCCTGACGCATGATGCGCTCGAGCGAGTTCGCCAGATCCACCTGGCGCAGTGTCTCGCCCGCTTCGTACGGTGTGCCACTCTTCGAGAACGCGGCCACACTCGCCGGATACTGCTCCATCCGTGGCAGCACGCCCGCCAGCGAGCGGGACAGGCCGGGCGACACCGTGAATCCATTCCTTGCCAGCCCGACCGCGGGCTCGACGAGCCGCGACCACTCGCCAGTGCCGTACGTCGCGTGCGCCTTCGCGAAGCCCGCGACCGTGCCGGGAACGCCGACCGCGATGTGGCTGTTGTGATGGATCGTCGACGAGTACTCGCCAGCCTCGTCGAGGAACATCTCCGGGTGCGCGGACGCCGGCGCCTTCTCACGAAAATCGAACGCTGTCGTGCGGCCGTCAGCGAACCGTATCACCATGAAGCCGCCACCGCCGATGTTGCCTGCGGTCGGGTGCGTGACGGCAAGCGCGAAGCCGGTCGCAATCGCGGCGTCAATCGCGTTGCCGCCGGCGACAAGGACATCGCGGCCGATGGCGCTCGCGATCGAGCTGGCCGACACGACCATGCCGTTCTTCGTCGCTACCGTACCGGTCTCCAGCTCGACGGGAAGAACCGCGGACCCGTCCGCCGAGAGTTCGCGCGGCGCTACCATCTGCGTGGACGATGGTGGAGCGGGCATGGTGCAGGAGACGGTGGCCAGCGCGAGGACAGCGATGCCGCCCAGAACGCGGCGAGTGCGATCTGTGATCCTGCTCATTTGCGTGTCTCCTTCGGGTCGCGTGCCATGGCCTGCTGCTCTTCGCCCCGTGCCGGGGTGCGTGCTGGAGTTCGTGCCGCCGCTGCGTCGTCGTAGCTCGCTCGGCATCTCGGGCAGCGACGGTTGGCGGTAGTCAGCCAGCGAAGGCCGGACCCGACACTCGCGTTGAGGACCGATGCCCCGCAGAGCGGACACCGCAGCTCGTGCCTTGCATACGACAATACGCCGACAATCCATGCCAGCGCGATGCCCGCCGCGATTCTCGAGTCTGCCGCGGCGATAGCGATCATCAGCGCAGCCAGCCCGATGCCGTACGCCGCGGCAAGGGCAATGACCTTGCGGGTGGTGTCACTGGTTCTGCTCACGCGGTGGATCCTGGTGCCACCAGACGGGTGCCGTCTGCTCCCTGCGGTTTCACTTCCTGTTTCGCTTGCCGCCCGCGGGCGAAATGTCGGTCAACAGCGCGAGCACGATACCCGCGATCTGGATCACGCCGTTCCAGTCTCCGCCGAACCAGTGCTGTACCGCAACGTACCAGAGCAGCGTGGTCGGCAGGAAGAGGAATCCCAGAACCGGCCATAGCAGCGTCGCGAAAACGCCGCTGAAGAAGTTGCTGAAGAACCAGAGCACCACGATCAGGAACCGTGGTGCCATCAGTGCGACGATTGCTGCGAGACACGGCATCGGTCCTCCGGGCACGGAATGAACGTTTGGTCAAGAATAATGCCGCCCGCCTCGTCGGCGCTCAAGGACCGCGTCCCGGATCGCGCTGATCGGGCCTTGTTGGCGATCCCTTCCGCGCGCTACCATCCGATCTCGGCAGGTAGCCACACGACTGAGGCCGGGGGTACATTCCGTGATCCGCGACAACGATGTTCTGGAATACCACAATGGCCTCCGGCCGGGCAAGATCGAGGTTGTTGCCTCGAAGCCTTGCCTTACGCAGCGCGACCTGTCCATGGCGTACACGCCGGGCGTGGCGCTGCCATGCCGGCTGATTTACGAGGATCCAGCGAGTGTCTTCTCGTACACGGCCAGGGGCAACCTGGTCGCTGTCGTGACCAATGGCACGGCCGTCCTCGGCCTCGGCAACATCGGGCCGCTCGCTGGCAAGCCCGTCATGGAGGGCAAGGCGGTCCTGTTCAAACGGTTCGCGGATGTCGACGTCTTCGATATCGAGCTCGGCACCGAGGACGCCGACGAGCTGATCCGTTGCGTCAAGCTGCTCGAGCCGACCTTCGGCGGCATCAACCTCGAGGACATCAAGGCGCCGGAGTGTTTCCACATCGAGGAAACGCTTCAGCAGGTGATGGACATACCGGTGTTCCACGATGATCAGCACGGCACGGCCATCATCAGCAGTGCCGCACTGCTGAACGCACTCGAACTGACCGAGCGCGACATCTCGAAGATCCGTGTCGTGTTCGCGGGCGCCGGCGCGGCAGGCATTGCGTGCGCCAACATGTACATCGCGCTGGGCGTCGATCCGGCCAATGTCCTGATGGTCGACTCGAAGGGCGTCCTGTACGAAGGGCGTGGGGACGATTTCAACAAGTACAAGCAGGCGTACGTTCGACGGACGGACCGGCACTCGCTCGCGGACGCGCTCGAGGGCGCGGACGTTTTTGTCGGCGTTTCGAGCAAGGACCTGGTCACGCCCGCCATGGTCCAGTCGATGGCTGGCAACCCGATCGTGTTCGCGATGGCGAATCCGGATCCCGAGATCACGTACGAAGCGGCCAAGAAGGCGAGGTCGGACGTGATCATGGCGACGGGAAGGTCCGACTATCCGAACCAGGTCAACAATGTCCTCGGCTTCCCGTTCATCTTTCGCGGCGCGCTCGATGTCCGGGCCCGCGCCATCAATGACGAAATGAAGATCGCCGCCGCGAAGGCCCTCGCCGCTCTGGCCAAGGAAGATGTTCCCGACCAGGTCATCAATGCCTATGGCGGCGAGCGCTTCGCGTTCGGTCCGGACTACATCATTCCGAAGCCGTTCGACGCCCGCGTTCTGATGTGGGAAGCGCCGGCTGTTGCGCGTGCGGCCGTGGAAACCGGTGTGGCTCGCTACGCGATCGAAGACTGGGACGAATACATCACCTCGCTCGAACGCCGCATCCTCGGCAAGAGCCACCAGGTCATCCGCGGCATTGTTCAGAAGGCAAGGCGCGCGCGGCGCCGCAAGATCGTGTTCCCCGAGGCGACCGAGGAGAAGGTGTTGCGTGCGTGCCAGGTCATCGTCGACGAGAACGTCGCCGAGCCGGTCCTCGTCGGGAACCCCGAGGAGATCGTCCGCACCGCGGAACAGTTCGGCCTGGAACTCGACCATGTGCAGATCGTGGATGTCCGTGCCGGCGACCGCGCCATCGCGTACGCCAACGAGCTGCACTCGCTGCGCCAGCGATCCGGAGTCACGCCTCGCCGGGCCAGACAACTCATGAACGACCCGCTCCATTTCGGCATCATGATGGTGAACGCGGGCGAGGCGGACGGCCTCGTCGGCGGCCTGAACCGGTCGTACCCGGACACGATCCGGCCGGCACTTCAGGTCATCGGCCTGAGGAAGGGCATCACGCGCGCAGCCGGCGTGTACTGCGTCGTGCTCATGGACAGGCTGTTGATCGTGGCCGATGCGACCGTGAACATCGAGCCGACTTCCGATCAACTCGCGGAGATCGCGCTCATGGCGGCCAACGTCGCGCGCTATCACTTCGACATGACGCCGCGCGTCGCCATGCTGTCGTTCAGCAATTTCGGGTCGGTCGACCACCCCCACGCCCGAAAGGTCAAGGAGGCTACGGCGATCGCCCGCGCTCGCCAGCCGGCACTCATCATTGATGGCGAAATTCAGGCCGATACGGCGCTCGTCCCCGAGATCGTGGAGAAAACGTTCCCGCACTCCGCGATCGCGGGTGATGCCAACGTGCTGATCTTTCCCGACCTGCAATCGGGCAACATCGCGTACAAGCTGATCCAGCACCTGGCGAAGGCGGAGCTGATCGGCCCGATCCTCGTCGGCCTGCGCAAACCGGTCAACGTCGTGAACCACTACTCGTCGGTCAGCGAGATCGTGAACATGACGGCCATCACGACAGTCATGGCGAACGCGGGTTAGCCAGGCTGGAGGTGGTCGTCACCCGAAGTGCTTTGACGAGCCACTGAGCCCCTGCGGAGCGGTCGTCCCGGATCGCCATTCTCGCGCCCCGGTACCGCTGTTTTCTTCGCGCCGTGGCGAACACGGCGCAGTTCGAATCTCTGATTCGCGGATTGGACGGACCCGGCGGGGCGGCCAGGCTGGTGGCCGCGCTGGGGTTCGACGCGGCGGCACGGCGGATCCCGCCGGCCGGCCGGGGCCGCCTCGGGCTGACGGAAGAACCGGGCGTTGCCGGCCTGGTGCGGCTGGCCGAACGGCCGGGCTTTCTGGTCCTTCTGGTCGAGCTTGCTTCGGCCGGGGGCCGCGGTGTCGTGCTGTCGGTGGCGAAGCGGATCCGTGCGGCGGACGCGCTGCGCCAGCACCTCCTGCTCGTCGCGTCGCCCGGCTACGCCGACGTCAGTATTGCGGTGTTCGGGCTGGAAGGCGACCTGCGTCGTCTCACGCTCGAGCCGTCCGTCGTTCGGCGCACCGATGTCGAGATGCTCGCGGAGATGGTGGCGGCTCCGGGCGAGGGCGCGATTGCGCTCGTTGCGCGGTACGCGAGCGCGCTCGACCGATCGCGTGTCACTAATCGCTTCTTCGTCGATTTCCGCGCGCAGCGCACGCGTGTGGCGATGGCGTGGTCCGGCGTACCACCCGGGTCGCGTGCCGAACGGGAGCAGCTCGCACTGCTGTTCCTGAGCCGGCTGATGTTCCTCTACTTCCTGCAGCGGGAAGGACATCTGGCGGGCGACGACGCGTTCGTCCCGCATCTGTTCGAACAGTGGCGCCGGCGGCGGCGAACGGTGCGTTCGTTCTTCCGCGCCCGGCTGGACGCGTTGTTCTTCGGCGCGCTCAACACGCGTCCGACCGAGCGGCGGGGCGCCGCTCGCCGGCTCGGTGAGCTGCCGTATCTGAATGGTGGTCTTTTCGAGCGGACATCACTCGAGCGACGATTCGCCAACCTCGATCTCGACGATGATGTCGTCGCTGGCGTTTTCGATGGTCTGCTCGACCGGTACCGTTTCGATTCGCGGGACGCCGCGGCCGCGGGCGTCGATGGTGACGCTTCGGTCGGCATCGATCCGGAGATGCTCGGGCGCGTGTTCGAGGGCGTCATGGCCGCGCCTCGCCGTGGCGACACCGGCACGTTCTTCACTCCGGCGGCGGCGGTGGATCGCCTGGTCGTCCACGCTCTGAACGCGCATCTGGCGCAGAAGGCGGTGGCGGGCGAGCGGGTGGTCGACTCGCTCCGGAGCATCCGCGTCCTGGATCCGGCGTGCGGGTCGGGCGCGTTTCTGCTGGGTGCGCTGTCGCACCTGTCGGCGCTCCGCCGAGCGCACGGCGAGACGGACGCGTCCCATGTTCGTCGTGACATCGTCGCGCGCTGTCTGCACGGTGTGGACACGCAGGCGGACGCGGCCCTGCTGTGCGCACTGCGGCTCTGGCTCGCGCTCGCGGCCACGCCCGAGCGCAGCGCGAGCATCGAGCCATTGCCCAACCTCGACCGGCGGATCCGACAGGGCGATGCGCTTCTCGACCCGCTCGACGTTCTGGCCGGCCCCGGCCCTGGCCGGCGGGGCCGGACCGGGAGCGACGCGGCGGTGCGAGCCGCCGCACGGTCGCTCGAGCCGCTGGCCGCACGGTACATCACCGCCGAGCCGGCGGAGCGCGCCGACCTGCACCGTCGTCTGCTCGCGGGTGAAGCCGCGCTCGCACGTGCGTGGCTGGCGGCCGCGGACCGCGGTCTTGCCACGGACATCGGCGAGCTGCGGCAGATCGCCGGACAACGCGACCTGTGGGGCAACGCCGATCGCCGGTCGCGTGATGCCGACGGCCGGGCGATCCGTCTCGAGGCCGACCGTCGCGAGCTGAGCCGGCTGGCTCGCGGCGTCGAGGACTCCGCGTCCCTGCCATTCTTCAGCTTCGCCGTCCACTTCGCCGATGCAGGGTTCGGCCGCTTCGATCTCGTGCTCATGAACCCGCCGTGGATCCGCGCACACCGGTGGCCGCCTGCCTTGCGGAAGCTCGCCCGGGCGCGATACCGCGTCTGTCGTGAACCGGGCTGGCCGGCCGGTGCAGCGCTGGCCGGTGCGCCACCTGCCGCCGGCGCGCAGGTCGATCTCTCCCACCTCTTCATCGAGCGAGCCCTCGGGTTGCTGGCCGAGAGGGGCTCACTCGGCGCGATCATCCCGGCAAAGACGTTCCGCTCGCTGTATGGCGGTGCAGCACGCAGCATGCTCCTGCGCGAGACCCGCATCGACCGGATCGAGGACCACGGCCTCGACCACCACTCCGTGTTCACTGCCGACGCATTCGCGGGCACGATCGTCGCCACACGTGTCCCCGAGCAGGACGTCCTCGATGATCGCGTCCCGACGTCCGTCGCGACTGCGGCGTTGCCGTCCTCGCCAACCGACAGGGTCAGCGTGCGACTCTACCGGAAGGCGGGCGACCCGCTCGAGTTCAGGCTGCGCCAGGCGGATCTGCCGCTCGTGCCATCAGACCTGCGAGCGCCATGGCTGCTGGCGCCGCCGGATGCCGTCGCGGCGTTCCGTCGCATGCAGAGGGCAGGACCGCCTCTCGGCCGGCAGTATCGCGTCCGGCGGGGTATCTTCACCGGAGCCAATGACGTGCTCCTGATCCGTGATGCCGCGCCTCGCCTCGGCGGCCTTGCATGGATCCGCGCCGAGGGCCGGTTCGCGAAAGGGCGGCGGCGCAAACCCGGGCGTTCCGCATGGGAGGCGCTCGTCGAGTCCTCCGCGCTGGCTCCCGTGTTGAAGGGGGCCGGCGTGAGGGCCTGGCGATTCCGGCCGGACGGCCATGTTGTCTGGTCGTACGATAGTGACGGCCGGTTCCACGAGCCGCCCGTGCGACTCGCCGCATGGCTCGAGACCCACAGGTCCACACTCTCTGCCCGGTCGGGCAACCCGAGCTCGCCCGCCGCGTTGTTCCGCGTTTCCAGGGATACGCTCGGGCCCAAGGTCGTATGGCACGACCTTGCCGATCGGCTCGAGGCCGTGGCCGTGCCGGCCGCCACACGAACCACGTTCGGCCGCTGGGCCCCGGTCGTTCCACTCAACACCGTTTACTTCATACCGGCAGCCGATGACGCCGAGGCTCGGCTTCTGGCCGGTGTGTTGAACTCGCTGCCCGTCCGATGCTTCGCACGCGCCATCGCCGAGCGCGCCAAGGACGCACGGTTCCGGTTCTTCGCATGGACCATCGCGACGCTGCCCCTGCCCGAACTCGAATCGAGTGCCGGCATCGATCGGCTCCGCTGCATTGCCGCTGCCGCTCACGAGGCCGGCTCGATCGATGTCGACGCCAACAACGAACTCGACGCCATCGTCGCCGATCTCTACCGCCTCGATCCGGCCGATGTCGCCGCCATCCGTTCCTTCGATGACTGGCTGTCCGGGAGGAATCCGTGAACACCTCGCCCCAGTCCGGCCGCACGGCTCGGGCGGTCCTGCTCGATGACCTCTCACGCCCCGGCGCACGGGCAGCGCTTGGCAGACTCCTCGCCCGCTCCGCCTCCGCCGACATCGCCGTCGACCGCGTCCGCCTCGCCGCAATCGACTTTCGCGACCGCGATCTGGCCCGCCTGCGGCAGTGCCGCGTTGTCCTAGGCAGTCTCGATGTTCATGCCCTGATCGATGCGGCCGAAGCCGCCGCCCGCGCTCCCGCCATCGCCGCAAACGTCGCAGTTCTCCGTCGGTTCATCGCGACCGGCCGGCTCCAGCTCCGGTCCGGCGGCGCAAGCCGCTGGCGCCCGGATTTCTGCGTGCTGCGCGGTGATGGCCTGCGCCCCGTCGCGCGAGCCGGTGCCATCTCGCTCATTGGCCATCTCGGCATCGGCGCGGCCGCCGACCGCGGGCCCAACCTGACATGCGTTCTCGCTGGCAACGATGCGACAGGCCGTGCCGCCGAGGCTTTTGACCGACTCTGGTCCGACGGTCACGACGTTCTCGACGTCGTCGCCGAAACCCTCGATCGCTACGCCTCACCGTGAGCGTGCCGCAGGTAGCCCGGCCGCCCGGGATCTCACTCGCCGAGGCCGACCCGGTCGCCGCCGCAATCGCCCTGCTTCGGCGGTTTCGGGACGGCGGCCGCGAGGGCCGCCCGCGCGATCCACCGCAACGGGAATCCGCGCATTCAGGGCACCTCGACGGAGAGCCCGACCGATGCGGCGTCGCCGGACGATCAGAGGCGCAGCGAGGAGCCGAGGCACATGACGACCTGCCGCGGTCCGTCGTGCTGTCACTGGATCAGCAGCGGGCCGTTCGGTCGGCGCGAGCCGCACTCGACAGGCGAGGCGGTGTCCTGCTGGCTGACAGGACGGGCGCGGGCAAGACGTTCCTCGCGCTAGCGATGATCGAGGACGCACTGGCCCGCGGGCAACTTCGGATCCTGGTGACCGGGCCGGCCGCGCTGGCGCCGCAATGGCTGCCATTGCTTCGGCGCGCCGCTCGCGCGCACGGTGCGCGTGCGCTTGCTTACGGCCGCCGATCCAGTGTGGCCTCGGCTGCGGTCACCTGGCTGTCGCACACCATGCTGTCGCTCGGGCGGTGGCCGGCGTCGATCGAGCCGGTCGACCTGGTTGTGGTCGACGAGGCGCACGCGTTCCGCAATCCAGCGACGCGGCGGTACAGGTCGCTGGCATGGCTGTGTCGGACGTCGCGGGTCGCGCTGTTGACCGCGACGCCGGTGAATAACTCGTTGATGGACCTGTACTTCCTGTTCCGTCTGTTCGTGGGCGACGGCGCTCTGGACGATCTCGGTGTTCCCGATCTCGAGGCCGCATTCCGTACCGCGGCCGACGCGGGTGGACCGGTGCGGCCGCCTCTCGACGCGGCCATCGAAGCGATGACCGTTCGTACGCGTCGGACGCTTTCGCCCGGCCATGGGCCGATCCCGGATACGGGGTCGCACGTCGCGCCCACAGACCGGCGCCAGGTTGACGGCACCTTCGACGGGGCGGGTCGCGGTCCGGATCGCCGGCCCGGGCGAGTCAGGCCGGTGCCGGTACGGTACGATCTGGCCACGCCGGAAGCGGTCCGGTTCGTGATCGATGGGATCCGCGGGCTCGAGCTGTCCGCCCATGGTGTTACGGAGACGGGTGGTCCGGCGCCTGGCGGTGAGCTGATACGGTTCGGCCTTGTGAAGCGACTCGAATCGAGCGTGCCCGCTTTCGGCGCGAGCGCGCGCGGGCTCTGCCGCTACCTGGTCGCCTTCGCCGATGCCGCGCGGGACGGGTTCTGGCTGAGTGCCGGCTCCCATCGATCGTTCTCGGCCGGTGCACCGGGCCAACTGCTGCTGGCCCCGCTAGCGCTGCCCCGACTGCCAGCACCATTCGATCCGGAACGTCTGGTCCGTTCGGCTCTTGCCGATGCCGCAGCCGTGCGGACCGTTCTCCGTCGGCTCGAGGAGTGGCCCGGTGGCGATCGCAAGCTGATGCGGCTCATGGACCTGCTGGGCAACCCGCTCGCCGGCCGCAAGACCCTGATATTCACGGAGTTCCGGGACACGGCGCTGCACCTGTGGAAGTCGCTTCGTCGACAGTACCGCGTCGGGCTCATCCATGGTGGTCGCGCGTTCCTCGGGGATCAACCGGCCGGCCGCCTGGAGGTCGTCCGGCGATTCGCGCCTGCCGCCAATGGCGGCCGGCCGGACCCTGTCCGCCAGGTTGACATCCTGATCGCAACCGACGTCCTGGCCGAGGGGTTCAACCTTCAGGACGCCGCCGACGTGGTCAGCTACGACCTGCCGTGGAACCCGGTCCGTCTCATCCAGCGTGTTGGCCGACTCGATCGCTGGGGCTCTCCACATGACGAGATCAGATGCCATAACTTTATACCGGACCGCACTCTGGACCTGTTCCTCGGTCTGGTGGACCGGATCGGAGCGAAGCTGGACACAATCCGCGCCGGTCCCGGTCGTGCGGGCATGGACCGGGCCTTCGCCGGGTTCGGTAACGGCCTCCAGTCCAGGTCGGGCCAGAGTGCCCGCGGGCCTGGACCGGGCCTTCACCGGGTTCGGGCCGGCGGCCGCGTGGCCCTGCCCCGGTCGGGCCACAGTTCGCATGACCCCATGGCCCAGCCCGGTGTGGACGACCGGCTGCCCCGGCCGCAGTCGGGCCGGGGCGCCAGTAACGTGAGGTTGCCAGGGACTGGCCTGCTCCGCCAGCTCAGGACGGACGATCCCGGCTTGTTCGATCAGTTCGAGCTGGCCTCGGATCCGATTGCCGGACTTGGGCTTGGCTCTGGCCATGCGACGGCCGGGCCGGCCTCCCCGGACATCGGGGGCGGCCAGCGCCGCCGTCTCTGGATTGTCGGTCTGGCCGGCGACCCGGGTACGACGAGGCTGCTCGTCGTGCGAGCGCAACCGGGGCAGGATCCACAAGTCAGTGAAGAGCCGCTTCGATCCGTTCAGTCACTGGACCGCGTGGCAAGGGGACGGGTCCGGGCGCGGGCCTTCGTGGCGCGCCTCGCCGGCCAGCCCGATGCGGACGGTCAGGAATGCGAGCGGGAAGGCGAGGCAGTCGCAGTGGCGGCGGCTGCCGCCGACTACCTGGTCGAACGCCCGCCGCCCGGTTCTCCGAGGACAGCCGCCATCATCAGGGATCTGCTGCGAATCGTCGGGACCGAGCCCGGGCGGCCGGATGCCCAGGTGATAGGGCGTGTCGATCGTGTCGTGCAGCGGCTCCGGGTCGGCACCCGATCAGGTGTAGAGGCCGCTGTCATTGCGGCGATTGCGCGCGCTCGCGCTCAGAGGCGAGTCCGGCCCGGCCGCACCGTTCTGCTGCTCCGCGAACTCGAGCATGTGCTCGGCTCGGGGCCGGACCCGCGTCGCGACATCCTTCGAGTCCACGTCGTATTCGAACTGTACGCGGTGTGAGCATCGGCGTGTTCGAACAGCCACGGCCGGCCTCGTTAGTAGCGGACCCGGAACCGGCCGTCCGTGATCGTCCTCATGTCCGGTGCACCCGCTCCTCCAGTGCGTACCATGTTGAACGAGAACGTGCCCGCAACCTCATCCGACGAGAAGCTCGTGATGGTCAAGGTCCCACTTCCACCCGGCACGGCGGCTTCCCAACGGTCCGTGCCCGCACCGCTGAGGATGGCCGACGCGTTGCCATTGCCTCCCGTCGCGTATGTCCCGGTCGACTGCGCGGTCACTCCGAAACCGAACGCGAGGTTCTGGCTTCCCGTTCCCGACGCGACGAGGCGCCCGTTGGCGTAGATCACGAATGCGTTGGCCGTGCTCCAGCCCCTTCCATCGATGGTGCCCACGATCGACCCTGGCTCGAGCTCGTCAACGGGGTCGGCAACGCCGCCATCGGATCCGCAGCCCGCCGCCAGAATCAGGGCCACCAGACACCTCCAGCTACCCTTTCGCAGTCGCATTTGCCTCCGATGCAGCTCCATGATCCCGTGCCCCGCTCGCAGTGCGCGGAACTCGACCCGAAACCGTCACCCCCCGCAGCTACATATACGAATCACGCCCACAGATCGCACCCACCCGCGCCCGATGTCGCCAGTGGTCTCGATGTCGCCAGTGGTCCCGATGTCGGCCAGTGGTCCCGACGTCGGTCCCATATCCCCTCCTGGAGTGCATGATTCCTGATCGACGCCGCGCCGTTTCGTGGTCACCACCCACGGCCCGCAGCAACGCGTCACCGAAGCAGGAAGCGACGCCACACACGGCAACAGATCGCCACCAGGATCGCAGCCTGAACCGCCCCGCCTCTGCGCTCTCCGCGTGCTCTGCGGTAACAGCCGTTCATCCGTAGCCACCCGCACGTCACCCGCACTCGACCTTCCGCTCAACGCCCTCTCCCCACGAACTCTCAGTGCTTGACACGGGTAGGCAACACTGCGATTCCTTCGTACTCGTGGCATTTCGCCACGATGTCGACCCGGGCTCGGACCGTTTTGACCGATCGAACTGACATCCGGAAACGGCCTCTCGTGGCTGCGGCGCTGCTGGTACTGCAGTTCGCCGTGGCGGGGCTCGTGCCGCTCGCGGACTCGGTGGTCGAAGCCGCTGCCGGCAACGGGACCGAACACATCGAAGCGCAGTCGGGCGTGCCGTGTCCACCCGGACACGATCACCTCGACTGCATGTTCTGCCGATTCGCCGGCCACAACCTCGTGTCCGGTGCGGCCGCCAGCATGGCGACCGTGCAGACCGCCTGGACCCTCGTCCAGGCGATCACCGGCCCGGTCCACACGGGCTCTCCGCTTCTCAGTGGCCCGCTCGGGCCGCGCGCGCCACCGATCGCCTGATCTCCCGAAAATAGACAACTGAACGCCGTACCCGGGCCGCGGACAGATCGCGGCCGGCAGTCGGTGCATCCGCACACCGATCCGGGTTGGATTGGTACGCGGTACGGCAATGGGATTCATCCCGTCTGGAGGGCGATGTCCGTGCATTCGACAGTCCGTGCTGGACGCAAACTCGTGGAAGTGATCGTCGTGACGACGGTCATAGCCGCGCTGTTCGCGATACCCGTCGAAGCACAGGTCCGCGAGGCGCGTGGCCGCGTCATCGGCGTTGTCGTCGACAGCAGCACGGCCCAACCGATCGTCGCGGCAATCGTTCGACTCCTGCCTACAGGCCAGCTCGAGACGACGCATGCGGATGGGCGGTTCGTGCTGAGCGACATCGAACCCGGCACCTACTCGCTGGTTGTCGAGCAGCTCGGTTACCGCAGGCATACGGTGGAGCTCGTGATCGAGCCCGGCAGAACTCACGATGTTCGCGCCGCGCTCGTCGTTGCCGCGATCGAACTGGGCGGTATCGTCGTGACCGGCGCGTTGTCGCCTCGCTCCCGTGATGACGTGCTGAGTCCGGTCTCGAGCATGAGCGGCGCGGAACTCGACAGGCGCAGCAGTCAGACGGTAGCAGGCACGATCGAAGCCGAGCCCGGCATCGCCGTTTCGTCACTGGGACCGTCGACTGCCAGACCCGTCATCCGCGGTCTCGGTGGCGACCGTATCCTCATTCTCGAGGACGGACAGCGCCCCGGCGACCTGTCCGCCACGTCGTCCGATCACGCTGTCGCGATCGAGCCGCTCTCCGCGCGGCGTATCGAAGTCGTGCGCGGACCCATGTCACTGCTCTATGGCAGCAGTGCGCTCGGCGGCGTCATCAACATCGTGCGCGAAGCGATTCCGTCGACACTGCCGAACGAAGCGCATGGAGTGATCTCCGTTCAGGGCGCATCGGTCAACTCGGGCGTTTCCGGCGGCGGTTTCATCAATCTCGGCCTCGGACCTGTGGCCGTTCGCGCGGAAGCGACTGGCCGAACGAACGGTGACCTGTCGACACCGGCCGGCGATGTACTCGACACCGACGGTCGCGTCGCCGATCTGTCTCTCGGCGTCGGACTGCCGCGCGACCACGGCTTCATGGGCGGCGCGTACCGGTACTACACTAACGACTATGGTGTACCGGGCGGGTTCATCGGCGGTCACACCGCTGGCGTCGACATCTCGATGCACCGCCACTCGTTCCGTCTTGGCGGCGAGGTTCATCGGGACGATTCGTTCCTGTCGCGTGTCGAAGCGGATGGCGGCTTCACCAGCTACGCGCATACGGAAACCGAACCGAGCGGCTCGATCGGCACGAGCTTCGACCAGCAGGTCGTACAGGCCGAACTCGTGGCGCGCCACGGCCAGTCTGGCGCACTGAGTGAAGGCGCGATCGGTACACGGTTCCAGTTCCGCGACATCACCACCGGCGGTACGTTGCGGACTCCATCGACGTACGACATCAGCGCGGCGGCGTTCTCCGTCCAGGAGTTCGGTCGCGGACCGGTCCGACTGCAGGTCGGCCTCCGCTATGACTGGGCCCGGTACACACCGCGCGACACGACTTCATTCGTCAGCGCCGGCGGCCAGCGCATTCCCGTGAGGACCCGGACGTTCGGCTCGGTCTCGGGTTCGCTCGGCGTGCTGTGGCTCGCAAGCGACCTGATCCGGTTCGGCGGCAGTGTCGCGCGCGCCTACCGTACGCCCGACTTCAACGAGTTGTACAGCAATGGACCGCACCTTGCCGCCAACTCGTTCGATGTGGGCGACCCTTCGCTCGATCAGGAGACCGGCCTCGGCCTCGATCTCTTCGCCCGGCTCACGCACGACCGGGTGCATGTCGAGATTGCAGCGTTCAGGAACGTCCTCAATGACTACATCTTTCCGTCCAGCCGCGGCCGCGCGGAGCTTGGCACGCAGGGCGGCCGGCCACGTTTCCAGTACACCAACGAAAGCGCTCACTTCACCGGCTTCGAAGGCGAGATCGAGGCAAGCGTCGGCGACGTGATCCGGCTCGAAGCCGGCGGCTCGCTCGTCAACGCCGAGTTCACGTCCGAGCGCGCACCGATTCCCGTGTTCAATGGTGTCGACACGACGTTCGTCGATGCCTCCCGGTATCCGCCGCTCATTCCGCCCGCCCGCGGGCGAGTCGGTGTCAGACTCGAACAGCCCGGTCGCTTCATCGGTACGGGCGCACACTTCGTCGCAGCGCAGAACCGGCTCGGTGACTTCGAGTCGCGAACCGGCGGCTACACACTGTTCGATATCACTGCCGGTGTACGTGTGCCGCGCGGCTCCATGCTGCACACGATCACGCTACGCATCGACAACGTTCTCGATACGGAGTATCGCGACCACCTGTCGCGCATCAAGGACCTGATGCCCGGTCCGGGTCGAGGCATCAGCCTGCTCTACCGGATGGTCTTCTGACGGATTCCCTGACCGCGCACGCGCGGCACAACGACCGGCGCTCACCGCCATTAATCGAAGGAGAAACAACCATGTGGAACACCACACCTCGCCGTCGGCTGTCTTTCATCACGGTCTTCGCCGCCGCCACCGCTCTGGTGGCGTGCGGTGATTCGACAGGCCCCGACGACCATGAGGAGATCCCGCACGAGGTCCGGCTCACAGTCGGCTCGCAGGTCATCACCATCAATGAGGATGGTGTCGTCACCGGCGGCCCGATCACGATACCGGTCGGCAGCACGAACATCACCGCCGTATTCCTGGACGATGAAGGCGACGTCATCGGCGATCTCAGCGCCGACGAGTACGAACTTCAAGTCACGTCCGACAACGCCGCCGTCGCGAGCTTCAACCGGACCAGCGCATTCGCCGGCTCGCTTGTCGGCGGCATGGCCGGCCAGACGGTGCTGAGGTTCAGTCTCTTTCATCTCGAGGAACAGCACGAGGATTTTGGTCCGTTCCCCGTGACGGTCGTCGTCTCCTAACCTAGTGTCCGTCCCGGAACGCGTAAGGTGTTGCGTTCAAAGGAAAAGCTGGGCATTCGGTGATGGTGCTTTGTCTTTGGCGAACGTAGATTGATAGTTGGCCACTATAAAATCTACGACTCGCACAAAGGAGCGCCCCG
>DATKCF010000021.1:0-14281 GCA_035513345.1 Longimicrobiales bacterium
CGGTCGACCGCGGCGTGCGGCGGGCCGTCATGATTCTGCTTCAGGTCGGGCTCGTGGGCGGTCTCCTCTCGGCTCTGTTCCTTGTTGCCCGCGGCAAGGGCCTGGGCGGGCGAGTCGGCCGGCGAGCCGACCACGGTGACATCACGTTCGAGGATGTCGCTGGCACGCAGGGCTCCGCGGAGGAGCTTCACGAGATCGTCGAGTTCCTGGCGGATCCGGCCGCGTTTCGCGCGCTGGGTGCGCGCGTCCCGAAGGGCGTGCTGCTGTCCGGTCCGCCCGGCACGGGCAAGACGCTGCTGGCAAGGGCCGTTGCGGGCGAGGCCAGGGTACCCTTCTTCCATCTGTCCGGTTCGGAAGTCACGGGTTTCCTGGTCGGTCTTGGCGCGCACCGTATCCGATCGCTGTTCGCGCGCGCCCGCAAACACGGCGGCGTGATCTTCATCGACGAGATCGACGCGCTCGGCAGTGCGCGCGGCGGCAACCGATCGCACAATGAAGACGACCGCACGCTGAACCAGCTCCTGGTCGAAATGGATGGATTCGAGCCGAGCACGGGTGTGGTGGTGATCGCCGCAACGAACCGTCCCGATGATCTCGACCCGGCGCTCATGCGGCCGGGCCGTTTCGACCGCTCCGTTTCGGTCGGCCTGCCAGCCGCGGACGGCCGCGAGGCGATACTCCGGCTGCACGCCGGCCAGCGCGAGATGCCGCTCGCGGCCGACGTCGATTTCGCGCGACTCGCCCGTCTCACGCCTCGCACCAGCGGCGCCGACCTGGCCAACCTCCTCAATGAGGCGGCGATCGCCGCAGTGAGGGATCGGTCGGACCGTGTCGCATGGTCACATTTCGAGACTGCGCGCGACCGGATCCTGCTCGGCAAAGAACGCGTCGGGTTCCGCGCCGCGGAGAAGGAATGGCGGACTGTCGCCTGGCATGAAGCGGGTCACGCCATAGCCGGCGTGGTAGCCGCGCCCGAGGATGGTCTGCACAAGGTCACAATCCAGCCGCGCGGCCAGGCAATGGGCGTTGCGCACTTCGCGCCCGCCGACGATCACAACCTGCACAGTCGCAGCTACCTCGAAGCCCAGATCATCAAGGGCCTCGGCGGCCGTGTCGCCGAAGAGCTGGCATTCGGCAGCGACAACATCACAGGCGGCGCCGAAAGCGACCTCGTGCAGGTCAATCGCATCGCCAGGCACATGGTGTACCGTCTCGGAATGGGCGGGACCGCGGGCCTCCTCGTGTACGATCCGGAGTCGCCGTTGAGTGCGTCGACCCAGGCCTTGATGGACGACGAGGTGCGCGCGCTGCTGGACCGCCTGCACGTCCGCACGACCGAGCTGCTGCGGACGCACCGGACCGCGCTGGACGCACTCGCCGAAGCCCTGCTCGACCGGGAAACGATCGACGGCGCTGAAGTACTCCGTCTGGTGGCTGCACACGGCGTCCCGGTGACGGCGGCACGGACCGCGGCCTGACCGGTCCGGAACCGGCCGGCCTCGCGGCGGACCGGGCACGCCCGCTAGCTTTCACCGGATCGATCCCCGATCCGGAGCCCTGTCATGCGTGCTGCCCTCGCGTTGTTGGTGTCCGCCTTCATCCTGATGCCGTCCTCGCCCGTGCTGGCCCAGGCCCAACCGACGGGCGGCTCGATCCTGTGGCTGGTTCCGCCCGCGGGCGTGATCGAGCCGGAGACCGAACACAATGGCGCGCTATCGGCGTCAGACTTCTTCGGACCCAGCGATGTCTACATCGATGTCTGGGAACTTCACGGTCAGGCGGGCGCGTCGTTGACGATCGATCTGAAGTCCGACGACTTCGATGCGATCCTGTTCGCGGTGGGCCCGGGCCTTGCCGAAACGATGGTGGACGACGACAGCGGCGGCGGCTGCAATTCCCGGCTTGTGATCCGGTTCCTCGAGACGGGAACGTACCGCGTTGCGGCAACTACGACGTCAGCGCGCACGACCGGCATCTACACGCTGATCGCTTCGGCCAGCCCCGACCCGGCTTCCGCCGTTGCGTGCGGCGGCCCGGACCCCGCTGCCTTCGCGTCCCTGCCGGTCGCCGGTCAGATCACGGTCGGCGAGCCGATAAGCGGTACGCTCGACACCGGTGACCCGGTCCTCGAGGACGGTTCTCGAGCCGAGACATGGGAAATCACCGGCGAGCAGGGCCAGACGGTCACAATCCGTCTCGAGTCCGACGCGTTCGACTCCTACCTGTACGTGACGGGCCCCGAGCTCGGTGGTGTCATCACGGACGATGACAGCGGCGGCGATCTCCACGCGCAGATCGTGTTCACGTTTCCCGCTGCGGGAACCTACAGGATCACCGCCAGCAGCGTGTCGTCCGGCGAGACCGGAGCGTATCGCCTGACAGTGACGCGGTAGTCGACAATCCGCTGTGACAGCGACTCGGCGCGACTCGCGGTCCGGTACCTTCCTTGCCGACCGCGAATCGCGCCGAGCGCCGCCTCAGAAGAAGTAGCGCAGCCCGATCTGGACCTGGAACTGAAGAAGCAGATTCGCGCCCAGCAGGTCTTCCGTACCGAAGGTATCGTTCACATTGTACTGGATCTGCCGGGTGTTACGATCGAAGCCTGCCGGTATCAGCAGATCCGTGTCTGCTCCGAACACACCGGTCCAGCGGCCCCAACCGCAGGCGCCTGACGTGGGGTCGGCGTCTTCGGCCTGTTCGTCGCACAACACGCGACCGATCCCGTTCAGCACATTGAACGCGTCGATCTGGAGTTCGAAGCGCTGGTCGGCGACAGTGTTGAACGACTTCGAGACGCGCATGTCGAGGCTGTTCGTCCACGGGAACCGGCACGTATTGCGGTCGAGGATCTGTCCAACATAGTCGCCGATGCAGGGGAATTGCTCGAGAAGGTCGGCATAGACCTGACGATCGGCCTCGTCCACGACGGGCAGGTCGGCCGGCGCGAAGACGAACGGGCGATCGTTGAACAGGACGCCGTCGCCGTTCAGATCGTCATCGCCGACAACGGACCATGGCCGGCCGCTCTGCGTGCGCCACATTGCGCCGAGCTGCAGGCCGAGTGGCAGGTCCGCGAAGCCGGAGAGGACGAACGTGTGCTCGCGCGAGAAGCCGCTGACGCCCCAGCCCTTGTCATAGTCGCCGATACCGCCGACATCGTTGGGGCCGTGGATTCCGATGGTCGGGTCCGTGTAGCCGCCCGAGGCCGTGCAGCACGAGTACGGCGAGTTGTCCCACGCTTTCGTCCATGTGTAGGAGGCACGCAGCTGGATCGCGTCGCCCAGCCGGTGCTGCCCGCCGAGAGAGAAGTTGAAGGACCGTGCGCGACCGTCGTTGTAGTTTGCCAGTACGTCGCCGAACTCGAGGTTGCGGCGCGCGCCCGCCGGGTTGCCACCGGTCGGATCGAACTGCGCCAGTGGCGTGAACACCTGGCGCCCGCCCTCGCCATCCAGGGTGAACTGCGGGTCGCGCAGGTTCAGGTTGCGGACCGTGTACATGCTGTTGCTCTGGCTGAACAGGAAGTCGACGGACACCTGTGTGCGCGAGCCGAGCAGTGTCTCGTACCCGAGGTTTGCCTTGAAATGTTCGGGCATCTCGAAGTCGGGGCCCCACAGCGTGTGTACCGGAACGCCGGTCGCGCCCGCGTCGGCGCATGTCGTGGGGCTGCCGAATCCGTCGACCGGCCAGTTGCGGAAATCCTGTGGCGATGGCGGTGCGTCGGGATCGCCGTCCAGGATCGAGCCCGTACAGCTCACCTCGAGGATGGGCCGCTCGGTCTGGAGCACGTTGCCGCCGACCACACCCGGCACGATGCCGTAGAACAGGCCCGCGCCCGCGCGCAGGACCTTCCGGCCGTCGCCATTAATGTCGTACGCGATGGACAGCCGGGGTGAGATGTTGTTGTTGTCCGTCGGCGCGAATCCCGTCCGAAACCCGAACGCGCGTTCGACATCGACTATGGGTGTCGGACTGCTGCGGAACGACTGCTGATCATAGCGCAGACCGATCGTTGCGGTGAGTTTCGGCGAGACCTGCCATTCGTCCTGCAGGTACACGGCCCACTCGGCCACGTCGAACTCCGCGCGCGGGATGCCGCCGCCCTCCTCGAACGGGCGGAAATACGATGACGGCCGGAAATTCCGGAAATCGCCGAGATTCGCGAACCGGTACTCGCCGGCGCCCTGGTTCTGTGTGCCGGGCGCCTGGAACTGGTTGAGGTACTGCGTGAACAGGAGGTTGGCGCCAACCTTGAGCGTGTGATTGCCGACAACATGTGTGTAGTTGTCGATCAACTGGAACTTGGTTTCCTCGAGATTGTTGTTGAACGCGGCAAACGAGCCGCCGTAGCGGACCTGTTGGCCATTGGACAGGTTGACGGTCAGAGCCGGCCTAAGGTCGGTAGCCTGGCGGGGCCGCTTCTCCTGGGAGAACTGGAACCGCAGAACGTTGAACGATTTCTCGCCCAGCACGGACTGCAGCTCGGTGACGAACGAGTGTGAGTCGTCTTCGAGTTTCTCGGCGCGCGAGCGGCCGTAATTGAAGTCGAAGATGCCGTTCCACTCATTGTCGTTGTTGAACGTCGAGAAGTTGTGCCGCAGCGAGAGGCGGTGTCTGTCGTCGAGGTTCCAGTCCACGCGACCGAAGATCGTGATCGCGTCGTTCGTGGTCTCGAACGGTGCGTAGCCGGCTTCGGCGTTCTCGACGCCGTACTGGTTCCTGAGGACATCGAAGAACTCGCCCATCTCGGCGAACACGACGGGATCCTCGCGCTCGGCTCCCGGCGCGTAGCGACCCTGAGTCAGCGGCAACTGCGGCTCTCGCCTCCGCTGGCCGTCCATGGACAGGAAGAAGAACGCCTTGTCGCGACGGATCGGACCGGAAACGGACGCGGCGAACTGCTGCACCTCGTAGTCGGTCGTGATCTCCGGGTTGCCGGGGTCCTGGATGAACGGGGCAGCGGTAAGCGCGTCGTTGCGGAAATTGCCGTAGATGCTTCCTTTCAGTTCGTTCGTACCGCCGCGCGTGAGCACGTTGACAATGCCGCCGCCGAACCGGCCGTGCTCGACGTCATAGCCGTTCGTGATGATCTGGAACTCGCGCAGTGACTCGAGCGAGAACACGAACGGGATACGCGATCCGCCGCGATTCTCACCGAAGAACGAGTTGTTGGCGTCGACGCCGTCGATCTGGATGCTGGTCTGTGACGCGCGCATGCCTGCGATCGAGAACTGTCCGCCGGTCGTTTCGCCGGGATCGGGCGCGACCAGGCCCGACAGGTTGATGAAGTCGGTGAAGTCGCGGCCGAGCGATGGCAACTGCTCGATCTCGGTCGTGCTGACGAACTGGACGACGCCGCCCTCGGCCGCGTCGATGGGCGGCCGCGCGCTCGATACCGTGATGCCCTCGAGCTGGACGGCCTGGGGCCGCAGATCGATGTTGACCGTGGCTGCCGAACCGACACCGACGCGGACCTCACGACTTTCGCCGGCGAACCCGATCATCTCGCTCGTGACCGCGTACGTGCCGGGTGGCAGCAGGCGGATCACGTACAATCCGTCCTCTCCCGATAGCGTCGTCCTGACCTGACCCGTCTCGACGTTGCGCGCCGTGACAATGACCGATTCGACGGCCTGCCCGTCCTGGTTCAGGACGCGGCCGCGGATCGCGCCGGTCGTCGTCTGCGCGGCGACTGGCGCAATGTCCGCGAACACGAACAGGACAGTCAGCAGTGCAACCACGTGCGCGAGTCTGCCGGTCCGGGTGGCGATACGCTTCTTCATCCGATTGATGCCCGTGTTGTCGTTCACTAACGTGACAGGGATCCAGTGATTCAGTTGCACGGTACCTCCACGATGTCGGCGACCGAGCGCGGGAATATCTGGCCGGCGCCGGCGAAGTTCGCGCCAAAGCCGGTGATGTCGTAGCACACGCCGACGCTCATGAGGGTGTTGAGCGTGTTACGGTCGGCCACGCCGTCGTCGATGCGGATGGTCGTGGCGCCACTGCCGTCATCGATGATGCCGTTCTGTATGTTGGCGCCGCCCGCACCGAAGGCGGCTGTCAGTTGCGCCTTCTCGAGCTTGATCAGCAGGCCCTGCAGCGGATGCGTGTAACTCGTGCCGGACGCAGCCAGTTCGCCGGTCGTCGTCACTTCCGCATCCGGCACACCCGCGTCCTCGACCAGCCCGCGGAACACCACGCTGCCCAACTCGAAGTCATTGGCGAACTGGCCGGTGACGCCGCCGATCTCGACCTGATCGCCGATCTGGATGCCGCGTCCGTCCAGCCCGCCGAACGCGCGCGCGCCCGCGGTCTCGTCCTGGATGTAGGTCCAGCCGGCCTCGACCTGGCCGGGACTCGATGTCACGATGCCGCGCACGATCACGAACTCGCCCTGCGGCGATTCCTTCGCGGCCAGGATCGTGATCAGGCAGCCGGCGCGACCGCGCACCACCGAGAACCGTGTCTCGCCCGGGTTGACCGTCACCTGGAGCGGGTTCTGGCAGATGCTCACGCCGTCCGGGACAGTCAGTGTGTCGATCAGCAGGTCGTGTGTTCCCGCCGGCAGGCCCGTGACCTCGAACCGGCCGTTCGCGCCGGATAACGCGGTGCCGCCGGCAAACGTTGTTCCCGTGCCGCGATCCTGCACTGCGACACCCACGCCCTGAATCGGGATGTCGCCCGACGCGGGATCGAACACGCCATCCTCGGACACGTCGAAGAAGACGAGTCCCTCGACGGCGCCGGTGCCGGTGATATCGAACTGCGGCGCGAGGTCGCTTTCGCACGCCACGGCCAGCGCGGCGAGCAACGCGATCGCGGCCCCGGCCGACAGCCGGTGCTGGATTCCTCGTGGCACGAATCGATCTCCCTCTGTGCGGTTGCGCGTCTGATTCGTGTGCATGTCAGTTCCCTGCCGGTGTCGTGACCACGGCGACATCGTCCACACTGCGATTCTCGATTCGCGGACCACGGCCCTCGTCCTGGTCCCGGTCATCGGTGCCCAGCACGCCGGTCACACGGACCATGCTGCCGATCACGGGCCAGTCGCCGGTCAGCATCCCGTTTCGACTGTCCACGTACACGGTGAAGTCCGTCCCGAACCCATCACGTATCGTGACGCGCTGGTTGCTGAAGTTGAGCGTGAGGACCTCCATCAGCGTGCCTGTCGCTTCGACGAGTTCGCCCTGGAACAGGCCGCCATTGATCTGACTCGCACTCACGGCGCGCGGTGTCGGCGCCGGGCCGGGCGTCACGACTTCGATGTCGCTGATATTGCCAAGCTGAAGTTCGCCACGGAACGCGGCGACTTCACCCGTGACCGTGACCACGTCACCGATCAGCAGGTCTGGCGCGCCCGCGTGGAACGTGCTCAGGCCGCCGGTCGCGTCCTGGAAGAAGTACGTGCGCGTATCCCATGGCAGTTGCCACGTGATCACGCCCTCTACCGTCACGACCGTGCCGAGCGGCATGGACCGGGCTTCGGCCATTGACGTGATGCCCGCACTGACCATTGCGATGTCATTGATGTCGCGAAGCTCGATGCGCGGACCCGTGTTGCCCGCGCGATTGTCATTGCCGAGCACGCCGGAAACGCGGACGAGCGTGCCGGCCGCCGGCCACGAAGCCGCAGTGACGCCGCTGCGTGAGTCGACGTAGATCGGGAGATCGGTGCCCCCGCCATCGCGCAATGTGACGACCTGGTTACCGAAGCTGTCGACCTCGTCGACCGACTGGATCGTGCCGGTCACTGTTACGAGCATGCCCTGGAACTCGCCCGCGGCGATCTGTGTGCCACTCGCGCCAACCGGCGAGGGCATGGCGACAGTGCCGAGCACCGTGAGGTCGGTCGGCGATATCTGGACCTCGCCGCGGAACGCGCTGATCGTGCCGCGGATTCGTACGAACGCGCCTCTCTCGAGACCGGGCGCCGCCGAGTAGAACGCGCTCATGCCGCCCGTCGCGTCCTGGAAGAAGAAGACGCGGTCGTCCCACTCGTTCTGCCAGCTGACGACGCCCTGGACAACCACTGTTTCGCCGAGCATGCCGCGCGCCGCCGCGATGGTGACGATCGAGCCACCAGCCACGATGTCCGCAGGCCCGCGCGTCTCGACGCGGTGCGGATGGTCGTCCTCGATGTCAGTGCCGCTCTCGGTCGCGTCCGTACCGAGCACGCCCGTGATCGCGTAGGTCTCGCCGACCGTCCAGTCCGTGGATGCGGTGCCCGTACGGCTGTCGACGCGGACAGCGAACGGATCGCCCGACCCGTCACGCAGCAGGAGCATCTGGTTGTCGAAGCTCAGAACGTCGAGTTGCTCGACAGTACCGTCCAGCGTGACCAGCTCGCCCTGGAACATGCCCGCATTGATCTCGGCGGCCGTGACCGGACGAGGCTCGGGCTCGCCTTCAGGCCCCAGATTCACGAAGCTGGCGACATTGCCGATCTGTACTTCGCCGTCGAACTCGCTGCGTTCGCCCGTGATCTGAACGCGGTCGCCAATGTCCGCGACCGGACTGCCCGCGGCGAACACCGCGATGCCGGCCGTACCATCCTGAATGAAGATCTGGCGCATGTCGAACGCCGGGTGCCACGTCACGATGCCCTCGACGCTCACCGTCTGGCCGTTCGCCGCGTTGCGCGCTTCGCCGATGTCGATTCGCAGCGTGCCCGTGAAGATGGCGTCCACGGTCGAGTCCTCGCCCGGACCCACGGTCACCGTGAACGACGACCCGCCCACGATCATCATCGTCGCCAGCAGTTCCACCTCGACCGTGTAGGTACCGGGTCGCAGCGCTGAGAACCGGAACTGGCCATTGGCGTCTGTCACTGTTTCCACGACTGGCGCCGGTGTGCCGGTGTCCGACAGCGTCACGGTGATGCCGGCCGCCGCCAGGTCCTCGCCCGGCTCGTATGCACCGCTGCCGTTGTCGTCGCGGAACAGTCGGCCCGAAATCTCGCCCGCCAGGAACGCGAAACGGAACTCGGACGTCAGTTCGGTCGATCGGTATGGCGCCGCGACGACAGGGTTGCTCGCGGTCGTCAGCACGGCTCCGGCGGGCACGCTACCCGTCATTGACAGTGCGTAGCCGCCGGGCGGCAGTGACGAGAACGTCGCGATCCCGCTGCCGTCGGTCGTTGCGGACAACGAGCCCGCGTCGCCGGTGGCCGTGATTTCGGCGCCCGTGATCGGCGTGTCGCCCGCGCTGAACGCACCGCTGCCATCGACATCGACATAGGCGAGGACCGTGAGCGTAGAGGGCTCCCCGGTGTCGAGCGACAGCGTCTCCTCACCGCACGCGGTGAGCGCGATGAGAACAGCGACCCACGGGATTCGGGCAATGTGGCGTGGCATGCCGGGCTCCTGGCGGCTTGACTGTTACCGCGAAAAAACGTCGAAGCAGAGTGCCAGCCGGTGAGGCTGCGCGCAACTGGTACGCCGACTCGTGGCAGGATGGTGACGCCGCCGCTACGATCGCGCAATCGGTGTCGCCGGGAGCCGCCGGGGGGCGCGCCTGATGGTGTCGCGCCTCGCGGTCGCCGCGCAAGACCCCGGGGACAGCCTCACCACGCTATATTCGATGCGCTCTGACGGTCCTGCTCCGACACCACTGACCAATGAACGGCAACGACGGTCTGACACAGCAGCGTCCCGGCCGGTTTCAGGCGGCCCTCCGCGCGGCTCGGCTGGCTGCGCGCGGGCCGAGTGGTCGGCGCTGCGGGCTGGATGGCCGGAACTGCGGGCCGAATGGATGGTCTTGCGGGCCGAATGGCCGGCACTGCGGGCTGAGTGGCTTGGGTCGCGGTGCTGCCCGACCATCGGGCGCGCTCGTCACGAGTGCTGGCTGGATCGCCGCTGGCTGGATCGCGGTCGTCGCTGCGTTCGCCGCCTGTTCAGGCGACACGGTCACGCCGGACCCGGAGCCACCCGCCAACGGCGACGGCGGCGTCATGATCCTGCGCGTTTTCGACCTGGGCGAGAACGAGAACGGCGGTGGCGGCGATGCGCTCCTGATCACCGACTCGACCGCGGCAGGCCAGCGGCACGTTCTGATCGACGCGGGGCCAGCGGGCCAGGCCGGCGCCGACCTCGACCATGTCGCCCGCCGACTCGAGGCGCTCGGCGTGGATACACTCGACGCGCTCGTGCTCTCGCACGCGCACACGGACCATTTCGATGGGATGTCCGCCGTCCTCGACCGCATCCACGTTCGTGTCTTCTACTACAATGGCCAGGTCCGCAGCTTTTTCCGGTACCAGAACCTGCTGGCGCAGGCGAACGTGAGCGCGGGCATGCGCGTGGCGGTGGCCCAGCCGATCGGCTTCGACCTCGGCACGAGCGCCGGCACGAATATCCGGATCCTGCCGCCACTGAACACGTGGCTGGCCGACGCGAACGCGGGCAGCGCCGAAATCAACGAGGGCTCGCTGGGCACGCGCGTCACGCGCGGCACGTTCTCCCTCTTCGTTGCCGGCGACGGCGAGGTCGCGGCCAACCTCCGGTGGCGAACGATTTTCGCCGACGAAACCCGTGACCTGATCGCTCTGAAGATCGGCCACCACGGCGGAAACGACGCGGTTTTCGACAACGGCTCGTTCGGCGCCTCGGCGTGGCTCGACCATACCGACCCGCAACTGCTGCTCGTCTCCGCGAACGGCACGAGCCACCCGCGCATCCGGGCGCTGACAGCAATGCTCGCGCGGGCGGTGCAGACGTTCTGCACGCCCGTGCATGGTGACATCGTGGTTCGCGTCGATCATGCCGGCTCAAGCTGGACTGTCAGTGTCCAGCGCAACGCCGGCGCTGACTGCGTCCCGGGCCGGGACGCGACGACGTAGGTGTTGCTACTGCCCTAACGCTTCGGGCCGACCGTGGACCTTGCCCCAGCTCGGGACCCATCGGCTGCGGAGCAACTTTGGCCACTCCTGGAGCGGTGAAGGTTGCCCCGCCTTCCTCGCCCGGCTGCGCTGGGGCAGAGCCGACAGCGCCCTGTGTGGTCAACATACCCCATGGGGCTCCAGGGACGAACGTGACCGTTTCCCGGTGCCGTGTCAGGCAACCGAACGGAACCGAGCCGGACGGCTGGCAGAATTGACGCCTTGAGTGGGATCCGGCACGGCGCGATCGGGATCGGTGCCGACATCTCCGCGACGGACTGACGCCTCGGACCCGCGGGGACCGTCTCAGCGCAGTCGCTCTGCGTTCCACGGGGTTCAAGAGCACGCGAAGGCAAGCCGCCAGAGCCTCGCAGCCATCCATTTGTGCCAATGAGGAGCCGTCTTACTCGACCGCCGATGACCCGCTCCGAGCGCCTCGTTCCATCTCAATGACTGCGGCACCGATCCGGGCCGCTGCCGCCTCGAGTTCAGCGCGTGCCCTTACTACATACTCTGGACCGAAGCGAAGCCCGAAGCCATCGTTGCGATAACGCGGGAACACATGCAGGTGGCAATGAAACACCTCCTGCCCCGCGGTTTCACCATCCGCGAGGAAGAGGTTCACACCTTCACACTGAAGTCAGCTCGCACGCAAAGCCTCCGTGAATTGCTGGGCAAGTCGCATCATGACTGACAGGATCTCCGGCTCGACGTCCCGCAGATACGGTTTGTGCTCGTTCGGGATGATCAGCAGATGACCGGGGTTGACCGGCCGAATATCCATGAATGCCGAACAGAGCCCATCCCGATACAGAAAGGTCGCTGGCGCCTCGCCGACGAGGATCCTGCAGAATATGCATTGCGATTCACTTTCCTTGTCGATCATCGCCTGTATCCGGGTATCGAGCCGATTCGCGCTTCCAGAGCCACTCGGCCCAGGTAGTCCGCCTGGATACTCAGGCCGCGTGGCGACGTCCGGCTGTACGATTTCGCTCCGAGCACATGCCGCGATGCGTCGGCGCCGAGGATGATGGGATCGAAGAAGCGCAGTGTGGAATCCTGGCCCGTTATACGGCGGACGATGCGAGTACCGTCGAGCAGATACCAGTGACGGAACTGAGGGTCGGTGACGATCGATGAGTCGCCCGCAAGCGGATAGATCCAGCCAGCGCGGCGGAACTCGCCGGGTCCGTCTCCCTCCCGCCCGATCGCGGCGGAGAAGCGCAGTGTGGTGTCGAGCACTTCGAGCCGGTTCTCTCGGCTGTCGACTACGATCACGCGGCCGTCGCGCAGCTCGCGCAGGCTCGTGAGCCAGGTGAAGTGACGGTCCGGGTCGCTCGCTACTGCCGTCGCCGGCTGCAGCTCGACGGTCGGCGGGTCCTGCGCCTGCACTGCGGCGGCGAACACCAGCAGCCAGCGGACCGTGCCTGGACTCATATTCACTCGATGCTCCATCGTCTGTTGCTGACAACCCGAGAGCGAAACTGAAGCCCGGGTATGCCTTCCTTGACAAGCCGGAAACGGCGTTCGAAATCGCTATTCCCGGATGATTATCGCGCGCGTGGCAGTCGCTCGCTGGCCGTCCGCCTGTCGAACGGTGAGCATCAGTCGGTGATCGCCCGGTCCGAGCGCGGCGAGGTCGAGATCGAGAAACCTGCGCGTACCCGGTTCGTCGTCGCCCGCCGGTTCGGTCCAGCTGACCTCGCTCGGGCCCGACGGCGAGGCCAGCCCCAGGAAGCGACCGATTCGCTCGAAGACTCCGGCATTCGTCTTTTCGGTCGTGAATGCGATGTCGATCACTTCACGTTCATCGGCTCCGTACACCTCGAAGTAGAGGCCGACATGCGCGTCGGCGGAAAACTCGTGTGATGGGAGCAGCGCGCTCTCGAGAGTGAGCGAATCGCGTTCGAAACGTGAGTCGACCAGCGCGAGATCCGATATGCCGAAGCCACCATCGAGCGGCGGTGCCGGCGCTCCGAACCGGGCACGAGCGACATGCCCGGTACTGATGACTTCGATGCTTGCGATGTACTCGGAACTGTCGACACGAAGGCTCGCGCGGAGAACTCGGGAGGAGTCGATGGTAGCGCGGGCGACGCGGATCGCCAGGTCGTCGATTCGTCCGGCGGCGAGCGCGGGCTCGAGCTGATCGGCACTGCCCAGCTCGGCCGGTACCGTGGAGGCCGCCACGACCAGGAATTGTGCGCCTCGCCGGAGCACGACCGCCTGATGATCGAGGTTGTGCCACGTCTCGCGCGTGATCATGCGCTCCGGACCGCAACGTTCGAACGTCCAGGGTGGCGAGCAGCCGACATCCCGCCATTCCAGCGCCCAGTCGTCAGCCGTCGTTTCGATTGGCTGCTTCAGCCGCTTCGCGTCCGGCGCGAAGCTGTAGCCTCCGTTCACCCAGGGCCCCGAGGTGGTCCACCTCGTGTACCCGCCCGACCCCGGTAGACGGTTGCGGGGCTCCGTCCTGTCGGATGTGATCCTGCGCGAGTTCGGAAAGCCCTGGCGCATGACATGGCCGTACGCCTGGTGAATGTCAATCGCTTCCCATACCCAGAGACCGCTGTCGGCGGCGCCGGACGGTTGGGTCGTCAGTTGTCGCACGTCCAGGTCCATGCGGATGAGCATCTGCCGGGCGACGTGCTCCACGTAGCGAAGATTGCCCGCACGCGACCAGAGCGGATCGGCGAGCCACCAGAATCGGTCTCGAAGCTCCGTTCCTTCGGCGCACGAGCTGTTCAGGACTTCCGCGATACTCTCGATCGGCGCGACCGCACGGATGTCCGTCCAGTCGCACGGCGCGTGCGGACCGTATCCGAAGGGATAATCGCCGCTCGGCAGACGGCGCGTTGCGCTGCTCGCCAGGGTCAGGGCCGAGTCGAACTCCAACTGCGCCAGCCCGCTTCGTGGCCTCAGCAGGTGTTCGGTGAGACCGCGCAGACTCATGCACCACGCTTCGCGACTGCTGCATGTGGACGCGATCTCCCGGGCACGGGCATACTCGCCATGCCTGATGGCGAAGGCCACCCGCTGTCGAAACATCCATTCGGAGTTGCCGGCGAACGGTGCCAGATCCTCGAGCGCTTCAATCAGGGGGATGCGCCGCTCGTCCAGATCGGACGGGCACACGTAATCCTCGCAGCTCCAGTCGCCATGCATGCAATCGCGCAGCGACGTGCCCGTGCACTCGCGCTCATCGGGCGCCCGGATCGTGATGGTATCGTAGTGCTCGAGTACCAGCTGCCGGGCCTCGTGCAGGGCGGTCGCGGAATCGACCGGGACCTGTGGAAACAACGCCAGGGCCAGTGCAGCCGCAATCCCGTGGAGCATCATCCGGTGTACTCGGGCGGCGCTGTCGCAATGAATCGAACCTGCACGGAACCGCTGGCGGGAATCACT
>DATKCF010000022.1:0-13361 GCA_035513345.1 Longimicrobiales bacterium
GGAACGATCAGGACCGTCACGGTGAACATGCGATGCGTCATGTCGAAGTGTTGCCGCCGGGCACCGCTTCGCGCAACGACGGCGCCGCCGGCCCTGCAGAAGTACTGCGCTGCACCGTTCGTCCGACGAAGGGTGGCGCTCAATGCCGCGGGCGCCGTCGCGAGAAGCGGCGATTGCGGAATTGACAACGAACCTCGACCTCGCCGGCGTCGAGCCGGAACGTCACATCGTGATCCACAACTGGTTCGGCGAGCTGCGACGGATCTTCGCGGACGCCAGGCGCTGAGCGCCCAGCATGGCCTGACGGAGTGGCGCCCCAGTAACTTCCTGCACGGTCGCTGCCGGGTCTGGCGACATGACATGAACACGGATCTCGCATAGACGCATGCCCGGGATTGCGAAACTTGTGCCGGGTCAACGGGTCCTCCTCGAGACGGACCGCTATGATCTCGATCTCGACCGGCGGTCGGGAACGCTGCGCCTGGTCCATCGCCCGATCCTGCGCCGGGCGCGCGAGCGGGTGATCCCGCTCGAGAATCTCGACGGCTTGCGTGTCAGGTGGAGCGAGAGGACCGTCGTCACGTGGTCCCGATTGAAAAAGGTGCGCGAGATCACCGGCGAGCTCGCCGAAACGGCTCGCACCCCATGAGATCGACGCACTTCTTCCGCCCGGGCGAAAACTGCGCCTGTGGCTGGATGCGACGGACACCGACGGCAAATCCGTCACGACGCCCGTTCCCATTCCGCTCGAGGAAATCGATACGGTCGAGCAGCTGATCGAGCTGGCCATGAACCTGGCGGCGGCCGCAGGGCTGCCGTACATCGCCGTCTTCGAGATCCCGGGATTCGACGCCGAGGTCCATGCGATGCGGGAGCCCGGCCGCGGGCTGGTCGAGCTGCCGAGCGCGGCTGTCCAACGCGGCGGCGAGACCCTGTCGCAAGCGGCTGCCGACCTCCTCGCGGGGAAGAGCCTGCCGCCGTTCGAGCCCGACGCGCTCGGTGGCGACCTCGACCTGATCGACTGGCGGCCGGGTGATCGCGTCGTCTTCCGACGCGGACTGCGCCTCTCGACCGTACTGGCCGCGCCGCTCTCGCTGCTGATGCTCGGCGGGCCGGTCCTCGGAGTGCTGATGGCGTCGCTCGGCCGGCCGATGGACGCGGTCACCCTGGTCATCGTCTCGATGATGGGCTTCGCGTTCGGCGGCGCGTTCCTCTACTTCTTTTTCCAGCGACTGCCGCGCCGCGTCGTGTTCGACTGGCGGGAGAAGACGCTCGCCGTCGAAGCGCCGGTTGGCGGTTGGACGCTACGCTTCTCCGACATCGATAGGCTGGACCTCAGACTCGGCTCGGAGTCCACGTCGTCGGAAGGCGGCGGCACCACGTCCTGGTTCTGCGAGCTGAAGGTCGTGCCGCGCGGTCAGAAACCGCGACTGCTCCTCACAACGGACCAGGCCGACAACCGCGAGACACCACTCCGGCGCGCGCTCCCGCTCGTCACCGACCTCGCCGCCGCCCTCGGCGTCCGCAAACGGGTTGACGACCATGGGGCACGCCGCCGCTGAGACGACGGCATCGCGCGCGGCTCACCCTCGCCGGGGCCCTCGCCGACGGTACCGGAGCAGTGCCCGAGCCGCGGTGCGCCCGTCGCCGGGCGCTGATAGATTGCCCCGCATGGCGCCGATGGAATCAGGGTCGAAAGACTCACGACGGATGGTCCGCATCTTCCGCCTCGGCGAAGAGCCGCGCGACGATCTTCGCGAAACGATGACCGTAGAGGATCGCCTGCGACTCCTGCGCCGACTGACGGAGCGCGCATGGGCGCTGACCGGGAAGCCGGTGCCCAGCCTTCCGCGAAGCCGGATGCCGGTCCGCATCACGCGGCCGAAATGACGGAAGACTGGTCCGATCTGCTACTGGCCCTTCTGGCCGCTCACGCGCGGTTCATTGTCGTGGGAGCACATGCCATGGCCGTCCATGGCGTTCCGCGCGCGACCCAGGATCTCGATGTCTGGATCGAAGCAACCACCGGCAATGCCGACCGGGTCTGGCGAGCCCTTGTCGATTTCGGTGCGCCGCTCCCGGACCTGGACATAACGCCCGCCGATTTCAACCGACCCGGAACCGTCATCCAGCTCGGCATGCCGCCGAACCGCATCGACATCCTGACAGAGATCAGCGGGGTTCCCGACTTCGACGCAGCCTGGAACGACCGTGTGGAACACGAAATCGAGGGCCGGTCGATTCCTTTCCTCGGCCTCGATGCGCTGATCACGAACAAGCGGGCTGCCGGACGACTGAAGGATCTCGCGGACATCGAAGCCCTCGGCGAAACGCCATGAGCCGCGCTGCGACATGCCGATGTCGGGCTTCGGCGTCCAGGTCTCGCGCAGCGGCGGCACGTGGCGGTCGATGAATGAACGATTGAATGCAGCCCTCGAGGGCCGCTACCGCATCGAGCGCGAGCTTGGCGCGGGCGGCATGGCCACCGTCTACCTGGCCGAGGACCTGAAGCACCACAGGAATGTCGCGGTCAAGGTACTGCGGCCCGAGCTGGCCGCGGCACTCGGCGCGGAGCGGTTCCTCAGGGAAATCCGGACGACGGCGAACCTGCGCCACCCGCACATCCTGCCGCTGTACGATTCGGGCGAAGCCGACGGCTTTCTCTTCTACATCATGCCGTACGTGGAAGGCGAGTCCCTGCGCGACAGACTGGACCGCGAACGGCAACTGTCCGTGGACGACGCCATCAGGGTCGCGCGAGAAGTCGCGGACGCGCTGGCCTATGCCCACACACAGGGAGTGCTGCACCGCGACATCAAGCCGGAGAACATCCTGCTCGAGCGGGAGCATGCGATCCTGGCCGACTTCGGGATCGCGCGCGCACTGGATGTGGCCGGCGCCGACCAGCTGACCGGCACGGGTCTGTCGCTCGGCACCCCCGCGTACATGAGCCCCGAGCAGTCGGTCGGTGAAGATGGTCTCGATGGACGCAACGATCTCTACTCGCTCGGCTGCGTGCTCTATGAGATGCTCGCCGGCGAACCGCCGCATACCGGACCCAGCGCGCACGCCATCATCGCGAAGCGGTTGAGCGGAACGGCGCCGCGGGTGGCGATGCTGCGCGAGACCGTGTCGCCGCAGCTCGACGCGATCGTGAGCCGGTTGCTCGCGAGGGCGCCAGCCGACCGTTTCGCGACGGCCGATCAGCTGACCGCGGCGTTGAGTGCGGCCGGTATCGCCGCGCCGGACGCGTCGCCTCGAGTCCGCGGTGTGACGGATCGGCAAGGCGATACGGCAGTCCGAGGCTCCACCGCGCGACGACAACCAGCGATGTTGCGACGGCTCGTCGCGGGACCCATGGCGCTTCGATTGCTGGTCGTCGTCGTGCTGGCTGCCATCGTCGCCATCGGGTATCAGGCGACACGGCGAGGTTCTGCGCCTGACGCGGGCGGCCTCACTCCGGACCTTCTCGCCGTCCTGCCGTTCCAGGTCCGGGGGTCGCCCGACGTCGGCTATCTCGGCGAGGGCATCGTCGACCTGATGAGTGTAAAGCTCGATGGCGTCGGCGGGCTGCGTGTCGTCAACCCGCGGGCTGTCATCGCATTGATCGGCAGCCAGCGCATCGATCTCGCGGATCCCGCCGCGGGCAGTCGCGTCGCGCGCTCGTTCGGCGCCGGGTGGTACGTCGTCGGCAACGTCATCGAGATCGGCGGACGGCTTCAGCTCGACGCACGATTGTACGTCACGTCCGACAGCGTACCCATCGTCACGGCCACAGCCGCAGATCTTTCCGATCAGCTGTTCGCGGTGGTCGACTCGCTCGCGTTCTCGCTCGTCGCGGGCACGTTGTCCGATTCGGTATCGCGACTGGAGCGCCTCGCGACAGCAACGACGAGCTCGCTCGCCGCACTGAAGGAGTATCTGCGGGGCGAACGTTTCATCCGGACCGGCGCGTATCGCGATGCCGAGATCGCGTACGAGCGGGCGATCGCCATCGACACCGCGTTCGCGCTCGCGTATTACCGCAAGAGCCTCGTCGGGAACTGGACCGATGCGTTTGATGTGCGCTCCTCGGCGGAGAGAGCCGTTGCGTACGCCGACCGGCTCGCCCCCCGCGAGCGGAGCCTGGTCGAAGCGTTGCGCACGCACCGTCACGGTCGCAGCGACGAAGCCGTGAACGCCTATCGCACGCATCTGCGACGCTGGCCCGATGATGTGGAGGCCCTCGTGGAGCTGGGCGAGATCCTCTTCCACGATGGACCTCGGCGCGGCCGGTCGATGACCGAAGCCATCCCGATCTACGAGGAGGCATTGCGGCTCGAGCCGTCGAACGTCGATGCGCGCGTGCACCTCGCAAGGCTGTACGCGCTGAGCGGCGAACTCGACAAGCTCACCGACGATGTCCGCTATTTCGAGATTCATGCTGCCGCCGCCGCGACCGCCGGAGCCGACGACCGCGGCGGCGAACGGTTGTTCGAGGTGCAGGCGATGGCCGCGTTCGCCACGGGAGACACGGCAGCTCAGCATGATGTGGTGCAGGGGCTCCAGGACAAACCCTGGTTCTACTGGTTCTATGCATCACACGGCACTTCGCGCTTCGCGCGCGATCCGGCGGGCGCACAGGCACTCCTGGAGCAGCGTACGACCCGTGAACCGCTGGTCGAGATGATCGCGGCCAACCTCCACCTCGTGCGTGGACAGCCGGACGCGTTCCGCCGGTTCGTCGCCGACGTTTCCGGATCCGGACGGGTGTGGTGGGATGTCCTCGAGGCGTTCGTATGGACGTCGGGCGCAACCGAGCCCGACACCGCCCGAATGCGCGTCCTCGTCGATCGGCTGCGCAACGCCGATCCAGCCGTGATGCTTCGCGAAAGCTGGGTCCCGGCATACGAGGATCTGACCGTTCCGGTGCACGCCTTCGAACGCGACTACACGGTCGCGCTCCTGCAGATACACCTCGGCAACATCGACGCAGCGCGGCAGATCATCGAATCGATGCGGAGCCGGGACCGGTTCGAAGCGCTCGGCAACCTCCAGGACGACGCGATCCGGAGCCTGGAGGCCGAGATCCTGCTCTACTCCGGCGACGAGACGGGTGCGCTCGAAGTGCTTCGGGGGATATCTTACGAGGTACCGCACGCATCGACGTATCGTGCGGTCGCCGACGGCTCACGCTCCCGGTTCCTGCGGGCTGAACTCGAGCTGGCGCATGGCGACACCCCGGTAGCGATCGGACTCTATCGCGGCTTCGACGAAAGCTGGAGCCCGTGGGACATGTATCACCGGCCGATCGTCTACCAGCGGCTCGGCGAAATCGCGGAGTCACAGGGCCGGGACGCCGACGCGATCCGGTACTATTCGTGGCTCGTCGACCTCTGGCGCGATGCTGACCCGTCGCTCTTGGATGAGCGTGACGCGATCCGCAAACGCCTGGAAGTACTCGCAGGCTCACGTGGGTGAGACAATGACCGGGCCGACACCGGATCGCTCTACACCTCGCCGCGCCGGACGCAAGTGGACCAACACCGATTGTTCAGGCGGTTGACTGCGTAGTCCACGTTTCCTCCAGGCATGGAGCACTTCGATGACGAAGCAGGATGCAGGTGGAAGGCGGATCGCGTACCTGATCCTCGTGGCAGCCGCTCTGGTGTGGGGTATCCTCGGCGTCATGGACATCTCGTCCACGCCGTACACCGGGTACATCACGACGGCGCAGAGCGTCCTCAACCAGGTGCAGGCGGGCAGCCCGGCGGAGGCCGCAGGCATGCAGGTCGGAGATCGCATCACGAGCATCGGCGGTATCGCGATCGAGGACACCAGAGCGCTGAACCGGGCACCGCGCACGCTCCCCGGCGATACCCGCGAGATCGGACTCGAACGGGACGGCCAGGCACGCACCGTGATGTTCACCTACGCAAGTCAGCCCGGTGGCCAGCGTGCGATCGCGTGGGCCGCGGCGCTACTCGGATTCGCGTTCATTCTCGTACCGATGATCGCGAACGGGCTCTCGCCCTCCGTTCCCGGCCGCTACCTGACGTGGTTCGGTCTGTGCTTCGGTCTCAGCTTCCTGCCCGCGGTCTACCTGTCGTCCGCCGCGGCGCGAAACGTCGTGACCGCCGCCGTGCTCGTCGCTATCGTGTTCGGGTTCGCGCTGCTGCTGCGCTTCGCTCTCGCATTCCCGCGCGATACCGCTCCGGCGAAGCAGTCCGCGCAGCTGCTGATCTGGGGCCCTGCCGCCGTCATCGCGCTGCTGTTCGTCTACCTCCTCATCGGGGAGCCGGACTCGACGTCGGGCCTCAACTCGTTCGTCAACATCCTCGTCGGCCTGTTCGTCGTCGGCTACTTCGGCGCGACCCTCGTGGTGCTGTTCCGGAAGTACCGCTCGACAGCGGCAGCACAACGGGCCGCGTCCGGTCTCGGACTGGTCGTATGGGGCGCCGCCGTCGCCCTCGTTCCGCTGCTCATCGCATCGATCATGAACCTCGTTTCGCCGATGACAGTGTTGCCCGGCCAGCAGTACTACTTCCTGGCGCTCGGCATCATCCCGATCGCGTTCTCGCTGGCCGTAATGAGGATCCCGGCCGACCAGCCGGCCGCTGCCTGACTCATTCGGGCCATGCCGGCGCCCCCCCCGCGGAGGGGCGCCGGCGGCTGGATACCGATGAATGAGGAGGGCGTTGAAAAGACTGGCGGCTCAGGCGGCGGCGCTGAATCCGGCCACCGTGAAATGATGGTCCAGCGTGAGGGCCTCGCGGATGCTTCGATCCGACATCACGGCGAAGCTGACTGCATCCGCCAGCGAGAAAGCCTGGTCCGTGAAGCGCGCCAGCCACTCCCGCTCCGCCGTGGCTTCCAGCTCTGACGTGCTGTAGACCACCACGTTCGGCGCGGCCCGCGCGCCCGACAGAAACGCGCGAGCCTCCGCCCGCCCGATCCGCCGCATGATCAGGGCGTGCGACTCGGTCAGCACGAGATTTGTCGTCACAAGCGTCGCGCCGCCGCCCAGCCGGTTCCGCAACAGACCCGCGAGCCGCACGTGATCCGCGTGCGACCGGTCCACGATCGGATACCACGCGCTCGTGTCCACGAAAACCTCACGAGCCATGCCCGCCGTTCTCCTGCCGGCCGCCTTCCCACGACCGCTCTTCCGCGTCCGCAAGGACGGCATCGTGGTCGCGGGCCGGGTCCGGAAGCGATGGCTCAGAACAGGACTCGCCAATGCCGATCAGGCCGAGGGCCGGGTGCCCCGCCGGATCGGAGACCTCCCGCTCGAGCGCCTCCAGCGCGCGGCGTAGCACGTCCGACTTCGTCGCATCCAGCCGGTCCGTCAGTCTCGAGAGCCGGTCCTGATCGTGTGGCTCGAGGTAGACCTGCACCGGTTCGGCGACGCGCCCACCCGAGGGTTCATGTTTCTTCTTCATGTCACATGATACTATATCATGAACATGCGAGCAAGCCCCATGACCGAACCCGGCGGGGTCACGACCGACCTGCGCGGTTCGCCAGGTGGTGCGCGTCAGGTGCCTGTGCTGCGTCGTTCGCCGGTGAGCCGTTCGAGGGCACTCCGCGCGTCGTCGACGCGAGGGCGCAGCTCGGGGTCCGGATCCTTCATGATGGAGAGCAGCCGCGCGTAGTACTGCGCTGCCTTCTCGGGATCGCCGCGGTCTTCCCAGATCTGGCCGAGCCGTTCATAGGCGTGCGCGGCGTGGGCGGCGTCGTACCACAGCGCGGAGGATGGCTGATCGACGAAGCGGGTGAAGGACGCGACGACGGAATCGGTCTGGGCGGCCATGTCGAACGCGCGCGCCAGCCACGGAGTGGCGCACGTGCCGCAGGCGTTGGCGGTGTCGAATTCGCGGAACGCAGTGATGGCATCCTGGGGTCGGCCGTCGGCGAGCGCGATCACGCCACGAGCGCCATCGGCCCACAGCTCCGCGTCGGTGCTGTGGTCGGCGTCAGGCGTCTGCTCATACGCGGTGAGCAGTGTGCGAGCGCGCTCGACCTCGCCCGCCGCCGCGTACGCCATGGCCAGATGTCCGTACGGCCGATCGAGCGGGTTCAGGCTCTCGAGGGGGAACCGCGCGATTGCGGCATCGAGCAGACGCATGCCGCGTTGCGGATCGCCGAGCAGCATGTTCTCGACCATCGACCTGCGCGCCGTGCGCGTGAGGTACGTGCCCTCGAGGCCGCGCGTCTCGGTCAGACGGAACGCGTCGACCCAGCGGCGCTGCGCGGACGCAATCTGCCCGCGCAACGCATCGAGGTGGCCCCACCACTCGTACGCGATGCCCTCCCAGAAGACGGTCCCGCGCTGGTCGGCCAGGAGGCCCTCGACCAGGACCGCGGCGCTGTCGTAATCCTGCCGCATAGCGCGGTTGATTACGAACGCGAGCTTGACTTCCGGATTGTCCGGGAACCGGTTGGCGAAGCGGTGCGCGATGACGTCGGCGGAATCGAACAGCCGCTGCGAGGCCAGGCTGCTGGCCAGGTTGCTGTAGTGAACGCGGTTGGTCGAGTCCACGTCCAGCGCGCTGCGATAGTAATCGCTCCCGCGCGGATAGTCGCGCAGCCGGCCGTAGATGACGCCGAGATTGTTGAGCGCGTAGATGTCGTCCGGATACCGGTCCAGCACGTTGCGGTAGGCACTGATCTGCTGGTCGACGTTGCCGGTCACGACCGCGTGGTAGGCGGCCATGACGATGTACCGTTCGCGGTCGGTCAGCCGGTCGCGGTACTCGTAGGCCTTCTCGGCGGCCCGGACGGCGCGCGACCGCTGCTCGCCCTGGTTGTTCAGGATGATGGCCAGCTTGCGGTACGCCATCGCGAACGTCGTATCCTCGGCGATGGCTTCATCGATGAGCTGCAGTGCGCGCGCGTTGTCGCCCTGGTTCCACGCCTGGAGCCCCTGGGAGAACGTGCGCAGCGCGTCGATCGAGCCCGTCGTCACGCGATCGAGCGGCAGGCTCGCGCGAATGTCGCGCAGCGATTCGCCGAACTTCTGACGGAGGCGGGCGGAGAGCCGGTCGACGGCTTCGGTCAGCTCGTCCTTGCTGGCCGCGGTCTCGGTCTCGGCGGCCAGCACATCGCCGTTTACGGAGACAAGCCGTGCGGTGAGCGACATCCCGGTACCGACCTGCGCGACCTCGCCCATGATGACCGCTTTCATGCCATCGCGCGCGGCGGCTTCGAGCGCGATGTCGCCGGAGAGTCCATCCGCCGGGTTGCGCCGCATCATCTGGAGGATGCGTCCCACCTGTGATGGGTCGACGACCGACACGGCCTGCGAGCGCGACAGACCTACGCGCATCAGCTCGGTGACGGTCGTCGCGGTGTGGCTGCCATCGGTGGTTCGGTCGTCGAAGTCGGCGAGGATGACGCGTTCGCGCTCGCCGATCGCGCCGCTCGCGATGAGCGATGCGGCGGGGCCGACGCCGAGTGCGCGGGAGACGACCCAGCCGGCGGACACGAGACCGAGCGCGCCGAACGCGAGTCCGCCGCCGAGCAGCGCCTTGCGCCAGGTCAGCCAGCCGCCGGAGCGGCCGGCCGAGCGCGCGCGTTCGGCGACGGCGGTCGCGACGATGATCGGAAGCCCCGCGATGACCAGCCCGACGCCGGCCCAGAACACCCACAGCGGCAAGCCGACCTGCTGCACGAGCAGCCAGATGACGGCGAGAATGATCACGCTCGAGAGCGCGAACGCGATGGTCGCACGCGCCGGGTCGGTCGCGGTATCCGTGAAACGGCCGGGCCCTGGCGTGGGCTGCTGTGGGTCGCGAACGCGGAGCGCGTCGGCGAACTGGCCGGCCGGGCTGAACCGGTCGGCGGGCGTCTTGGCGAGCGCGCGCATGATCGCGGACGCAACCTGTGCGGGTACCGCCGGCCGGATCGATGTAATCGCACGGGGCTCGGACGCGAGGTGCTGGCGGATGATGCTCTCGGCAGGGCCCGTGAACGGCGGCGTGCCCGCGAGCATCTCGTAGAGCACGCACCCGAGGCTGTACAGGTCGCTGCGGCCGTCCACGTCGTGACTGCCGGCCGCCTGCTCCGGGCTCATGTAGAGCGGCGTGCCTACGCTGAGTCCGGTCTGCGTCAGCTGCGGCCCGCCGGCGGCACTGACGGCGCGCGCAATGCCGAAGTCGGCGACGCGCGCATGGCCGCCCGCGAGCATGATGTTCTCCGGCTTGATGTCGCGGTGGACGACGTCGTGGCCGTGCGCGTACGACAGGGCGTCGGCCACCTCGCGCGCGATCTGCAGCGCGTCATCGACCGGCAGCTGTTTTTCGCGGGCGAGCCGGTCGCGCAGCGATCCGCCCTCGATGTACGGCATGACGTAGTAGAGGAAGCCGTCCGCTTCGCCCGAATCGTAGAGTGGCAGGATGTGCGGATGGTCGAGGCCGGCCGCGATCTCGATCTCGCGCAGGAACCGCTCGGGCCCGAGCACCGCGGCCAGGTCCGGCTCGAGCACCTTGACGGCAACTGCGCGACGGTGTTTCAGGTCCTCGGCGAGCCAGACCGTCGCCATGCCGCCGCTGCCCAGGACGCGGTCGACGGCGTACCGCTCGGCGAGCGCCTTCTTCAGACGGTCGATCATCGCGGACCTCGTTGGCGGGAAACGGATCCAAGGTACGCCGGTGGCGAGTCCGGAGCCAGCGGTATCGAGTTCGTGTTCACTTCTCTCGACGCGAAGCCGCTCGCCTGGCGCGAGAGCGAGTGCCTCGCCTCAGTGGCCCCCCTCCGGCCCGAGACCTCGCGTGCTCGTAACGTCCAGCCACTTCCTGGCGGGGATGATCCGGCCCGTGTCCGGATCTCTTATCGAGCCCATTGGCGCCGAGGGCTCCGAGCCGACCGCCTGTACGATCGATCCGGCCGTCGAGCGGCAGCAGCGCGCCGTCGGCCGCCCGGCGGAACAAGGCGTACGTGATGTGCGATGGCACGACCGCCTCGCCGAGGTAGTCGACCGTGATGCGCACGAACACGGGTCCGGACGCCAGGTGCCTGGCCGGACTGTTCTCGATCGCCTTCACGTAACTCGTTCTGGTCGATCGATCCGGAACTGCCGATACCGGCCATCGGCACCGCCGCGTCGTCACTCGGCGCGAGCCTGGCCGTTCCGCGATTCCACGCCCTGCGGGGCTGGGTGCCGGCCTGGCGGTCGGGGTCGCAGCCTCCCGACTGCTCGGCGGCCTGCTCTGGGGCGTCGAGCCCCTCGATCCGCTGACCTGTGCGACCGTCGCCGCCACACTCCTCGCCGTGGCCGGCCTCGCCATCGCGGTTCCATCCCGCCGCGCCATGCGGGCCGACCCGGTCGCTTCGCTTCGCGCCGACTGACCCGAATGAAGCGTCCGATGGACGCGGCGTCGGCGGTCCGGAACCCTCAGACTTCCAGACCGAGCGACCGGTACAGGCCGTCGCGGCCACGCACCGTCAGACGTACCGCACGCGTGCCATCCATGCGGACGATCCACCGGCGTGCCAGCATCATGGATGCGATCGCGGCGCCGGCCGCCCCCGCCAGATGATCGCGTCGCTCGCTCCAGTCCAGGCACGGCCGTGACAGCGTCCGCCGCTGCGCCTTCAGGTGACCCACATCGATGGCGACACCGCGCATCCATTCCTCTCCACGCGGCGTGGTGGCGTAGCCGCTGCCGGCGATCAGGCCGCGCTCCAGAAGCGTTCGCGTAACGACGACGCCGAGCCGCCCCGCCAGATGGTCGTAACACGTTCGCGCGAAAGTCAGTGCGCGCCGTGATTCCGGCTCGACTTCCGCTCGTGCCGGCATCGCGGCCAGTCGCGTCAGCGACTCGAGCGCTTCCGCGACATCGGCGCTCGCCAGCTCGTAGAACCGGTGACGGCCCGAGCGGCGCCGCGTCACCAGACCGCTCGACACCAGCCGTGAGAGATGGCTGCTCGCCGTCGCAGCGCTCACCGCGGCACGGGACGCAAGTTCGCCCGCAGGCAGCGCCTCGCCGCCCATGAGCGCCGCAAGCATGGACGCGCGCGCCGGATCGCCGATCACTGTGGCCACACTCGCGAAGTCGGGTTCGGGAACCGTGCGCATGTCCTGTAAGCTAAACGCGGAATATTTCGATGACGATCGAAATATCGCGGTCGTATCGTGAGACGCAACAGCACCGGCCGCGCCATGCGATGGACCGATGCACCGCGGCCGTGCGCCGCGAGACCGCCACCCGATTCGAGAACACGAGGGAAGCATGTCAGGAGCAAAAGCACCAGAGCACACGTATTCGGGACTCATCGAGTGGACCGGCAACACCGGGCACGGAACCTCCGACTACTCGGCGTACAGCCGTGAATACCGCGTCTGCTTCGATGGAAAGACAGCGCTTGCCGGATCGGCGGATCCGGCGTTCCGCGGCCGGCCGGACCTGCACAACCCGGAGGAGCTCTTCCTCGCGTCCATTGCCGCATGCCACATGCTGTTCTGGCTGTCGCTCTGCGCGCGTAACGGAATCCGCGCGCTGTCGTACGAAGATCGCCCCGTCGGCCGTTTGACTCTCGACGCGCAGGGCGGCGGCCGGTTCAGCGAGATCGTGCTGCGGCCTGTCGCAACGATCGCAAGCGGCGATGACAGCGATCGCGCACTCGAACTGCACGCGTTGGCGAAAGAGCGCTGCTTCATCGCGAACTCGTGCGCCGTTCCTATCCTGCACGAACCGGTGGTCCGCGCCGCCGATGCCAATGAACCGATGTGCGATCTGCAGATCGATCTCGACGATCGGGCCGGCGCGCTCGCCGCGATGGGTGAAGCACTGGGGAGGGCAGGCGTGAGCATCGAAGGCGGAGCCGCGTTCGTGGCCGGCGGTCGCGGTGTCGCCCACTTCCTGTTCCGTGATGGAGCGGCCGCGCGGCAGGCCCTCGAGCAGGCTGGGATCCGCGTTGTGGCGGAGCGCAGCGTCGTGGCGCAGCGGCTGGACCAGGGCATGCCCGGCCAGCTCGGGCTCGTCGCGCGGCGCATGGTGGACGCCGGTGTCAACATCGAGGTCCTCTACAGCGACCACGATCACCGTCTGATGTCGTGGTGGATGACGAGACGCGGGGGCGGTGACTGCGCGGATGACGAGGTTCATGAGTCCTGTCATGTTGCGGTCAATGGCCGGAATCCACCGTTGACACGCGGTGTGCGGCGAGGCGACACTGCGGACGTCGGCCGAGACGCGCAGCACGCTGGCGCGTCACGCCATGTACGGCCGCCGGGGATGCGCACAAATTCGACATGATGCGAGAGACGACCATGAGCCAGGGCGCCGCACCGTACCAATGGACGTACTCGGAATACGCGCGCTTCCCCGATGATGGGAACCGGTACGAGGTCATCGACGGCGAGGTGATGATGACACCCG
>DATKCF010000023.1:0-35173 GCA_035513345.1 Longimicrobiales bacterium
TAGAGATGTGTGAGTGCGGCGATGCACTCGCCAGCGGAGTCGCCCGCCGTTTGTCGCCCGCCCTTCGTCGCCCGCCCTTCGTCGCCGTTTGTCGCCCGCCCTTCGTCGCCCGCCCCTCGTCGCCCGTGCCCACATCCGGACGCGGGCCGGGCATGGCACCTGCAATACTCTGCGGGTTAAGACGTTGGAAGGAAATGGTTCCCGGAGGTGACGGATGGCTGATCGACACAATCGACGTTTCGTGCTGCCGCTGATCCTGGCGGTACTCGCGGGCGGCGGTGTGTTCGCGGGCAGCCAGCTGGCCGGTGGCGGCAATGCGCGCCCGGTAGCCATGACGGACGTGGTGCCAGGCGACGAAGCGGCCGCTGATGAGTCGTCGCATTCAGTGCCCTTTTCGGCTGACGGAGCCGCGTCGGAAACCGCCCAGCCCGAGTCCGGGTCAGCCAGACGGATCCTCGTTTCACTCGACCGGCGGATGCTGTGGCTGGTCGAGGGATCGGACACGCTCATGCGGGCGCCGGTCGCGATCGGGATGGGCAAGGACTTCACGTACAACGGCCGGAAGTACCATTTCTCGACGCCGCGTGGCGAGCGGACGGTGCGCGGCAAGGCGAGGGATCCGCTGTGGATCCCGCCGGACTGGCACTACTACGAGAAAGCCGTGAAGATGGGTCTCGACACGGTGGTCCGTCTCGACACCGATGCGCGCGTGTTGCTCGGCGACAGCAGCTTTCTGGTCGTGCAGGACGATCAGGTCGGACGCATCAACCATTTCGGCAATTTCGCGCCGTTCACGCCTGGCACCGAGATCGTGTTCGACCGCGTCATGTATATCCCGCCGCTCAGTAGTGCGCAGCGTCGCGTTCCTGACGCGCTCGGTCCGTTCAAGCTGGACATGGGCGACGGCTACCTGATCCACGGTACGCACCTGTACAACGCGGAATCGATCGGCGAAGCGGTCAGCCACGGGTGTGTCCGCATGCGGAACGAGGACATCACCCGGCTCTTCCCGATGGTTCCGGTGGGCACAACGGTCACGATCTTCTGACGGCCTCGCCGCGGCCGCTCGGGGACCCGTAACGCGAGTCACGAATGCCGCTGGACTACGCGAAGGCGATGCTCCTGTTCATGGGCACCGAGGACGAGCTGGCGCGTGCGCTCGGCGTCGGCGTCGCGGACATCCGCTCGCTGCGCGCGAATCCGCAGCACGCCTCGCCTGACCAGCTCGAGCGGATCGGCCGCGTCCTGATCGAGCGTGGCAATGGCATGAAGCGTGTCGGCGAAATGCTGGTCGAGGACAACCAGTCCTGACCTTGGTGTACCGCCTGGGGCCGGGGCGGGCGATCCGGCCGACGTCGATCTCAGGCGTCAGTCAGCGCATCGAACATGGCGTTAATGTGGTCGAGCGCGCGGTGCGGGTCGGGGCCGACGCGCAGGCGCCACCCGCCATGGCCGGCGAGTACGGCGATCGAGTCGGCGATCGAGTCGGCGAACACGTCCGCCGATGCGTCGAGTCCGGCGATCATCGCGTCCTGGAGCGCGGCGGCGTCGAGTGTCTCGAGCGTCGGCTCGCCCTGCTTGGCTGGGGCCAGGACGCAGACGGCGGCGCGCTGCGCGACGGGCATGGCTGGCAGTGCATCGAGCGACCCGGTCCTGATCGAGATGCGCGGGGACCCGCGTACGATGAGATCGGGCTCTCGACCCTTGAGTTCCTCGAAATGCTGGACGGCGTCGGCGGGCAGGTGCAACCAGCCGGGCGTACCCCAGAGCCGGAGCCGCGGTTCGAGCTGGACGGTGACGCGCTCCTCGGCCAGTATGCCGTATCCGGCCCGCGCCGCGGCGTACGCCAGTGTGCTTCGGCCGCTTCCATCGGCGCCGGTGAGGAGTAGCGCGGTGTCGCCTTTCGTGATGCAGGCCGCGCCGAGCGGCATCCTGTCGAGCCGGGTCAGCACGCCTAACGTCAGCACTTCGAGCACGTTGTGGCGGAAATGCTGCGTATCGCGGACGAGACCGCTGGTCGCGTAGAGCAGCGCCTCGCGCCGAGCCGCATCGGCGATGCCCATGCTGCGGCTGGTTCCCAGCAGGGTCCGAGGCAGGTCGGGCGCACGGATCCGGATGTCCGCGTGAGGCCCCCCCGTTTCATCGCCGGTCTCGACGTAGACGCGGAACCTCGCCGAGATCTCGGAGATCAGACGGGGCGAGTGCTCGACGTTGTGCCACGCGTGGAACGCCTCTTCGACGACCTCGATCACGCGCGCATCGTTCGACTCGAACGTGACCCGGATCCCGAGCACCGGGATGACGGTCCCGTGCGTCAGCGCGTCCTCGTGATCGAGGCGGTGTGGTGGCGGTGCGGGTGTCTGCTCGTTCATGATCCGGAAAAGCGGCGGACGGTTGCTGGATCCCGGTCCTCGGGAGTACGCCGAGCTGAGGCATCTTCCTGCTTCGCGGCCCTCATCGCAAGGCTGGCAGTGCCGCGCCAGCCCCGATCGCGCTATCCAGAGTGGCTCATCGCTAGCTGCCGCGGTCAGCCCGCGAGAACAATTCGAGTGTTTCGGCTTCTGAAGGCGGATCGAGTACGTAGCGCACGGCCAGAGCCTCGGCCTGGGGATAGCCAGTACTCCGGATACGCTCGGCGGCTGCGTTGAAGTCGTACGACGTTCGTCGGAACTCGACAGCGGGCCCGAGAAGCAACCAGTACGCGCCAGCAGGTTGGCAGAAGGGCAGTCCTGTGCTTCCCGCGTTCACGATTCTCACGCCATTGACGGTTCGATCGAACTGCATGTGTGTATGTCCGCAGACGACGAGATCGGCCTGCACGTGTTCGAACATCGGGGCCAGGCGCTCTTCAGGCGTCTTTCGAGTGAAGATCTCGAAGTCGTTGCGAGGTGTTGCGTGGCAGAACAGAACATTGCCGAGTTCCGGGACCGACGCGCGGCAGGTCGGCGGCCACCCGAGCACGGCCTCCCGGTGTCCCGCGTGAAGCTGCTGACCCGTCCACCGGATCACATCCCTGAACTGCTCGGGTACCTCGGTGATCTCCGCTCCCTGAACGTACTGGAGCACGACTCGATCACCGTTGCCGCGTATGAACGTGACCGGCATGTCGAGACCGAGGAGCCGGTCCAGTGTCTCACCGGGCATCGGGCCCGGTAGCACGTCGCCCCCCACGACGAGGTGCTCCGCCCCCTCGCGAGATATCTCTTCGAGCACGGCCTCCAGGGCCGGCAGGTTCCCGTGCACGTCGTAGATCACCGCAGTTCGCACGCGCCTCAATGCTGCCGCCGGAACGCGATGGTCAGCGCGGACTCGTAATCGCGGCCCGCGCGCACCTCGATGAGCACGGACAGTGCGTTCTCGTCATATACGAACGTCGTGATCCGCCACTCGCCGCCCCGCCCGCCCACGGTGCGGCCTTCCGCCGTCCATCGCCGCGGGTCCTGGCCCGCCACCTCGTAGCCATCGGAGTAGCTGCCATCGGACGCGAATGACCAGACGTGGATGCGCTGGTCGACCGCGTCCCAGCCGATCATCATCTGCTCCTCGATGGTCGGCCCGTTCGCGAACCGCATGGTCTGGGTCACGCTCACGTAGGTGCTGTCGAGCGACCATGCGTAGCTGCGTTCCGCCGTATACGACCCCGCGCCGGGAACCTCGCCTTCCGCCTGCCAGGTTCCGCCGATCAGAGGGACGAACCACGCCAGGCGAGCCGTCGCATCGCGGGCCGGCCGGCTCATCTGCGCGCCGGCCGCACCGGGAATGAGCACGGTCGCCATCAGGGCAAGGACCGCCACGAGGCCGGGCGGTCGCCGGCCGGCCTGCCGGCGGTCGAGGTAATCGTTCAGGCGGATCCGTCCGATCATCATCGTGTATGCGTCGATCCGGGCGGCCGGCCGCACGCGCAGTGTGGCCCGGCCGGCGCAATTGCTTAAGTTAACGCGAAGCCCGGCCCCGTTCGACCATCCTCCGCGGAGCTGAATGACGATACGTCCGATGTTCGGTGGGACGCTGGCCGCTCTGGTCGGGCTGCTCGCTGCTTGCGCCGAGCCCGAGCCATCGGCCGATGCCATGGCGGCCGAAGCGGTCGCTGCCGCGCCACCGCCCATCGCGCCGTACCTTTCGCCGATCACGCTGCTGACGCTCGATGGAGGCGACACGGCGCCCTTCGGTTATGTCGGCGACGCCGTGACCGGTCCGGACGGCAGCGTGTTCATCGCCGATTTCCAGGGCCGCGCGATCCACCACTTTGACGGGGCCGGCATCCACCTCGCGACGATCGGCGGCCAGGGCCGCGGTCCGGGCGAGTTCGAGGCGATCTCCGCAATAGCCATTTCCGCCGACACCGTGTTCGCATGGGACCCCGTCATCTGGCGCATCAGCGCGTTCGACGCCGGTGGCACGCTCATCATGGCCGAACGTGTCGAACCACGCCGCCAGTCCGGCTGGCCGACGACCGTCGCACGGATCGGGGACGGCTCGTGGCTGTACCTCGATCAGGAGATCGTCGGGCTCAACGATGAAGGCGTGGAAGTCGACAACGACATCATCCGCGCTGTCGCCCGGCTGGTCCGCTGGTCCCCGCAAACGGACGCATGGTCGCCGATCGCCGAGGTTCCCGGCATGCAGGCCGGGCTGGCCCGTTCCGAAGCCGGCGAGCCGTCGCTCGTGACGGCGCCGTTCCCGCGCGGCCCGCTCTGGGCACCGGACCGCGCCGGCGGCTGGTGGTACGCGGACAACGGCGCGTACATCGTGACACGCTACAGTGCCGCTGGCGACACGCTAAGCCGGATCGTGGTCGGCATGCAGGGCCCGCCGGTGACGGCCGCGGACCGCGAGTCGTTCGTTTCGGCCGACGGCCGGCTCGAGGCGTCCAGCCTGCAGTCGCAGATCCGCGCCGGCATGCCGATGCCCGAACGCCGGCCGGTCCTGCTCGACCTGCTGACGTCGCAGCAGGGCGACCTCTGGGTCGGCGTCGATGCCGGCGTGCCCGACTCGGTCGAGTGGCACGCTTTCGGAGCGGACCACCGGATGCGGTTCAGGCTTCGACTGCCGGCACTGTCCGAGCTTTTGCACATTTCGGGCGACACGCTGCTCGTCGTGACGCGCGACGCGCTCGACGTTCAGACGGTCGAGAAGGTCGTCATCCGATAGTCCGATGGTCGAACGAGTCGTCATCGGGCGGCTCGACTCGAGGACGCGTCGTCACTCATACGACGCCGCCCACTCCCTCAATTCTGCCCACGTCAGTGCGCCCATGCGCCGGTCGACCAGAACGCCGTCGCGGAACAGCAGTGTCGTGGGGTTCTGGTTGTGGGCTTCGGTCAGAGGCAGCCGTTCGGGCGCGAGCGGAATGCGCGCCGTGCGAACCCGCTCGCGTTCGAGCAGCCGTTCGGCGTCGCCGGGGAAGCTGCCCGGGTCGGTCGCGTGCAGAACGCCAATGTCGACCGACTCGCGGCTGAAGTATTCGCGGGCCCGCTCGAGGTCGGCCAGCGCATCGGGACTGTGTGCGCTCCACGGCCCCCAGACCATGACCAGGCTCAGGCGGCTGGCCGGCCGTTCGGTCTCGGGGAAAATGTCGTCCCACTGCCGCTCGGCCGGCAGGTCTGCCGGCATCGGCGGCAACAGCCGCGCAGGTGCCGACAGTACGTCGCTTGCCATCATGAACCCGCGATAGTCCTCGCCGTCGTAGCGGAACGACAGCCGACCGTCGCGTGTCCAGCTCGGAAAGTAGCTCGAGCCCGGAAAGTCCGTGATGGTCCGGACGGTCTTCTCCTCGAGGTCGACAACCCTTATGTCGTATCCGCTGCCGGTCTCCTTCGGCGAGTGGAACGCGATGTAGCGGCCACCCCACGCGAAATCCGCTTTCGCGCCGCGGATCCCCGTGTCGAGGATGAAGTCGCAGCCAATGAGATCGCGGACGACAATGTTGCCGCGCACGAATGTCGTGATGCGATCGCCCTCTCGAGAAAGCAGCGGTCGCTCGCCGCGGCCAATGCCGTCGCACGGCTCCACTGAACCCGCCGGCATGACGCCGCTGTCGTCGTCGAGGAAGTAGTAGCGGCCGGTGATCGTGAGGATCAGGTCGCGGCCGTCGCGCACGCCCCAACTGTAGTAGTCCCCGAGCGAGACCGGCGCGATGCTACGCGAGATTTCGCCCGTGTCGTGATGCCGGACGCTCACGTTCGAACGGCCGGCCTGGCTCAGCCAGATCATGCGCCTGCCGTCCGTCGACCAGTACGCGTCGATACCGGCCTCGGTGAAGACGACTTCCCTGGTCCGCAGGTCCACTACCCTGATCGTGCGCTGCCGCCCGCCACGCGTCTCCGATGCGTACGCCAGCACGTTGCCGTCCGGCGAGATGCGCGAGTACGCGAACACGCCCTCGTTCGAGCTCAGTGGATAGACGCGTTCGAAGCGGGGCGCACGCGTGGTCGTCAGCGGTCGAGGCGAGGTCGCCGCGGTCGTGCCGGCCGCCAGTCCCGGACGAGCCGCCGCGTCCGGTTGCGCCGTTGGCGCGGCTGAAAGCGCGCTGTTGCCTCGTGTCGCCGCGTCCCGCTGCGACAACGGCGACAGTATCGCGACGGCGATGAGGACGGAAAGGAACGAAAGACGTGGTGACATCGCGAACGCGCTCCGCAGGTCAGGAGGTTGTGTGGCCGTGACCCGGCTGGTGCGACGAGTTGCCGGAATACCGATGCCGCCCGGTGCCGGGGTCGCACCAAGTTCATGCCGGTGGTGTGGCCGCGTCAACCACGAGCCGGCGTCCAGAACGACGTTTGTGAGCAGGCTTGGGAGAAAGGTCCAGCAGGGTTTCGACGGGCGTCATCCTCGACCGACCCGCACGCGCTCTCACCGTCCCCCTTGCGGGCGTGCAAACGCTTTGACGGCGACACTGGTTCGCACGATCGACTGCGGCTATTGTCAGACCAGTTCCTTCAGGGTGGATGCGACGTTCAATGGCGCTGCTGTGAGTGGGAACATTGACGTTATCTTCGCCGCGCCATTCTGCCCTGAGTAAGTCTACCGTGGAGCAGTGGAGTGAATATGCAGAGACTTTGCGCGGCGTTAGAGCGCGCTGAGCCTGGTTTGCACACTTGGCGGCTGTGAGGAAACGACCGGGCCGTTCATTGCAACTGGCGGCATTTTCGTTGGAGTGACTTCAGGTCCGGGCTGTACGTGGTGAACCTTCTTTGTGAATAGGATCGCCGAGGTTCCCGGCCTTCACAGATGTTGCTTCTTCCGACGTATTGCACCATGTTGAACAATCGCGTTCGCCCGGACTGGTGATTCGCCACGAGTTGCCTTCCGCGGAGCATCGGGACGCGCTTCGGGGAGTGTCGACGGCTCTGCCTGCCCATTGTGAGAACACGATCACCACGCTCCGCTCGTGTGTCGAGGTGTCACGATGCTGCACTCTTGCCAACGTGCAGGCCCACGCGAGGATCATGCGTCACAAACAGCCGACGCTTTGCCGTATGCCGGGGCGACGACGCAGCATCATCGCGCGTGCCTTCGTGCCCAAAGTGTGATCACGGCGTCGCAGGGACCGGCAGTAGGGCGCGCTGCGGCCACGCTCATGGTCGTGTTGTTCGCGGCCCAGTCCGCTCAGGCCCAGGTCGTGACCGTGCTGAGTGGCAGAACGCTCGACTTCGTGTCCGAAGCGCCGATCGCAACCGTGGAAATCGAGCTGCTCGATGCGCGGCAGCGCCGGATCGCCTCGACCATCAGCGACTCGGCCGGCCGGTTCCGGTTCGAGCGTCACCAGTCCGGCTCGTGGCAACTGCGCGCCCGGTCGATTGGCTACCAGACCGTGTTGACGCCGCCTGTCGACATTGCGGCGGGCGACACGGTCGACGTCGTGATCCGTCTCGGCGTGGACGCCGTGCCGCTGGCGCCGCTCGAGGTCGTGGCCCGCGCTGAACCCGTACACCGACACCCCGGCCTTGCCGCGTTCTACCGGCGAGTCGGACGCGATCTCGGCGGCCGGTTCGTCCTGCGCGCGGAGATCGACGAGCGGAACCAGCGGCTGGTCACGGATCTGCTGACCACAACAGGTGTCCATGTCATCGGCAATCCCTCTGGCGGTGATGTCGGCCTCTACATGAAGCGACTCGGTTGTGCGCCGGTGGTGTACCTGGACGGCGCCCCGGTCGGGGGCGGGGGGCGGGGGCCGGGGGACGGAAAGGGCGCTTATGAGGCGGCGAACCTGTTGCTGCCGTTCGATGTCGAAGGAATCGAGGTCTATGCCGGTCCTGCAACGATACCGCCCGAGTTCGGCGGGTCGAGCGGCGCCTGCGGCGTGATCGCGATCTGGACGCGTCGGGGCGGTTGACCCGGCCGCTCTCGGCGTGTGGTACGTCGCTCAGCGGGACGGCCAGGCGTCGCCGGCACTCACCGAATCGACTTGCCTGGTCCGTGAAACCGCGCAAAACGCGTTCTTCGGACGCCGCAGTTGGTACTTTTGCCGGGCTGAGACCGGGAAAACGCGCAAACACGTGATCTGGACGCGGCGGTTGGTATTTCTTGCCGCCAGCAGCTGGATCGGGAGCAGCGGTCGGTACTCCTGCGCACCCGCCCCGGCACGGCGTCGCGGTCAGCGGGTCTCGTCCGCAAGACCCAGCAAGCTTCGCGGATCCACGGTTATCGAGCCGTAGCGCACGACCCAGTGGAGATGCGGCCCGGTGACTCTGCCGGTTGCGCCGACGAGTCCGATCTGCTGGCCGGCGTCGACGGTGTCGCCCTGCGCTACGTCGTGGCGGCTGAGGTGGAAGTAGGCTGTGACCAGCCCTGCGCCGTGGTCGAGATACACGACATTGCCGGCCAGGTAGAAGGAATCGACGATTGCGACAATGCCGCGCGCCGCGGCCACGACCGGTTCACCGGCGGGGCCGGCCAGGTCGAGACCCATGTGACGGCTCTGGACCTGGCCGTTGAACTCGCGGCCATTGCCGAAGCCGCTCGTGACGCGCGTGTCGCGCGGCCGGACGATCGCGCCGGACCACAGTCGTGGAGTGTCGTGTGCCGTGCGTGAAACGGCGGCGGCCTTTGCCTGCTCGCTGCGGATGCGGGCCTGTGTGGCGGAGTCGGGCGGTGTGCCGAACCGTGGCGCGACTGTGAGCTTTTCGAGGCGATAGTCGCCTGTGGCGACCGGCACGTTCACTGTCAGGAACTCGAGGTCGCCGCCGATGCGTGCAATCGCGAGCGGCAGCTCGGCGGTGCCGGCAGCGTCGATCGGCAATCCGGCAATCGCGCGCCTGATGCCGGGCGCGACAGTCTCGAAGTGGAGCGGTTCACCCGAGAACTCGCCGCTCACATGGATCACGCGGGACTCGGCGGGCGCCACGACCTGCACGGTGAACAGCGTGCCCTGCGCGGGCGCTGCGGGCTCGATGGACACGACCACGGGAACGGTTCGCTGCGCGGAGACGTCGCCTGCAATGAGTACGACGACTGCCGCCACGAGTGCGATCCACGGTTGCGCACCGTGCCCGCCGCCGTGTCGCCCGCAATGAAGCGCCCGTCCAACTCCTGCCATCCGCCGACCTCTCGAACCGGGAACGCACCGGCCGCGTGCGGGCCGATTGCCGTTCCATGATACCCGGGATCACGCTACCCGGACACGTGGAGGGCCCGCGCGGTTCCACTCGGATGAGGCTGAGGCTGAGGGCGTATCGACCAGCGCTGAGGCTGCGGCCAGGGCTGAAGCTGAGCTGGTGCGGTTCTCGACCGGAGGCGGACTACGCTGCCGGCTCCTGGCCGAGCAGCGCCCTGGGCTGATCCACGTTCGTGGCACGGGCGTTCTCGTCGGCGATCCTGTGCGCGATCTCTTCGCGCATGATGCCGACGTCGGCTGGCGCCTCGATCCCGATGCGCACGCCACGCTTCGAGCACTCGAGGATGACGATGCGGATTCCGCCGGTGAACAGGACGGCGTGGCCGGGCTGGCGATTCAGGACGAGCATTCGTGTTGCCTCTATCGCTTCATGTCGAGGATGGTCTGCATCATCTCGTCAGCCGTGCTGACGAGTCTGGCCGCGGCCTGGTTCGCGGACATCGCGGTCCGCGCTTTCGACAGTATGCTTCCGATCGATGTCGTCATGGCTACACGTGCTGGTCCATGAGGACGCCCGGCGCGTCGGATACGGCGCCCGGTGTGAGGGCGACCGCGGTCGCGCCGCGTAGTGCCATCATGAGCCGGTTGCCCTGATCCATTGCACCATCGAGGACGCTCCTGTTGATTCTGATCTCGCGGGCGAACGATCTCGCCTCGCGGCCGTCGCTGCGCCTCTTTCAGCGTGCCCAGCACGCGGTGCGCGGCGAACACGCTGTCATCGACCATGTTCATATTGTCGGTCGCTACGCCCTCGCGCTGCTGTCTCAGGACCCCGGCCAGCTCGTCGAGCGTGAGTGTCAGCCGGCCTGCGGCCACGGTCGAGCCGTTCCGCTCGACGGTGATCCGGCCGGTCGCGAGCCGCCCGAGCGTTGCGATCGGCCCGCACCGACCACGGATCGGCCGGTCGTCGTGTCCGAGACCCCACTCACCTTGGACCGTGGCCTGCTCGGGGTCTGAAGACGCCGGGCAAGCTGGCTCGGGTGCTTGCCCTTTCGGCTGATCAGGTCAAGTTCGTACACATGGAGACTTTTCCCCGGGATCGACATTCGGCAGCTCCCCTGATGAAGGCCGCGTTCTGCACCACCGCCATCGCCGCTCTGCTGTCGCTTACGCACTCCGCTGTTCATGCGCAGAGTGTCCGAGGCAGAGTCGTCGATGCGTTGACGGCTGATGCCGCACCGCTTGCGATGGTCACGCTCGTGCGGGCTGATTCAGTACATGCACGTGCGATCACTGCGGCAATGGTCAATTCGCGCTGCCTGCGCCCACTGCCGGCGACTGGACTTTACGGGTGGAGCTGGTGGGGTACCACACCTATTCCGAAGGGCCCATCAATGTCCACGCAGCGATATCCCGCGAATTCCTCATCCGGCTACAGCCGGACCCGATACAGCTGGAGGCCCTTTCAGTCGGGAGGGAGCGGGGCCGCGACGGATTCGAGCGACGGCGTGGTCAATGGGACAGGGGGACGTATTTTGACGCACGCTATCAGGCGTCCCGCAGCTGCCGGTTCGCCTCGCCTACGGAGGTATGTTCCAGGATCTGGATCATCTGCTCGAGGACTTCCATATACGGGGTGTAGTGATGTACCGATCGATCAGCGACATCCCCGAGGACATCCGCAGAGGGTTCCGCGCCCACGCGCTACGACCGATAGGTGAAGTGGGCGGCTGCGGAGCAGTGATCGTCTGGACAAACAATGGCTGGTGAGGAACGGACGTTGGGTCTCTAGCCGCGGCCCATCCCTGCAGTAACGGACGCAAGCCGGACCCTCGGCGGTGCCTGAAGGCAGGCCTTGTCCCTTTCGCCGCGTATGGCGCGGCCAATCGGACAAACACGCGGCTCCGAAGGCAGGCCTTGTCCCTTTCGCTGTGTACGGCGCGGCAAATCGGACAAACGTGTTCCGTCAACTGGCTCTGGTGCCTCACCCGGGTTGCCGCGACTCCGACACCCGCGTCTTCAGCGCGTGGCACGACTTCAGTACGCGCTTCGACGTCATCGCGACCGGTTGCTGTCGACAGGAAGCTGCGATTCACCGACCGCCCGCCGATGTCACGTCGCCCTTCCGTCCGGCGCCCCGCCGTATTATATATTGTAAGGTACCTTACACTTCGGGAACGACACAATGCCGCGCCCACTCGGAATCACGTCGCTTCGGATCCTCGCCGCGATTCGCGATGGATCCGCCTATGGCCTCGACCTCGTGGCGAGGACCGGAATGCCTTCGGGCACCATCTACCCGACGCTCGGCCGGCTCAAGAACAGTGGTCTGGTGGTCGCGCGCTGGGAGGACCAGCGGATCGCCGAACGGGAAGGTCGGCCGCGCCGCCGCTACTACGCGCTGACGGCGGACGGCGCGCAGGCGCTGGCGGCCGGCGTGACGACGGTCCGTCGTGTTGCGCGGGACCTCGACCCGCGGGCGCGTGAGGCATGATGGCCGGAGGTGATTCCGGCGGAGCGGCACGCCCGGGTCGCGCGAAGCGGGGCCGTTCGCTGCCCGCGTTGCTGTTGCGTACGGTCGCCGTTGTCGTGCCCCGCGAGCAACGGGCGGACTGGCTCGAGGAATGGCAGGCCGAGCTTGCGGTGCTGGAGTCGGCAGACAGCGGATCAACGAGGGATGAAGGCGACGCTGTCGCCTCTTCGTTGCCGGCGGACTCGATGTCTTCTGCGACCGGGAGCGGACGACCGGGGGTTCCGGGTCGTCTGGCGTTTGTTCTGGGGGCCATGCCCCACGCGCTATGGATCAGGACGGAGGGGTGGACCATGGACAGCCTGCTGCACGACATCCGCTATGCGGTTCGGGTTCTGGCCCGGTCGCCCGGATTCACGATCGTGGCCGCAATCATACTGGCGCTCGGGATCGGTGCGAACGCGACGGTTTTCTCGCTGGTGAACGGTCTGGTCCTGACGTCGCCGGCGGGTGTTGTCGAGCCGGACAGGATGGTGCAGATCGCGCGGTCGTATGAGGAAGCTCCGCGCTGGGACAACTGGTCGTGGCCGGCGATGCTCGAGATCCGTCGTGCGGCGTCGCCGGTTTTCGAGGAAGTCATCGGCCATCAGGGCCAGCACTTCATCATTGGCGCGGGTGTGAGCGCCGAGCCCGTGGTCGGTGAAATGGTCAGCGGCAACTTCTTCGGCGTTCTCGGAGTGCGCGCGGAAGCCGGCCGCCTCATCGAGGTTTCTGACGACGTGTCGCCTGGCGCGAATCCAGTCGTTGTCCTGGGTCACGACCTGTGGCAGCGCCGGTTCGGCGGTAGTGCCGGCGTGGTCGGAACGACGCTCGATATCGGCGGTTCGCCGTACGAGATCGTAGGCGTCGCGCCGCCCGGCTTCCGCGGCATCGAGACGCTACGCGGCGCACCGCAGCTTTTCGTTCCGGCGACCATGCATCCAGCGTCGGGCGATCAGTTGCCGTTCGACCAGTGGGGTTGGTCGTGGTTCCAGCTCGCGGGCCGCCTGAGGGACGGTGTCTCGTTCGAGCAGGCGGAGGCGGCGATGGGCGTCGTGTCGGCCAGGCTTCGTGAAGCGGATCCGGTGAACGAAGGCGTGGAGGTGCTGATGACGCCGGGCCTCGGGCTCGACCCACAGGAGCGGACCGAGGCCGGGCGAATCAGCCTGCTCCTTCTGGGCATCGCGGGGCTCGTGCTCCTGCTGACGTGCGCGAACGTGGCGAACCTGTTCATTGCGCGGTCCACGACACGGTCCGGCGAGATGGGGGTCCGCATGGCGCTGGGCGCCGGCCGATCCCGCATTGCACGCCAGCTCGCGACGGAGAGCATTGTCCTGGCCCTCGGCGCGGCTGCTCTGGCCGTTCCGATCGTCGTGCTGGCCGCCGGATTCCTGCCCGCACTGCTGCCGTACTCGATTTCGACGTCGCTCGCGCCGGACGCACGCGTCTTCGTTGCGCTTGTGGTCCTCGGCGCGGCGGCCGGTCTGATCTTCGGCGCCGGTCCGGCCGTCACGACCGCACGCCGCAACCTGGTGGGCGCCCTGCGTGATGGAGGCTCGACTGGCGGAACGTCACGGACCCGGACGCGTGATGCGCTCGTCGTCGGCCAGCTCGCGGTTTCGCTCGCACTCATCGCCGCCGCCGCACTGCTCGGCCGCAGCGTCCTCAATGCCAGCACGGCGGATCCCGGCTTCGAGCCGCGCGGGCTCCTCGTCGCGGCCGTCGACCCCGGCCTTACCGGCCGCTACGATCGCGAGTCAGCCGCCATCCTGCATGATCGCATCCGCACCGCCGCGGCCGCATTGCCCGGCGTCGATGCGGTCACACTGGCCTCGCAGGCGCCGTTCGTCGGACCGTTCGCCCGCTCCACACGCACGCCGCTCGAGCAGCGCGACAATCCCGACGCCGGTATCGAAGCCGAAGCTTTCTTCGTCGACGAGGCATACTTCCGCACCATGAGCATCCCGATCGTGCGCGGTCGCGCATTCGAGTCGCCGACGCTCGACTCCGAACCGGTCGTTATCGTCAACGAGACCCTCGCCCGCATGTTCTGGCCGGGCGAGGATCCGATAGGCAGGGTGCTGCTGGGCTCAGCAGAGCCTCGCCGCGTGATCGGAATTGCAGGCGACATCAGCAACCGCTCGCTTCGCGGCGGACCCCGCCCCGCCTTCTACGAACCGCTCGATGCGTCGTTCAGCCTGGCCGTTCTCGTGCACCTGCGTACCGCCGGCGATCCGCAGAGCCTGGCCAGACCGATACGCGAGATCGTCGCGGAACTCGATCCCGGTCTGCCTGTCACCCGCAACGCCGACCTGCACACCGCAATGGCGGCATCGCTCGGCGAGACACGGAGCATCGGCATCATCGTCACGACGTTCGCCGTCCTTGCGCTTCTGCTCTCGACCGTAGGGTTGTACGGACTCGTCGCCTGGGGTGTGTCACGCCGGGTCCGCGAAATGGGAATCCGCCTCGCCCTCGGCGCCGAGCCGCGTGGCATCGTCCGCATGGTCATGGCAAGGGGTCTCGCGTTGGCCGCCGCCGGACTCGTCATTGGCACCGGCATCGCGTTCCTGCTAGGCAGCGCCATCGAGGGCATGCTGTACGGCGTGCCCGCTACCAGCCCGCCGGTCCTTGCGGCAGCAGCTGCGCTGCTGCTCGCTGCCGCGGCGCTTGCCGCCTTCCTGCCCGCGCGCCGCGCCAGCCGAATCGATGCCGCAGGCTGCCTGAGGCACTAGCGGCGAGTTCTGCCGCCACCGGTCATCGTCGCCCACCGACGTTCGCGGAGATCATCGCACTGATGGCGCTGACCGGCTCGCAGCGCGACCCTCGCGAACAATCCGAGCCTGCTGACACGCTCGAGACTCGACTTGCATGGGAAGGAATCCGCGACGATCCGGCGTTCCGCGGGATGCTCGACCGGCTTCGCTGGATCGATCCGGAGCGGTGAGCGACCGCATGAGGCTGCAGCCCGCACTTGCCACCGCGACCCGGTGAAATGCAACGTGTGGGCTGGGCGTTGGACCCCGAATCGGCTCTCCAGCGACCTGACATCGACTGGGAACGTCGCCACCGGGCCGCTCATCTACGAGGAGCTGAAGCAGCGCGTCCTGACCAGCGTCGAAGGCTACGGGGAGCGCGTTCGCGCGTTTCTCAGTTCGGTCTTCGAGCCCTGACGCCGACATCCTGACTGGCGACAGGACCAGGACGCTGCGGAAGTTCTGCGAGAGGGAGCGCCAATGCCTGTGATGCGCAGAATATTGTGGCACTTCCCACGACTTCCATCGATGGAACGCTGCAACCTGATCGAGGATGCTGCGGCGAATCGCCTCGAAGGCACCGTCCTCACGCTTCTCGAGGCCCAGCCTGCCCTGATCCAGTACTCCGTCACCTGCGATTCCGATTGGTCCACGAGGGACTGCACGGTCAGGATCGAAGCGGGTGACAGCGCGGCCGACGTCGAGTTGAGCAGGAACTCGCAAGGACTCTGGTTCAGAGCCGGCGAACCGGCGCCCGAGTTCGACGGTTGTATGGACGTCGATCTGGGTTTCTCGCCCTGTACCAATACGCTGCCCATCCGCAGGCTCGGTCTGAAGATTGGTGCCGCGGCGCGAATCGCTGCCGTCTGGCTTCGCTTTCCTCGACTCGATCTCTTGCGGTCGGATCAGATCTACACTCGCCTCGACACAAACCTCTATCGATACCAGAGCGGTGATGGTGCGTTCACCGCGGAGCTGGTGGTCGATGATCATGGGATCGTCACGCAGTATGCCGACCTGTGGCGTGAACTGCGTGGCGGTGCCTGACGCAGCGCAGCGATGCTTGACGGACCTCGGTGCCCGCGCATCGAGCGACCGGGTCGGCGGCCATTGCCGTCGCGCAGGCAGGCGCTGCCGCGCCGGCAACCCACTCGCACGCGGCCTGGACCTGCCGATCCGACATTCGCGCCGTGCACGGTCGCTGCGTGCGGTGCGGAACCCGACACACGCGCGCTCCGAAGGCGGTCATTGTCCCTTTCGCCGCGTCTGGCGCGGCACATCGGACAAACGCGCGGCGCCGACCGCGGGCATTGTCCCTTTCGCCGCGTCTGGCGCGGCAGATCGGACAAACGCCCGTTCCGGAAGCAGCGACGGGTCCTGGACAACGCGCTTCGGTGGCGCGTTGGGTGGCGCGTTGGGTGGTGCGTGGGTGGCGCGTTGGGTGGTGCGTGGGTGGTGCGTGGGTGGCGCCTTGGGTGGCGCGTTGGGTGGCGCCTTTACCCCGCCCGTTGCGGCGACTCCGACAGCTCCGTCATCATCACATGGCGCGTTTTCAGTGACGGTTGCCGCAGCCTGGCGATCACCCGCGAGGCCATCGATGCTGAATGATTCCATGCAACATGATCCACCGGCACTCCGGAAGATCCCCAAAAAGATAGATCACCCCGGATCGCAGCCCCGACCGAAGCAATTTTCCCAACCGACCGCCCGGTCTCACCGCTCTCCGCGCTCTCCGCGGTGAACGCCTTTCGTTGCAAACGGTCGCGACGCCCAGGAACCCCATGACCAGAAGCCACCACCCCCACCAACCGACGGTGACAATCCGCAGCGAACCAATCGACGCCCCGATCTGGGGTCGCGAACTCATCGACCCCTCAGCGATCTCCCAGCACGGGAACGCGATGCGCCTGCCGGTCACGGTCGGCGGTGCGCTGATGCCGGACGCGCACGTCGGCTACGGCATCCCGATCGGCGGTGTCGTCGCCCTCGAGGACGCGGTCGCACCGTACATGGTCGGTGTCGACATCGCGTGCCGGGTGATGATGAGCCTGTACCCGGCCGAGGACCTCGACCTGCTCGACAACGCGAGCCGGCGCGACCAGCTCAGGCGCGTGCTCCGCCGGGAGACGCGTTTCGGCATCGGTGCGCACTTCGACGGCCGCGACCGGCGCGAGCACGACGTCATGGACGACCCGGCGTGGGAGGCGTTGCCGCAGCTGCGCCGGCTCAAGGACAAGGCCGCCACCCAGCTCGGCACGTCCGGCTCCGGCAATCATTTCGTCGATGCCGGCGTCGTCGAGATGCCAGCCGACGGCGCGGTCGCGCTCGGCATCGAGCCCGGCCGGTACCTCGGCATCATGAGCCACTCCGGCAGCCGCGGCACCGGCGCGCAGATCGCCAACCACTTCTCGAAGCTGGCCCGCGACACCGTCCGGCTGCCCGACGGTTTCCAGCACCTCGCCTGGCTCACGCTGTCGAGCGAGCCCGGCCAGCAGTACTGGCTCGCCATGAACCTCATGGGCCGGTACGCGTCCGCCAACCACCACACGATGCAGCGCGCCATCGCGAAATCACTGAAGCTGAAGCCTGTGGCCCGGATCGAGAACCACCACAATTTCGCATGGAAGGAGACCTGGAAGGGCCGCGAGGTCTACGTCCACCGCAAGGGCGCCACACCCGCGCACGAGGGCGCTCTCGGAATCGTGCCCGGATCGCAGGGCCACGACTCGTTCATCGTTCGCGGCAAGGGAAACGTCGCCTCCATTAACAGCGCCGCCCACGGCGCCGGCCGCAACATGAGCCGGAAGCAGGCGAAGAACACGATCCCCAGGTCCGAACGCGACCGCTGGCTCGCCGAACGCCGCGTCGAACTCCTCGACGCCGGTATGGACGAAGCGCCCCAGGCCTACAAGGACATCCGCCAGGTCCTCTCCTTCCAGACCGACCTGATCGACATCCTCGCAACGTTCTCCCCCCGTATCGTGCTCATGGCCGCCGGCGGACCGGCCGAGGATTAGTCTGGCTCGTGTCCGACGTGTGTTGGCAACGCGCCGGACGGATCGAAGGCGACACGTCTCATGGATCACCAACTCCTCGTAGAGCTTGACATGCAACCTTACGGTTGCGTATTGTCCCCTCCATGGACTCCGTATTCGATGCGCTGGCCGATCCAACGCGACGCCTGATACTCGACCGGCTTCGACTGCACGGCCCGCTGTCCGTGGGCGAGGTGGCCGGGCCGCTGGAGATGACGCGTCAGGGGGCGACGAAGCATCTCGACGTTCTGGTCGAGAGTGGGCTGGTCCGCGTCCGCCGGGAAGGTCGCAGGCGGATGCACGAGCTGGACGCGCTGCCACTGGCCGGCGTGCGCGACTGGCTGGCGCCGTACGAAGCGGAGTGGGATCGGCGGCTCGAGCGGCTCCGCCGTCACGTGGATTCCGGATTCGCCGGTGATGCGGATCAAACCAACGAGGAGGAGGAATGAACGACGTCGTCGAGAAGACGCTTCAGTTGCAGGCCGATCGGGAGCGCGTGTGGAAGGCGTTGACGGACCCGGCCGAGCTGGGCATGTGGTTCCCGGACCGGACGGATCTGGAACCGCACGCGGGCGCCACTGGCTGGTTCGACTGGACGGTGCACGGAAAGTACGCGGTCCGGGTCGAGGAGGTCGATCCGCCGAGCCGGCTCGTATGGACGTGGGCCAGGGATGCGGGTGTCGAGCTCGAGGACGGTCCGCGGACGACGGTCGAGTGGACGCTCGAAGCCCGGCCGGATGGCGGCACGACGCTGCACCTGCGCGAGAGCGGGTTCACGGACGCCCACTATCGCGATGGCAACGACGAGGGCTGGGACAAGGAACTCGGCGAGCTGCTCGCGTATCTCCAGGCTGTGAGGCCCGAGTCGCCGGCCCGGCCCTGATCGATCGCGGTTCCTCGCACGCTGCGCCATCTGAACCATGCGTCTGGCGTGATGCAGAAGTTAGCGATATGATACTATCGAATCGCTAACTTGCAACCGACGGACGACCTGGTGACGAGCCACTGCCATGGCTGACTCGCGCGGAAGCGGATCCGGACCGCTGCACGATCTGGAGCGGGCGATCCTGATGGTGTTGCTGGAGGTCGATGCGCACGCGTACGGGATCGTGGCGGAACTCGAGCGGCGCATGCCGGAGCGGCGGATCTATCCTGCGAATCTGTATCGCCGGCTGAACGATATGGTTGATGCGGGGCTGTTGAAGGAGCAGCCAGCACCGGCGTCGGCGGACGCCAGGCAGCGCTGTCACTATCGCGTGACGGCGGCGGGCCGTCGAGCGGCTCGGGCGGAAGCGGAGCGGCTCGAACGAGTGGTTGCTGACGCGCGACGCCTCGGTCTGTTGAGGTCGAGATGAGGCGTCCGGTTGCCGTTGTGATCTATGCGTGGCTGGCGATGTTGCTGCCGGCGAGGTTCCGGTCGCGCGCGGGTGCGGGTCCGGAGGAGTTGTTCGCGTGGCAGCTCGAACGGGTGCGGGGCGGGCTGGCGCGCACGCGTTTCATTGTCGGATCGCTGGCGGATCTGGCAGGCCAGGTCGTGGCGATGCGGCTGGGCCGTGGTGCGACGGAGGCGGTGTCGCGCGAGGCGAGTGGCGGCGACGGGCATGGTGCAGCGATCGCAGGCACGCAGACGCGCTCGGCGATGGACGGTCCGGTTTTAGGGGCGTCGTCGCCTGGCCGGTTTGTGATCGAGCCTGTCCTGCGTGATGCGAGGCTGGCGGTGCGCAACCTGGTGCGGCAGCCTGCGTTCACGTTGCCGGTGATCGCGACGCTCGGGCTGGGCATCGGCATGGCCACGGCGATGGTAGCGGTTGTCCGCGGCGTACTGTTGCGGCCGCTTCCGTATCCGGACGAGGATCGCGTGGTTGTCGTACGTGAGCGAACGGAGAGCGGCGGTCTGCTGTCGGCCTCATACATGAACTTCGCGGACTGGCGTGAATCGGGCCGCACGTTCGAGGGACTCAGCGCCGTTGTCGGTCCTCGCCATACGGTTGTGCTGGGCGGCGAGGAGCCGGTCCGGGTTCCAGCGCTCTTCGTGTCGGCGGATTATTTCCGTGTGGCGGGTGTGCCGCCCGTGTTGGGTCGGCCGCTGAGTGACGACGAGAACCAGCCTGGTGGCGTTAACGCGGTTGTGGTCAGTCACCGATTCTGGTCGGAAACGCTGGGCGGCCCGCGCGACCTGGCTGGCGAAGCGTTGACGGTGCAGGATCTGTTCGGGCGGATCGAGTCGTACGCTGTGGTGGGTGTGATGCCGGCCGGCTTCGACCTCATGGGCGCCTCGGATGTGTACCTGCCGCTGGATCGTGCGGTACCGTGGAACGTGCGCGGCAATCACGTGGCGCACGTGGTCGGCCGGCTGGTGGCGGACGCGACGCTCGAGTCGGCCGCGCTCGATCTGGATCGCGTACAGTCGGGCATACACGCGGAGTTCGCGGGCGAGACCGAAGCGATCGGCGTCGGCATTGTGTCATTGCGCGAGGAAGTGGTCGGCTCCGTGCGGACGCCCGTTCTGCTGCTGCTCATCGGCGCACTGCTGCTGCTGGCGACGTCGTTCCTCAACGCGTCCGGCGCGTTGCTGGCACGCGGTGTCGTCCGGCGCAGAGAGTTCGGCGTCCGCGTTTCGCTCGGTGCAACGCGCGGCCGTCTGCTCACACAACTCATTCTCGAGAGCGCGTTCTACGCGACGGGCGGTCTCGTTCTCGGATTGCTGATCGCCAGGGGATTGCTCGGCCTGCTGGCCGCGGTGGCGCCGCCGGCGATCCCGCGACTCGGCGGGCTGGCGGCGACGTGGCCGGAACTGCTCGCTGCCTCCGCCGCACTGGTGACTGTCGGTCTCCTGCTGTTCGGCGTGGCGACCGCCGCGCTGGCCACGCGTGGCGATCCCGCTCTGCGCAGCCGTTCCGGTTCGACGACGCGCGGCGTTCGCGCCATCTGGGGCTCGTTGATCGCCGCCGAAGTCGCACTCGCGTTGATGCTGCTCGCCACAGCCGGTGTGCTCGGGCGCAGTCTGCGCGGCATTGTTACGGCGGACACGGGTTTCCAGACGGCTGGCATCCTGTCCGCTGAGATCAATCTGCCGCCGCGACCGGGCGGAAGCGCAGCGGATTTCGTTCGCTACTTCGACACGGTGCTCGGCGAACTTCGTTCGATGCCCGGCATCGAGAGCGCTGGCCTCTCGAATGTCCTGCCTGTCGCGGGTTCATCGAACATCGGCGGGCCCGTCCAGCTTGAGTCAGGCGACACACCGGACCTCATTGCGCAGTACCGCGTGGCCGATGCGGGTTTCTTCGAGACGCTCGGCATCGGGCTGGTCCGCGGCCGCGTGTTCGATCAGCGTGATGTCGCGGGCGCCGACCATTCCACAGTCATCAACACGACAATGGCGGAACAGCTGTTTCCGGGCGTTGATGCGATCGGCAGACGGTTCCACCTGGGCGGCATGGACCCGTACCGTGATGACTGGCTGACCATAGTCGGCATAGTCGAAGAGGCGAGACCGTGGACGGTTGCTGCGGGGTCGTATCCTGTCTATTACGTCGACTATCGGCAGCGGCCCGCGTTCCTGGCTTTCACCGCGGCCGACGTTGTCGTGCGCACGCGCGGAACCATGGCTGCCAATGACCTTCGTGCGCGGCTCGCCGCGATCGATGCGGACGTGCCGGTGCGCATCAGTACACTCGACGAACGGATTTCGAGCCGGACCGCCGACCGTCGTTTCGTGCTGACGCTGCTCGCCGTGTTCGCGCTGCTCGCGCTCGCGTTGACTACCGTGGGCATCTGGGGCGTCGTATCGTTCGTCGCATCGCGTCGCACCCGCGACATGGGCATCCGGCTCGCCCTCGGCGCAACGCCGAATCGCGTGGCGCGCGGACTCCAGTGGGAGTCGGGGCCGCCCGTGCTGATCGGCATCGCGGTCGGTGCGGCGCTGGCCGGCTCGCTGACGCGACTCGTGCGTTCCCATCTGTACGGCGTCGGTGTTGTCGATCCTCTGTCGCTGGCCGCCGTTGCCGCCACGATCGCACTGACGGCGTGGTTCGCCAGCTACCTGCCTGCTCGCCGCGTCAAGCGGCTCGATCCGGTCAACACACTGCGCGAAAGCTGAGCGGCCGGATCACGCACGCAGCGCAGCGAAACGGCGCGGCTGGGACGAGATAACCCCTTGGGATCTCTGCACAGGTCCTTCCTGGCCCTCTCGCCCCTCGAGTTCCTGGCTGCTCTCGCCCGGCTCATCCCCCCGCCCTCATTGATCAGCCCCGCGTTGCCGCCACGACGACGAATGCACAAAGGCCCCGTCGTTCCCACCGTGGTGGGGATTTCACAGCTCCAGAGGCGGTCGATTCCCCGGCCGGCCATCGGCGCCAACCGTGGTGTGGATTTCACAGCTCCAGGCGGCGCGCTCCCGGCACATCGACGTACAAGCGTCGTGCCGCGTCATTGACCCCGCAATGCAGTGGCGGGATCGACCCGGGTGGCGCGCTGGGCCGGGATCCAGCTCGCGAGTGCTGCGGCCGAAGCCAGTGCGGCGGCGGTCAGACCGAGCGTCCACGGATCGCCCGCACGCACGCCGAACAGCAGTGATGAGAGTGTGCGGGTGAGCATTGCGGCGGCGACGAGCCCCAGCAGTGTACCGGCGGCGACGAGGCGCATGGAGTGTCGCATGACCATGGCCCGGACATCCGGTCCGCGCGCGCCGACCGCCATGCGGATGCCGATCTCTGACCGGCGAGTCTCGACGCGATAGGCTACGACGCCGTAGAGTCCGACCAGACCGAGCACGAGCGCCGTTGCGGCGGCCGTCGCCAGCAGGAACAGTGTGAACGAGCTGCGCACCATCGTTCGGTCCAGCTCATCCGCGAGCGACCCGGTTACTGTCAGCGGGATGGCTGGATCCAGTTCGGCGACTGTACGTCGCAGTGCTGGCACGAGTGCGGTTTCGCGGCCGGCTTCGACGGCGATGACAATGCCGGTCGACCGCAGGACAATGCCGTCATCACCGGTCGATGCGATCGGCAGGTACAGCGCTTCGGTCATCGCCTGATCCGGTCCCCGTCCGCGCACGGCACCCGCGATGCCGACCACCGGATACCAGGGCGGTCCCCGTCGAGGCGCGGGGCTGACGCCGCCATTCAAGGGGTCACCGCCGGGCCACAGCCGCGCCGCCGCATTGGCTGTGACCACGGCCACGGTCGGCTGATGAAGATCCTGCGATTCCAGCGGTCTGCCCGACTCGAACGGGATGCCCAGAACCTCCCAGTAGCCCGGACCGACGAACGCGAGCGGGACACATGGCGGAAACTCGCCTTCCCGCAGAACCATGCCCTCGATGTAGAGGCCGTTGCAGCCGCCACCGCGTAGCGGCGATGGGCCGAAAGCGGCACGACGGACGCCGGGCAGCGCTTCGATCCGTTCGATCAACTGGCCCTGAAACGTCAGGACCTGGTCCCGTTCCGGATACGACGGCGAGGGCAGTGAAAGCTCGGCGACCAGTACGCCGGCCGGCTCGAAACCCGGATCGACCGCGCGCAGATGGCGAAACGTCTGGAGCAGCAGGGAAGCGCCGGACAGCAGCACGAGCGCGAGCGCGACCTGGACGACCACCAGCATTGAACCCATTGCGGCCGTGCCACGGTCCTGGCCGCCCTCGCCTCTCACATTGCCCGGGCGAGTGCCACCGAACCGGAACGTCGGATAGAGTGCCAGCATGAGCGCGGCTGCGACCGACAGGACCGCGAGCACGCCGAACGTAGCGCCACGGACCTGGATCTCGTCGAGGCGAGGAATGCCGGGCGGCGCAAACGAGACGAGCAACCCGACCGCGCCGTACGCCAGGCACAGACCGAGCGCACCCGCCGCGAACGCCACCATCGCACTCTCCGAAAGGAACGACACCGCGAGCCGCAACCTGCCCGCGCCGAGCGCGGCCCGCACCGCAACCTCCGCTCGCTTGCCTTCCGCCCGCACGAGAAACAGCATCGCCACGTTCGCCGCCGCCACCAGCAGCACGATCGTTACGGCGCCCAGCAGGATCCACAGCGCGCCTGCCAGTTCACCGACGACTTCGTCACGCAACGGCCGGACACGCGTGCCAAGGCCGAACTCATCGATGTACGTCGCGTAGAACGCGCCGAACTCCGGAAGCCGACTCGTCAGTCGGTCGACATCCGCCTGTGCCGCAGCCACGCTCACCGCGGGAGCAAGGCGAGCGATCACGTGCATCCGGAACGCATCATCGATGCGCGTGCCGGCGGGCATCGCGTACGGGATCCAGAGATCGACCTCGCGGTCCGGCAGATCGACACCGGCCGCCAGAACGCCCAGCACCTCGCGCGGAACGCCCTCGACCATGATCGTGCCGCCCACCACACCGCGGTCGCCGCCGTACTGCCGCCGCCAGAGCCGTTCGCTCAACAACACACCCGCACCAGCTTCGGCCGCCGCATCCGCTTCGTCGAACAGACGACCCGCAACCGGGGCACCGCCCAGTACCGTGAGCAGCCCGGGCGTCGCCCTGACGCCCGTCACGCGTTCCGCCGTCTGCTCGCCCGCCAGAGCATACTGCTCCGGCGCCCAGTATCCGCCAAACACGTCGAACGACCGGTTCGCCGCCTCGAAGAAGGCCCACGTGAATCGCGCGAGCGTGTTCGTCGCGTTGTCGCCCATCGTGTGCTCGACCCGCACCAGACGCTCCGATTCCGGGTACGCCAGCGGACGCAGCAGTATCGCATCCACAAGCGTGAAGATCGCCGCCGTCGCGCCCAGGCCCGCTCCAAGAGTGATCACACTCGCTGCACCGAACCCCGGCGAGCGAACCAGACTGCGCAGCGCACGCCGCAGCTCGATCCCCGTTCCCGTCATCGACCGTCCTCCACGCACGTGATCCCCACCGCCCGCCTGCCAACCCCCTTCGACCCGCCCGCACCTCGCCACAACACCCACGCGTCCGCCAGCGCACCCGCCGCCATTCGCGCCGGCCTGCCGCCTCGCCGACTCTCCGCCACCAGCTCCGCCTCCCACTCCCGCAACCAGTTCGCCCTCGACACCGCCGGCACCAGTACCGAAAGCAACCGCAGCCACAGCCGCACTGACCGTCCCGGACGCAACGACCCGCGGTCACTCACCCCGGTCCGCCCAACCGAGCGCACGCTGCCGTGCGTGGATCCGCGAAACCGCCTCCGACAGCGCCGCCTCACCCGCCGCCGTCAACCGGTAGTAGCGCCGCGCAGGCCGGCCCTCGGCGTGCGCCTCCGCCTCCTCCTCCCAGTCCGCTTCCACCAGCCCGCCCGACTCCAGACGTCGCAGCGTGGGATACACCGTCCCGCTCGACAGACCCGCCCGGTCGATCACCTCGAGTCCGTACCGGCACCCGGACGCCAGCGCGGACAGGATCAGCGCGTCATTGAATCCGGTGCCGCCCCATTTGCTGTTCACAGTTTGCCTCTCCCGGCTGGCCTAGGCTCAATCGATACCGACATAGGTTATAGCGGTACCGATATAGGGTCAACCCTGCCCTCGCCACGTGCAGCTCAGCGCCCGATGCGCGGGCGGTGGAATCAGTGTCTTGGGCGAGCTGCGCTGCGCCGCCAGAAGATCATTGACACACGACGCTCCGCATCACATTGATTGAGATGCTGGCGCCGGCCTCGTGAGTTCTCGCTCACGGCCGGTGCCGGCTTTTTTTGTCCCCTCTTCCGTCGGATCCAACCCACCACAGGAGGTCCTCGTGGCCGCTCCTACTGCATCATCCGGGAAGTACTATTACGCCAACGGTCAGCGCATTCTGCTCGAACCGTCGACACGGTTCATGACGGTGCGGACGACGACGCGAGGCGCGGCGCCGCTGGAAGCGGAGGTGGCGTCTGCACTGGCGGGTGAGACGCGTGCTGCGCCGCCCACCGTCATGACGATACCGCAGTATGGCATTGCGCTCATAGCGGTTGACGGCAATGGCATTGGCCCGGGCGGTCTGTCCAGGGCGAGCGCCAGCGCGGTTCGCGCATCGATACGTTCGGAGGACAGTCCGCTCGCGGAAGGTCCGCCGGTCTTCGAGCTGGCCGGTCTGCCGCAGGACTCGGTGGTGATTCCGGTGGGTGAAGTCATAGTCCAGTTCCGCGCGGACGTGACGACGACACAGCGCGAGCAGGTGCTGAAGAAGTACAAGTCGGTGAGTATCGATGTTGACGAGTCGGTGCCGAACCGCTTCGTGCTCCACCTGCCGGAGGCGGCGGACTCGATCGATGTCGCGAACGCGCTGGAGGAGCACGAGCTGGTCGAGTATGCGGAACCGAATCTCGTTACCGTGTCGCCCCGACCGGATGCGGGTGACGGAACGAGGACGATCGAAGGCGTACGCGCTGCGATGCTGAATGTACCGCCGGAGGCGCTTCCGGGCGTGAGCGAGGTGCTGCACATCGCGGAGGAACAGTCGCGTGAGCTGCTGGAACAGACGGAGCCGGCTACGCAGGAGAGCGCGTGTCCGACGGCGACCCCGAACGATCCGGCACTGGGCCAGCAGTGGGGCCTGCGCAAGATCCGCGCGATCGACGCGTGGTCGATCCATCGGGGCAGTGCGGGCGTGGTGATCGCGGTTCTGGATGAGGGCTGCGATGTCGCCCACGAGGACATCTCGTACGCGCTGCCGGGTTACGACGCGTTCTCGAACGACAACGACCCGACGCCGAACGGCAATGACGCGCACGGCACGGCGTGCGCCGGAATCGTGAGCATGCGCCACAACAACGGCCGGGGCGGTGTGGGTGTCGCGCCCGGTTGCCGGGTTCTGCCGGTTCGTATTGCGCAGGGCATTGGTGGCGGCAGGTGGAGCACTTCGCCGGTGATCGTGGACCGGGGTGTCAGGACGGCGGTGTTGCGCGGCGCATCGGTTCTGTCGAACTCGTATTCGCTGGCGCCGAGTACGACGGTGACGCAGGCGTTCCAGTACGCGCAGACGCACGGTCGCGCCGGTCGTGGCTGTGTGATGCCCGCAGCGTCCGGCAATGACGACAGGCGGGGGATCATTTTTCCGGCGATTCTGTCACCGACGATTCCGGGAATGATGGCGGTGGGCGCGTCGAACGAGTGGGATCAGCGGAAGAGCAGGACGAGCAGTGATGGCGAGAACTGGTGGGGCTCGAACTACGGTCCGCAGCTGGATGTGGTCGCGCCGGGCGTGCACATCTTCACGAGCGACATCTCGGGCGGCGCCGGCTACGCGACGGGCAACTACGTGTCGACGTTCAACGGCACGTCGTCAGCAACGCCGCACGTAGCGGGTCTGGCGGGCCTGATCTTCTCGGTCGACCCGAACCTGCGTGGCTGGGAGGTCGAGGAGATCATCAAGATGACGGCTCGCGATCTCGGTGGACGCGGCCAGGACGAGGAGTTCGGCTTCGGTCGCATCGACGCGCGTCTCGCGCTCGAGGCCGCGTCCCGCGTCTGGTCGAGCGTCGCCGTCCGGCCCGTTTTCCTCGGCGCCGGGCAGGAGTGCTTCATGCGCATGCACCTGCGGATCTACAACTCGGGGATCAATCGCGTCCGTCTGAACAGCGTGGTCGTCCGCTCCCATTCGGCGGACTGGAGCACGGAAATCGACCGCTTCGAGTACACGCCCAACCCGGGTGGCACCATGCTGCCGCGTGCGGGCAACGGCGTCACGTTCCCGCGTCTGCTTCTGATGGCCAACGGGAATCGCAGCGGCTGGAGCTATCGCTACAGTGTGAGCTGGACCTACACCTTCTGGCGACCCACCTCACCCGGCCTGGCACTCGGCGCCAGCACCGAATCCGATGCCGGCACCGATGCGCGCATCGAAGGATTGCGCGGCTCCGACTCCGGTGGACCCCGGGAAGCCGTTCAGCCAGTCAGCTTCACCGGCGCCGTGCCCGGCGGTCGAGTGAAAGAGGCCGCGGAAACAACGCCCGCCGCGGGCGACATGGTCACGATCGACAGGGAGAAGAGAACGATCACGATCGTCATCCGCTGATAGTGATGTCCCTGCCTCCGGGATCGATGTCGATCGCGGGGCAGGACGTACGCGGCCATGGGGCGCTTCCGGCGGTTACGATGCCGCCGGAGGCGTCCGGCCGCGATCGGCCGGCGGTTCATCGGTGCCGTCGACGAGTTCGGCTCGCAACCAGCCGCGCACGCTGTTGATGAACCAGATGCGGTCCGCGCGACGCACGTCGTCAGGCCGGAGATCGGACTCGCCGATCTCGCTGCTGTCGAGCAGTTCTGCGCGGAACGTGCCGGCGAGCAAGCCCACGGCGCGCGCAGGGGTCAGGCGATGTCCGCCACTTTCGATGACGACGTTGCCGCGTGTGAACTCGGTCACGAAACCGTGCTCGTTCACCAGGAGCACATCGAACACGTCGGGTCGCTCCGCAAGACGGGAGTCGTATTCTTCGCGGGCGGTCGTTTTGTGATGGAGGAACCGGTCACGCGATGACACCGCCCGCGAGGCGAATGCGACCCGCACAGGCTCGACCGGCGGTGCGTCCGGACCGCGATCGACGTTCACGTTGCCGTCCTTCGCCAGACGTAACCGCAGCCGCAGTGGACCCGCTCCGGGCAATTGCAGACTGTCGCGCACGCGTCGTTCATCGAACGGGAACCCGAAGTAGTCGGCAGAAGCGCGCAGGCGGGAGAGGTGCCGTTCGATGCGCGGGATGCGACCATCATCCATGCGCATGGTTTCGAGCAGCTCGAAGTCGTGCCACCGCTCGGAGAGCAGTGCCGCCTTGTCCAGGCACTCGTCGTACTCGGCCTCGGCGCTCGAGTCCCATGTGATGCCCGAGCCGATGCCGTACTCCGCGGTGTTCGATGCAACATCGATCCAGACCGTGCGGATCGGTACGTTGAACGTGCAGTCACCGCCGGGTTCGACAACGCCGATCGCACCGCAGTAGACCTCGCGCGGCGATGTCTCGATGTCGGCAATGAAGTGCGTCGTGGCGATCTTTGGTGCGCCCGTCACCGATCCGCACGGGAACAGCGCGGCGAAAAGATCGGTCAGGGTCACGTCGTCGCGCACCTGCGCCGTGATCGTCGATGTCATCTGCCATACTGTGCGATACCGCTCGATCGCGAACATCGCCGGCACGTCTACTGTACCGATGCGGGCGACACGGCCGAGATCATTGCGCGTCAGGTCGACAATCATGAGGTTCTCGGCCCGGTCCTTGCCCGAGGCGGCAAGCTGATCCGCAAGCGCGCGATCCTCGTCCGCCCAGCGCCCTCGGCGGCGAGTCCCCTTCATCGGCCTGGACGTCACCCGGTCCGCTCGTCGCTCGAAGAACAACTCGGGCGACGCTGTCAGGATGCGCGTATCGCCGAAGTCGAGGTCCGCCGTGTAGCCGCCGCCCTGCGCGGCGCGCAGTGCCTCGTACCACGATCCCACGTCGCCCTCGAACCACGCGTGCAGACGGAACGTGTAGTTGACCTGATACGTGTCGCCGCGGCCGATCGCGTCACGAATACGTGCGATCGCCGCGTCATACGCGTCACGCCCGGTATCGGCGGTCCAGTCGAGAGTGGGCGGCACGTGGGGAGCTTCGTGGTTCTGGTCCGCGAGCGGGTCGGTCGACCGGTCGAACAGGCCGAACCGGACGAGAGGCAGCCGGTGACCGCCGCGCACGCGCATCGCCCGGTCGAACGCGGGTGCCGCCTCGTACGACACGTAGCCGGCCGCGTACAGTCCGTTCGTTGCGGCGTCGCGCACGGCGTCCAGGGCCGGACGTACTTCATCGATCGTCCGCGCGACGACGTGACCGACCGGCCGGCTGAACACGCGACGCCGCGGCCTGCCGGCGTCATCGGGAAAATCGAAGACCAGCCTCAAGGGGTTCGCGGCTCCGTCGTCCGGCTCAGCCCGCCGATCCGTCACTCGCCTGCGTGTGACCAATGACGGCGGTCACCTCGATCTCGACGAGCGCGCCGGGATCGAGCAGCTCGGCGACACCGATCACCGACATTGCCGGGTAATGCGCACCGAACAACTCCCGCCACACCGCGGCGAGTTCGCGGCGGGCGGCGCGATACGCTGCCAGGTCGGTGATGAACCACGTAGTCCGGACGACGTCGCCTGCTGCCGCGCCGCCGGCGAGCAGCACCGCCAGCGCGTTCTCCAGCGCTACCCTCGCCTGCTCCGCGAAGTCCGCGCTCCCGATGCGGCCGGTCAACGGGTCCCAGCCGATCTGCCCCGCGACAAAGATCGTGCGACCCGTTGCGGCAATGCCGTTGGCGTAGCCGTGCGGCCGGGGCCAGCCGTCGGGAAGCAGAACATCCATCATTCGAACTCGCGAAGCCGGAACCGCTGGAGCTTGCCGGTCTGCGTGCGAGGAAGCTGCTCGACAAAGCGGATACGGCGAGGATACTTGAACGGCGCGATCGATGCCTTGACGAAATCCTGGAGCGTTTTGACCATTGCTTCATTGGCATCGAAGCCATTGCGCAGAACGATGAACGCCGACACGACGCTGCCGCGCTCGTCATCCGCAAGACCGACCACACCGCACTCCGCGACTGCCGCGTGCTCGAGCAGAACGTTCTCGACTTCCGGCCCCGCAATGTTGTAGCCCGAACTGATGATCATGTCGTCCGTCCTCGCCTGGTACCAGAAGTAGCCGTCGTCGTCCTGCACGTACGCATCGCCCGTATGGTTCCAGCCGTCACGCACATAGCCACGCTGCCGCTCCTCATCGGCCAGGTACCGGCAGCCGGTCGGGCCGCGCACGGCCAGGCTGCCGACTTCGCCTCGCGGCACCTCGTTGCCCGCGTCATCCACGACACGCGCACGATAACCGGGGACGACACGGCCCGTGCTGCCCGGGCGGACGTCCGGTTCCGCCGCACTGATGAAGATGTGCAGCATCTCGGTCGTGCCGATGCCGTCGATGATGCGGATCCCCGTTGTGCGCTCCCACTGCTCGAAGGTTCCGAGAGGTAGTGTCTCGCCCGCGGACACGCACTTCCGCAGGCTCGACAGGTCCCGTGCGCCCGCGATGCCCGCAATCGCGCGGTACGCGGTCGGCGCCGTGAAGCAGACAGTCGCACCGAGTCGCGCGATGCTCTCGAGAAGTTGCGGCGGCTTCGCATCCTCGAGGAGCAGCGCGGTCGCGCCAATGCGAAGTGGAAACAGCAGCAGGCCGCCCAGCCCGAACGTGAACGCGAGCGGCGGCGAGCCGCAGAAGACATCGTCCCGACCCGCGCGCAGGATCGATTGCGGGAAACAGTCGCAGATCGCAAGGACATCGCGGTGAAAGTGCACGGTGCCCTTGGGCGCGCCGGTCGTGCCCGACGTGAACGCGATCAGCGCGACATCGTCCGCAGCCGTGTCGACACTGTCGAACGTCGACGGCTTCGAACGCGCGAGCGCGTCCAGCGCGTCGGTGTCATCCGTTCCGAACCGGACAACTCGCTCGAGCGGCGATGATGCGGTTGCGGCGTCCAGCTCGGCTGCCAGCCGGACGTCGGTCAGCGCGAGCGTGATGGCCGCTTTCGCGCAGATGGCCGCCAGCTCCCGTGCGCGCAGCAGCGGCATTGTCGCAACGCATATGCCGCCCGCCTTGAGAATCGCGAACCAGCACGCGGCCATCATCGGATTGTTCGGGCCGTGCAGCAGCACGCGATTGCCTGACACGAGACCGAGGTCCTCGACAAGAACGCGCGCAATGCGGTTCACCGTCGCGAGCAGCTCGGCACAGGTCCACTCGCCGGCCGGCCAGCGAATCGCGACCCGGTCCCCATCGCCCGCCTGCACTCGCCGGTCCAGCAGTTCCACCGCGCAGTTCAGACGCGCCGGATACGACGCCAGAGCGGGCAGCACAGAGTAGTCCATGGCCGGCCACAACGCGCGGGGCGGCAGGTTGTCCCGCGCGAACGTGTCGCGGTGGCCGCTGCTCACGATTTCCCCTCGCGCAGCACCGACCCGGCAATCACGAGCTTCTGGATCTCACTGGTGCCTTCATAGATCCGCAGCGCGCGCACTTCGCGGTACAGCTTCTCGACGGGCGAGCCACTCACAACGCCGCGGCCGCCCAGCAGCTGCAGTGCGCTGTCGATCACGCGTTGCGCCGCTTCGGTCGCGTGCAGCTTGGCCATGGCGGCCTCGCGTGTGACCCGTTCCGTGCCCGTGTCCTTCGCCCATGCCGCACGGTACACGAGCAGCGCCGACGCATCGATGTCGACCGCCATGTCGGCGATGCGGGCCTGCGTCATCTGGTGCTCCGCCAGCTTCCTGCCGAACGCTTCGCGCTCGTTGACCCACGCGACGGCCTCGGCAAGTGCGCGGCGTGCCAGGCCCAGCGCAGCCGCGCCTACGGACGAGCGGAACACATCGAGTGTGCCGAGCGCGACACGCAGGCCCTTGCCCACGTCACCAATGCGCGCCGCATCGGGCACCCGGCACGCTTCGAACGCGAGTGAACCCAGCACGTGCGGCGCTATCGTTTCAATACGCTCGTCGACGCGAAGCCCCGGGTTGTCCGCCTCGATGACGAACGCGCCGAACGCGCGGTCGCCCTCATGCGGCAGCCGGCAGAACACCGTGTAGAAGTCCGCGATCCCGGCGTTCGAGATCCACGTTTTCGTTCCGTCGATGACCCAGTCGCTGCCATCGCGCACGGCGGTGGTGCGCATGGCGGCCACATCCGATCCCGCACCGGCCTCCGAGATCGCGAACGCCGGGATCGCGCGGCCCCTCTCGATGTCGGGCAGCCAGCGTACGCGCATCGATTCCGTTCCGTACAGCGTGATCGGCGCACTGCCGAGACCCTGCATCGCGAACGCGAAATCGGCCAGTCCATCATGGCGAGCGAGCGTTTCCCGGATCAGGCAAAGGGCGCGTACATCGAGACCATCACGCATGCCGCCCTGCGCGGCCGGCACGATCCACCGCAGCCACCCCGCGTCGGCCAGACGGCGCACGAGTTCGCGGCTCGCCGCATCCACACCGCCGGGCAGCGCGTCGAGACCGTCGGCGCACCACGCCTCGATCTCGCGACCGATCGCACGGTGCGCGGCATCAAGGAACGGCCAGTCGAGGTACGTGCGATCCGTCATGGCGAATTCGACCGTGCAGCACAAGCGCGAATCGGAAGGCACCGAACCGTGGGATGCCGCACGCTCAGTTGCCCTCGAAAACGGGTCGTTCCTTTGCCAAGAACGCGCGGTACGCCCGCTCGAAGTCGGCCGTCTGCATGCAGATCGCCTGCGCATGCGCTTCCGCCTCGATCGCTTCGTCCACGCCCATCGCCCATTCCTGGTGGAGGCACCGTTTCGTCATGGCGTGTGCGAACGTCGGCCCGTCGGCAAGCTGTTTCGCCAGCGTGGCCGCCTCCTCGTGCAGCGACGCCGGCTCTACCAGCCGGTTGAAGAAGCCCCATCGTTCGGCCACTTCACCGTCGATCGAGCGACCCGTGTACAGCAGATCGCTCGCACGACCCTGGCCGATGATGCGGGGCAGCAGCGCACACGCACCCATGTCCGCGCCCGACAGGCCAACGCGCGTGAACAGGAACGCGACCTTGCTGCGCGCGGTCCCGACTCGCAGATCGCTGGCCATGGCCAGAATCGCACCCGCACCGACGCACGCGCCATCGATCGCCGCGATGATCGGCTGCGGGCACCGGCGCATTGCCTTCACCAGGTCGCCCGTCATGCGGGTGAACTCCAGCAGCTCGTCCATCGCGCTTCGGCCGCGCATCTCGACCAGTGGCCCGATGATCTCGTGCACGTCGCCGCCCGAACAGAAGTTCTCGCCTTCACCCGTCAGCACGACAGCACGCACGTCGTCCAGGAAGCGCAGGCCGTCGAACGTGTCGCGCAGTTCCGCGTACGATTCGAACGTCAGCGGGTTCTTCCGTTCCGGACGGCGTAGTGTCATGGTGGCGACACGGCCGTTCACCTTCCAGCCGAAGCTCACGGGGGTCAGTTCGGCTGTGCGGCTCGTTGGCGTCATGAGGCGATCGGCAAAGGGAGACCGTAGGGCGGCGGTACCGCCGTGACCGGCCGGAATCGTAGGACGGCTATCGGCTGGCGGCAACGGCAGCCCCCGCGCGGCCGGCGTCCTGCGCCCATCGTGCCGCGCTCGTCGCCAAAGGCGGGGCTTGCCGCGTGCCCGCCCGCAGCCGACTCTCCCCGGACCAGCAGATCGAGCGAGCCGCGGAGGGCGTCGGTGTTTGCGGTTGCATTGTCACGGAGGCGGTCGGTTTGAAAGTAGCTGTCATCGGAGGCGGACCCGCGGGCCTGTACCTCGCCCTGCTCCTCAAGCAGGCCGATTCGCACCACGACATCACGGTGCTCGAGCGGAACCGCGCCGACGACACGTTCGGCTGGGGCGTCGTCTTCTCGGATCAGACGCTCGGCAACCTGCAACGCGCCGACGCCGCAACGCACGCCGCCATCACGCGCGGCTTCGCGCACTGGGACGACATCGATATTCACTTCCGTGGCCGCACGATCACATCCGGTGGCCACGGCTTCAGCGGAATCGCTCGCCGTACGCTCCTGTCGATACTCCAGGACCGGGCCCGCGCGCTGGGTGTCAGACTGCGCTTCACGACCGATGTCGCGGGACTCGCGGATCTCGCTGCGCACGGTCTGGCCGATGCCGACGTGATCGTCGGCGCTGATGGCGTAAACAGCACGATCCGCCGGGAACTGGCCCACGCGTTCCAGCCGTCCGTCGACGTTCGTGCTGGCGCGCGCTTCGTCTGGCTCGGTACGACGCTGCCGTTCGACGCGTTCACATTCATCTTCGTCGAAAACGAGTTCGGCGTGTTCCAGGTTCATGGGTACCGCTTCGATGAGGACATGTCGACGTTCATCGTCGAATGCGACACGGCGTCATGGCGTGCCGCGGGATTCGACCGGCTCGACGCGGACGGCACGGTTGCCGCGTGTGAAACGCTGTTCGCGCCCTGGCTCGATGGTCACCAGCTCCTGGCCAACGCGAAGCACCAGGCCGCTTCGCCGTGGCTCGCGTTCCAGATCGTGAAGAACGAGCACTGGCACCACGACAACATCGTGCTGCTCGGCGATGCCGCGCACACGGCGCATTTCTCGATCGGCTCGGGCACGAAGCTAGCCATGGAGGACGCGATCACGCTCGCACGTGCGCTGGGTGAGGACGGTGACATCGCCAGCGCGTTCGAGCGGTACCAGGAAGAACGGAAACTCGAATCGCTCCGACTGCAGAACGCGTCGCGCAACTCGATGGAGTGGTTCGAGAACGTCAGACGCTACGTCGACCTCGAGCCCGAACAGTTCGCGTACTCGCTCCTTACCCGCAGCCAGCGCGTCAGCCACGAGAACCTGCGGCTCAGGGACA
>DATKCF010000024.1:0-20476 GCA_035513345.1 Longimicrobiales bacterium
CGGGCGGGGTGGTGATGGAACAGCGGGGCGGAACGGCGGGAGACGGACGGCGGGAGACGGACGGCGGGAGACGAATGGGCGACGAACGGCGGGCGACGAACGGCGGGCGACGAATGGCGGGCGACGAGGGGCGGGCGACGAACGGCGGGCGACGAGGGGCGGGCGACGAAAGGCGGGCGACGAGGGGCGGGCGACGAAAGGCGGGAACGGCGGAAGAGGAAGCGTCGCCTTACTTCGTACGGGTACGCGGTGGCCCAGCCGAGCCGGACGCGGCGCGCCGGTGTCCGCTACCGCGTGTGGGGTGCGGATACGACGGGCTGGTACGAGATCGTGGGCGTGGTCGGCCGCGCCGGCATGGACATCATGCAGTCCGACTTCGACGCCGGGCTCTACCTGCCGCTCGTGCCCGGCACCGTGCATCGCGTTCGGCTCGCGATACACGTGGGCGACGACCCGGAGGCATTCACACCGCGGCTCCGCGAGATCACGGCGGAAGTCGATCCGAACGCGCTGATCGGCTCGCCGCTCGCACTGAATCGCGGCTTCGAAGGCGACTGGTACATTGCCGCAGCCGCGACACTTGGCGGACCCGTCGGCGTCGGCATCCTTCTCGCCCTCGCCGCGTGCGGCATCTACGCGATCACGTCCTGCTCGGTGGCGGAGCGGACACGCGAAATCGGCATCCGCTCCGCGCTCGGCGCGCAACCCGGTCAGGTGGCCTGGACGGTTGCCAGGCGTGCGCTCATGCAGCTCGGCATCGGCGCCGCGCTCGGGTCTTAGAGATCCGCGACTCGCTTCGCACCGTGGCGCTCGAGCAGCGCGACGATGCTCGAGGCGTGCGACGCACGCGCGATATCGAGCGGCGTGTAGCCGCTGCCTGAGACGGCGTTCACGTCGGCGCCGCTGTCCAGAAGCAGTTGGACCGTTTTCGCACGGGCCGAATCGTCCAGATCGTGGCTGCTCTCGACATCCTCGATATGCGTCCATGCCGCGCAGTGAAGCGGTGTCGCCCGTGGTATGTCCCACTGGTCCAGGCGGCGGTTGACCGACGATGGGTCCTCACGCAGGCGAGCCGCGACGTGTTCGGGGAAGTCGAAGCACACGGCATCGTGGATGTCGATGGCACAATGCGCGCGGAACCACTTGACCACGACGTGCTGCTGGTTGTGCCGGGCCCACGACAGCGGCGTCGCGGTGAACGGATTCTCCCGGTTCGAAATGTCGGCCCCGCGCGTGACGAGGCGTTCGATCATGTCGATGTCGCCGGCCCATGCGGCGCGGTGCATCGCCGTGCCGTTGTTTACTCCAATCATGTCCCAGTTGCCATCCAGCTCGAGCAGGAAATCGACCGCCGCGGGCTGGTGGCGCACGTACGCGTAGAGCATCGCGAGACCGATCGCGTCGCGTGCGCTCATGAGCTTGCCGTGGCGGCGAGGTCGATGGAGCAGGCGGCCGTCCTGATCGAAGAAGCCGCGTAGCAGGTCCAGGCGGCCGAGCGCGGCGGCGGCGAGCACGTCCGGCTTCGCGCCCAGCTCGATCATCTTCTCCGCAGCGGCGGGCGCGTGATTCGTGAGCGATCCGTCCAGTGCGTCGGGCCGGTGGACATCGAGCGTGGCGCCGCGCTCGAGCAGCAGGTCGATGAGCGACCCGGAGAAGCCCCTCCGGCTAGCCTGATGGCTGGTCACGAGCAGTCCCATCGTCGTGCCGCAGTTCGGACCGATCGTCTCCGCGTTCACATCGGAGCCCGCGTCGAGCAGGATGCGCGCGATCTCGACGACGTTGTCAGGCAGCGGATTCTCACGGCCGGGATTGCCCGCCACGTGGTGCAGCAGCGTTGCGGCACTGAAGTAGCCGTACGGCGGATCGAGATTGGTGCGTGCATGGCCGAGCGCGGAGTCACCCGCGAGCAGCTCGCGAAGGCGGTCCGCATCGCCGGCGTCGAGCGCGGCGAGGGCTTCGGCGAACCGCGGATGCGGCTGGAACCGCGCGATGCGGTCCGCGATCTCGACGCGATGCTTCAGCTTCGCCCAGCTCGCGAACCCATACTCGCGCGCAATGACGAGCTGTGCGTCGGCGACCGTCAGTTCGTCCGCGCGGACGCTCCCCGGCGTCTGTCCGGAACGGCCGGCGTGATGCGCGACGACGCGCTCGATGGCGGCGCGATCACCCGCCGAATGGGCGAGGCGCAGTTCCTTCGCCTGGAGCTTGAGCTGCGTGAGACTCGGACGTGCGGGAAGCGAACGCGTGGGCATGATGCGCTCCTTTCGTGAGCGCCCGATGGTCCGCGGTCTCGGGCCGAAAGAAGCAAATGTGGCAATCAACTCACAATACAGGCCGGGACTCGGTCCCTTCGCGCGGACGGCCGGTGCGCCTGCTCGCACTCGAGCCGAAAGTACCCTCGCCCGGGCTCGGCAGCAACCGCCGGCCATTCCGTCCCGCGCCCGAACCCGGGCGTCCCTCCGATCGACGACTCGGCCCGTTCGCGTGCCGTGGCGGTTGCGCCCCCTGGCGTCCGCGCGGTATAACGGACTATTGACACTATCTGGAGGGCGGCATGGTCGATTCGAGCGGTTGGGCGTGGTCCGGCTGATCGGCGGCCTGAGCAGGCTGTCATGGGACACGGCGGTGACCGGACAGGAAGTCGCTCCAGGCCGCGCCGCTTCGGGTGCCGGCCGACGATGACTGTGGACGCTTTCGGCCGGGGTCCCGTGACTCGCACATGTCGCCCGAACCGCAGGCGACACCGCCGGGGAATGGCGCTCGTCGCCGCGGCCGCGAGCTTCCCGGGCGCGGCAGACGCGACGGCACAGACAACGGCACAGACGCCGGCCGTCCTCGAGCTCGTGACCGTCCTGGGTTGCACGGACTGCAACGGACCCCAGCTGTTCGGTGCGATCCAGCACATCGCGCTTGACCCCGGCCGGGGACGCGTCGCGATCGCCGACGACGCAGCGCCGCGGATCCGCCTGTTTTCCCTGGACGGTTCGTTCATTGGCAGTGCGGCAGCGGAGGGAGACGGACCCGGCGAGGCGCGTTCCGTCCATGGCATCTGGTTCACCGGCGCGGGCGGCCTGCTTTTCGTCGACACGCGACGCCAGCAGCTTACCGAGCTTGACGCCGAACGGCGCTTCGTCGCTACCACTCGACTGCCGGGCTTTCCCGTCGCGATGGCATACGAACGCTCGCGTGATGCGGTCGTCATGGGCGTGATGGACTTCCTGCGCAACACCGTCTCGATACAACGCTGGCAGCGTGGGTCGGCGTCGTTCACGACGCTTCGCGAATCGATCTCGCCGCCAGTCGCCGACGCCGAGGGAGGTCCTCCGCTCTTCGTTACCTTCGCTTCACGGCCCTCGGGTGGCTTCGTGGCGGGTGAAGGCACGGTCTACCGCGTATGGAGCTTCACCGCAACCGGCGAAGACGGCGCCGTCACATGGTCCCGGGACGTTCAGCGGTCGCGGCGAACGCCTCGGGAAATCGCCGCCGAGCGAGACCGGCAGGAAGCCGCGTTCCAGAGGCTGAGCCGGCGTGGGGCGAATCCCGAGGGAGCCCCCCGTCCGGAGATCGATCCGCTCCGCAGACATTTCTACGGTGACGCTTTCGCCTTTGACGACAAGGACCGGCTCTGGGTCCGCGCCGGCCGTTCCGCCGGGACGGAAAGATCGGTATTCGACGTGTTCGACCCGGCAGGTGCCTATCTCGGCGAGGTCGCCGTACCGGTTCGGCTGGCGCAGGAAGGGCGGACCTTCGTGATCCAGGGAGATCTGCTCGCTGTCGTCGTCCTGGACGAACTCGACGTTCCCACGGTCTCGGTGTGGAGGATCCGGACGCCGTGAAGGAGGCCGGCGCGGAGGCTGCGGTGCGGGGATCTGACACGCTGTCAGGCGGTGGAATCCCCACCGGCCGGCGCGGGGGCCGCGCCGCGGGGATCTGACAGCCTGTCAGGCGGTGGAATCCCCACCGGCCGGCGCGGGGGCCGCGTCGCGGGGATCTGACAGCCGGTCAGGCGGTGGAATCCCCACCGGCCGGCGCGGGGGCCGCGTCGCCGGGATCTGACAGCCGGTCAGGCCGTGAAATCCCCACTGGCCCGGACCTCATGCCGCCCTCTCGTTCGGGCGCTGGCGCTTTGCGTCCTGTTCGCCCCGTCCACGGCTGGTGACGGGCGTTGTGAATGGAGGGCCACTCCGGCGCACCTCGCGTGACGTCGGAATTGCCCCCAGGCTGAGGTTTTCGAAGGATCGGGGTGAGTTGGCACCGGAATACGCCGTGAAGCGGCCCCGGCCGCGTCGCCGTGCCTTGCCGGGGTCGTTTGGCGGCGCCAGGAGTGGCAATTTCGGCCCCACCGGCCAGCCGACAGCTCGTGGGGCGCATCTCACGTCCGCTGTACCTGCGGCCTCGATTTTGCCATTCAGGAGGCCGACCCGAGGCCAGTGAATGTACTCTGGTCCGGTATCCTGACGGAGGGTTGCGTGCCCCGAACACGTCAAATGGCCCGCTGGTGGTCTGCATTCGCGGTCATTGCCTTGAATACCGCCATTCTGTTTCTGCTGGTGAACGGCGCGGCATCAATTGTGTGGAGCGCGTGAAGCAACCGCCCACTGTGGAAGGCCGTCGTACTGCCGTGGACGAACGGACCGGTACGCCCCTCTCACCGGTCTACCCGGGCATGTCCGAGGATGACATCGTCCATTTGCTCACGGAGACCTGGTCCCGAAATCACGCGTATGAGCCGTTCACGGGGCATACGGAGCGGCCGTTCGCGGGTCGGTACGTGAACGTCGCTGAACATGGTGTACGCTCGAATGGGGTGGCGAACCCCTGGCCGCCGTCGGCGGCGGGCACCGTCTTCGTCCTTGGTGGTTCGACGACATTCGGTGTGGGCGTAGCGGACTCGGAGACGATCCCGTCGTACATGGAGCGAGAGCTGCGGGCACGCATCGGACCGGGTGTCCACGTCTACAACTTCGGGCGTGGCTACTACTACTCGTCGCTGGAACGGGCGCTGTTTGCAAGACTGATCGAGGAACGAGCCGTGCCATCAGTCGCCGTTTTCATTGATGGTCTGAACGACTTCATCCTCGATGAGCCGCCTTACGCCGGGAGGTTGCGTCAGTTCATGGACGGAACGCTGCCCGAACCGGCGGCAGCCGGTGGCCTGCCGGTCGTGCGTGTTGGCAGGCGCGCGCTGGCCCGGCTGACCGCCGGCAGGGGGAAGCAGGGCGCCTCTGGACCGGAGCCCGTGGCCGTACGCGCGACCCGGGAAGCTCGTGATACCACCGTGATGCCGGTCATCGAGCGATACCTCACGAACAAACGAATGGTCGAAGCGCTCGCTGCTTCAGAGGGCCTTGCAACCCTGTTCGTGTGGCAACCGGTACCCGTCCATGGCTACGACAACAGGTAGAATCCGTATCTCCCTCGGGCCGGATGGGTCATACGTTCGGGCGAGCGGACCCGGTTCGGGTACGAGCGATTTGCGCAGGTCAGGGACAGCGTGCCCTCGGCGTATGGATTGCTCTGGCTCGCCGACATGCAGCGTGAGGATACGACGGCGCTGTACGTGGATCAGGTGCACTACACCGCGGCCATGTCGAAGCGGATTGCCGAACGCATCGCGGACGCGATCGTTGAACGCCGACTCCTGACCGCACCCGTCAACGCCGGCCCTGCCATGTCGGGCATCCCGGACTGATCGCGCCGCCCTTCGTCCTGCCGTTCATCTCCTGCCGTGCGGCCGCCGTCGCCTGACCGCCGCGCCTGACACCCGCCGTCCGCCCGCCACCCACCACCCCAGAAACCAGCCCCAGAAACCAGCCCCAGAAACGAGTTCTCCACCTCAAATGTGCAAGGCCCTGCCGAGCGACCCGAGCGCAGCCTCTGCAATCGCCTCCGACAGTGTCGGGTGCGGGTGCATCGCCACGTCCATCTCTTCGGCGGTGGTCTCGAGGTGTCTGCCGACGACGAACTCGCCGATGAGTTCGCTGGCGTTGGCGCCGACGATGTGCGCGCCGAGGATCTCGCTGTACTTCGTGTCGCGGATGATCTTGACGAAGCCGTCGGTATCACCGGCGGTGCGCGCGCGACCGTTGGCACTGAACGGGAACGAGCCGACCTCGATGTCGTGACCGGCATCGCGGGCCTGTTTCTCGGTGAGTCCGACGGACGCGACTTCGGGGTGACAGTAGGTGACGTTCGGGATATTGGCGTAGTCGACCATGCCATGGCCCTGGCCGGCGAGAGCCTCGACGAGGTGGACGCCCTCGTGCATCGCCTTGTGTGCGAGCAGCGGCGGCTTTGCGCAGTCGCCGATCGCGTAGACGCCGTCGGCGGTGGTCTTCAGCATGTCGTCGACCTTGATGAAGCCCTCCTCGGTCTGGACGCCGGCTTCTTCGAGGCCGATGTCTTCGATGATGGGCGCGCGACCGACCGCGACGAGAACGCGGTCGACGTCGATGGTCTTCGACTTCCCGTCCTTCGTTTTCACGGTCAGCTTGACGCCGGTCTTGCCGACGTTCGCTTTCTCGAGCATCGAGCCGACGAGGATGTCCATGCCGCGCTTGCGGTATGCCTTGTCGATGACGGCGGCCGAGTCGGCGTCCTCGAGCGGCAGGACCTGGTCGAGAGCTTCGATGATCGTGACCTTCGAGCCGAACGCGCCGTAGACATCGGCGAATTCCATGCCGATCGCGCCCGCGCCGATGACGCCGAGCGACTCGGGCGCTTCAGCGGGGAAGACGGCAGTGTCGCTGCTCCAGACGCGGTCGCCATCGATCTTGAGGATGGGCAGCGATTTCGGCCGTGAACCCGTGGCCAGGATGATGTGCTTGCCGCTGATCGTGGATTCGCCGTCCTTGCCGCGGACCGTGACCTTGCCGCCGCCTGCGAGCCGGGCCCAGCCGGAGATCGACTCGATCTTGTGCTTCTTGAAGAGGTATGCGACACCGCGCGCGCCCTGGTCCGCGACTTTCTTCGCCCGCTTGCCCGCGGCGCCGAGATCGAACGAAACGTCGCCGACATTGATGCCGAAGTCGCCGAACGAGCCGACTTTCTTCGCGTATTTCGCGCTCTCGAGCAGCGCCTTGGTCGGGATGCAGCCCACGTTGTTGCAGACGCCGCCGAGCCTGTCCGCCTCGACGCAGGCCACGTTCATTCCGAGCTGGGCGGCGCGCACCGCGGCCACGTAGCCGCCGGGGCCGGCGCCGATCACGATCACGTCGAACTTGTCCGCCACATTGACCTCCTGGTCCTGGTTGCGCGCGGCCAAGTTATGCGCTCGACCGGGGGCGGACAACGGAACTGCCGGCCGATGCCGCGCGGGCTAGTGGTTCTTCACCGAAGTGTGTTGAGCTCGGTGACGAGCCACGTGACGAGCCACTCTAGGAGCGCGTGAAGATCACGGCAAGGTCGCCGGGCACGGGGTTGAGCAGCTGTTCGCCGGCCAGTTCGGGCGCCAGTTCGATGAGGCGAGCGCGGTTGACGCCATCGGGCGCGGCCGCGTCGAAGAGAAGCCGTCTCGGCGTCGTGATGGTGTCCAGCACGAAGTCCATGCGCCTCGACAGGAGCAGCGTTGCGTACGGCGAGGTGTTGTCGAACGTGACGCGCGCACCATCGACAGTCGTGCGGAACGAGCCCGATATTGTCGTGAACAGGTTTGTCGACGGGTCCTGGTAGACGATCTGCGCCGAACCGCTCGAGGCGATGATGAGCTGCGGCTGGGTTCCGATCTCGGCCAGTGCGTCGATGGCGGGCAGGGAGCCCTGCGGGTCGAAGGACAGCGTCGTCAGGTTGTATGTGCCGGTGACTAGCGCCGTGTCGAGAACGGGCCCGGTCCCATCGTCGCCGCACGCCGCCAGTCCCGGCAGCGTCGCGAGCGCGAGCATCGCGACGACCCTGCCCGCGCGCCGCATTGCGGTGCGTCGTGTCGCCTTATTTTCGATCGACTTCTGCATTTCGATATCCTCGATTCCTACGTTTGTTCGGTTCCTTCCGGTCTGCCCTCCGGACTGTGCAGGTTCCGGACCGTCCGCGCGGCCTGATGCGGCGCGTGTGCCCTGCATGATACACCGGACTCGCCCTGTCGGTCGGGCCCTCGTTCGGGCGACCAGTGGCGGATGCCGGTCGTGACACGGGCTGCGTCCCGGGTGGCTCGTCACCGAACCACCAGCCGGGTGATCCACGCCAGCTGCACTTGCCGCCGGACGCCATTCGGGGCCAACTTCGCCAACCCTTCAGGATCAATCGGCGGCCGGCCCACCGGCCGCTGCCCTGACGAAACATCGGGACAACCGTTTGGCGCAGACCCGGAAGTTCGGCACGTTCGGTGGAGTGTTCACGCCCTCGATCCTGACGATCCTGGGCGTGATCATGTACCTGCGTCTGCCCTACATCGTGGGGCAGGCGGGCTTCTATCGCACCGTCGGCATCATTCTGGTTGCGCACGTGATCTCGGTTGCGACCGGGCTGTGCGTTTCATCGATCGCGACCGACAAGCGGGTACGGGCGGGCGGCACGTACTACATGATTTCGCGCAGCCTGGGCCTGCCGATAGGCGGCACGCTCGGACTCGCGTTGTTCGCAGGCATGTCGTTCAGCATCAGTCTCTACCTGATCGGCTTTTCCGAGAGCTTTCTGTCATACTGGGGCCTGCCGTCGGACGTCAACGCGATACGCATTTCCGGCACGATCGCGCTGATCGCTGTCGCGACGATCGCGCTGATCAGTACGGCGCTCGCGCTGAAGATGCAGTACTGGATCATGGCGGCGATCGCGCTGTCGCTGATCTCGATCGTGTTCGGCCGCCACGAGTTCGCGCCCGCCGAACCGCTGCTCCAGCCCCCGGCCGACGGCGTGCCGTTCATTGTTCTGTTCGGCATCTTCTTTCCCGCGGTCACGGGTTTCGAGGCGGGCGTCTCCATGTCGGGGGACCTGCGCGACCCGAAACGGTCGATACCGGTGGGCACGATGTCGGCCATCGCGGTCGGCCTGGTCGTGTATATCGCGTTCGCGGCGTTCCTGGCGTTCACGGTGTCGGCGGACCAGTTGAGCGGCAACGCGCGCGTCCTGCTCGACATGGCGCTGTTCTCGCCGCTCGTCGTCGCGGGCATCTGGGGCGCGACTATCTCATCCGCGTTCGGCAGCATCCTGGGCGCGCCGCGCATCCTCCAGGCCACGGCCGACGATGGTGTCGTGCCGCGCTGGTTCGCCTTCGGACATGGGCGCGACAACGAGCCTCGTCGTGCTCTCCTTCTGGCGTGCCTGATCGCGGAAGCCGGAATCCTGATCGGCGAACTCAACGCGATCGCGCGCATCGTGACGATGTTCTTCATTGCTGCGTACGGGTTCCTCAACCTGACCGCCACGATCGAGAGCTGGGTTTCGCCTGACTTCCGCCCGCAGTTCCGGGTTCCGAGGATCGTCGGCGTGATCGGCGCCGGCGCCTGTCTGATCGTGATGATCGAACTCGACCTGCTGGCGATGGTCGGTGCGACAGTCGTGCTCGGCTCGCTCTATCTCTATCTCGCTCGCCGCCAGCTCCGCCTCGAGTCCGGCGACACCTGGGAGGGTGTCTGGTCGACCGTCGCGCGCGCCGCGCTGCTGCGCCTCGAACGCGTAAAAGTGCAGCGCCGGAACTGGAAGCCGAACCTGCTGCTGTTCAGCGGCGGCGCCAGTGCGCGGCCGCACCTGGTCGAGCTGGGCACTGCACTCGCCGGAACGCGTGGACTCATCACCGATGTCGAGCTCGTTGCAACCCGCGACGCGGCGGGGTCCACCGACCCGGCCGTCATGCCCCGGCCGGAACGCGGTGGCACGCTCGATGACGAAGGCGTTTTCCACCGTCGGATCCGGTGCAGTGACGTGTATGACGGGATGGCCGATGTCGCGCGCTTCTACGGTTTTGGCGGCATCGAGCCGAACACCGTACTGCTCGGCTGGGCGAGGTCCGAGCCGGACCGGTTCTCGGCGCTGGTACACACACTGGCGGCCGAGGATCTGAATGTCCTGCTGCTCGACCATGACAGGGACCGCGGCTGGGGCGAGCGTCGCAAGGTGGACGTGTGGTGGCGACTGTCGGGCAACGATGTAGCCTTCAGTCTCGTGCTGATCCGCGCGCTCTCGCTGGACGACGACTGGCGCGATGCAACGATCCGGTTCCTTACGGTCAATGACGGCGATCCCGCGTTCTCGGCGGCGGTCGCGCGAGAGATGCGCCGCGTGCTCGAGGAGTTCCGCGTCGAGGCTGACGTCCGCGTGATCAACAATGCGTTCGATCGCCGCACTTTCGTTGACGTGCTCCGTTCGGAATCCGTCGATGCCGACCTGACCATCATGGGCGTGGCCGATGTTGGTGCCGGCGATGACGGTGCGCAGTGGATCCTGGACACGAACGACATAGTCGACCGGATCGGCACGACACTGATCGTCCACGCGTCGTCGTTCTTCGACGAACCGCTGATCCGTCTGCCGCCCAGGCTCGAAGCGCCGGTGTTGGGCGACGAGTCCGCCGCCGCGTTCGAACGCGTCGGGACCACGCTGTCCGGCGCGAGCATCGATCCGGCGATCGCCGAGATGGCCGCCAGGCTGGACGCGGATCTCGACGACGCGCTCAGCGCGCTGTGGGAGGATTTCGTCTCGAAGGCGCTCCGCTCGACCCGCGCTCTGGTCGGCGACATCGGTGATGTGACGCGGTCCGCGCTCGCGAGTGCTTTCGAGTACGGCCGCGTTCCCGACCGCGAGGGTCGCGCGGTTGTTGCGCCGCTCGCGGATCGCGTCCTGCGCCGCATCGAGACCGCGCGGTCGGATGACGCACTCGTGCAGAACGGTTTGATCGACGGTGCCGCGGAGTGGCTGCCCGAGCGGCTCTCGCGAAGCGGCATCATTCTGGCCGAAGAACTCGAACTGACGGCGCCTGCGTCGACGTTCGGCTCGTTTTCCGGTACGCCGTTGCGCGTCATCGCGATTCAGGCGTGGCTGCGCACTGTCGCCCGCGTACGGAGCCAGCCTGTCACCTGGACCGTTCGCCCGCGCGTGATCGCGAATGCGTTGGTCGCGGATTTCGCGGCGAGCGCGATCGACGAATTCATGCACGGTCTCGGCGAGGATGCGTGCCGGTCCATTCATGACGCGCAGCGGTTGTTTGGCGTCGCGGCCGAGGCACTGGCATCCGCGCATGACGGCGACACCGCCGAGGGCGCACTCCTGGCCGTACTCGACGAGATTCACGAGACCGCGCGCGTCGCCGAGTTCAGACTGCAGAGCCGACTGGCGGAGCTTCGGGCGAAGACGGTCCGTGAGTTTGTCGACGCTGCCGCTCGTGTCGATGCGAACGCGGCCGTTCGCCAGGCCGGCCGTCTGCACGCCCGTGCCCGTGTGCACACCGCGGAGTTGCAGGAGTCGGCTGACCGCTGGTCCGAAGTGCAGCCGCTGATCGTCAATGCGTTCGAGCTGGACGCGCACCTCGTCACACTGCGGGAGTCGATCGCGCTGGCTGGTAAGCGGACGCGCGACCGGGCCCGTGACATCATCGCGGGCATGGTCGAGTCGCTCGAGCGGCTGGACGCGGCGATATCGGATCCGCCGGCGGACGGGCCGCAGGACGCCGTCCTCGAGATCGCTGCCGGCATGCAGGCCGGCTTCGACCCGGCCCGAATAGTCGATCCGGCGAACTCGGCGTTGCAGGGCGTGTCGGCGAGGCTGCCGGACGTGGTGGCGATCGTGGCGGACGAGACGGCCGAAGCGGTCCGTGTCGGCCATTTCGAGGATGCATCGGTCACTGATGTCGCATTGCGGCGAGTCGTGGAGTACCTCGTCGAGACCGCGCTGCTGGGGCCGCTGCGCCACGAGCTTGGCTCTCTTGCGCCATCCGTGGACGAGGCCGCGAATGTCGCGCGCGAGGTCGCGCAGCTCGCCGCGTTCCGGGTCAACTCACGCGACAACGATGACGACTCGTCGTCCGAATCGCCTGCCGGCACCCTGGCTCTGGAACGGTTGCGTCGGGAGGTCGATCGGCTGCGCGAACGCGCTGATGCGCTCGACGAGCTGATCGTGCGACGGTTCACCGCTGCCACACACCGGTTCGAGCCGAACAACGTCGTTCGCGTGTCCGCCAGGCTCGATGAGTACGTCCGTTCGCAGCGTGGCCGCAGGATGATCGGTGGCATGCGGAGGACCGTCGATGACGTTCGGACGCGGATCACGAATGCGGCCGTGCGCGTCCTGCACGGCCGGAGCGAGGGCGCGTTGTTCGCGTCGCGACTGCGGCGTGAAGCGGCTGGCCACGCCGGCGCCGAGCAGTTGCGGCAGTTCGTGCAGGACGCGACGCCCCGGCCCGATGTCGTTGCACGACTGCCGCTGTTCTATCGCGAGCTGTTCCTTGGCCGGCCGACCATCACGAGCGACATCCACATCGGCTTCGATACCGAGCTGGCCGAAGCGGCGCTGGCCGTCGACCAGCACCGCAAGGGCCGGGGCGGCGCACTGCTCGTCCTCGGCCAGCCGGGCCAGGGCCGCGGAACACTCGCATCGCTCATCGCCCACCAGCATTTCGATGCCGATCGCATTTTCCGCGTCGAGCCGCCGCGCGGCGGCTCGATCGACACGCGCGTGTTCGCCGCCCGCCTGCGCACCGCCATCGGCGGGACCGGTGAACTGGCCGCGCGACTCGCGCGAGTGCCCGGTGCAGTCATCCTGCTCGATGACATCAACCTGTGGTGGGAGCGCAGTCCGGGCGGTGCGGCCGTCATTGACGCGATCGCATCAGTCGTTGCGCGCTTCGGCGACAGTGTTCTGTTCATCGCGAACGTCAATCAGTACGCGTTCCGCCTCATGGACCGGATGCAGCCGATCGAGCATCTCTTCCTGCGTGTCGTCGAGTGCGAACCGTTCACCGCGGAACAGCTTCAGCGACTGATCCTCATGCGACACGGCGCGACCGGCCTGCATTTCACCTATCGCGGTGTCCCCGAGGAGCGACTGACACAGTGGCAACTGGCTCGCCTGTTCAACAGGGTGTTCGACAGTTCGGGCGGCAACATCGGCGCGGCTCTCAACACCTGGATCGCCGGTATCACGCGCGTCGATGAGGACGGCTTCGAGATGGTCGCGCCGCGGAAACCGGCGCTGCACGCGTTCGACACGCTCACTCGGGTCCAGCGCATGCTCGCGGTACAGACGGTCATCCACGAGCGACTCACGCTCCAGCGGCTGCAACGCATCACTCGCCTCGACCAGGGCAGCCTCGCGCGGGAACTGCGCGGACTCACCCGGCCCGGCGTACTCACAGAGGACGATGCGGGCGTCATCCGCATCGACCGCTTCGTGCGATCGTACCTCGTCCGCTATCTCGAGCGCTCGGAGCTCGTCTGATGAGACCGTCCCTGCTCGCGGTAGCGCTCGCCGCCGGCTTCATCGCCATTCTCCTGGCCCGCGTCACGCCCTACATCGGATCGCCCGCCGCACGCAGATTCATCATACGGCGAGCACTGCCGTTCGCCGAGATCGTGTTCGCCCTGGCCGCCACACTGTACGCCATGACTCGCCTGTTCGGTGCGCAGCCGCCGGAAACGCGTATCGCCATGGCGATTGTCATCGGCGCGATCGCGTGGGCACTGCACGCGCTGATCGCTGATGTCGTATCCGGCTGGGTGGTCCGCATGGAAGGAGGCGTCGAGCCCGGAAGGTGGGTCCGGCTGCCCGGTCTGGTCGATGGCCGTGTGCGACACGTCGGGTTCCGATCCGTTCTCATCGAAACCGCTACCGGCGACCAGGTCCGCGTGCCGCTTCGTGATGTCGCCGTGCGTCCGGTCACGACGGCCGACACCGCCGCCGGCGCCCGCGCTCACACGTTCACGATCGAGATCCCGCGCACCCGGCCGCTCGCGCCGCTGCTCACCGAGATCCCGGCCGCCGCGCTCACGTCACCCTGGTCGTCGACTGTCCGACTGCCCGAGATCGACGTCCGCTCCGAGACCGACACGCACTACATCATCGAGGTCACCGCGTGGGCGCTCGACCCGACCTTCGCGCCCGAGATCGAAGCCGCCGTGCGTCAGGCGATCAACCGGTAGCAAGCACAGGTCGCCTGTCGGTGGGCAGGTCGCGGGAACTCGTTTCTGGGGCTGGTTTCTGGGGCCGAAGTCCGCCCGACCCCACGCTTCACAGCACCATCAGGCCGGGTTCCTCGACCATTCCTCGCAAAGTCTGAAGAAAACGCGCTCCCGTCGCACCGTCGACCGCGCGATGGTCGCAGCTCATCGTCATGCGCATGCGCGGCTGCACCGCCGCATGCCCATCGATGGCGACGATCCGGTCCTCGACCTGACCGACCGCCAGTATGCACGCTTCCGGGGGATTGATGATCGCCGTGAACTCCTCGATTCCGAACATGCCGAGGTTCGAGATCGAAAACGTCGCTCCCGTGTACTCCTCGGGCTTCAGTTTCTTCTCCCGCGCACGACCCGCAAGCTCACGGACCTCGGCCGCAATGTCGCCCACGCCCTTCAGATTCGCGTCCCGTATCACCGGCGTGATCAGGCCATCCGGAATCGCGACCGCCACGCCGATGTGCACGCGATTGTGCCGGCGTATCGCGTCGCCCCGCCATGACGCGTTCACCTCCGGATGCGCGGCGAGCGCCGCGGCGACCGCACGTATCAGATAGTCGTTGATCGACGCCTTGATGCCGCGCTCCTCCAGCACCCGGTTCGCACGCTCCCTCGCCGCCAGCATCCGCGTCATGTCGACGTCCACCGTCAGGTAGAACGTCGGCACCGGCCCGATCGACTCGACCAGCCGCTTCGCGATCGCTTTCCGCATCTGCGATGCCGGCACATCCTCGTACTCCGGTCCGACCGCGGCCGGCGAGCCGGTTCCGCGAGCACCGGACTTCGCCCCCTCGATGTCGCGCTTCACGATACGGCCGCCCGGCCCGCTGCCCGACACCGATGCCAGCGAGATCCCCGACTCCGACGCCAGTCGTCTGGCCAGCGGCGAAGCCTTCACGCGCCCCGACGGACCCGCCGTCTTCCCGTCCCCACCCGCAGCGCCATCGCCACGCTCCTCGGCCGCGCCTTCGGCTTCCTCCGCATCATCTGCGTCGTCGGTCTCGTCCGCCTTCGCCGGCTGTGCCTTTCGCTTCCCATCTGCGTCGTCGGTCCCGTCCGCCTTCGCCGGCTGTGCCTTTCGCTTCCCACCAGCCGCCGGTTTCTTGCCGGTTTCCTCTGCTTCGTCGTCTGGTTCGCTGGCCGCTTCACCGTTCCCGGCCTCTTCATCCTCGTCGTCGGTGTCCTCGTCCTCGGCCGTATCATCGGCGTCCGTCCCCGTGGCCGCCTTCTGCCCGCCGCCGGATGAGCCCGACGTCAGCTCCGACAGCAGCTCGTCGATGTCAGCGTCAGCGTCGGCGATCACGGCGATGAGCTGGCCGACCGACGCCGTGCCGCCCTCGGCCAGCCCGATCTTGCGCAGAACGCCCGATCCCCGCGCAACGAGTTCCATCGTGGCCTTGTCGGTCTCGATTTCGGCGAGCACGTCGCCTTCGGCAACGTCGTCGCCTTCAGACTTCAGCCACTTCACCAGCTGCCCCTCTTCCATCGTCGGGGACAGCGCTTCCATGTGGACTCTGGTCGCCATCGGGTTTCCCTTCGGAATAGAACTCGGGCCGTGGCCAGAAACGGCGAGAAGCCGTACCCGGCCCCGGCCTTACCTGTTGATCACTGCCTGGCAGGCCGCCACGACGCGCGACGCCGACGGCTTCACCAGCTTCTCGAGATGCTTGTTGTACGGCATGGGCACATCCAGCTGCGTGACACGGCCGAGCGGCGCATCGAGATAGTCGAACGCCTCGCTCTGGATCACGTCAACGATCTGCGCGCCAATGCCCACGAACGGCCAGCCCTCCTCCACGTAGACCGCCCGATTCGTCTTGTGCACCGACCGCAGGATCGCTTCGACATCCAGCGGCCGCAGCGATCGCAGATCGATCACCTCGACCGACACGTCCTGCTTCTCCAGCTCGGCCGCCGCCTGCAACGCCACGTGAACCATCTTGCCGTGCGTGATCACACTGACATCCGTGCCCTCGCGCTTCACCTCCGCCACACCCAGCGGAACCACATGGTCACCATCCGGAACCTCACCCTTCATCGCGTACAGAAGCTCCGCTTCCATCACGATGACCGGATCGTCATCACGGATCGCTGCCTTCAACAGTCCCTTCGCATCCGCTGGCGTCGCCGGCGCACACACCTTCAGACCCGGATAGTGCGCATACGTCGATTCCATCGCCTGCGAATGCTGCGCCGACAACTGCAACGCCGCGCCCGTCGGTCCCCGGAACACGATCGGACACTTGAACTGGCCCGCCGACATGTACAGCACTTTCGCTGCACTGTTGAACACCTGGTCCAGCGCCAGCATCGAAAAGTTGAACGTCATGAACTCGATCACCGGCCGAAGCCCCGCCATCGCCGCACCCACACCCAGACCCGCAAACCCCAGCTCCGTGATCGGCGTGTCCACCACGCGCATCGGACCGAACCTGTCCATCAACCCCTTCGATACCTTGTACGCGCCATCGTACGCACCCACTTCCTCGCCCATCAGGAAGACGTGCCCGTCCCGCTCCATCTCTTCCGCCAACGCCGCATTCAGCGCCTCACGGTACATCATTACGGACATGAGTTCCATCCTGGGTCAAAAAAACGTTTCTGGGGCTCGTTTCTGGGGCTGGTGTCTGGGGTTCGCGCCGGGCGGGTCGAGTGCGCGACCCCCAGAAACTCGCCCCAGGAACCAGCCCGAGAAACGTCTTCCTAATCTTGCCCCCCGAAAAACAGCCGCCCGCTCACGTCGGTACTCGAGTACACATGATCCCAGAGCGTTTCAGCATCAGGTTCGGGCGACGACTCCGCGAACGCCACTGCGTCATCTGCCTCCGCATGCACCGCGTCGTCGATCGAGTGCAACTCGTCGTCCGACAGCAGCCCGGCATCACGGAGCCGATCGATGAACCCGCGGATCGGGTCGCGTGACTTGTTTTCGTCGACCTCCTCCTTCGTCCGGTACACACCCGCCACCGGATCCGACATCGAATGGCCCATGAAGCGGTAGCACTTCGCCTCGATCAGCGTCGGCGACCCATCTTCACGCGCACGGTCGACCGCCCGTCCGACCGATTCCCGCATCGCCATCACATCCATGCCATCAACCGACTCGCCTTCCATCCCGTACATGTGCGCCTTCTCCGCGATCTCGAGCCGCGACGCAACCCGATCCCACGCCGTACCCATACCGAACCAGTTGTTCTCCACAATGAAGATCATGGGCAGTTTCCAGAGAGCAGCCATGTTCATTGATTCGTGGAACGCGCCCTGATTCACTGCTGCTTCGCCCATGAAACACATGCATACCTGGTCGCCGCCACGGTACCTGATGGACCAGCCGACACCGGTCGCGATCGGAAGCTGGCCACCGACGATGCCCCAGCCGCCGAGGAACCGTTTCTCGGCACTGAACAGGTGCATCGAGCCGCCCTTGCCGTGGGAGCTGCCGTTGGCCTTGCCGTAGAGTTCGGCCATGACCTCGCGGGGGGTCATGCCCTTGGCGATGGCCTGGACGTGTTCGCGGTATGCGGCGATTGCGTAGTCGTCCGGTCGGAGTACGGACAATGCGCCGATGGCGACGGCTTCCTGACCGATGTAGAGGTGGCAGAAGCCGCCTATCTTGCCGATGGCGTATGCTTCGGCGGCCTTTTCCTCGAACCTGCGGCCGAGCAGCATGACGCGGAGCAGTTCGTGGAGCTGCTCGCGATCGAGGCCATCGAGGGTTCCGCGTTTGCCGTTGGCCTTGTCGGCGGTCTGTTTTGCGTCGGCCCTGGTTTTCGCCATCAGTTCGAAGTCGTTGCGGTACGTAATGTTGGACGGCGCACCGGATCGGATCGCCGCCGTCTGGCCAGTCGGTCATAGTAATGGAAGCGACTGCGGCATGGCAACGAGTAGCGGCCGTGCAACCATTCCCGGTCCCCGGACGACACACCAGTCAGATGCCGGCATTCGAAGTCGATGGTGATCGGACCCTTGCGCAGCGGGTCCTGGACCGGGGCGATGAACTCGCCTTCCGGCAGTTGTATCGCCGTCACACGCCGTACCTGTACCAGTTCGTGATTCGCGTGCTCGGCGGCAATGAGACTGACGCGGAGGACGTGATCCAGGAAACGTGGATCCGGGCGGTCGACGGATTGTCGGGATTCCGGTGGGAATCGGAGCTGAGGACATGGCTTGGCGGGATCGCGCTGAACCTGTGTCGGGGCGTCTTCCGGCGCCGCGATCGCGACTGGCTGCGTCTGGAACCGGGGACGGAGTCCGAGGCTGCGACGACGCAGCCGCCGGCGGACGTGCGGATCGACATGGAGCGCGCTCTGGCTCGCCTGCCCGACGGATACCGCACGGTGCTCGTGCTGCATGATGTCGAGGGATTCCGTCATGACGAGATCGCGAGCGCGCTGGGCACGACGACCGGCACATCGAAGAGCCAGTTGCACCGGGCCAGGCGGGCGGTGCGGCGGATGTTGAACGCGGGACAGCCAGCGGAAGAGGAAGACCATGTACGACGACGATGAACCGGATGCGATCGAGCGGGACCAGCTGGCCTCGCTTCCTCGGCGGCGCGAGCCCGGTCGGTTGCTCGAGGAGCGGACAGTGCGCGCGCTGCGCTCGCGCGGTCTGCTGCGCCGGCCCAGGGCGCAACGCGCGTGGTGGGTGGCTGCGGCAGCCGCGGCGATTGCATTCTTCACGACGGGCTACGCTCTGGGCCAGCGCTCGGGCAGCCTGGCCCTGGTCGAGACGGTGGTCGAGTCGCAGCAGCCGGCCGCCATGCAGACCGCACTGCAGGTCCAGCGGACCGGGTCGGCCTGGATCGCCGCACTGAACGCGCTGGCCGATCTGGCGGAGGACGCGGACCCGGACGCCCTGCGCCAGGGCAGGGAAGCGGCGAAGGCAGCCCTGCACGCTGCGGCCGCCGAGTTCACCGTGTTGGCTCCGGCCGATCCTGTCGCCGCTCGTCTGGTCTGGCTGCTGTCCGAACCGCTTTCGCCGGCCGGCGAAAGCGGGCCGGCTCAGACCGTGATCTGGTTCTAGAGTGGTTCGTCACCGAAGTGTGTTTGAGCTCGAATGCCAACAGACTTCGGTGACGAGCCACACGTTCGATTTCGCGACGACGTTGCCGCGGGTTCCCGGCGGATCGCCGGCGGGGCCCGTGGGTCCATTGAGCAGGAGGAAACGAACATGTGCATCTCCAGGCCATCCACCCTGATCGCGGTCCTGGCCGGTCTGATGGTTGCCCCGGCGGCCGTTGCCCAGCAGCCCGCGCCCTGCGCGCCCGGCCAGGTGATGATTACGACGCTCGATATCAACGGTATCCGATGCGATAACTGCAGTGTCTTCAGTTCCGCCGACCCGGCCGAAGTCCGCTGGGAGTTCGGCTCGGAGCCTGTCATCGAAGGTGACGCGTCTGGCGCAACGGGCAACGCGCGGCTCCGGCCGGGCGATGTCATTGTGGCCATTGACGGCCACCTTATCACGACCTTCGAGGGTGGCCGTCGGTTCGCCCGCCCTGACGCGTACCGGGCCGCCGACCTCCGGATCCGACGAGAAGGGCGGGAGCTGAGTGTCGCCATCGATCCGACCACGGAATGCCGCCGCTCGCGTCGTGCCGACGTTCCCAGCGCGGACGTTCCCACCCCGCCGGCCCCACGCGGCCGCATTGCGGACAGCCCACCCGTACCTGCCCGCCGGCCGCCGCTCGATTCCGTTCATATCCGGGGCGGCCGAGTGGCCGTCTTTCCGTCGCCGACTCCGCCCGTCATGCCCGCACTACTGCCAGCCGGCTGGCTCGGCCTCTCGTTCCGGTGTACCGGCTGCCAGGTACAGGTCAGCGGCGACTCGGCCCGCGCGTGGACGTTCCCGGAACCACCCACGATCGTCTCGGTGGAAGGAGGCAGCCCCGCGGCGAGGGCCGGATTGCGGAGGGGAGACCGCATCGTTTCGATCGACGGGCTGAGTCTGATGACAGCCGCCGGCGGCGCACGCTTCGGCGCCGTTTCGCCCGGCCAATCCGTGTCGCTCGGCTTCGAACGTGGCAGCGCCACGGGCACCGCGGTGTTCGTGACGGGCACCCGCGCTCTCGTCGGCTCGGCGGCCGGCACCAGCCGCAGCCCGGCGGCAGTCGGCGGTCGTGCCGTCGCCCCGGGTACCGCTGTTTCGCCACAGCCAGCCGCACCAACCCCCGGACGGCTGCCGCGGCTGGATGCGAGCGTCGTGCGGTACACGGGCAGGCTGGGCGACACGATGATCGAAGTCACCGGCGAACCCGTCACCGTCACACAGGACGAAAACGAGATCGTCATCCGCACCAGCACGGTCACAGTCAGACTCCGCAGGGATGGTCCCACGGGCTGATGGCGGGTTGCCCGCCGGGCTCCTGACCCGAC
>DATKCF010000025.1:0-2193 GCA_035513345.1 Longimicrobiales bacterium
GAGCGTGCGGGGTCTGCTCGATAGAAGCGTTCGAAGATGCGCGGCAGCGCATCGATCGGGATGCCTGAGCCGGTGTCGCGAACCTCGATGTTGACGAATGCCGCCGGCGCGGTGTGTACGGAAGCCGGGCTGCCGTTTGGGCCGGTGGCGGGAGCGGATTCGGCGCTGATGCGGACGCGGATGGTGCCGCCGGGGCCGGTATGGCGGATTGCGTTGTCGAAGAGGTTGGCCAGGATCTGACGCAATGCGGACCGGTCGGCGCGGGCAATGGCGTCCGTATCGGGCGGATCGAATCGGATGTCGCGGTCGTGAGCGCGGTCGGCGCAGGCTTCCCATGCATCGCCGACGATGCGGGCGGTACTGATTTCCTCGATATCGGGCTGCCAGCCGCCGGACTCGATTCTGGAGAGGTCGAGCAGGTCTTCGACGATGCTCTGAAGGCGGTCGGCATTCTTCTGGATGACGGTGAGGAACTGGGTTCGCGTGGCGGGCTCGAGGTCATCGGTGAGCAGTGTTTCGGCGTAGCCTCGAATGGACGTGAGCGGCGTCTTGAGTTCGTGGCTCACGTTGGCGACGAAGTCGCGCCGCACGCCTTCGAGGCGGCGCAGTTCGGTGAGGTCGACGAGACCGACGACGGCGCCGGGCTCGTTGACGTCGGGCGGTCCGAGCGGATTCGGCCGATTCAGGGGCCGAGCGACGAGCAGGAGGCGCCGGTCATCGATGGTGACCTCGGTGGTGATCGAGGGTTCGCCAGGTGTGAGGCGGTCGAGAACGCCGCGTATCCGGGCATTGCGGACGAACGCCTGAAGTGGCTGGCCGTGGCAATCCTCGGGCAGGCCGAGCAGGCCGCGGGCGGCCGGATTCGCGTGGATGATGCGGGCCTCGTCACCGAGCAGCAGGATACCTTCGGAGACGCTGCTCACGAGGAGCGCCAGTTCGTCGCGCTCACGGGTGAGCCTGATCTCGCGGCCCTCGAACTCGTTGGCCATGCGCTCGATCGCGCCGGCGACTGCCTGCAGCTCGACGACAGCCGGTCGGTACGCGGGCTGGTCTCGGCGCCTTGCTCGCGACACGGCGTTCGCCCGAACGCTTGTCAGTGCACTCGCGGCAGCCGACCCGATGATCAGCGCGAGGATGACGGTGATCACCATGGAAATCGCCGAATAAGCGGTGAATGCGCCAACGAAGTCGTCGAGCACCGCTTCCAGCCGCCCGGGCGCGAGCAGGGCTGAGAGCCGTGTGGTGAGGAACCGGCGAGTCAATGTGTATGCGGAGAACAGCCCGATCGCGCTGATGGCGACCGCCGCGATCACGACGAGAGGCCGGAGCCTCCATCGCGGCTGCCTCATTCGCCGCCGTCGCGCGCACGGTAGCGGTACCCGAAGCCGCGCACGGTTTCGATCATGTCGCCTGCCTCACCCAGCTTGGAGCGCAGCCGCTGTACGTGCATGTCGACGGTGCGGGTCTCGATCCGCGCGTGAATGTCCCACGCATCCTCGAGCAACTGCTGCCGGCTCTGAACACGACCCCGCCGTTCCAGCAACGTGACCAGCAACCTGTATTCCGTCGGCGTCAGGTCCACGTCCTCGTCGCCCACGACTACGCGCATCGCGTTCAGATCGACCGTCACCGCCCCGCCGCGCAGCGTCCGGCCCGATCCGGCGACCGCCGGCGACTGGGCCCGCCGCAGGACCGCGCCGACCCGGAGCATCAGCTCCCGCGGACTGAACGGCTTCGTCACATAGTCATCCGCGCCCAGCTCGAGGCCCTTTACCCTGTCAGCCTCGTCACGCCTGGCCGTCAGAACGATCACCGGCACATCGCTCAGCTCCGGCCGCTTCTGCAGCTCGGTCAGGACGTCGTATCCCGAAAAGCCAGGCAGCATCAGATCGAGCACGACCAGGTCCGGACGCTCCGCCCGGGCAAGCTCGATCGCTTCCTGCCCGCCTTCCGCCGTTCGGACCCGGTAGCCTTCCTTCGTCAGGTGGTACGCGACGAGCGCTGATATGTCACGCTCGTCCTCCACCACAAGGATCCGCGCGGGCGCCTTCGACGTTTTCCTGTTATCCGTCATGGTCTCCAGAGGGCATCGAGGTCCGGGGGTTGTACCAACCGGAAGCAAACCCGCCTCAGGAGTTGTATCGCACGCCGGTCGAGGAAACGTCAACGTTCTGTAACATTCGGATCACGGCC
>DATKCF010000026.1:0-10742 GCA_035513345.1 Longimicrobiales bacterium
GGCGCGGAGCGCGTCGACCGCGACGCGGCCGGCAAGCTCGATGTCCGCGATTCTGCCATCCTCGCCGTCGCCGACACCCACGAAACGGTCGGTGCCATTGGCAACAACGACACGGCAGCGCCAGTTGGAGCCGGATCGGACCAGTTCGGCAAGCTCGAGACGGGGCCTGCTGGGCGCGTGAGCGCGCACGTACGAGAGGACCTGCGCCAGCTCGGCGGCGGCAGCGGGTCCGTCGGGGACATCGGCTCGGGCGGTCTCGGCATGGTCCGTCCCATTTTTCTTGTGGCCTGCGGCGCCATTCGCCCCATTGCCGTTGCGCACCGGCCACGCGCGGTCCGCCCGTCGAGCGGGCGAGGCCGTCTGCTGTACGGCGACGGACGCACCCGGGTCCACGTCCCGGCGGCCAGCGGCAAGCGGCGCCAGAACAGCGAGTTGTCCGTTGTGAGTTGGAGTATCGGCAGCGGGTCCGGCGATTGTAATGGCATCGGGGTGAAGGTCGACGCCGAAGCGGGCCATGAGTGCCGAGGTGACGTTGCGGGTGACCTGCCGTCCATCGGAAACGGCGTCGGGGATGACGACGATCTCGCGCAGTGTGCCGTTGGCAGCTGCGACGATACGTACGCCAGCAACTCCGACAAGGCTGCGGACCAGGGCTTCAGCGTCCTGTGGGGTGGGACCGACGGCGTCCCGACCCTCGTAATAGGTCATCTTTTCGCTCTGTGGTGAAACCGAGTCGAATGCACCAACGGCCGCGTTCGGCGTTGAACGAGCCTGGTCGCTCTCGACGCAGGACCTGGGGAGAGGTGGTCCGTCAAGAACTTCGCCGGCCGGGCCTTGTACGGGGGGCACCGTGCCAACGCCGATCAAGATCGTGTGTGGGCCGCTCGTCGTCAAGGCTGTATACCAATACGTCGCGTGGGGAGAACTCCCACAGGATCGGCCAGGCGGCCTCGATGCCGGCCCCGGGCCGGATTCCATGGACACGCCGGAGCGGCCGGCCTAGCTTCGGGTCGCCATGGAACGGACACGGCGGGACGGCTGGATCGAGGTGGTGACGGGCGTGATGTTCAGCGGCAAGTCGGAGGAGCTGCTGCGTCGCGTACGGCGGGCCCTTCTGGCAAAGAAGCGGGTCCAGGTGTTCAAGTCGCACCTGGACGAGCGGTACGGCGGGCTGGCCTCGGTTCACACGCACGATGGCGGCCGCCAGACGTCGGAGCCGGTGTCGACGTCCACGGAGCTGGCGGAACGGGTCCGGCCCCAGACGCAGGTCGTGGCGGCGGACGAGGTGCAGTTCCTCGATGACGGGATCATCGATGTCGCGAACGCGCTCGCGGACCGGGGCGTGAGGGTGATCCTGGCGGGCACGGACATGGATTTCCGGGGCGCGCCGTTCGGGCCCGTCGGCGGGCTGCTGGCGGTGGCGGAGCAGATCGACAAGCTGCACGCGATCTGCGTGAGGTGCGGCCAGCTCGCGACGCGGAACCAGCGGCTGATCGACGGCCAGCCGGCGCCGGCCGAAGGCCCTACGATCCAGGTCGGCGGGCTCGAGTCGTACGAAGCACGGTGCCGCGCGTGCCACGAGGTGCCGTTGATCACGCGGGCACAGATTCCGCTGATCGGTTGAACAGCGAAGGCGACACGGCGGCGGCAACGTCGCCTTCCATCCGATGAATCGGGCACAGCTCCAACACCCGGAGGAAGGACAATGAAGCTCGAAGCACGCACACTCGCGGCGCTCGCGCTGGCACTGCCACTGGCCTTTTCGGCATGCGGTTCAGGCGACGATACGGAAGCGGACCCGCCGGCGGAAGCGGAAACGGTCGCGTCACCCGCGCAGAACACACTGCCGGCCGGCGAGGACGACGCCACCGCGCGGCTCGACACGTCGCCTCGCCACGGCGAGTGGGTGATGATCCGGAGCGGTCAGGACAGCATCCGGTCATGGGTCGTGTACCCGGAACGCGCGGACAACGCGCCGGTCGTGGTCGTGATCCACGAGATCTTCGGGCTGTCGAACTGGATCCGCGCGGTGGCGGATCAGCTCGCCGCGGACGGGTTCATCGCGATCGCGCCAGACCTGCTGACCATGAAGGGCGTGCCGTACGGCGCGGACGGCGAGTCCGATGCGACGGCGGCACGGACCGAGATCCGGACGCTCGACAACGCGGACGTGCACCGCTGGCTTGGCGCGGTCGCCCAGTACGGCATGGACCTGCCCGCCGCCCGTGACACGTACGGCGTGGTCGGCTTCTGCTGGGGCGGCGCGGCCTCGTTCGCGCACGCGATCGCCGCACCCGACCTCGGCGCCGCCGTCGTCTACTACGGCACCTCACCCGCGACGGAGTCGCTGTCTTCGATCCGGGCGCCCGTGCTCGGGCTGTACGGCAGCGACGACCAGCGAGTGAACGCGACGATCCCCGACGCCGAAGCCGCGATGCGGTCGATGAACAAGACCTTCGAGACACATATCTTCGACGGCGCCGGCCACGGGTTCCTGAGGGCGCAGAGCGGACAGGAAGGCGCGAACATGGCGGCAACGAGAGAGGCGTGGCCGTTGACGGTGGGGTGGTTCAGGAGGACGCTGGGGGGGTAAGGAGAGTAACACGTTTCTCGGGCTCGTTTCGAGGGCTGGTTTCCAGGGTTCGCGGTGGGACGTTGCCCGGCGCGAACCCCAGAAACCAGCCCCAGAAACCAGAAACCAGAAACGTGTTCATCTCTTACCGCTGGTCTCCCCCATTCTCGATCCACCCGGTCCAGCCGGGCCCGCGAATCACCCGTCCCGGCATGGCGCCGGTGTGGGCTCCGTCGCGCAGTACCTGCTGGCCGTTCACGAACACGTGAACCACTCCTTCGGCATAGGCGTGTGGCTGCTCGAACGTGGCGTGGTCGAAGATGGAGTCGGGTCTGAACACGACGATGTCGGCATGGAAGTCGGGCGCGAGCGAGCCGCGGCGGCGGAGTCCGAGGTTCGACGCGGGCAGTGAGGTGAGTCGTCGTATGGCGTCCTCGAGCGGGATCACGTCCTCGTCGCGGACGTAGCGGCCGAGCAGTCTGGCAAAGTTGCCGTACGCGCGGGGGTGCGGATTCGACTCGAGGAACTCGCCTTCGGTGGCCATGGAACCGGCGTCGGAACCGAAGCTGACCCACGGCAACGCGACCTGCTTGCGGATGTTGTCCTCGGACATGAGGAAGTAGACGGTACCGACGCGGCTGTCATCGGCGATCACGAGGTCCATGGCGGTCTGTTCGGGCGACTGGCCGCGCTCGGCCGCCACGGAGGCCAGGGTCCGGCCGGTAAGGTACTTGAGCGAGTCCTGCCTGAAGCCGACGAGCATGACGGCGTCAGCGGAACCGGCCAGCAGGAACAGACTCTCCCACTCGTCGGTCGGCGTGGTCATCTCGAGGGCGACACGGCGCCGGATGGCGGGATCGCGCAGCCTCCGGATCCAGTCGCGCAGGCCACCCTCCTGCACCCATGGCGGCATGGCGGCATCGAGGCCGGTGGCGCCGGCGGTGTACGTGTACATGTCGGCGGTGATGCGGAGCCCTTCCTCACGCGCCGCTTCGACCTTCTCGATGACCTGGTCCATCAGTGCCCAGTTGTCACGGCCGGCGGCTTTCAGGTGGTAGATCTCGGCGGGAACAGCCGCTTCGCGCGCGATGCGAAGCAGCTCGTCCACGGCCTCGAGAAGCCGATTGCCCTCACTGCGCATGTGCGAGATGTACATGCCGCCGTACTGCGCGGCTTCGCCGGCCAGCGCGATCAGCTCGGCAGTCGTGGCGTAGAACGCTGGCGCGTAGATGAGCGAGCTGCCGACGCCGAGCGCGCCATCCGCCATCGCGTCGCGGACCAGCGCGCGCATGCGCTCGAGTTCGGCCGCGGTCGGCGGACGGTCCTCGTAGCCGATCTCGTGGATGCGGACCGTCGTCGCGCCAATGAACGAAGCGACATTGGTCGCGATGCCCTTCTCCTCGAGGAACTCGAGGTACTCCGCCAGCGTGGTCCACGTGATGTCGTACTGGATGTCGCCCTGCTGCTCCTTCTCCGTTGCCTTCATCGCGTCGTTGAGCGGGCCCATCGACCAGCCTTCGCCGAACACCTCGAGTGTGACGCCCTGCAGGATGTCGCTCATCGAGCGGCCATCGTGGATGAGCGATTCGGTGGCCCAGCTCAGCATGTTTATGAAGCCGGGCGCGACGGCCATGCCGGTCACGTCGATCTCGCTGTCGGCGGTGGCACGGCCAATATTGCCCACAGCCGCGATCTCGCTGTCGCGGATGGCGACATCGCCAATGAACGGAGACCCGCCGGATCCATCATAGAGCGTGCCGTTGCGGAGGATCACGTCGTAGTTCACGGCCGGCTCGCACGCGCCGGCAATGGCGATCGCGATGATGACGGTCGTCGCACGTGGTCGTTCACGCATTCGGGCTCGGCCTCCAGGGGCGAATTCGGGAACGGCCGGGAGTGACCGCATCATACAATGCGGCCGATCGGCTGTCGACCCGTCGCACGCGTCGAGCGCCGTACATCAACGGCGAGATTCCACCTCGTCACACGAAGTGCGAGATTCCATCTCATCCTGCGCTCGGGGTTTCACGCTGGGGACGCTGGGGGAGCGGAGGACACAGGCAACAATCTCCGGCTGCCTGCCCGGAGTCGGTGCCATCAGAAGGCGGCAGAACAGCAGCGTCCTCCGCCCCCATCGCGTCCACCGCGTGAGACAGCAGTTCCGGCGCTCGGCGCGCCGGGCAGGACGTACGTCGATGCGGGCATGCTGGAACTCATATGGTCTCCGATGGGTCCAACCGGGCGCTGGCACCTGACCGGGCTCTGCAACCACATCGAGGCGGGCTCGCCTGTTCACGATGCGGCAGGGCGGGCCGGGCAATCGACCGCGTGTGGGGCGGTGAAATCCCTTCGTGACGCGTTCCAGTGGTCCCTGACGAGCCACTCGAGATCCTGAAACGAGGAAGAACGGAATGGAGTCGAGATCGATGCTGACCGCGATGCTGACGATCGCGGTCGGACTGCCCGCCCTGAGCGTCGTGCACGCGGCGGGCGTGCAGCAACCACGGATGCATGATGTCGCTGCGATGACGGCGGCGCAGGACACGGCGGTGGGTCGTGCGATCTTCACCGGCAAGGGCGCGTGCTTCGCGTGTCACGGGCCGGAGGCGAAGGGCACACCGCTGGCGCCGAACCTGACGGACACGACGTGGGTGAACGTCGACGGCTCGCTCGAGTCGATCGTGAAGATCATCACGGAGGGCGTGCCCAACCCGAAGAACGCGCCTGCGCCCATGCTGGCGAAGGGCGGTGCGCCGTTGACGGACGCGGAGGTCCGGGCCGTGGCGAGCTATGTGTTCGCGCTGAGTCGTTCCGGGTCGTGACCCCGCCGTAGTGCGGTTCGCCGCCGGCCGGCGCGGCCGGCGGCAGCCGCTGACAGGCCATCGCCCGGGGCGTTGTGCCGCCGGTGTGCCCGATCTACGTTCCGAAGCCTCCGACCCGACGTTCCGGGATCCATGATCACAAGACAAACGAGACTCACGCCCGACATGGCTGCAGAAGCTGTCGCAACCGACCGTAACGCATCCGGACCCGTATCCGGCGAACATCGGACCATCAATCGACGAATGAGCCGGCCGTTGACCGCTCTGTCGCGGTTCCTGCCGCTGGCGCTTGTGGTGCTGCCGGGAACACTGCGAGCGCAGGGCACGGACATCGTGGCGACGTACGGCCAGGCGGCGAACCGGATCATCGAAGCGGCGACATCGGACAGCGCGGCATACGCGCGTCTGGCGGTGCTGGTCGACCGGTTCGGTCATCGGTTCAGCGGGTCGCGGAGCCTCGAGCGAGCCATCGACTGGGTGATGGAGGAGATGCGCGCGGACGGGCTACAGAACGTGCGAGGCGAGCCGGTGATGGTGCCGCGCTGGGAGCGTGGCGAAGAGTCGGCGATGCTGGTCTCGCCGCGCGAGGTCGAACTGCCGATGCTGGGTCTTGGCGGCAGTGTGGGCACGCCGGCGGACGGGATCACGGCGGAAGTGCTCGTGGTCTCGAGCTATGACGAGCTTGCTTCGAGGGCGAGCGAGGCGAGGGGTCGCATCGTGCTGTTCGATGCACCGTTCACGAGCTATGGCGAAACGGTCGCGTACCGGACGGGCGGCGCCATCGAGGCCGCGCGACTGGGCGCGGTGGCCAGCCTGATCCGGTCCGTTGGGCCGTTCTCGATGAAGACGCCGCACACGGGCGGCATGGGCTATACGGCGGGTGTGCCGCAGATCCCGGCGGCCGCGATCACGTCGGAGGACGCGTCCATGCTGCACCGGCTGGCGGACAGCGGCGAGACGATCGTTGTGACGCTGAAGATGTCCGCACGCACGCTGCCGGATGTGCCATCGCGCAACGTGATAGGCGAGCTGGTCGGCAGCGAGCTGCCCGACGAGTACGTCGTGCTGGGCGGGCACATCGATTCGTGGGATGTCGGCCAGGGCGCGATGGACGATGCGGGCGGCGTTGTCGCCACGTGGGAAGCGGTTCGCATCATACACGACCTGGGACTTCGGCCGCGGCGCACGATCCGCGTGGTCGGCTGGACGAACGAGGAGAACGGGCTGCGCGGCGCGAACGCGTACCGTTCCCAGCACATGGCGTCGCTGCCGCGGCACGTTCTTGCGATCGAGAGTGACAACGGCGCGTTCAACCCGCTCGGCTTCGGCTTCACGGGCAGCGACGCGGCGTACGCGATACTACAGCGGATCGGACCGCTGCTCGAGCCGATCGGCGCGAACAACATCGCCAGAGGCGGCGGCGACGCGGACATCGGGCCGATCATGCAGGAGGGCGTGCCGGGCGGCTCGCCGATCGTGGATGGCAGCCGCTACTTCTGGTACCACCACACGGACGCGGACACGCTCGACAAGCTGGACCCGGCGGAAGTCGGCCGGCTGACGGCGCTCCTTGCGATCATCGCGTACATCGTGGCCGATCTGCCCGAGCCACTGCCTCGATGATCACAGCCCTGCTCGCCGCCGGCGCAATCGCGTTCGCGGCAGCACAGGATCCGGTTCCGCCGGGCGTGGCGGCGCGTGTCGCGCCGGGGCTCACGGATTCCGCCGGCCAGCAGGCAGTCGAGTTGTCGCCTGAAATACAAATCCGGACCGGGCCGCGCGTGTTCCTGATGACGATCGGGCAGGGCGACGAAGTGTGGGAGAAGTTCGGGCACAACGCGATCTGGATACGCGACGATTCGACCGGCTACGATGTCGCGTACAACTACGGTATCTTCGATACCTTCTCCGATGACTTCATCCCACGGCTGGTCCGCGGCGAAATGCTGTACCGCGTCGAGGGCTACCCGGGGACGCGGCTGGTGGAGTTCTACGTCGTGGCGAACCGGACCGTGTGGGTGCAGGAGCTGAACCTGACGCTTGCCGAACGACTCGAGCTGAAGTCGTTCCTCGAGTGGAACACGCTGCCGGAGAACAAGGACTATCTGTACGACTACTATCGCGACAACTGCTCGACCCGCGTGCGCGACGCGCTCGACCGCGTGATGGGTGGCGGTCTGCGGCAGCAACTCGAGCCGGTCGAGACCGGGACGACGTATCGCTGGCACACGGCGAGGCTGGCGGCCGACGTCGTGCCGGCGTACACGGGCCTGATGCTGGCACTCGGCCAGCCGATCGACCAGCCGATCGATGCGTGGCAGGAGAGCTTCGTGCCGATGAGGCTGATGGAGCACCTGCGCACCGTGTCCGTGCCGGGCGACAACGGCATCTCCGAACCCCTCGTCCTGTCCGAATCCGTCCTGTTCGAGGCTGACCGCGCGCCCGAACGCGCCGTGCCGCCGCGTCGCGTTTTCGGCTTCACCGCCATCGGCTGTGTCATCGGCCTGGCGCTGCTCCTGCTGGCCGCCGCCGGACGCAAACGCGCTCCGCTCGTCGGGTTCCTGACCATCGGCATGATCACAACGATCGGCGTGGGCGTCTTCGGTACGCTCACCTGGCTGCTCTGGATCGCGTCCGGTCACGACGCGACGTACAGCAACGAGAACGTGCTCCAGGCGACGCCGCTCTCACTGGTCCTGGCGCCCGCTCTCATCGCTTTCGGCGTCGGCCGGGCCATGCGCTTCACCACCATCCTCGCCGGCGTGATCGCGGGGCTGGCAACACTCGGATTCGTGCTCCAGCTGCTGCCCGGAATGTACCAGGTCAACGGGCCGATCATCGGGCTGGCGCTGCCCGTCCACCTCGGGCTAGCCGGCGGCGTCATGCTCCTGGGCCGGGCCGCAACGAACGCTCACGAGGCACGGACGGCCGCGGCCGGTCACGCCCGACGGGAGTAGAATCGCTTGGACAGACCACTGGCCACGCATATCGCCGAGCACCTTCGCTCGGAAGCGGTCGGGATCACCAGCCAGTGGGTGGCGATCCTCGTCGAACGACTCGGCGTCGAGCCGGAACGCGCGCTGCCCAGCGACTCGATCCTGAACCACATCCCGCAGGTGCTCCGGACGATCGCCGATTTCACCGAGAACCCGGGCGACGATCCGCTGGATTCGATGGTGCGCCGGGACCTGAGCGCTCTGGCCGATCTCAGGCGACGTCAGGGATTCTCACTCACCGAGGTACTGGCCGAGTTCGCTATCCTGTCCAAACTCGTCGAGGACTCCATCCTGCGCGCCACCGAGCGTTATCCGGGCGATCCCTCCCGTGAGGACCTGGTCCGCATCGTCGGCCGTCTCAAGGACGCGATATTCCTGCTAGGGTCCGAGACCGCAACCCGGTTCCGTCAATGGCACGACCGGCACGAGGAGGAACGGGCACGCCTGATCGAAACCTACACGGCCATGCTTTCGCATGAACTCGGGAACAGGCTCGGTGCGGCCGAAACCGCCATCCAGCTCATCCTCGAGGAAGGGCTCGAACTGTCCGCCAGTCGCGTCGCCAACCTGCACGAGATGATCCTCAAGAGCCTCCAGAGCGGTCGGCACACCGTTCACGGAGTGCGCGCGCTGTTCGCCGCTGGCGCCGACCCCGGCCAGGTGCGGTCCATGCCCCTCGGCACCGTCATCCGCGATGCAGTGCACCAGATGAATTCGGCCGCAGCCGACCGCGGCATCGAACTCGAACTCATCGAGTCCGGACCCGATGAGCCCATCGATGCCGAACGCCTGCCACTCGCCTTCTTCAACCTGGTCTCCAACGCGATACGTCACCACGACCTGGTCGACGGCACCGGCAGGATCACCGTCGAAGTCAGCGCGGACAACGACAACTGGATCGTCTCCGTCGACGATGACGGGCCCGGCATTCCCGAACCACTCCGGGACCGGCTGTTCGAACCACTCGTCCGCGACGCCTCCGCCGGCGGCGCCGGCCTGGGCCTCGCCATCGCCCGCGAAGCCGTCGAGCAGATGGGCGGCCGTATCTGGGTCGAATCCAACAGCCCGCGCGGCACACGGTTCCACTTCACCATGCCGAAGCTCGGCCGACCGGCAAACCCGGCGTCCGGGTAGGCCCACTGCTCGGCCAACCGGCAGGCCCGACGTCCGGCCAGGTCGACTGCTCGTCCAACCGGCCGCGCCAGTCTGTCCACGGGAAAGGACACTCGGGCCTTCGCCAACCGGTTCGGGTGCCCCCTTCGTTCCGCAAGGTAAGCCCATCGCGTTCGGAGTTGTCCGCACCCGGGCCCACATTCTGGGCGGCGGGTTGTTATCCACAGAGTTTCAACATGATTTCAGCGGCCGTGGCACCGGGCTTGCTCGATGGGATGGTGCCCGGGCCGATCGCCTTCAGCAGTGGAATGACGGGCAATCGCGAACCGGTCTGCAAAGGAAAAGAGGGGGGACAAATGAATACTGCGAAACTGAGGAGTATCGGGGCGCTGTCGCTGGTGTTGGTGGTGGCTGGAACGAGTGGTTGCGGCTATTTCAACAAAACGGCGAAGGGCGGAGCGGCCGGAGCGGCGGCTGGCGGCGTGATTGGTGGTGTGATAGGCAACCAGACGGGCTCGACGGCGAGAGGCGCGATCATCGGAGCGGTTGCGGGCGGCACGATAGGCGCGATCATCGGAGCGCGGATGGACCGTCAGGCGGAGGAGTTGGCGGCGGAGATTCCGAACGCGACGGTTGAGCGAGTCGGGGAGGGCGTGCTGGTGACGTTCGATTCGGGCCTGCTGTTCGACTTCGACTCGGATGTAATCCGGGGCGCGGCGAGTGCGAACCTGACGGATCTGTCGACCAGTCTGAACAAGTATGCGGAGAGCGATGTTCTGATCGTCGGCCATACTGATGCGGTTGGCACGGACAGTTACAACCAGACGCTGTCGGAGCGTCGTGCGGACTCGGCTGCGCGTTTTGTCCGGTCGCAGGGCGTAGACGGGTCGCGTGTGCGAACTGACGGCCGTGGCGAGATGGAGCCAGTGGCGACGAACGACTCGGAGGCGGGTCGATCGCAGAACCGGCGAGTCGAGGTCGCGATCTTCGCGAGTGAGGAATACAAGCAGCGTTTGATCACGTCGAACGGCAAGTGATCGGCAGATGTTGCCTGGTGTAATGAGGCCCCCGCGGTGCACGATGCCGCGGGGGCTTCTCGCAGTGTGCCCAGCATGGCTGGTGACTTGGGGGTGAGAGTCCCCCGGAGAGTTGGTCGTAGCGATTCAAGCGAACCGCAAGGCGCCGAGGGTGACCGGAGTGCTGAAAGAAGCGGCTAGCGAATCCGCGGGTCGAGGTACA
>DATKCF010000027.1:0-9561 GCA_035513345.1 Longimicrobiales bacterium
GCCCTCATCGGTCGACAGCAGGACCTTGTAGCGCGAGCCCAGCTCCTGCGTGCCCTCGCAGAAGCCGTGCACGCTGTGCGCACGGGCGCAGTACCAGCTCGTGATGTTGCTCGTGCGCACGCCGCGGTACGCCGCGCCGAAGACGACATTGGAAACGGTCTGACGCACACCCAGGTTGAACTGGTTCGACTTCGGCGGCTTGCTGTCGTTCTTGAGCAGCCAGATCTCGCTCGTGATGCCCGGGCTGACGCCCGTGCCCGCGTTGTCCACGAGACCCTGGAGCCCTGCGGCACTCTCGTAGGAAGGATTCCACAGGATGCGGCCTGTATTGTTCGGATCCTCCGTGAAGTCGAAGAACCGGACGATCCAGTTCAGCCGGAACCGCTCATCGATCAGGTGGTTCCAGATCTCGCGATCGTAGTAGACACCGAAGCCGCCATGGAGCACCGTGGCGCCCGTGCCGAGCAGGTCGAACGAGAAGCCGACGCGCGGCTGGAATGCACCGAGATAGATCGGCCGGTCCTCGGTGCCGCTCGTGAAGTAGTCGTCCGGATCGCGGCCTGTGGCCTGAAGGACAGATCCCAGCGACGTGCGCACGCTGTCCGGCGTGACCCACTTGTTGTTGAACATGTTCGTCTCGGCATCCCAGCGCACGCCGAGGTTGAGCTGGAGCCGGCTCGTCACGTCCCAGTCGTCCTGGATGTACGCGCCGAACTGCACGTTGCTCTCCTCCATGCCCGGATCACCCGAACCCCATCGTGCAAACGCCGGTGCGGTCAGACTCTGGTTCACGTCGTAGAAGAATGTCGGGTTGCCGTCCTGCCACTTCTCGACCTCGTAGTTGAGGAAGTCGAGGTTGACGCCGCCCTTGATGACGTGGTCACCCATCCACGTGACGCCGTGCCGCGTCAGGTCGTTGCGCAGCGCGATGCGGTCCTGCACGAAACGCTGCTCCGAGCTCCGTGCGCCCGTCAGGATGACGCCCATGTACTCCCGGCCGACCTCGCCCGCCTCGCCGAGCACGGTCGGGTTCCATGTCGAGCGCTGGCCGCTGATCTGCGCCTGGTTGAACCACGGGCCGGACGACAGGCCGTGCTGGAGGTTGAACACGTTGTAGCCGATCTTCACGTCCTCCGCGGATTCAAACGATGTCATCCCGCCAAAACCGCGCTTGTCGCTCTCGAAGCGACCGTTCCAGCTCAGGCTCAGCGTCTGGTTGTCCGCGGGCTGATAGGACAGTTTCGCGACCCCCAGGTGCGAGCGGAACGGCTGGTCGAACGTGCCCTCGTACTGGCCGAACTGGGAAGAGAACTCCGGCCGCCCCAGAGTCACCGTGGCCGCCCTGTTCTGGATGTTGTTCTCGTATGCGGCGAAGTAGTGCAGCCTGTCCTGGATGATGGGACCACCAGCGCTCAGCCCCATCTGGAACCGCTCATAGTCCGGCTTCTCGGTGCAGACGTCCTCCTCATCGCAACGCCGCACCAGGCCCGGATTCTCGCCAACCAGGCCCTTGTTCTGACCGAGGATGAACCCGCTGATCTCCAGATCGTTCGTGCCGCTCTTCGTCGTGGCCGTCACGATCGCGCTGCCTGCTCGCTGATACTCCGCCTTGAAGTTCTGCGTGATCACGCGGAATTCCTGAAGCGCGATCTGCGGGAACGGGTTGCCGCGGCTCGCGTCCTGGCCGTGCACGCCGCCCTCGAGAATGTCGTTCTTGAAGCTCGCACCGTCGATGAACACGTTGATCTTCGTCGCCGGCAGGCCGGCCGCCGTGATCTGCTTGTTCGTCTCGTTGTGGCTGACCGTGATGCCGGGTGCCAGTCCCGCAAAGTTCAGGAAGTTGCGATCCGGCTGCGGCAGCGAACGCATCTGCTCCTCGGTCACGTTGGTCGCCACCTCCGACGTGCGCGTCTCCACCGTCCGCGTGCCCACCACACTGATCCCCTCCAGCACTACCGCCTGCGGCGACAGGCTCAGATCGATCGTCAGCGACTGACCGATCAGCACGCGCACCTCACGCGGCTGAACGGCATAGCCGATCATCTCGACGCTCATGTCGTATGTGGCGGGCTGCACGCCCACCAGCGCATACACACCATTGGAGAGCGTCAGCGTGGTGCGCTGTGCTCCCGTCTCGGGATTCACGATGCGCACCAGCGCGCCGCTCACCGGCTCGCCGGTGTCATTCACAACCCGCCCGCGGATCACTCCTGTCGTGTTCTGCGCCGCCAGCTCACTCGAGCCCAGCAGCACGAACAGCAGCAGGAGCAGCAACGACCCTGGAGCTCTGAGTCCTGGTACGTGGATCATGGCACGGCCTCCTTGCCTTGTTTGTTCCTGATCACATCACACTACATCAACAGCACCATCGTCACTCCTGCCCTCACGGCGGCGCTCACCACGCCTCCCCCGACCCCGGCCTCGCTCCACACGAGCGCCGTACCACCAGCTCCGTCGGCAGCAGCTCGTGTCGCCGCTCGCCTTTCGTGTCCCTTATCGCCTCGAAGAGCCGTCGCGCCGCCTGACCGCCCAACTCCGGAATCGATACTCGCACCGTGGTCAGCGGTGGACTCACGTAGCGCGCGATCGGAATGTCGTCGTAACCGGCCACCGCCATCTCCTCCGGTACCCGCACTCCGGCCTCGCGCAGCGCGCTCAACGCACCGATCGCCATCGAGTCGTTCGCCGCGAACAGAGCCGTCGGCCGCGGCTCCAGCTCCAATAGCTCCAACGCGGCCCGATGCCCGGACTGTTCCGAAAAATCACCCGCCACCTGGAGCTCGGGTGCCGCCGTCGCGCCCGCGGCGGCGAACGCTTCGTGCGCGCCACGCAGCCGCTCCCGCGCATCGTGGTTCCGCATCGGGCCCGTGATCAGTCCGATACGACGGTGCCCATGACTCAGCAGATGCTCCGTCACTGCGTATGCGCCGCCTCGATTGTCCATGTTGATCGAGTTGTACACGCCACCGTCGCCTGCGCAGTTCAGCAGCACGACGGGGAGCGTTTCAGGGAGGTTCTGCGCGAGTTCGTGGGCATCGAGGTCGGGCGACATCACGATCAGGCCGTCCACGCGGCCGCGCATCGCTCGCAGCGCCGCCTCGATTTCTGCACGGTCATTGTGCGAACTCGATACGAGCAGGTGCCAGCCGGACCGCTGCACCTCCTGATCGATCCCGCGAATCACTTCGGAGAAGAACTCGCCGTACAGGTCGGGCAGCACCACGCCGATCGTCTGCGTGCGCCGCGTGCTCAGCGTTCGTGCCGCACCGTTCGGGATGTAGCGAAGCCGCTTCGCAACTTCATCGATCCGGCGCCGCGTGTCCTCGTGTACCAGTCCGCTGTTGTTGAACACGCGCGACACGGTAGCAATGGACACGCCCGCTTCGCGTGCGACATCCCGGATGGTCGAGGCCACATCCCCTCCGCGGGGCTGGACGATCGCGCCGGATGTAACCGCTTACAGCAGCTTCCGCGCTGGTGCCCGCCGACGCGTGGTGTAAACGGTTACATGATACTGCCGACTGACTCGACCTGTCAACGGTTTTCCCTGCGACTTGGTGGCCCGACCGGTCAGGACGTTTCTAGGGCTGGTTTCTGGGGCTGGTTTCTCGGGTTCGCACCCGGCAATGATACTGGCGCACCGAAGCGGGTGCGCGACGAAATCACAGCCCGGCGCGAACCCGAGAAACGAGCCCCAGAAACGAGTCTCCCGAAACCAGCCCCAGAAAACCAGCCCCAGAAACGATCCGAAAAGAGTCGCGACCTCAGCCGGCCGCTAATCCGATCTGAGCGACGTCATCGGGTCGACCGCCGAAGCCCGCCTTGCCGGGATGTAGCTTGCCAGCAACGCGACACCGAGCATCAGCGCGGACATCGCCGTGAACGTCACCACGTCCATTGCGCGGACGCCGAAGAGAAGCGTGTCGAGTACGCGCGTGGCCAGGACGGCGCCGGCCACGCCGATGACGACACCGACAAGCGCGACGCGTCCGCCCTGCATGACTACCATGCGGCGAAGCTGGGTCGCCTGCGCGCCGAGCGCCATGCGGATCCCGATCTCGCGGGTCCGCTGCGCGACGACGTACGAGAGGACACCGTACAGCCCGACCGCGCCGAGAACGAGTGCGAGGCCGGCGGCGATCGCGAGTGTCAGCATCGTGAACGACAGCTGCGCCACGGAACGCGCAGCCAGTCCGGCCATCGTGAAGACCCGGTACATCGGCGCGTCCGGCGCGATCTCGCGGATCACTTCGCGAACGTCCGGCGCGATGACCTCGGCACGCGGAGTCTTCATTACGTACGCAGGCGTGCCCACGCCCCAGTCGGTCGCGGTGCGGCCGACCATCGGCAGGTAGATCATCGGATCACGCGTTTCCTGTCGGAAATCCGCGAGCAGGATGTCCTCGACGACACCGATGACCGTCATCATGCCGGCCGGGTCGCCGGCCCGGCCGACCAGCTTGCCGAGCGGCTGCTCGCCCGGCCACAGGATCGCCGCCGCCGCTTCGCTCACGATCACGCCGGGATCTGCCGTCGGCTGCGACCTGCGCTCGAAGTGACGGCCGGCCACCAGGTCGATGCCCATCGTCTGGAAGTAATCGCCGGCCACCATCGTGAAGCGGAGCAGAGGCTGCCCTGCTTCGTCGCCTGCCGTACGCTCCGTGACGAACTGCGTCAGGCCCGCACCCTCATCGAGTGGCAGCGTGTTCGCCAGGCCGACCGACTCGACGCCCGGCATTGCGGCCAGCCGGTCCATGAAGTCGTAGTGGAACTGCGCCAACGTGACTGCATCCGTCAGTCCGTGAGCGCGCGGGTCCGGCGCCGTCTGGAACGTGAAGATATCCGCTGTGTCGTAGCCGGCATCGACGCGGCGCAGCTCGATGAAGCTCTTGAGCAGGAGCCCGGAGCCGACGAGCAGAACGAGCGCCGCCGCGGTCTGCACAACCACAAGCGCATCGCGCGTCAGGTGGTCCGGCCCCGTACCAACCCGGTGCGAGTCGCGCAGGCTGCCCGCAATACCCGGATTCGAGAAGCGGATCGCCGGCAGCAGTCCTGATGCGAATGCGGCCACGATCACGACACCCGCCGTGAACAGAAGCGCCATCGAATTCAGGCCCGCCGAGGCGAGGCGGGGGATGCTCTCGGGTGCAGCACGCACGAGTAGCGGAACGCCGATCCATGCGATTGCGACGCCCGCGATACCGCCGGCCAGCGAGAGCAGTATCGCTTCCGACATCTGTGAGCGGATCAACCCGCCTCGCCCGGCGCCAAGCGCTCGACGAACGGCAAGGTCGCGGCGACGGCTCTCCGCACGCACGATCAGCAGGTTCGCAACGTTCGCGCACGCGATCAGCAGCACGATCCCGACCGTACCAAGCAAGATCCACAGCGGTTTCGCGATGTCGCCTACCAGCTGTTCCTCGAGCGACCGCACGATCGGACGATGCTGCTCGATGATCTGACGGTACTGCGGCGGACCGCCGAACCGCTCAGGTAGCCGCTGCGCGAGCGGCCCGAGCTGTGCCAGCAGCGCTTCCTGATCCGATCCGGGCGCGAGCCGTCCGACCAGACCCAGACCGAAGCCGCCCGGCCGGACCGGCTCCGTCGGCAGATCGTGAACCCACAGCGAGATGCGCTCCTCCGGAAACGCGAAGTCCGGACCCATCACGCCGATCACCGTCACAACATTGCCCGATACCTCGACACTCCGGTCCAGAACCGCCGGATCGCGGCCGAACCACTCCGTCCACAGCCAGTGACTGATCACGCCGACGACACCTTCAGGATCATCGTCCGTTGCCAGGCGGCCGAGAATCGGCGAGACACGCAACGTCGAGAACAGCGATGGCGACGCACTCGACACGAACAGTCGCTCAACGTGGTCGTCCGCCCTGACCGTCGTCTGCCCACTGTTGTACAGACCGAGATCCTCGAGCGCCGACGCGTTCTCCCTGTACTGAACGTAGAACTCCGTCCCGACGCCGAACTCCTCCGGCAGATCCGAGCCCGGCGCCGACGCGCTTATCGACACCAGCCGGTCCGGATCATCGAACGCAAGCGGATCCAGAAGCACCGTGTCGATCACACTGAAGATCGCCGTGTTCGCGCCGATCGCCAGCGCCAGCGTTCCAACCGTGATCGCCGTGAATGCCGGCGCGCGCAGCAGGCTTCGTACCGCCTGCGACAGGTCCCTCGCCCAGCCATCCAGCATGCGGCCCACCTTCCATCTGAAGTCTCGGCGAGGACCCATGAACGGCGGGTCCGGCCACGACACGGTTTCCAACTCGTCAGTTGCTCCTCGACGCCGCTCCAGGCCCTCCCTGGCCCGCTCGCGCAGGAACCAGCCGCTGAACGACAGCGCCTGACCCCAGTACCACAGCCCGGCCCTCGCACGGCCTCGCAACGCGCACTCCCGGCGGAACACCTCCAGCAGATCCCCCGAAACCGATTGCCGGTCGTCCGCCGGAAGCGCGAACTCGAGAAGTCGCCTGGCACGTTCCGGCGGAACCGCCGATCCGCCCGTAGCGGGCGCACCAGGTCCGCCGCGGCCGCCGGGCCAACCGCTCACGGCAGGTCCGCCAGCGCTGGGTCCAGCCCGTCCCACATCCCGTCCATCGCCCGCCGCGACTCGCGCAGCAGCGATACGCCCTTCCGCTCCACACGCACGCACCGCCGCGGCTTCCCGCCACGCTCCGGACTCGGATCGCTCATCCACGACGACAGCAGCCGCTTCTTCTCCAGCCGCCGCAGCGTCACGTAGACCGCCGCACGCGACACCTTCCGCCCCGTGCACCGCTCGATCTCATCGACGATCGGAACGCCGTAGACCTCACCATCCAGGCGAAGAACGGCCAGGAGCACCATCTGTTCGAACTCGCCAAGTCCCAGGTGCGACATGCTTCCCCGGCGGCTGCATGGTGAGGGGTTGAGGCTGTGACGAATACAACGTCAACATAATACCGCAGGCGACACCGCGACAAGGCTCCGATGCCTCCGGATCGCCGAGTTCGCACGGTTCGGGGATTTGACCGGCTCCTGGCCGGTGGATTCCCCACGGAGGGCCACGGTGGGCGCTGTTTGGGGATTTGACCGGCCCCTGGCCGGTGGATTCGCCACGGACGGCCACGGTGGGCGCTGTTTGGGGATTTGACCGGCTCGTCGCCGCTACTCGAGTAGCGATCGCACATCCCGCCAGGCGAAAGCGCCGGAGAACAGGCCGCGTTCGTCGTACAATCGCTCCCCTCCCATGTGGTCGAAAAAGCTCACCGTTGGGTTGCTGAGTTCTGCGAAGAGGACGAACGAGTCGATTCCGCGTTCGAGGAATCTGCGCGCCGTCTCGGCCAGCATTCGCCGGCCCAGACCGAGTCCATGGTACTCCCAGCGCAGGTAGATCTTGCTCAACTCCCCCGCGAACTCGCCGTCATGAGGACGACCCCAGGTGAAGCCGACCAACCGCCCATGCTGGTCTTCCAGGATCAGCACGAAGTCCCGGCGTTGCTCCTTGCGGAACACCTCGTTCCATTGCCAGCAGCGCGTCGCGACCGTTGGACCCCCGGTCGTCCGGTAGGTCGCGTTCCACGTCGTGACGTGCAACTCGGCGAGCGCGGGAATGTCGGACACGACGGCGTCACGGAACAGGATCGAGTCCAGTGATTCGCTACGGTCGCGAAGCCGCTGCCTGTTGCGGTCCCCACGTGGTCGAAAGAGAGCATTCCAGGATCGTTTGGTAGTAGCGATGCCCGGCTTGAGCCGATCCAGCAGCGTCACCCGGGGCGGCTTGTATTCCTCGACCCGGACCAGGTCAGCCGTGCCTTGCAGTTCCCCGTACCTGTACATCAGACGAAGCGTTCGCCCGTCGAGACGGCCGTCGATCCGAAACGGAATCATCGCGCCGTCTGTTGCGGTGACATCCCCTTCGAGATGAACTGCTCCGGTGGATGAGTCGAACCGTCCATGTCGAATCAGTGCGTCCTGCCTGCCGGGATTCACGACACCGCGAACCACGCCATCAGGCTCCGCGACGATGTCGAGCAACACCTCGGAAGGCTTGCCCCAGCGTCCCGTTATCATGGGAAACCTGCGGTCGGCACAGGTCTATCGCTCGATGCGGTAGCGCACGATGCTGACCAGGTCGAACTCGTCGGTCTCGGTCATCCAGACGTGTGTGGCCGTCGCGTTCTGGACGCGCGATCGAGGCGGCAACGGGACTGTCGAAACGAGAGTGCCGTGCGCATCGAGTACGATGGCTTCGGTGCCGTCGGCGGTGGCGCGCATCGTCAGCCAGGTCGTGCTGTCGAGTGCGAGCATGACCCGCTCGACGGGTGTGTAGACGGCGGGCATCCGTTCGCGTGCCAGCGCCTGGAAGCGCGAGGGATCGGACCCTTCCTCGCGCGGCTGGCCGGGGGGCGCCATGGCCGCGATCGCGCTGTCGACTGCGGCCGGCGGGATGGCTTCGCCGGGCGAGGAATAGTCGCGCGCGAACAGCAGTTCACCGTCTGCATCGAGGACGGTCAGCGAGTACGTGGCATCGGCCGTGCTCTGGTCCGCCGTAAGGAACGCGATCCGGCTGCCATCGACGGCGAACACGAGCTGCGGCTGAAGCGCGAACGGAATGTGTTGCGACAGCCCGGCGATCGTTACCTCCCAGCGCTCGTCTTCGTATTGTGGCGGCTCGGCGATGATACGCGCGGACCCGTCCGGCGCGAGCGAGAGTATGCGCCGGGACGAGGTTCCGGTTGCTGATGGCGGACCGACACCGACGTGCGCGATTCCGAGAATGTCGCCGCTGGTGGAACCGGAGTATGCGATGAAGAATCGGAACGTGGTGTCGGCCGCCGTCGCGCTCAACGCGGTCGGGGCCATCGGGCCCGGCAACGGCACGGTCCGGACGACGGCGCCTGCCGCGTCGATGTATGTCACGCGGCGCTGCCGCTGGTCGTCGACCATCAGCGTGTCGCCGATCCACGTCATTGCGCCGAGGTGCTGGAACTCGCCGGGTCCGCCGCCTTGCCTGCCCACGGAGGCGATGAGGCTGCCGGCCGGATCGTACAGCCGCACCTCCATGTCCTGGGGCAGCGCGATCGCCATTCGACCGTCCTCGCCCACCGCGACCCTACCGACGAGCGAGAAGTCTTCCGCATTCGCGTCGAGTCGCAGATCCTCAATCAGGCGCAGGCGGGGCGGCGTATCGTCCGGTTGTGCCGTGTCGGGCGCATCGGCACGGCCGCAGCCCGTCAGGAGCGCCAACGACAGGATCGTGATTCGACGGGTCATCGCTGTCTGGGGTCCAGTTCTCCATCTTCCGCGTGCCGCGATCGCGCTACATCCGGCAGTGGCATGACCGTCGGCCGGCAGGTAGCTTGCACATGACGGCGCCACCGGCCGTGCGAGCCGTTCCTCACGAAGCTGGAGTACATGGACCATGGCGAAAAGAAAGCAGACCTGGGAACGGGCGGCAAGGAAACGCAAGGCGCTGCGCGCGATGAAGAAACGGTCACGTCGCGAAGCCGCCGCGGTCGCGCCTGCATCGAAGACCTCGAAGCCTCCGAAGCCTCCGAAGCC
>DATKCF010000028.1:0-3500 GCA_035513345.1 Longimicrobiales bacterium
CATTCCCGACGCCGCTTCCCGGTTCCCGCCGTCCCGCCGGGGTTTCCGCTGGGTTCGTGGTGAGAATGCAGAGTGTGATAGCCTCCGTTCAGACAGCCAGCCGTTCATTGACCAGCCGGAAGCGCTGCCGCATGTCGTCAGCGAACGTGTCGAGGCGCGCATTCAGGTCATCGACACCGATCTCGACACCGCGCGTGCGTGCGTCGACCTGCTGCGTCTGCTCGCGAAGCAGCGATATCTCACGCGACATCGCGTCGATCCGGTCCTCGATCCGCTGCTCGAACCGCTGCAACCGCGCGGTCAGCGTGCGGAACTGCTCGTCGACGCCGATGAAGCGTTCGCGCGTTTCTTCGATGAACGCGGCCAGCATTGCTTCCACCCGTTCCGCGCGCTGCTCGAGCCGATCGATCCGCCCGTTCATGGCATTGACACGCCCGCTCAGCTCCCGGACGTCTTCACGCAGCTCGAGGAACTCGGCGCGGTGCTCCTGGAACTGCTGCTGACTCAGCTCGAACCAACGATCGATCCGCGCGAACGACGCCTGCGACTCCGCGCGTGCCTCGGCGAAACCTGCCTGCATGTCGGTTCGCAGCTCGGCGAATGCCACCCGCGTCTCGTTATCCATGCTTCCAATCTATTGCGGCCGGCGCGGCGCATCCATAGCCAGGTGGGACCGGTTTTGGCCGCGTGAGAAAAAGGCAACGGCTCGTGAAGCGTGAAACGTGAAGCGTACCTGGTTTCGCCGACCGTGAAGTGGCCCGCCTTCGTGTCAGCGGGCCCGCCGACACGCACGCCATGGAACCTCCCGGCCAGTCCCCCGGTGATACGATTCACGATTCACGCTTCACGCGCAGTTCTCGCCGTTCCCGCCGTTCCCGCCGTTCCCGCAGTTCCCGCCGTCCCGACGCCGTTTCCCGTTTCCCGCCGTCCCGCCTCTAAAGTACGCGCAGCCGCGCCAACCACTCATATACCGCCCCCTCAACCTTCCGCGCATTACTCGCCGACGGAACCATCCGCCGCAGCGATGCATCACGCGCCGGCGCCAGGTAGTTCGTCGGCGCCGGGATCACCCGCAGCCCGCGCCGCTCGAAGATCATCATTGCCCGTGGCATATGCGACGCTGACGTGACCAGCACCACCGGCCGTCCTCCGGCGCGCTCGGCCATGCGGTCCGCCTCCTCGGCCGTGTTGCGCGGCCGTGCCTCCACGACGATGGCCGCGAGGTCGACACCCAGGGCCACGGCAGTTCTCGCCATGGCTTCGGCGGTCGAGACCGAATCGTCGATCGCGGCACCGGAAACGACCAGCCGGCTGCCGGGCACGGCCCGGTGCAATCGGATCCCTTCGACCAGGCGTGCGAGCGACGCCTCGGTGAGCCAGGCGGTGACCGGCAGCCTCGGATCCGGGACCGCGCCGCCGCCGAGCACCAGGATCCATGCGGAGTCCGGCAGTGCCGACGTATCCACGACCGCTGGGTATCGGAGCTCGTGCTGACGCAGCACCCGGTCAGAGAACGGCGCCCAGCTCATGAGCAGCAGCAGTGCGACGCCGCTGGCCACCACTACCCTGCCAGCCCGGGCGGTCCGCTCGCGCCACAGGCAGGCAGTGCCTGCGGCCAGGACCATAAGTACGAGGAAGTGTGGCGACGTCGCGGAAGCCACAATCTTCGTCGCCGCGAAACCCACGTCGGTTGGCATGTAGCTTTCGTCAGTTATCGGAGCCCTGGGACCGGGCAGATCGCGCGAGCCCGAGAAACACGACCATCGCTTGATTCAGACGCACCATGTCTTCGTCATCGAGACGTCCGATTCGCATGCCGAGTTTGCTCCTCGGCACCGTCGTGAGCTTGTCCACCATCAAGCTGCTCGCTGCCAGTAAGCCGTTCCGATCATTTGGCTTGATTGGCAGGCGCATCAGTGGCGCTTCGGCCGGGTTCGTGGTGAGAATGCAGATTGTGATAGACGGTGTCGCGTCGAATTCGTCGTCCTGTACAATGACCGCCGGACGCGGCTTGCCAGCGTAGTCCGCACCGCCAGCCACCGTCCAGAGATCGCCACGTTTCATCAATCGTCTCGATCTGAAACGGCATCGACGAAATCCTGGTCTTCCTTGTCCTGTGCGCTTTGTGCAATAACCAGAGACTGTCGGTGGGCCTCGGCCTTGAAAGCCGGGGAGCGCACGTCGGGCACCCAGAGCTGAATCGGCCGTAGCCCCTGCCGCCGCAGCCGTTCCCGGTGAGCCCTGACCTTGTCCCGCGACGACTTCGGACGCTTCGCTTCGGACATGTCAAGCACTCCTCAGTGGTTACAATTAACATAGCAGGTGCCGGACTCGGGCACAACCGAATCTAATGAGCCAGTCACCGCGCATCCATAGCCAGGTGGGACGACTCTGAGTCAGGTTGGGACGACGTTCCTGCGGCAACCGTGCTCGCACCGCGCGGACCCGCTGACACGCACGCAATTGAACGTCCCTGCCAGTTCCCCCCGTGATACGATTCACGCGCCCATGTTGGCGAAGAGCTCGAACAGATCGCGGTATCCGCTCACAACGTGAACAACCTCGAGCGGCCGCCGATCGCGGTACACGACCAGGTAGGAGTGCACCGGCCAAGCAAGGAGGTTTTCGTCCGCAAGGTCCTCCCTGGCGTGGCCCATGCCTGGCATGTCGGAGAGATTCTCGATCGCCGTGAAGATGTCGTCTACCACCTTGTCAGCCCGGCGGACGCCGCTGCCTTCAGCGATGTACTCCCAGATTCTCTCGATGCCCTCGGCGGCCTTGGGGGTGAGGAACCAGGCGCTCACTCGCGCAGTTCCCGGCTCCTCCGTCTGATCCGCTCCCGGACCTCCTCGCCCGGAATGAGCTCACCCCGCCGCGCCTGCTCGAGTCCCTCCGCCACTTCGGTCCGAAGGTCCTGGAGACGGGCCTCCATCATCCGGTCGCGCTCCATCAGCAAGCGTAGTCCCTGCCGAATTACCTCGCTCTGAGACCCATACAGCCCACTGCCCACCTTACTGGTCACAAAAGACTCGAGTTCTGGTGTCAGGCTCACGTTCATGGGGGTCTCCACGTTCAGGTACTCTTCCGTTTCCTGCCATGATAACTCGGAATAACAGCAATTGTCAATTCCTGACATCCAAGGTGTGCCTCGAAGCGATGCGGCCTGGTAGAAGCGCTCAACCCGCCTTCCCGCCGTTCCCGCTGTTCCCGCCGTCCCGACGCCGCTTCCCGTTTCCCGCCTTCCCGCATTTTCCGTTGTTCAAGCCAGCGGCATCCTGAGCCTCGCACTCTCATCCTCCTCGAACGCGCCGCACGCCTCCATGGTCTCGCGTGCCTGATCGAAGTCGGAAAAATCGATTCGGGCGGTAAAATCCTGCGCGCGGTCGAGTGCCCGGATCAGCACCTCGGGCTCGTCCTGGCGCGTCAGCCTGCGGAGCGCTCCGATGTAGTCCGTCCGGAACGACGTCGGGATGAGGATTCTGCGCTCGTCCTGCGACACC
>DATKCF010000029.1:0-2542 GCA_035513345.1 Longimicrobiales bacterium
TGCATCACAGGAAGGAGGCGAATCGTGAGCCGATGGGTCCTCGTCGTCGCAATCGTGGCGCTTGGTTCGGGCGCCGTTCCCGCGCAAGCCCCGAGTGGAGACTCCACACCGCCCGAGATCCTTCGCATCGACGGCGGAAAGAACCCTGAGCTGATTCCGCAGTGGAGTGCATGGGGCTTCGCCTTCCGCGTGATCGCCGGCGGTTCGCGCGAGCTTCCGTCGGTCGTCTACCACGTGGTTTCGAAAGACGAGGCGGCGATGCTGTTACGGGAGGCCGACGCGATCCAGAAAATCGACAAGGCCTGTCTGGAGCGCGGGCTGAAGCTTCATTCCTCGCTTGCCAGAACGGACACGGCCGTGCTCGACGCCAGGCTGCGGGAGCTGAATCTCGAATGCCGCCGCCGAACACTTGACGCGCGTGACCGCGTGCTCGAGGCGTTGAACCCCGAGGGGGCGGCCGCGCTGATCATGTTCGTCGAATCGACCAAGCGCGACACGTCGATCAGCGTTCCCAGGAACGCTCTGGCGCGGTTTCTCGAACCCGAGTAATCAACCCTTCTCATCGTAAGAGGTGCCGTATGAATCGCATGATGACGATCCCGTGCTTCGTGTGTCTGCTCGCCGGCCTGCCGGCCGGGGCAGCCGCGGAGGACTCCTACGCCGCGTTTCCGGGCTGCGGCACGGTGCAGAACCGCAACAACAGCCACCAGTTCGGCATGTTCAACTGGCTCGAATACATCGTGGAGACCCACGGCGTGGTCGATGTCTGCGGCCAGTTCATCGTGGCCGTGGACGCGTCCGTTCCCGGCGTCGCGGACTCCAGCCTGTGGCGCACGGGCCTGCTCTACGCGAGTGCCAGGCGGCAAATCATGGTCCCCGCCTACCGCCGCTGGCAGACCAACGGCACACACTTCGCATCAGGCACGATCCCGAACCCGACCTGTTGTGGCGGATGGTGGCCGACCGGGAATACCGTGAGCTTCGCGGACGTGAAATCACCGGTTTCGTCCGATCCGGCGTACGAGTGCAGCCTTCTCGGGGGCGACTACTCCTGGAACGGCTTCGAGTGCGCCTACACGCCGGGCAGCCCGATCATCATCGACGCCGCCCGCGACGGGTACCGGCTGACGAGCGTGGACGACGGCGTCTGGTTCGATCTGAACGCCGACGGGACGCCCGAGCTCGTCTCCTGGACGCGGGCCGGATCGGACGACGCGTTCCTGGCGATGGACCGAAACGGCAACGGACGGATCGACGACGGGTCCGAGCTGTTCGGGAACCACACACCCGCGCGCGCGGACAGGTCCGAGGGCACGACCAGTAACGGGTTCGAGGCGCTGAAATACCTCGAATCGCCGTCGTACGGCCGGAGCGTCCCGGATGGGCAGATCGATGCGCGCGACGCGGCATTCGCGAAGCTGCTGCTGTGGCGGGATCTCAACCACAACGGCATCTCGGAACCGGAGGAGCTGCAGCCGCTGGCCGACGCCGACGTCGTGGCGATTGGCACGGCCTACAGGAACATCGGGCGGAGAGACCGATTCGGCAACGAGTTCCGCCAGATGGGGCGCATCACCTGGAAGGACGGCGATGGCGTCCTGTTCGACATCTGGCTGAAGTGGCGCCCGTGAGCCTGGCCCGGGCGACTGCCCCTGGGCCGGCCACGCGCGTGGCCGGCCCCGCGCCGCACAGCAGGAGAGCCTCAAGGGGATGCCGGCCGCTGCTGCACGGCGAAGACCAGGGCCACGGCGCTCCGGGTGTCGGTGCGCCCGAAGCCCGGAACCGGGAAGTGGCGATACTCGACCGAGTGCGAGGCCTTGATCGAGAGCAGCCGTGTCAGCACGACGCTGAGGGCGACGCCGTTCGTCGCCCGCCAGTTCGTTCCGGACTGCAGGTCGGCGGTGATCGCCAGGTCGTCGCGGAGCTCGGCGCCCGGCGCAATCGTCCAGGCATACGCGAAGGTGCCGGTGGCGACCGCGAATCGAAGATCGTCGGCGTCGAGTCGCTGCTCGGCGGTGAAGCCGACTCCGGTATCGACGGTCAGCGTGTGCCTCGGCGGCAGGGGAACGGGGACGGCGCTGCCGACCTCGAAAGTCGCGCGGTTCTCGATTCCCGCGAACCGATCGCGTGCGTAGTCGGCCCGGCCGAACACCTCGAGGCGCTCGGTCAGCCTGATGGCCTGCCGCACGGTGGCCGTGAACGCCCGCGCCCGTGTCACCGAATCCGCTTCGGTGGTGAGGAGCGCGGCGCGCGCCCGGGTGCTCCACGGTCCGGACTGACGCGCCACGTCGGTCGCCAGCCCGAACGTGCGAGTCGAGGCGTTGCCCGCCGTCGCCAGATACGACAGCTCTCCCTTGACGTCCAGCGTCGGCGGGAGCTGCGGAACGACGCTGTACTGGCTCGCAATGCCGGCGCCCGCCGCCGGTGCCGGCGCGGAATGGCGGATGCGGAGCTGCCACGATCCATCCCTCATCGTCCAGATGTCGGTGATCAGGCTCCGCAGCGCCGCCGGCTGGCACGTCACGGGATTCACGTAGAACGT